>NZ_BAAILM010000113.1:556951-635679 GCF_054589175.1 Pseudomonas sp. 3A(2025) | reverse complement strand
ATGCAGCCCCGGCCGGGGCTGCATGACCGCGTTGCATGACCCGCTTCATGCCTTGCGTGGTCTGCCAGCCTTGCGTTTTCCAGGCGGGCGCATGGACTGTTGTACCGTGCGTGGAATAAAACTCATCACGTGTTCAAATCCCATACTGTAATGGTTTAACAGCGTCAGCAGTTTTTGTTCAAACACCAGGTGCCTGGAAAGTTCTTCGCTGTGTTTGAGCAACTCAAGCCGGTCCTTATACGCCTTCAAGGCATGCTCCAGTGTTCGGTATTCGTTCAGTATTGACAGGGTATTTCCATCGATATGAATGTATTCGAATGACCTGAAAAGTTTCAGGTCGACGGTGTTCGCAATGGCGCATGTACCCTCCTTTAAATGGGTGAGTGAATCACTTTAGTCATCTTTGTGAGCACGCGCTCAGGGTCGGCTCATACTGGCTACACGCTTCACTACCGCGTCATCCACTCTGGCTAAATGACTTTTTCAAATGGCTTACTTGTCGTGCAGATGAAAACTCTATGTGCTGTGGCTGATTCCTACGTGAACTAAGGGCGTTGCCTTGTCGTGCGCACTGATGGCAGCTGGCGCCCCGGCCTGTTCGGGTCGAGGCGTGACGCTTCTTGTCAGGGGGTATCGCTTGGCTTCTGCTGCTTGAACTCGAACCGGTAGGCTTTGCCGATGTTCCAGACCTGACGAATGCTCAGGCCCATCACCTGGGCAATCTCGGGCACCGTGTAACCCAGGCTGGAGTAGTGCATGGCATGGCCGGCCATGACGTCATCGACGTCGAGCGCCTCGTGGCGGGCGGCGTCGCGGCTCTCACTGACCGGCCGGCTGAAGTTGATCTTGATGCCATGTGCCAGTGCCAGTTGACGAATGTCCTTCTTGTTCATGCGCAAGGAGTACTGCAATGAAGAAACCCCCGCACCTTTATTGACCAGCGTCTTGAGCAGTGTCAGTCGGGTCTGCTGATCGGGTTCGGGCTCACGGGCGCCCTGTTCTTTGTCAGTCTTCCCGGGCGTGTTGTCTGCCGATTCGCCATCGGCGATGACGGCAATCACACCGCCCTGGGCAACGAACGCTTCTACCGCAGCCGTCAGGTCCATGGGGGTTGACGAAGTTGAAGCCGAGCGTGAAGGTTTGTTGTTCATGGTCTATTCCTTTTTGAACATGGTTATACACACGGCCATTCAAAAAGAATCGTCAGGCCCGGTCGGCCATGACAAAGGAAGAGTGCAGTTGATTGGCCGTGTTTATGTTGATCGAATCCGTTCGAGTCCGCCGATAAGCCGGGCCCATTTAAAACACAGTAAGTCATGGCGCCATTATCATGGGCTGCCTCGTACGGTGGCGCGTGTCCAGTAAGTGGCTCTTGCCCGTATCTAGTAAGGCTGGTTGTTAAAAAAGTAACGACTGGTAATAGGATTTGCAAGTAAAAATTGGAAGACTACATAAAAGCGCCTGTTCGTGTGGTAACTGTCTTACTTATTTTATTGCAACGTCTGTTAGTGCTGTAGTCCATTTCCTGTTTCGCACTTCAGGTCTGGATTCGGCGTCGGAGATGGTATTAGCTCCTTGTCGGCTGAGCCCTTCATGGGCGTAAGACTCCTCCCCGGAAGGCGCGGCGCCGGGGAGAGGTCCATCCGACAGGACAAAGTCTTGTAAGGTATTTCTGAATATTTTGTGGTCCTGCTCCCAAAATAGATATATGTACGAAAACGGCGTCAGGTTACGTGTAGTTTTAAACGACGGACTGGCACATGGCCTTGCGTAAGAAGATATAAAAACGCTTGCCAAGTCATGATGTGCCGTTCGGCATGTGCTTCACGTGCCCCTGTAAGAAGCATGGCAGTCTTGTCATGAGTATCGACGCTGGTGGGGCCTGGCAATGGGCTGGAGTGATGAGGGTGCAGAGTAGTGGCACTTTGCTTGAGACTATTTTGTTCATCTGCCACCAGCGTGAGTTCAAATCATTAGTTCACCGGGCGCGGCAATGCTTGTCAGGTCTGGAACCAACGGCTCTATCACGGCGTTCGGGAAAACAATCACTCCACCGGATTTTGAAGGGATAACTTGTGATGGACATCGACGGCTCGTCAGTTGAGGCGAGATTTGTAGGAAAGTTCTGCGCTGAGTGTGGGAATGGTCTTTGGCTGTCGCTCTCAAGGGGGGCGCGTCATGCAAAGCACTAAACGACTAGGCTATTGTGCTGACTCTGAAAATTCGAATAGCAAAAATTGGACTGCCCATGAATAAAGTGCTGATCGTGGATGATCATCCTGTCATTCGCCTTGCCGTACGCATGCTGATGGAGCGCCATGGTTATGAGGTGGTTGCAGAGACCGACAATGGAGTGGATGCACTGCAACTGGCTCGTGAGCACTTGCCCGATATCGTGATTCTCGATATCGGCATTCCCAAACTTGACGGCCTTGAGGTCATTGCCCGCCTTTCGGCCATGGCCCTGCCGTTCAAGGTGTTGATTCTCACCTCTCAGGCGCCGGGGCATTTCTCGATGCGCTGCATGCAGGCCGGCGCATCAGGGTATGTGTGCAAGCAGCAGGATCTGACCGAGTTGCTCAGCGCAATCAAGGCAGTGCTTTCGGGGTACAGTTATTTTCCCAATCAGGCTTTGCACACGGTGCGTTCGAGCATGGGCAACGCCAGCGAAGCGGATATGGTCGATCGCTTGTCAGGACGGGAAATGATGGTTCTGCAGCAGCTTGCGCGTGGCAAGACCAACAAGGAAATCGCCGACAGCATGTTCCTGAGCAACAAGACGGTCAGTACCTATAAAACCCGTCTGCTGCTCAAGCTCAATGCACATTCTCTGGTCGACCTCATCGAGCTGGCTCAGCGCAACGGGCTGGTCTGAGGGGGCGTAAGGGCAGGCGCCTAAATGTCGAAATCGTAGTCGGCCAACTCCTTTTGCAGGCGCCGCTCTTCAAGCATGTTGTCGATGGTGCGGCGTTTGCTCAGATTGGTCTTGGCGGGCTCGACAGAAGGCGTTTCGCTGTCGTCCGCGTCGACCACGAAATCATCTTCCACGTCCAATTGCTCTTTGCCGGTACTCATGCAATTTGACTCCAGGCTTAGGCTGTCATTGGCGCCCCTTATAGCGCCAATCCAAAGGCGGGTAAAAAAGATTTTTTCAATCGTCCGGGCCTGGGTGAATCTATTACTCAATCGTCGGACGTCTTTTCCTTGTAGTCGCACAGGTCCTCGATACGGCAGCTACCGCAGCGCGGCTTGCGTGCCTGGCATACGTAGCGACCATGCAGGATCAGCCAGTGGTGAGCGTCGAGCAGGTAATTGTTCGGCACAAACTTCATCAACTGCTTTTCCACCTCGACCACATTCTTGCCGGGCGCAATGCCGGTGCGGTTGCTGACGCGAAAGATGTGCGTGTCCACCGCCATGGCGATCTGCCGAAACGCGGTATTGAGCACTACGTTGGCGGTCTTGCGGCCTACGCCTGGCAGCGCTTCCAGGGCTTCTCGCGTTTGCGGCACTTCGCTATTGTGCCGCTCGATGAGCAAGCGACAGGCTTCGATGACATTGCGTGCCTTGCTGTTATACAAGCCAATGGTCTTGATGTACGCAGACAACCCCTCGACGCCCAGTGCGTAAATCGCTTCAGGCGTATTGGCCACCGGAAACAGCCTGGCAGTGGCCTTGTTGACGCTGACATCGGTGGCCTGGGCAGACAAGGTCACCGCCACCAGTAACTCGAAAGGTGTGGTGTAGGCCAGTTCGGTTTTAGGGTCCGGATTGTCTTCGTGGAGCCTGCGAAAAATCTCCTGGCGTTTGGCGGCGTTCATGGTCGGTCTGGGTCCTGATGAGGCCTTCGAATGGGCCTTTGTGGCTAGCTGGGCTGTTCGGCGATCTGTAGTGCTTGTTCGGCTTCATGCACCTGCGTGTGCAAGGTTTGTAGCTGTTCGGCAGGGGCGCCTGCCGTTTGTGCCTTGTTCAGGCTGGCGCGGGCCATGGCTAGCTGGATCTTGGCGCGTTTGAGCTCTGCGGTAGAGGTTTTGGGCTGCGTCTGCTGCTGAGTGATGGGTTGTTGCCGGCTTGCTTGCGCAAGCGTTTGCAGCGTCTGCCCGGCGGCATCGACCTGGTCTTTGAGTTGAAGCAAGCGCATGGCCTGTTCGCGGATGGGCGGATGACCGAAGGCCTTGAGCGATTTGTTCAACTGCGCCTGAAGCATGTTCAGGGTGATTCTGGCTTGTTTCAGTGCCTGGTCTTCGGTACTTGCCTCTAAAGGTGCCTGTGCCGATTCTGGCGTGTGCATGCGCGGGGTGCGAGCCAGGCGCTGTTCACGCTCGCGCTGTAGCCGTGCTTCGCGGTACTGGTAGCGCTGCCGGGCGAGGTTGCGCTTGCGGGTGCGGGCCTGCAGCTGGTCGGCATCCAGCGCCAGGTCACCGACCATCTGCACGATTCGGCCTGGCGGCGCTACGCTGTGCAACGGCAGTGGCAGCATGTCGATGCAATCGACCGGGCAGGGGGCGACACACAGGTCGCAGCCGGTGCATTCATCGACCAGAACGGTGTGCATCAATTTGGCCGCGCCGACGATGGCATCGACCGGGCAGGCCTGAATGCACTTGGTGCAGCCAATGCACTCGGCCTCGCGGATAAACGCCACTTGCGCCGGTGCCGGGCCGCGTGTGGTGTCCAGCGGCAAGGCCTGGACATTCAGCAGTCGGGCAAGACCTGCCAGGGTTTCTTCGCCGCCAGGCGGGCATTTATTGATCGCCTCGCCCTTGGCGATACCTTCGGCGTAGGGCATGCAGCCGGGGTGGCCGCATTTGCCACACTGGGTCTGAGGCAGCAGGGCGTCGATGCGTTGAATCAGATTCATGCTGGTATCCACCCATGCTGACCGGGGTCACCTGGCGGGGCGGCGCACAGGCAAAGGCCCGATAACCGCTACCAGGAGCAGTTATTGGGCCTCCCGTTCAGGTATTACTTGATGCGTTGACCTGGCTTGGCACCGCTGTCCGGGCTGAGCAGGTAGATTTCTTCACCGCCGGGGCCGGCTGCCATGACCATGCCTTCGGAAATGCCAAAGCGCATTTTGCGCGCCTTCAGGTTGGCGATCATCATGGTCAGGCGACCTTCGAGCAGGCTCGGGTCCGGGTAAGCGCTCTTGATGCCGGAAAACACGTTGCGTTGTTCGTCGCCGATATCCAGCGTCAGGCGCAGCAGCTTGTCGGCGCCCTCTACCGGTTCGGCCTTGACGATCAAAGCCACACGCAGGTCTACGGCCGCGAAGGCATCGAACTCGATTTCCGGCAACAGCGGATCCTTGGCCAGTTCGCCATTGCCTTTCGGCGCTTGCTCGGCGTTGCTGGCGGCCAGGTCTTCTTTGGAGGCGGTGACCATGGCTTCGATTTTGGTCGGGTCGATGCGGGTCATCAGCGCCGAGAACGGATTGAGCTGATGGTTGCCCAGCAGGGTCTGGTGGTCGTTCCAGGTCAGCGGCGCGACATTGAGGAACTGCTCGGCGTCGTGGGCCAGGTTCGGCAGTACCGGCTTGAGGAAAATCACCAGTTGGCGGAACAGGTTGATGCCCAGCGCGCAAATGGCCTGGACCTCATCCTGCTTGCCTTCCTGCTTGGCCAGCGACCATGGTGCCTTGTCGGCAATGAAGGCGTTGGCGCGGTCTGCCAGGGCCATGATTTCGCGCATCGCACGGGAGAAGTCGCGGGCCTCGTAGGCCTCGGCGATGCTCGGTGCGGCGGCCTGGAAGGCCTCGGTCAGCTCTGGCGCAGCATTGCTTTCGACCAGCACGCCGGCATTGCCCTTGTGAATGAAACCGGCACAACGGCTGGCGATGTTCACCAGCTTGCCGATCAGGTCGGAGTTGACCTTCTGCACGAAGTCTTCAAGGTTCAGGTCGAGGTCGTCGACGCCACGGCCCAGCTTGGAGGCGTAGTAGTAGCGCAGGTATTCCGGCGACAGGTGATCCAGGTAGGTGCGGGCCTTGATGAAAGTGCCGCGCGACTTGGACATCTTCTGACCGTTGACGGTCAGGTAGCCGTGCACGTTGATGGCGGTCGGCTTGCGCAGGCCTGCACCTTCAAGCATCGCTGGCCAGAACAGGGCGTGGAAGTTGACGATGTCCTTGCCGATGAAATGGTACAGCTCGGTGCTGGAGTCCTTGTTCCAGTAGGCATCGAAGTCCAGCTCCGGGCGGCGGGCGCAGAGGTTCTTGAAGCTGGCCATGTAGCCGATCGGCGCATCCAGCCAGACATAGAAGTACTTGCCGGGCTCGTCCGGAATCTCGAAGCCGAAGTACGGCGCATCGCGCGAGATGTCCCATTGTTGCAGGCCGCTGTCGAGCCATTCGGCCAGCTTGTTGGCCACGGCTTCCTGCAAGGTGCCGCTGCGGGTCCACTGCTGGAGCATGTCCTGGAACGCAGGCAGGTCGAAGAAGAAGTGCTTGGAATCCTTGAGTACCGGCGTCGCTCCGGAAATCGCCGATTTCGGGTCTTTCAGCTCGGTCGGTGCGTAGGTGGCGCCGCATTTTTCGCAGTTGTCGCCGTACTGGTCCTCGGCGCTGCATTTCGGGCAGGTGCCCTTGATGAAGCGGTCGGCGAGGAACATTTTCTTGTCCGGGTCGAAATACTGGGTGACCGAACGGGTAGCGATATGCCCGGCATCGCGCAGGCGGGTGTAGATCAGGCTCGACAGCTCGCGGTTTTCATCGCAATGCGTCGAGTGAAAATTGTCGAAGTCCACCAGAAAGTCGGCAAAGTCGGCGCTGTGCTCGGCCTTGACGTTGTCGATCAGTTGTTCCGGGGTGATGCCTTCCTTTTCGGCGCGCAGCATGATGGCCGAGCCGTGGGCGTCGTCCGCGCAGACATAGGTGCATTGGTTGCCGCGGTGCTTCTGGTAACGCACCCACATGTCGGTCTGGATGTATTCGAGCATGTGGCCAAGGTGTATGGAACCATTGGCATAGGGCAGGGCGCTGGTAACGAGAATCTTGCGTGGCTCGGACATGGGGCTCGGCTACTTGAAGTCATACGAAGACCGGCCACTATAAAGGTGTGGGGATTTTTTTTCACCCCGCTCAGGTGTAGGAAACGGCCCGGATTTGCAGCGAAAGCATGGCGCCGCCTGCCATAACGGGTAGGATAGCCGCCTGTTTTAGTCAGTTTTTATTCGGAGCCAGTCCATGAGCGCAGTGAGCCGCGCAGCGGTCGAGGCGATTCTTCGCCAGTACACCGACCCTTATCTTAACCAGGACCCGGTCAGCGCCGGTTGCGTACGGGCCATCGATATCGACGCTGGCAGTGTCAGTGTGCAGATCGAACTGGGCTATGCCGCCGGCTTGTTCAGCAAGGGCTGGGCGCAGGTGCTGCAGACCGCCATCGAAGGGCTGGACGGCGTGACCGCCGCCACTGTGCGTGTCGACAGCCGGATTCAGGCGCACAAGGCCCAGAGCCAGATTCCAGGCCTGGCCAGCGTAAAGAACATCGTTGCCGTGGCCTCTGGCAAGGGCGGGGTCGGCAAGTCGACCACCGCTGCCAACCTGGCGCTGGCGCTGGCCCGTGAAGGTGCGCGGGTCGGTATTCTCGATGCCGATATCTATGGCCCAAGCCAGGGCATCATGTTCGGCATCGCCGAAGGCACCCGGCCCAGGGTCAAGGATCAGAAGTGGTTCGTGCCCATCGAGGCGCACGGTGTCGAAGTCATGTCCATGGCCTTTCTGACAGACGACAACACGCCGATGGTCTGGCGCGGTCCGATGGTGTCCGGCGCTTTGCTGCAACTGGTGACCCAGACTGCCTGGAACGATCTCGACTACCTGATCATCGATATGCCGCCGGGCACCGGCGATATCCAGTTGACCCTGGCGCAGAAAGTCCCGGTGGCCGGTTCCGTGATTGTCACCACGCCGCAGGACCTGGCGCTGCTGGACGCCAAAAAGGGCGTAGAGATGTTCCGCAAGGTCAATATCCCGGTGTTGGGCGTGGTAGAGAACATGGCCGTGCACATCTGCTCCAATTGCGGCCACGCCGAGCATCTGTTCGGTGAAGGCGGCGGCGAGAAGCTGGCCAGCCAGTACGACGTCGAGCTGCTGGCTTCACTGCCGCTGTCGATGCTGATCCGTGAGCAGGCCGATGGCGGCAAGCCTACGGTGATCGCCGAGCCGCAAAGCCAGATCGCCATGGTCTATCAGGAACTGGCCCGTCAGGTTGGGGCACGCATTGTGTTGCAAGAGGCTGCCAGCCCGGCAATGCCAACCATTTCGGTCAGCGATGATTGAATGGTGTCGGGGGCGGTCACTATGGCCGGCCCCTGATGTCTGGCAATACTTTTTCGCAGGCAATAAAAAACCCCGCTCAAGAGCGGGGTTTTTCGAAGCGAGTCAGCGCAAAATCAAGCGATTTGCACTTCTTCAGCCTGCATGCCTTTCTGGCCGCGGGTAGCGACGAAAGAAACTTGCTGGCCTTCTTTCAGGGTTTTGAAGCCGTCGATCTGGATGGCTTTGAAGTGTACGAACAGGTCTTCGCCCGACTGTGGAGTGATGAAGCCGAAGCCTTTTTCATCGTTGAACCACTTGACGGTACCGGTTTGGCGATTGGACATAATATATCTCCTTGAACAAAGTTAACTGCGGATCAGGAAACACCCCGACCGAGACTGAGTGCAAAGAGCTGGAAATTCATGGTGATGGTGAGCGTATTCAACATCTTGTAGAGATTCTCAGTGACACAAGCAACACAGTGGCGCCACCTTAACCCTTTTTCCTGAAAGTGCCAATGGGCAGGTGAGGATTATTTGCATTGGCTACCATAGCCCGTCGGACAGGACCGCATGGCCTTTGTAGGAGGCGCCCCGGCCCGGTAAGATGCGCGCATATTTTTCACCTCGCTATTTCAGGACACCGCCATGAGCATCAAATCGGACAAGTGGATTCGCCGCATGGCGCAAGAGCACGGCATGATCGAACCTTTCGTCGAGCGCCAGATGCGTGGCGAAGGGGCTGAGCGCCTGATCTCCTATGGCGTCTCCAGCTACGGTTACGATGTGCGCTGCGCCGACGAATTCAAGATTTTTACCAACATCAACTCGGCGACCGTCGATCCGAAAAACTTCGACGCCAACAGCTTCGTCGACGTTAAAAGCGATGTCTGCATCATTCCGCCAAACTCCTTCGCCCTGGCGCGCACCGTCGAGTACTTCCGCATTCCACGCAACGTGCTGACCATCTGCCTGGGCAAGAGCACCTACGCGCGTTGCGGCATCATCGTCAACGTCACGCCGCTGGAGCCGGAGTGGGAAGGCCACGTGACTCTGGAGTTCTCCAACACCACCACGCTGCCGGCCAAGATCTACGCCAACGAAGGCGTGGCACAGATGCTTTTTCTTGAGTCCGACGAAGAATGCGAAGTGTCCTACAAGGACCGTGGCGGCAAGTATCAGGGGCAACGTGGCGTGACCCTGCCGCGTGCTTAACACAGATTTCATGAACGGGTGATTGAATTTATACCCGTTTCGGCACTCTACTGGGTGACTGTTCTTCCCCGCCGACGGTGTGGGAACCAACGTTCAGGAGTGCCCCATGAAAATCGATTCGAAACCTGCTGGACAGCGAGTTGCGCCCCTCAACGAGATCGGGCTGCTGGCCTGGTCGCTGATGGCTGACCAGCACTTGAATATGGTGGGTGGTGGTATTCCAGGCCAGCCGGCGCCGGATACGCCTCAGCCTCAAGAGCCTGGCGAGCCGACCCTGCCAGACAAGCCGCCGCCCGGCCCGGTTGCCTGATCACGGCTTGCGACTTATTTCTCCAGCGCCCAGACCGCGCCGTCGCCACTGACATACAGGCGCTGGCCGGGCTGTGGTCGCACGTTGTACCCCCCTGTGAACTCACCAAATGCCGGTACCAGGGTGACGCTCTCGCCCAGCACGAAGCAGGGCAGGCGCAGGCGTTGTCGGCCGAGCCCATGCAGGGTAAATACCGGATGCACATGCCCGGCCAGCACATGGTGGGTCGCGTGCGGGTCGGGCTCGTGCTGCAAGGCAAACGGGCCTAGCAGTAATGGTGCATCCACTACCTCGATATGCAGATAGCCCGGTGGATCACCGGCGCGATTATCGTGGTTGCCGCGAATCAGCGTGATCGAGAGTCCAGCATTCTGCCCGCGCCATTCAGCCAGTGCCGCCAGCGTTGCCGGCGCATGGGATTGCGGCGCATGCAGAAAATCTCCCAGAAATATCAGCCGTTCGCTCGGGTACCGCGCAAGCAGCCGGTCGATGCGTTCGAGGTTGGCTTGCGTGGTGCCATGCGGTACGGGTTGGCCCAGGCGTCGATAAGCCGCCGCCTTGCCGAAATGCACATCGCCAATCAGCAGGGTTTTTTCCGCAGGGTAATACAGCGCCTTGTCAGCCAATAGCCAGAGCGTTTCGCCGGCCAGTTGCACTGCCAGTTCAGGACTCATGCATCCACCAGCGGGCCAGCGGCCTTTTCCAGATCGCGCACCATGCGCGCAATGCGGTCGGCGAGCTTCTCGCTGCTGAGGCTTTCGCGCAGGCGCTCGACCAGCAGCGGAAACGCCAGGGGCGTGGCGCGCTTGAGGGCATGCAGGTCCAGCGGCAAGCGCTCAAGGCGCTGCAAGGTGTCTTGCAGGCGCTGATAATCCAGCTCCAGGCTCAGCACTTCTTCATGGGCCTGGCCCAGCAGGCGGTTGTCGGGGTCGTACTGCTTGAACACCTCAAAGAACAAACCACTTGAAGCCTGCAACTGGCGAATGCTTTTGCCGGCACCGGGGTAACCTGCAAACACCAGCCCGCCGATCCTGGCGATTTCGCGAAAGCGCCGCTGGGCCAGTTCGCCGGCATTCAGGCTGGCAAGAATGTCCTCGGCCAGATTGGCCTCACTCAACAGCCCGCCCTGGTGCAGCAGCGCGTGCCAGTCCAGCTCGCTGGCGCTGAGCAGTTCCAGGCCGTAATCGTTGACGGCCATCGAAAAGGTCAACGGTTGTTGCCGGCTCAATCGCCAGGCCAGCAGGCTGGCCAGGCCCAGATGCACATGGCGCCCGGCGAAGGGATACAAAAACAGATGCCAGCCTTCGCGTGATTTCAAGGTCTCTGCCAGCAACCGGTCGCGTTGTGGCAACGCCGACCACTGCTGCTGCAATTCCAGCAATGGCCTGACGGTTTGCATGGCAGGGCTTTCGAACACGCCATGGGCGGCGGCATCGAATTGCGCGACCACGGCCTCGGACAGCTCACTGGAGAGCGGCATGCGCCCGCCGCTCCAGCGTGGCACAGCGGCTTTCTTGCCAGTGGCACGCTTGACGTAGGCGGTCATGTCCTCGACCCGCACCAGCTCCAGCAGGCGTCCACCGAACAGAAAGTTGTCACCGGGACGCAGCCGGGCGATAAAGCCCTCTTCGACGCTGCCCAGCGAGCCGCCGCCCTTTTTCCAGTATTTCACGGTGATGCTGGCGTCGCTGACGATGGTGCCGATGCTCATCCGGTGCCGTCGCGCCAGGCGCGTGTCCGGCACGCGCCAGATGCCATGCTCGTCGGGCTCGACACGGCGGTAGTCGGGGTAGGCGGTCAGCGAATGGCCGCCACTGCGCACGAAGGCCAGCGCCCATTGCCAGTGCGCCTCATCCAGATCGCGATAGGCCCAGGCGCCGCGCACCTCGTCAAACAACTCATCGGGCTTGAAGCCGCCGCCCAGCGCCATGCTCACCAGGTGCTGCACGAGCACGTCCAGCGGTTGATGCGGTGAATGCCGCGCCTCGATCATGCGCGCTGCCACCGCCACCTGCGCGGCGGCGGCTTCGACCAGCTCCAGGCTGTGTGTCGGCACCAGCGTGACCCGCGAAGCCCGCCCCGGCGCATGGCCTGAACGCCCGGCGCGCTGCATCAAGCGCGCCACGCCCTTGGGCGAGCCGATCTGCAACACCCGCTCGACCGGCAAGAAGTCCACGCCCAAATCCAGGCTGGACGTACAGACCACGGCTTTGAGCTGACCGTCTTTGAGTGCCCGCTCGACCCAGTCACGCACTTCGCGTGACAGTGAACCATGGTGCAGGGCGA
This sequence comes from Pseudomonas sp. 3A(2025), assembly GCF_054589175.1. Lineage (NCBI taxonomy): Bacteria > Pseudomonadati > Pseudomonadota > Gammaproteobacteria > Pseudomonadales > Pseudomonadaceae > Pseudomonas > Pseudomonas sp. 3A(2025). Next base: position 623,612 of record NZ_BAAILM010000113.1, on the reverse strand, counting down.
TCAGCCCGGCCCAGTCGGGACGTGCGCCAAGAATGGCCTGGTACCACAGTTCCGACTGTGCGCGGGTATTGGTGAACAACAGGCAACTGTTGCTGCTCTCGACCTCGGCGACCACCTGCTTGAGCATGCTCAAGCCCATATGCCCGGCCCACGGAAAGCGCTCTATCGTTGCCGGTAACAGCGTGTCGACCTGCAAGTCCTTGATGACCTTGCCCTGCACTGTGACGCCGCCGTCACCTTCACCCAGTAACACCTGCCGGGCATGCTCCTGATTGCCCAGCGTCGCAGAAATGCCCCACACGATCAGCTGTGGATTCCAGCGCCGCAGCCGCGCCAGCGCCAGTTGTAATTGCACCCCGCGTTTGTTACCGAGCAGCTCATGCCATTCATCGACCACGACCATTTGCAGGTTGCCCAGCGCACTTTGGGCGTCGGCGCGGGCCAGCAACAGGGTCAGGCTTTCAGGGGTGGTAACCAGCGCCGAGGGCAGGCGCCGGCCTTGTCGTGCGCGCTCGCTGCTGGAGGTGTCGCCGGTACGCAAGCCCACCGACCAGGCAATCTCCATCTCGGCCAGAGGTGCTTGCAGCGAGCGCTGCGTGTCGGCGGCCAGCGCGCGCATCGGCGTGATCCAGATCACCGTCAATGGCGCACTTTTGTCTTTGCCTTTGGGCGGTTTATCCGCGACGCGGACAAATCTGTTCAGTGCCGCCAGCCACACCGCATAGGTCTTGCCTGACCCGGTGCTGGCATGCAACAGCCCTGACTCGCCGCGCTTGACGGCGGCCCACACCTGTTTCTGGAACGGGAAAGGCGTCCAGCCCAGCGCGTCAAACCACGCGCGGGCAATGTCGGGATGTTTGCTCATGCGCGACGGCACGTTCCTGAAGGGGCTCAAGATACGGACCGCAGCACAGGGCCATTGTTTTTCTTGCGAGAAGCCTTATTTCAGATTGCCGCTCAAAAACTGCTGCAAGCGCTCGCTCTGCGGGTTATTCAGCACCTCGTCCGGGTGCCCCGACTCCTCGATCAGGCCCTTGTGCAGAAACACCACTTGGGTGGCGACCTTGCGCGCAAAACCCATTTCGTGGGTGACCAGAATCATCGTGCGGCCTTCTTCGGCCAGGCCCTGGATCACCTTGAGCACTTCACCCACCAGCTCCGGGTCCAGCGCCGAGGTCGGCTCGTCGAACAGCATGATGTCCGGCTCCATCGCCAGGGCGCGGGCAATCGCCACCCGTTGCTGCTGGCCCCCGGACAAAAACGCCGGGTACTGCTCGGCGACCCGCTCTGGCAGGCCGACCTTTTCCAGGTACTTGCGCGCCCGCGCCTCGGCTTCGGCTTTGGGTACGCCCAGTACCCGGCGCGGGGCCATGGTGATGTTTTCCAGCACCGTCATGTGCGCCCACAGGTTGAAGTGCTGAAACACCATTGCCAGTCGGGTGCGCAGGCGTTGCAGCTCTTGCGGGTCGGCGACGCGCATGCCGCCGTCCTTGTCCTGGACCATGCGGATCTGCTTGTCGTCCAGGCTCATGGCGCCGTCGTTGGGTTGCTCAAGAAAGTTGATGCAACGCAAAAACGTGCTCTTGCCCGAACCGCTGGCGCCGATCAGGCAGATCACGTCGCCGCTCTTGGCCTTGAGTGAAACGCCCTTGAGCACGTGGTTGTCGCCGTAGCTTTTGTGCAGGCCATCGATGGTCAGTTTGTACATAGAGTCCTCAAGGAGAAAGCAGATAGCCGCTGCGCCAGGCCTGGGTGCCGGCGACGTGGGCGATGACCATGCCGGCAGTCGCCATGCGCCGCAGCGAACGGGCATAGAGCAAGCCGGCTTGCGGGGCGCGGACCTGGGTCACGGTATCGCTGATCGGGTCGATGATGTCGGCCAGCAACTGGCCGGCCTCGACGTACTCGCCGGGCATCGCGCAGAACACCAGCAGCCCGCCCACCGGCGTCGCCACCGGTTCCACGGCCGCCAGCGGCGTGGCGGGGTAGAGCAATTCGGGTGGTTCGGTGTGCTCGCCGTCGATGGCGCCAAAATCGATCAGGTACAGAATGATCGCCTGGCAATCGCGGCTGGCCACGGCATGGCTGACATCGGCCTGACCGCGCAGCTCCAGAGTCACCGAAAAACTGCCCATCGGCACACGGGTGCCAAAGCGTTGCTGCAACTGCCACCAGACCAGCGTGAAGCATTCGTCGAACGACTGGCCGCCCGAGTCTGTGGCGAGCATATTGGCGTGCGAGCCCAGGTACCGCGCCAGATTCTCGACCTGCGGCCAGGCTTCTGGCGTGGTGTACAGGTGCTCGACCGACTCGAAATCGCAGTGCAGGTCGAGCACCATGTCGGCGTCACACGCCAGGCGTTGCAAGACCAGACGCTGGGACTGCAATTGCGTGGTGGCGCTCTGTTCAAGCAGCGCCTGACGCAGGTACGTACGAATCAGCCGGGCATTGTCCTGCACATCGTCGGTGAGCAGGTCTTGCACCGCATCACCGACCTGTTGGGCGAGGTCGACGAAGTGGCGATTGAAGTTCTGCCCGCTTTCCAGTTCGTAGCGGCCCAGCGGGGTGTCCATCAGCACCTGTTCCAGGCCGACCGGATTGGCCACCGGCACCACGACGATTTCGCCCTTGAGCTTGCCGGCGCGTTCCAGCTCGTCCAGGCGCTGCTTGAGGTACCAGGCCACCAGCATGCCCGGCAGTTCGTCGGCATGCAGGGAGGCCTGGATATAGATTTTGCAGGCGCCGTTATCCGGGCCGTAGTGAAAGCTGTGAATCTGCCGTGCAGTGCCGGGCACCGGCGACAGCAGCGCGTGAGTCAAATGCCGCATGATGAGCCTTCCTAGTGGGCCGGGCCGAGAAAGGCCAGCCAGCGCCGTTCGGCCAGACGAAACAGCCCGACCAGAATGAACGTGACGCTCAGGTACAACAACGCGGCAATGCCGAACGACTGAAACGTCATGAAGGTCGCCGAGTTGGCGTCGCGCGCCACCTTGAGAATGTCCGGCACGGTGGCGGTAAAGGCCACGGTGGTGGAGTGCAGCATCAGGATCACTTCGTTGCTGTAGTACGGCAACGAACGGCGCAGCACCGACGGCATGACCACATGGGCATACAGCTTCCAGCCGCTCAGGCCATAGGCCTTGGCTGCCTCGATTTCACCATGCGCCATGCTGCGAATCGCACCGGCAAAAATCTCCGTGGTGTAGGCGCAGGTGTTGAGCGTGAAGGCCAGCAGTGTGCAGTTCATCGCGTCGCGAAAAAAGGCATCGAGCAGCGGTTGCTCGCGCACGGCGGCGATGCTGTAGATGCCGGTGTAGCAAATCAGCAACTGGATATACAGCGGCGTGCCGCGGAACACATAGGTGTAGAACTGCACCGGCCAGCGCAGCCAGCGATTGTCCGAGACCCGTGCGATGGACAGCGGAATCGACAGGCAGAAACCGATGGCGATCGAGGCGCTGAGCAGCCACATCGTCATGGCAAGACCGGTGATATGCACCCCGTCGCTGTACAGAAACGGGCGCCAGTATTCCTGAAGTAGCTCGATCATCGCTTGGCCTCCCGGCTACCGGCGGCGTAATGCCGCTCCGCCCAGCGCAAGGCGATGTTGGAGGCGCTGGTGATCATCAGGTAGATGAACGCGGCCACCACCAGGAAGTAGAACAATTGATAGGTGCTCTTGCCGGCGTCCTGCGAAGCCTTGACCAGATCGGCCAGGCCGATGATCGATACCAGCGCGGTGGCCTTGAGCAGCACCTGCCAGTTATTGCCGATGCCCGGCAGGGCAAAGCGCATCATCTGCGGAAAGACCACATAGCGAAACCGCTGGCCGCGCTTGAGGCCGTAGGCAACCGCCGCCTCGACCTGGCCGCGCGGCACTGACAGAATCGCGCCACGAAAGGTCTCGGTGAAATACGCGCCGTAGATAAAGCCCAGGGTAATCACGCCTGCGCTGAACGGGTCGATTTCGATGTAATCCCAGCCCATCGCATCGGTGAACAGGCTCAGCCAGGTCTGCAGGCTGTAGAAAATCAACAGCATCAGCACCAGGTCCGGTACGCCGCGGATCAGGGTGGTGTAGATCTGTGCCGGCACACGCAGCAATGCGCTGCCCGACAGTTTGGCGCTGGCGCCGATCAGCCCGAGCACGATGCTCAGCAGCAGCGACAACACCGAAAGCTTGATGGTCATCCATGTGCCTTCAAGCAACAGCGGGCCAAAGCCCCTGAGGCTGAAAGCCGAAAGTCCCAGGTTGGTTAACAATGTGTCGAACATGGATAAAGCCTTTAGCGGTCAGCAACAAAAACGCCCAGCGAAAACGGCGGCGGATGATAGCCGAAATCGGTGGGCGCGCTCCCGTTTGATCAGGGGGCTATTTATTTACCGCTGTACAGGTTCAGCTCGCCGAAGTGTTTTTTCTGGATTTCGGCATAGGTGCCATCAGCGTGTAACGCTTTGATACCTTTGTTCAGGAGCTCCTTGAGCTCAGTGTTACCTTTGGCGATACCGATAGCGGTCTTGGACGGCAGCAGTTCGCTGTCGACCGGCTCGCTGACTTCGTAGTCAGCGCCCTTTGGCGACTTCAAAAAGCCCAGCTCGGCTTGCAGCATGTCCTGGATCGAAGCGTCCAGACGGCCCGAGGTCAGGTCGGAATACACCTGGTCCTGGTTGGCGTAGGCCTTGGTGGTCACACCGGCCTTGTCCAGCACGGCCTTGGCATAGGCTTCCTGGATGGTGCCTTGCTCGTAACCGACGGTCTTGCCCTTGAGGGTGGCCAGATCGGTGCTCAGGCCTGCACCCTTTTTGAACACCAGCGAGGTCGGGCCGGAGAACAGTTCATCCGAGAAATCGATGACTTTTTCGCGGGCCGGGGTCACGGTCATCGACGAAATCACACCGTCGAATTTGCGCGCCTTAAGGCCCGGAATCATGCCGTCGAAATCGCTTTCGACCCATTTGCAGGTGACCTTCAGCTCTTTGCAGATCGCATTGCCCAGATCGATATCGAAGCCTTGCAGGCTGCCATCGGCGGCCTTGGACTCGAACGGTGCATAAGATGGATCGACGCCAAAACGCAGTTCCTTGTATTCCTTGGCCATTGCGCTACCAGCAGCGACACACAGAGCCAGTGCGGAGAGAGTCAACCATGCTTTTTTCATTCTTGATTCCTAAACCAGAATAAGGCGCAGCAGTCTGCAAGACTGCTACCGGCGGATGCCAGACAGTCATCAGGTAGCAATTTCTGAACCAACGGACAAAACATGCGTTTGAAATGTAAGCGGGTGTCGCAATTGTGTCTGTTTGCCATCTTCGAGGAAGACACAACCGTAGGAGCGGCTTTAGCCGCGAATGCCACGCCTGTTCGCGGCTGAAGCCGCTCCTGCGGAGATAGCGTGATTCAAAATGATGCATTGCTGGCTCGTTGCGTTATTTTGGGGCGTCAGCCCAGCAAGTCCTGCAACGTCGCCAGGCTGTCCGCTTCATCCACCGGCTTGTCATGCCGCCAGCGCAGCATCCGCGGAAAGCGTACGGCGATGCCGCTCTTGTGCCGTTTCGACAGGGCAATGCCCTCAAACCCCAGCTCGAACACCAGGGTCGGAGTCACGCTGCGCACCGGGCCGAATTTCTCGACGGTGGTCTTGCGGATGATTGCGTCGACCTTGCGCATCTCTTCATCGGTCAGCCCGGAATAGGCCTTGGCGAACGGTACCAGCGTACGTTCGCTGGCGCCGGGCGGGCCGTCCCATACCGCGAAGGTGTAGTCGCTGTACAGGCTGGCGCGCCGGCCATGGCCGCGCTGGGCGTAGATCAGCACGGCATCGACACTGAACGGGTCGAGTTTCCATTTCCACCACACGCCCATGTCTTTGGTGCGGCCCACGCCATACAGCGATTGGCGGGCCTTGAGCATCATGCCTTCCACGCCCAGGCTGCGCGCCGCTTCACGCTGGCGGGCGAGGTCTTGCCAGTTTGCGCCGCTGATCACGGGGGAGGGCAGCAGCACCGGACTTTGACTGGCCTCGATCACCTGCTCCAATTGAGTGCGTCGCTCGTGTTGCGGGCGGCTGCGCCAGTCATGGCCCTGCCATTCCAGCAGGTCGTAGGCGAGCACCACCACCGGCGCATCGCCAAGAATCTTCTTGCCCAGCGTCTTGCGCCCGATGCGTTGCTGCAACAGGGCGAAAGGCTGCACCCACGGCGCCCGTGTTTCATTATTCAGGGCAAAGCCTTCGTCTTCCGGGGGCTCGACATCAGGGGCCTTCCAGACCACGATTTCGCCGTCGATCACCGTTCCGTCGGGCAGGCACTGGGCCAGGCTATGCAATTCCGGAAAGCGCTCGGTGACCAGCTCTTCACCCCGCGACCAGACCCACAAGCGGCCCTCGCGCTTGACCACCTGCGCGCGAATGCCGTCCCACTTCCATTCCACCTGCCAGTCTTCGGCCGGGCCAATCAGGGCCTCGAACTGCTCCACCGGTTGTTGCAGGGCGTGGGCGAGAAAAAACGGATACGGCTGGCCGCCACGCTGGGCATGCTCGTCGTCCGACTCCGGCGCAATCAGTTTCAGGTACGACGCGGCAGTGGGGCGGTGCGACAAATCGGTATAACCCACCAGGCGCTGGGCGACACGCTTGCTGTCCAGCCCGGCCATGGCCGCCAAAGCGCGGGTGACCAGTAGCTTGGACACGCCAACGCGAAAACTGCCGGTGATCAGCTTGATGCACACCATCAAACTGCTGCGGTCGAGTTGCGCCCACAGTGCTGGCAAGCGCTCGGCCAGCACCTCGGGCGCGAGACCCCGCAGCGGCAGCAGCTTGTCTTCCAGCCACAGCGCCAGGCCTTCATCGCTGCTGTGTTCGGCATGCGGCAGCAGTAACGACAAGGTTTCTGCCAGGTCACCGACCGCCTGGTAACTTTCCTCGAACAGCCAGGCCGGCAGGCCGCTCAGCGCGGTAGCCTGCTCACGCAGCACGCGGCTGGGCACCAGTTGCCGTGGGCGCCCGCCGGCCAGAAAGAACACCGCCCACGCAGCGTCTTCGGGCGCCGCCTGGATAAAGTAGTCGTGCATCGCGGCCAGCTTGGCGTTGCTGGACGTCGTGGCATCCAGGCGGGCATAGAGTTCGGCGAAGGCTTTCATGCTGTCTGCTCAGGTGTTTGTTGCTCTGCTTCTTCATCGCCGTATTCGGTGTCGAAGCCTTGGGCATCCAGGCCCAGATCACGCAGGTAACGCACCAGAATCGCTACCGAGCCATGGGTGACCATCACCCGCTCGGCGCCGGTCTGCTCGATGGCCCATAACAGGCCCGGCCAGTCAGCATGATCAGACAGCACAAAACCGCGATCCACGCCGCGCCGGCGGCGGGTGCCGCGCAGCATCATCCAGCCGCTGGCAAAGGCATCGCTGTATTCGCCAAAACGCTTCATCCAGGTGCTGCCGCCGGCCGAGGGCGGGGCGATGATGAGTGCCTGGCGCAGCGCCGGGTCGGTTTTCTTGAAGTCGCCGGCGTATTGGGTTTCGGGAATACGGATGCCGCCGTCGCGGTACACCCGGTTCAGCGGCTCGACCGAACCATGTGCCAGAATCGGGCCGATGCCTGCGTCGATGCCATGCAGAATCCGTTGCGCCTTGCCGAAGGCATAGGCGAACAGCACGCTGGCCTTGCCCTGCGCGGCATTGCTGCGCCACCAGTCGTTGATGCCGGCGAAAATCTGCGCTTGCGGGGTCCAGCGATAAATCGGCAGGCCAAAGGTCGACTCGGTAATAAAGGTATGGCAGCGCACCGGCTCGAACGCCTCGCATGTACCGTCGGGTTCGACCTTGTAGTCGCCGGACGCCACCCAGACCTCGCCCTCGTATTCCAGACGCACTTGCGCCGAGCCCAGCACATGGCCTGCCGGGTGCAGGCTGATGGTCACGCCGTGATGGGTCACGGTTTCGCCATAGGCCAGGGTCTGCAGATTGATGTCCTGCCCCAGCCGCCAGCGCAGAATGCCCTCGCCACTGGCCGCCGCCAGATAATGCCCGCTGCCGGGGCGTGCGTGGTCGCCATGCCCGTGGGTGATCACGGCACGCGAAACCGGTCGCCACGGGTCGATATAGAAATCCCCGGGCGGACAATACAAACCTTCAGGACGGGCAACGACAAGATCCATGGGATGACCACAGCGATGGGCTTGTCAGTTATGAGCCAAGCGCGCGCGTGCAAGTTCAGGGCAATTGACGGCGGGCCTCGCTGACCAATCCGTCCAGCCAGTCCTGGTGCCCATTGATCATCGGGTTGGGGCGGACCTGCGCCAGAGCCTTGGCCGGTGCGCCATTCTGGGTTTCCTGGGTCAGGATTCGCACCCGTCCGCCGGGCAAATCCTCCAGCAACCAGGCGTGATGCACATCCAGCCGCGTGCTGGCATCGCCCTCGACCCAACCATGCCACGCCACCCGGCCCGGCTGGCTGGCCACGGGCGCGACATACTCGACCACCTGCGCCTGGACCGGAAAACCAAAGGTGCTGAAACTGAACCGCGCGCCTTGCGCCAACTGCGGGCCGGCACCTTGAGCAAAGGTGATATCGGCGCAATTGCTGTAATAGCCAGGCCACAGGGCAGGGGTGTTCAACAGCGGCCAGACCTGCGCAACGTTCAGGCCGGCGACAATGACTTCGTTGCTGGCAAAATTATCGGCTTCGCCCGGTATATAGCCTTCAGGCCAGTGAATGGAATGCTGCATGGAAAACTCCTTGGTGAGGGGTGGCGTTGACGGAGGAAATTTTCGCTGCGCACAATTCATAAGACCAATCGTATCTCCTTGGGTTTGGCATAAGCATGCGTGATATCAGAAGCCTGGACCTTAACCTGCTCAAGGCCCTCGATGCCTTGCTCGATGAGGGCAGTGTCACCCGCGCGGCAAAGCGTTTGTCGATCACCCAGCCGGCGGTCAGCGGCATGTTGACCCGCCTGCGCGAGAGCTTCGACGACCCGTTATTCGTGCGCGCCCAGCGCGGCATTACCCCGACGCCAAGGGCGCTGGCGCTGGCCGGGCCGGGCCGGTTCGCCAGGTGCTTGAGCAGATCGATACCCTGCTGCAAGCGCAAACCTTCGAGCCGGCTCAGGCCAGCCTGACGCTGACCCTTGCCGCCACCGACTACACTCAACGCACACTGGTGCTGCCGCTACTGGCCCGCTTGCGCCAACAGGCGCCGGGCATTCGTCTGGCGGTGCGGCCGGTGGAAGACGAGCGGGTGACCAGTCAACTGGAAAGCGGTGAGGTCGACCTGGCGATCCTGACCCCGGAAACCACCTTTGAAGGGCTGCATGCGCGGCATCTGTATGAAGAAGACTATGTGGTCGTGCTGCGCCAGGCGCACCCTGCCGCGCAGGCACTGGATCTGGACACGTTCTGCAACCTTGATCACGGCATCGTTTCCTACAGCGGCGGCGCCTTTCGCGGCGTGACCGATCAGGCCTTGGCACTGCTTGGCAGAAAGCGTCGGGTCAGCCTGTCAGTGACCAGCTTTCTGCTGTTGCTGGACGCCGTGCGCCGCAGTGACCTGATCGCCGTGGTGCCCCGGCGTCTGGTGGTCGAGCACGATGACCTGCAACGGCTCGAACCGCCGCTGGCCATTACCGGTTTCAGTAAACTGGCAGTCTGGCATGAGCGCACCCACCAGAGTGCGGCGCACCGCTGGTTACGCCATGTGCTGTTCGAGGTGGCCGGCACTGGCACACATTGACGCAGCGTCAGAGTTGCCATTCGCTGCGTTTTGTAAACAATAGCGCCCTTGATTTCTCTGCTATCGAGATGTGCATGCCAAGGTTTTACGATTCTCTTCTTTATATAGATGCAGCACAGCGTCCGAAGGCCCTTTCATGACTGAACTCACCCTCGAACTGATCCAGACCGGGCCGGATGATATCGAAGTGATCGCCAACCTCTACCAGTTCTACGCGTACGAGTCGTCGGACTGGGAGTTTCAGGATGTCGAGGAAGATGGCCGTTTTTATGTCCATGAAGATCACCTGGTGCGTTACTGGCAGGATCCGGACTGGAGCGCCAACCTGTTGCGGGTCAACGGTGAAATAGCAGGTTTCGTGCTGATCGAGCGCAGCGAAGTACCAGGCATCGACGCGCTGGAGCTGGCCGATATCTTCATTCTCAAGCGCTACCGGCGCAAAGGCATCGGCCGGGCGTTGATGGGCCAGGTATTGATGGGCGGTCATGAAAACTGGCTGGTGCGCTACTACCCCCAGGATGAGGTCGCCGATGCGTTCTGGAACAAGGTCATGCAAGACCTGCCCCGTCCGGCCCGCGCCATCGAGCTGGACGATGACCCGGAACTGGTCAATTACCTGGTGACCCGGGTCATGCATTGAGCGGCGTCAATCAGAAATACGTCGTGGCCCCTGCAAAGAACGCGCGGCCTGGCACATAGAAGGCGGTCGAGTCGTCGCGTGGGTCTTCGTCGAGCAGGTTCTGCACGCCGACATTCAGGGTCAGCCACTTGTTTGCCGCCCAGTTGGCCGTCAGGTCGTAGGTGGTGTAGGACTTGACGAAGTCGGTGCCCACGCCGCGCTGTTTGCCGACATGCTGCGCTGAGAGTTCAGTGCCAAAGCGCTCGGTCACTTGCCAGTCGATGGCACTGTACAACGACAGTTTCGGCGAGCTGATCAGGTCGCGGCCTGTCGACAGATTGCGGCTTTCGAGCATGTAGGTCGCGTTGGTGCGCCAGTTGACGTGAGTGGCCACGGGCACGCGCAGGCTGCCTTCCCAGCCACGGGTGCGCGCCTTGTCGGCGTTTTCGAGCATGGTCCACCAGCGGCCCTCGAAGTAACCCAGCGGCGCGTATTCGATCTTGTCGGTGAAGTCGGTGTGGAAGTAGGTCAGCCCGGCTTCCCAGCCATCGTGATCGAAGGCCACGCCGACTTCCTTGTTGGTGCTGATTTCCGGGCGCAGGTTAGGGTTGCCGGCCATCCAGCACGCGCCGGTTACATAGCCCAGCGGGCGCAACGAGGTACAGCCGCGGCCGCCGGAGTTGGTCGCCGCGCCCGCGCTGCCTTCTTTCAGGCTCGGCGCGCGGAAACCACGGGAAACGCCGCCACGTACGGTCCAGTCCGGGTGCGGGTGATACACCACATAGGCGCGCGGACTGTTGTGGTTGCCGTATTCCTCGCTGTGGTCGAAACGGTTGCCCAGGGTCAGCGACAGGTTGTCGAGCAGGAAGATTTCATCTTCGATGAATGCCGCCGAATAATCGCCTTCCAGATCCGAGCCGGCCACGGCCACACCCTGATAATCCACTGGTACCGTACCGAGGGTATCGGTGTTGGTCAGCTGTTCACGCTTCCATTGCCCGCCCACGGTCAGGCGCTGATTGAACAGCAGCTCGAACGGCACATTGAGGCTGCCTTCGACGATCTTCTCCTCGGAACTGGCCTTGCCGACGCTGATGTCGTTGTTGAACTTGTTCAGGTACGCATCCACCCGCGAGGTACCAAAGCCCCAGTCGCCGTGGTGCGAAAGCACGAAGCTGTCGCGGGTCAGGCGCCCGGCGCCAAAGCCTTCACCCACCGTGTCGCCCCAGTCGCCGAAGGTCTTCTTCGACGACCATGAGCGCTCAACGCCCTGGGTCGCTTCGAACGACAGGCTGTGGTTGTCGTTGATCTTCCAGTCCAGCAACGCATTGACGCTGTGATCCTTCGAGCCGCCAGCGCCATCGTTGTATTTGTAATCGCCGAATGCATCCAGGCGCGGCTCGGCTTCATCGCTGGCGCGGCGGGTCAGGTTGGCACCCAGGCGCAGGCCGACCGACTCGGTCAAAGGACCGGACAGGTTGACGCTGGTCTGGTTGGTCTGGCCGCGATCGGAGTCCTCGGGGATCGTGGTGTTGACGTTGAGCGAGCCGCTCCATTCACGAGAGACCTTGCGGGTAATGATATTGATCACGCCGCCCATGGCGTCCGAGCCATACAGCGACGACATCGGCCCCCGAACGATCTCGATGCGCTCGATCATGTTCGGCGAAATCCAGTTCAGGTCCTGACGGCCCAGATCACGGCGGTAGTTAGTGTCGGCCGAACTGCCGATGCGTTTGCCGTCGACCAGAATCAGCGTGTACTTGTCGTCCAGGCCACGCAGCTTGATCTTCGATTGCTCACCGACCGGGCCAAAGCCGCCGGTCACGCCCGGAATGCGCCGTAGCAGGGTATTGAGGTCGTAAACCGGCTGGCGCTCGATCTCTTCGCGGGTGATCACGCTGACACTGGCCGGCGCATCGCGCAGATCGGTGCCGCCACCGCTGGCGGTCACGAACGAAGCATCCAGCTCGGTGGCGCTGGTAGCAGTAGTGTCGGCTTCGAGGATTTCCTCGGCCTGGACGGCAGTGGCTGACAGCAGCGCTACGGTGAGCAGGCAACGGGAAAACGGAGGGCATTTCATTGCGTAACGGTCCTTGTCGATCAGTTGGATTCATGCGGAAGAATTCAAACGGAGCGGGACACTAACGCAAATGAATATCATTTAGAAGTGGGTTGTTGGTTTTCCCTTACACAAAACTGACAATATTCTTACAAACGAAAGGGCCTTTTCTTCTGATTCCGAGCCCGTTTCACCTTGAAAAACGCTTCGCGCCGACCACGCAACCAATCACCGCCACGGTCACGCCGAGCATGCCGACACTGACCTGTTCACCCAGTAATGTGGCTGCCAGCGCCAGGCCAAAAAACGGCTGCAAGAGCTGCAACTGACCCACCGCCGCCACGCCGCCTTGCGCCAGCCCGCGATACCAGAACACAAAGCCCACCAGCATGCTGAACACCGAGACATACCCCAGGCTGATCCACGCCGGCAGGGTGATGGCCGCGAATGAAACCGGCGCCGTCCACAGGCTGAGAACCAGCATCAACGGCAGTGCCAGCAGCAAGGCCCAGCAGATCACCTGCCAGCCGCCCAACGTTTTGGACAGCCGCGCGCCTTCGGCATAACCCAGCCCGCAAGCAAGAATGGCCAGCAGCATCAGCCCGTCACCCAAGGGCGCTGCCGTCAGTCCCTGGCTCAGCGCAAAGCCTGCAACCATCAGGCTGCCCAGTGTCGAGAACAGCCAGAACACCGCACGCGGACGTTCGCCACAACGCAGCACGCCGAAGATTGCGGTGGCCAGCGGCAACAGGCCGACAAAAACGATGCTGTGCGCGGAAGTCACGTGTTGCAGGGCCAGGGCGGTCAGCAAAGGAAAACCGACCACCACGCCGGCAGCGACGATGCCCAGCGACAGCAGTTGCGAGCGCGTCGGTCGCGGCTGGCGTAACAGCAACAGCAGGCCCAGCGCCAGGGCCCCGGCGATGCTGGCGCGGGCGAAGGTCAGAAATAGCGGGTCGAACTGCGCCACAGCCAGGCGTGTAGCCGGTAGCGAGCCGCTGAAAATCACCACGCCGATCAGGCCATTGAGCCAGCCGTTCAATGAGTGGGTCTGTTGCAAGGCGGAGGTATTTTCCATCGGGGCTGACTCATAGCGGGTTGCGAGAACCCCATGCTAGGAGCCACTATCAGCACAATCAAAAAATTGTCATGGATACATTTAACGATGCCACGCGCGCGCTATAAAACCCTGGTCGATGCCTTGGCCGCCGATATTCGCGCCGGTCGCTTGCTGCCCGGTTCGCGCCTGCCGACCCATCGCCAGCTGGCGGCTCGCGAAGGACTGGCGCTGGTCACCGCCTCAAAGGTGTACAGCGAGCTGCAATGCATGGGCCTGGTCAGTTGCGAGACCGGGCGCGGAACATTCGTGCGTGACACTTCGTTGCCACCAGGGCTGGGCATCGACCAGAAAAACGTAGCCGTCGGCATGGCCGATCTGAATTTCAATTACCCGGCCCTGCCCGAACAGGCCGAGTTGCTGCGTACGGGTCTGCGCCAACTGGCGGCGACCGGTGATCTTGAGGCGCTGCTGCGTTACCAGCCGCATGCCGGTCGGCCGCATGAACGAGCCTGTGTCGCGCGGCATCTGGCCGCGCGCGGGCTGACGGTGCAGGCCGAACAGGTATTGCTGGTCAACGGCGCGCAACAAGGTTTGGCGGTGACGTTGATGGCGCTGTTGCAACCGGGCGATGTGATCGCGGCGGACGCCTTGACCTATTCCGGGTTCAAAGTGCTGGGCGAAGCGCTGCACCTGGAAATCGTCGCCATCCCGGTGCTTGAACACGGGCCGGATCTGCACGCGCTGGACACTCTGTGCCGCAACCGGCGGGTGAGGGCGGTGTACAGCATGCCGACCCTGCATAACCCGCTGGGGTGGGTGATGAACATCGAACAGCGTGTTGAACTGGTCGCCATTGCTCGCCGTCATGACCTTTGGATCATCGAAGATGCCGCCTACGCGTTTCTGGTCGAAGACGCGCCTGTGCCACTGGCCAGCCTGGCGCCGGAACGTACGGTGCACGTCTGCGGCTTGTCCAAGAGCGTGGCCACCGGATTACGCGTCGGCTTTATCAGCGCGCCGCCGGACACGGTGCCGGCGTTGGAGCGAATCATCCGCGCGACCACCTGGAACACGCCGGGCGTCTTGACCGCCATCGCCTGCCAGTGGCTGGAAGACGGTACGGTGATGCGTCTGGAAGAACACAAACGCGAGGACGCACAAGCCCGCCAGCGCATCGCCGCCGAGGCGCTGCAAGGGCTGCATTACCTCAGCCATCCGGCGTCGTATTTTCTCTGGCTGCCGTTATACGAAGATGCCCGCGCCGACCGGATCGTCGCCGCGCTTAGCCGCGAGCAGGTGGCGGTGTCCAGCGCCGAACCGTTCGCCGTATCCAGCCATGTACCGCATGCGCTGCGGCTGGCGCTGGGGTCGGTAGATCTGGTGACCTTGCGCACGGCCCTGGAGAAGGTGAAGTGGGTGGTCGAGGCGTATACCTGAATCGTCGCGAACATAGACATGAGCGCGCTTGGTCTAGGTCGCATATTCTGGGACGACCGGCTGCATTAGCAGTCGTACATTCTCAGCGTTTCGACGATTTCTGCGAGTGCTAACACGCTTGGTTGCGGGCAAGCGGCTCCTACGCTCAGTTTCTGGCTGGGCAGCAGTTCGCGCTAGAACAGGCTCTGGGTTTCGATCTGGCTGTCGGTGCCGCCTTTGACGAATGCGCCTTGGATCGAGTAACTGTCGGGGGTAGTTGCCTTTGAAGTGCTGGGTGTAGACGATCACTTGCTTGATGACGCCCGGATGTCCGAAGGCGAGGATGGCCCAATCATTGCCCGGTGTGCGGCGGCAGGCGGTTTCCCTGTTGCCCTTGGGGTTGAGCGGTCGAGGTACTACACGCAATGAACACGCAAGCGGCCAGTTCGGCGACCATGATTTAAATGATCGGACACACCTTCTACCACTGGATACCGGCCCCGGCATCCCGCTCTTTGCGTGCTCACCTACTGTTCTTGATTATGACGCCATGGTCCTTGCGCAATGGAATTGGCGACCGTCCTTTTTATTGTTTTTTGAAGTGCAGCTCGTTTCTTGATCAGTCGAGTGCTTTTTCGAAAGTGCAATGTGTTTTTGAATGCCGCAAGCAGTGGATTTACTGATTGAAGTAGTGGGTAAGACTTCTTGGGTGTGAAATTTTTTGCGGATTTTAGATTGCGGTAACTATGTATTACCAAGGCCTGTTTCAAACTTTGTAAGTTGTTGCCATACAACAGAAAGGAGTTCTGTATGAGTAACAAGAAAGGGCCACAAGGTCCGATGCAGCTTCCACCCAGTTATGTCACTGAAACGGAATATCGTTCGTCCCAGGGTTCTCCAGGAGGAGGTGCTGGGTGGGGATCCTCTATGTGGGGGATGCCTACTCATTCTGGGTACGCCGGTGAGTCACCGACATTCGATGAGGCTAGAGTACAGCTCCATTACGAGTCTGTGCTCTTTGAGGAAAGTCAATTAGATACAATTGCTGAGGAAATTGAATCGGTTGAAAGAAATATAGTTCTTCCTGGTAATGCAACCGCGCTGACCAGAGCTGATCATCAAAAGACAGCTGTCGAGGCTTTGTTGCACCGTAAAACAGTCGAGTATCAAGCCAGTAAAGAAAGGTCTTATGCTTATTATGGTGAGAGTCCGCTAGGCAAAGGGGGGCAGGAGTATAAAAACAGGCATATTGCTCGATCTGCGCACTCTCCGTCTGAGGTACATCCTCATCCTTACACTCTTTGGGAGTCCTCCTATAGAGCAGCACTGGCGGCTCAGACTCAGGAAAAAATTGTCCAGATAGTCACTGCCGAATCCCAACGTATGCACGCGGCGTTTATAGAAGCGCATCGTTTGGAGCATGCACAAGCCGTATTGGTGCATGAAGAACGACTTCGCGTGGAACATGCGCAAGCCTTGTTAAGAGATCAAGAAATACTGCGTGTGGAGCATGCGAAAGCGCTTTTGGTACATGAGGCGCTACTGCGTGAGGAGCATGCTAAAGCTGTTCGCCTTGCGGAGCAAAAGGCGGCCGAAGAGAAAGCCCGACAGCTTGCCGCACAGAAGGCGGCTGAAGAGAAAGCCCGACAGCTTGCCGCGCAGAAGGCGGCTGAAGAGAAAGCCCGACAGCTTGCCGCGCAGAAGGCGGCTGAAGAGAAAGCCCGACAGCTCGCCGCACAGAAGGCGGCTGAAGAGAAAGCCCGACAGCTCGCCGCACAGAAGGCGGCTGAAGAGAAAGCCCGACAGCTCGCCGCGCAGAAGGCAGTTGAAGAGAAAGCCCGGCAGCTTGCCGCGCAGAAGGCGGCTGAAGAAAAAGCTCGGCAGCTTGCCGCGCAGAAGGCAGCTGAAGAGAAAGCCCGACAGCTTGCCGCGCAGAAGGCAACCGAAGAAAAAGCCCGGCAGCTTGCAGAGCAGAAAGAAGCTGGAGAGAAAGATCAGCTTCTAAGGGCCCGTCTCATCCATGCCATGGCGGCGGTTGAAGGATCGTCTCCTGGGCTCCCTAATCCGGTGGGTATTGCACGTACCGCCGTTTCCACCATCCTGAATTCACCGGCAGGCAGAGCGGCGGCCGTGCGGGCGGTAAATTCGCTTACCAAAGCCATTGAAGGCTTCGGTCGGTCGGCGGACGAACTTGGCAACGACCTTGTCAGGCAGTCCACCAGAATGCTGGCGTCGCTGCGGACCACTTTTCAGGACTATGGCGAGTTCTTTTCGGGAAGCATCCCCGCATCGGAGGTCGTACCCCAAAGCTCGCCCGAGCTGTCGCAGATTGCCGCACAAGGCGGCTCTATCGATGTGCCCGGCTGGGCCAGCCTGCTGGGTAGCAACACGATAATCGGCAGCATTGAATTGGCGTCTTCTGACGTCACGGCCGCAGCGCCTGTCGAGGTGCGCAGCGCCACTTTTAATGAGCGCAACAAAACCTGGAGTGTCGCGTTTCCCGGCAACCCTGGCGCCACCTTGATCTGGACGCCCATCGCGCCTCCGATCGACAGCTCCACTGCGCTGCCAGGATCACCTCTGTCAGAAGCCCCCTACATTGGGAAACCGCTATCTCCCGTCGAGCCGGTGATCTCGCCGCTGCCGGCAGCACCGCCCGGCCTGCAAGGTCTGATTACGGTGTTTCCGGCTGATTCCGGGCTGCCGCCGTTGTTTACGGTGTTCAACAGTCCGTATCCGGGGGCAACCTTCAAAGGTATATACAGTGGTCGGTACTATAATCCCAAGAAGGCAGGTGGGCCGATATTGAGTTTGAGCTGGGTGGGTGCGACAGTGACTCAAGAGGGTATTGCGCTTGTGAAATTACATACTGGGCGTTTGGATTATTCAGCAGCGAACGACGTGATGATTACGCGGCTTGAAAAAATTCTGAAAGGTGAACTGCAAATCACAGATACGGATAAGCGTTATTATACCCACGAGATTCGAGAGTTGGAGCGGTACCGGGCAATTGGGGTGTTGGATGGTCCTGTGCCACAAGAAATAAAAGGTGAGGTTTGGAATAACGCCCATGCAGCCACATTAGAGGATTTTAAGTTGAAGGATGATTCAGGACTTTTTTATACAAATGAGGCGAATGCTGCTCATGAAAAGCATGAGCAAAAGGAGTTGGAGGATTTTCAAAGAGGGCTATTTAAATGAATGTTATAGAGGAAATAGTAAAGGGTGAACCTGTGGAAGATGTGTTGACTGCATTTTCTTTGAAATTTGGATTTCAAACAATTGATGGGATGTACATTAGATATAATAGAGGTGTTGTTTTAAGTGGTGAGTTGTTTTCGGTGTATCAGCGGCTTATAAGTGAAGGTGTGCTGGCTTATGGTGGAGAACCGCATCTGGTGAGGGGGCCTAACTGGAAAGAGCCAGCATTTGTGCGGAATGATAAATATAATCAGCGTGGTAAGGAGTGATCTTTCTTGCAAATAACCTCGGTGAGTGAAATACTCGCCGAGATTTTTTGATTAAGCCAGATCAGTGCGATCAAGGCTCTCAAACCTGCCAATTCAAATCAGGCTCCAACTCCCAGCACTGCTGCTCAACAAATAAAAACTCATCGCAGTTATTCCCCTCACCACTGCGATCCACAACCAGAAAATCCTCCTGTGCTTGCAAGCTCAGGACCGGGTGGTGCCAGACGCCGTGATGGTAGTTGATACCTTGTTTGCCATTGGTAATAAAAGCGCGAATCAACGCCGGGTCTGGTTCTTCACCCACAGGCGCGACCACAATCATAAAGTGATTTTACTGCAGTAGGATAAACGCTTGGCTGTCCAGCGGATGGCGTTCGAGCGTGGTGATGGTCAACGGCCACTTCAGTGTCCAGGCGCGGAAGATGCTGATGATCTCCGGATCGTCGGGCGTAGCAGTTTGTAGCTCGGCCAGGCGGTGGTAGCGCTGGGTCGGGCCGTTGTTGATTGCAAAGTGCGCGCTGCCTTCGGTTTTGATCACGTCGTCGAAGGGGGCGAAGACGTGTTTGGTCAATGGTCGATAATCAGGTTGCGCATGGGTGGTTCTTCTGTGGGTACGTAGTAGTTGGCACAAGCTCTATCCGGCCAACACCTGCGCCAGCTCGGCCTTCAATATCGTGGCGCGCTCCGGTGCTCGGGCCAGGCCGATTTCAACCAGCGAGCGAGCACGTTCATGCTGGCCAAGGTGCGCGGCAATCCGCGCCAGATGCAAAGCGCTGCGGGCATGAATGGCATCCGCATCGACCTCACGCAACAGCAGCGCCTCATAGCTCTGCGGGTAGAAAGCGTGCTGCGCAAAGAACGCCCGGCCCACCCGCTGCCATTCACTCACTATGAACGCGATGGTTTCTTCGGCCTGTTCCTCGCTGTCTCCATACGCCCAGCCAAACGCCGCGCCGGCGGGTGAGTCTATCCGCCCACGAAATACGCAATGCGCTTCTTCCAGTTTCTGGGGCTGCACCGCCAGCCCACCCTCGGCCGGCAGAAAGTCCAGGTGCGCGCCCAGGTTCAGGTAGCACTGCTCGCCGCCTCGTGAACCCTGCACATTGAACACATGGATCAACGGCCCATCGATGCGCCGCAAGGTTTGCCCCGAGCCTTTGAAGCCCTCGGCACGCAGCACGGGGTAGAGTTTCTGCGCCAGCAGTTTGAAGAATTCGCTGCGGTTCATCGGTCAGGGCTTCCAGCCAGATCAAGCCATGTTTTTAAAGGCCGGGCGCTGTTGAGTCAACGCGTCAAACCGATTGCACGATTGCAAGCCAAGACGCCATCACAGTAATATCTAATGATTCTCAATTGCGCCGATCGTCATGAAACCCAATCCTCACGCCCAAGCCGAGACCCTCGACGCGCTTTACCGTGGCTATCACGGCTGGCTATTGGGCTGGTTGCGGCGGCGCATGCAGTGCTCGCACAGTGCCGCCGATGTGGCGCAAGACACATTCTTGCGCTTGCTGTCGGCAGGCCCTTATGTTGCACCGCGTGAGCCGCAGGCGTATCTGGCCACCGTGGCGCGGCGTTTGCTGATGGACAAGGGCCGGCGTCGACGGCTGGAAGAGGCCTACCGCGAAGAACTGGAGCGCGGCATCGAGCACCTGGAACAGGCACCGTCGCCGGAGCAGATTCTGCAGGCGGTGCAGATTCTGGAGCGTATCGACCGGGCACTGGCGCGCATGAAACCGCGGGTGCGCGAGACCTTTATCCTGCGGCATCTGGACGGCCTGAGTCAGGAGCAGATCGCCCAGCGTCTTGGCGTCTCGATCCGTACCGTGCAGGTCGATCTGGTCGAGGCGCTGCTGGCCTGTGATCGCGCGGCCAACCCATGAGCCTCAATACTTCGCTGCCGACTTCACTGCTGCGCCAGGCCGCTGAATGGCTGGTGCAACTGGATCATCAACGCGACCCGGCCACGCGCCAGGCGTTCGAGGCATGGCTGGAGGCCGACCCACGGCATGTCGCTGCCATTGCGCGTTTGCAAGGTCACCTTGAGCCACTGCGCCAATTGCCGGCGCAATCGGGCGGTACTGCACTGCGCCAGGCCGCCCGGCCACGTGCCGGTGCGCGGACCTTGAAGTCACTGGCGCTGGCGGCGTTGTTGGTCGGCGCGGCCGTGCCGGCCTGGCAATTGAGCCAGCAGGGTTATCTGCTGGCCGACCTGCACACTGCCACCGGCGAGTGGCGCAACGAGCAACTGGCCGACGGCAGCCGGCTGGGTCTTGAAGGAAACTCGGCGGTGGATGTGCAGTTCGATGCCCGGCAGCGAGTGCTGAACCTGCTGCACGGCGAAATTCTGGTCGAGGTGGCCAAGGACGCGCAGCGACCGTTCTATGTGCGCACCCCGCAAGGCAGCATCCGCGCCCTGGGCACGCGCTTTACCGTCGAGCGCCTGGGCGATGCCACACAAGTGACCATGCTCGAATCGGCTACCCAGATCGACAGCGCCGGGCGCAGCCTGACCCTCAAGGCCGGGCAGCAGGTACGCTTCGACGCCAGTGGCCCGCAAGAGGTCAAAACAGTGGACGGCCAGGCGGTGCAGAAGGCCTGGGACGAACACCAGTTGATCGCCAGCGACCAGCCTCTGGCCGAGGTGCTTGAGCGCCTGGCGCGGCATCGGCCGGGCCTGATGCTGTTCGACAAGGACTCGCTGGCCGCGCTGCGCGTCACCGTGATGCTGCCCACCGACGACAGCGAACGCGCCTTGCGCCTGCTGGCGCGCACCTTGCCTATCGAGGTCCGGCAGTACACGCCGTGGGTGACGCGAGTGTCGTTGAAGCCCGACAAAACGCCTCGATAAATTTTCTGCGTGTTTGCGAATCTGAAGCGTCCTCCTTTGGCCCACCCATCAAGGAGACCCGCAATCATGGCTTCATCCTCACGCCCTGCCAGCCTGCTGTTGGCCACGCGCATCATCATCGCCAGCCTGCCACTGAGCGTACCGGCGCTGGCGATTGCGCAACAGCAAGTGCAAGCCTTCGACATTGCCCCCGGCCCGCTTGGCGACGTGCTGAGCCGCTATGCCCAGGCCGCTGGCGCACCGATTTCCTTCGAGTCGCGTCAGGTGGCCGGGCTGACCAGCCCCGGTGTCAAAGGTCAGTACTCGGTGGCCGAAGGCTTTGCCCAGGTGCTGCGCGGTACGGCATTGCAGGCGCGCAACAACGAGGATGGCTTCCAGCTTGAAAGCCAGCCGGTCAACGACGGCTCGATGCACCTGGAGGCGACCAACATTACCTCCAACCAGCTCGGCACCATCACCGAAGACAGCGGTTCCTACACACCGGGCACCATCGCCACGGCAACGCGTCTGGTACTGACGCCGCGCGAAACGCCGCAGTCGATCACCGTGGTCACCCGCCAGGTGATGGACGATCTGGGCCTGGAAAACCTCGATGACGTGATGCGCCACACGCCGGGCATTACCGTCTCGGCCTTCGACACCGACCGCAATAACTACTATGCCCGCGGCTTCTCGATCGAGAACTTCCAGTACGACGGCATTCCCACCACGCGCAACTCGGCCTACTCGGCCGGGCAGACGCTGAGCGACACTGCCATCTACGACCGCATCGAAGTGCTCAAGGGCGCCACCGGCCTGTTGACCGGCGCCGGTGGTCCTGGCGGCACCATCAACCTGATCCGCAAAAAGCCCACCGCCGAGTTCAAGGGCCACGCCGAACTGGGGGCTGGCAGTTGGGACAACTACCGTTCCGAACTGGACGTCAGCGGTCCGCTGACCGACACCGGCAACGTGCGCGGCCGTGCGGTGGCGGCGTATCAGGACAAGCACTCGTTCATCGATCACTACCAGCGTAAATCCAGCGTTTACTACGGCATTCTGGAAATCGACCTGACCCCCGACACATTGCTCAGCGTCGGTGCCGATTATCAGGACAACGACCCGAAAGGTTCGAGCTGGTCGGGCAGCAGCCCGATCTACGACAGCCAGGGCAATCGCATCAGCACCTCGCGCTCGTTCAACAATGGCGCCGAATGGAGCCGCTGGGAGCAATACACCCGCACCGCGTTCGCCACCCTGGAACACAGCTTCGCCAACGGCTGGGTCGGCAAGGCGCAGTTCAACCACCAGATCAATGGTTACTACGCACCGCTGGGTTCGATTCAGGGGCGTCCCAACGCCGCCACCGGCCTGACCTCGGTATATGGCAACAAGTACACCGGCGAAACCACCACTGACTCGGCAGACGTGTATTTCAGTGGCCCGTTCTCGCTGTTCGGTCGCGAGCATGAATTGGTGATTGGCGGTGCGGCCTCCAAGGCGCACTGGAAGGGCAAGTCGTACTGGAGCCCGGTCTACACCAACAACGTCCACGACTTCTGGAGCTGGGATGGCGACAGCATCGAGCCCGACTGGGGCCAGCCCAACGGCTACACCGACCAGACCACCTGGCAGACCGGCGGCTACATCACTTCGCGTTTCAGCCTTACCGATGACCTGACCCTGATGCTCGGTACGCGCCTGGCCAACTACAAGATCACCGGCACCGACGACACCCGCGAGACCGGCCGGCTGGTGCCGTATGTGGGGGCCATCTACGACCTCAATGAACAGCTGTCGCTGTACGCCAGCTACACCGATATCTTCCTGCCGCAAACCTACTACCGCGACCGCACCAACAAGATTCTCGAACCCGATGAAGGCCAGAACTACGAGCTGGGCATCAAGGGCGAGTTCCTCAACGGCCGCCTGAATGCCAGCCTGGCGTACTTCGAAGTACACCAGGACAACCGTCCTGAATCGGACGATGCCTACAACGCCAACCCGACCAACCCGGACCTGTATGACGCCTATTACGGCATCACCGCCACCACCAAAGGCTTCGAGGCCGAGCTGTCTGGCGAACTGGTGCCCGGCTGGAACCTGCTGAGCGGCTACACCCACAAGATCGTGCGTGACCAGCACGGCGACAAGGTTTCGACCTGGGAGCCACAGGACCAGCTCAATTTCTACACCACCTACAAACTGCAAGGTCCGCTGGAGCGCCTGACCGTCGGTGGTGGTGCCCGCTGGCAGGGCCAGGCCTGGCAAATCGTCAACAACCGCGCCAAAGGCACGATGGAAAAATTCGCTCAGGACGACTTCTGGCTGGTGGACCTGATGGCCCGCTACAAGATCACCGACAACCTCTCGGCCACGGTCAACGTCAACAACGTGTTCGACAAGAAGTACTACACCAACGTCGGCTTCTACACCTCGGTGTCGTACGGCGACCCGCGTAACGTGATGTTGACCACGCGCTGGGATTTCTGATTCATGGCAGTCGCCGTTCAGCGCGCCGTCTAACTGAACGACACCTCGACCACCGTGCCGTTCTCATCGCGCCAGGTCGGTGTGGCGCCCAGTTGGGCGGCGAAGCTGCCGATGATTTTCAGCCCCAGGCTTTGCCGGCCCGCTGCCGCGTCGGGTCCTGCGAAACCCTTGCCGTCGTCGGTCACGCGCAGGCGAAAGCCGTCGGTTGGCAAGTGCTCCAGCGATACGCGAATAATGCCCGGCCGGCCGGCGTTGAAGGCGTGCTTGAGGGCGTTGGTCACCAGTTCGGCGACCAGCATCGACAGGGTGGTCAGGCGGGTCAGGTCCAGGCGCACATCGCTGGGTTCGACCAGGCACTGGATGTGGTGCTGGCCGCTGACGCTGAGCAGGTCTTCACACAACTCTGCCAGGCTGGCACTGGCTGGCAGATCGGCGCGGCTGGGGTCGTACAGGCGCCGGTGAATACGCGAGATGTTTTGCAGGCGCTGTTGCGCATCGTTGAGCACGTCCAGGGCATTGGCGCCGCGTTGTACGTTCTGCTTGCCGATGTACAGGATGCTGGAAATGAACTGCATGTTATTGGCGACCCGGTGTTGCAGTTCGGTAAACATGACGTTTTGTTGTTCGTAAAGCTGGCTGATGACCTGCTTGTCGCGACGCAGGCGTGTGCTGCTGCGTTGCATGTAATGAATCAGGGCAATATCGACGCTGACGATAAAGGCATAAAAGCCTAAAGCCAGCAGATCGCCGCCCTTGGTCGAGAACGGCTCGCCCGGCGAGATAAACCAGCCCCATGCCGCGATTCCCGACAGCACCGCGCACAGAATACCGGGGCGGGTGCCGCAAAAAAACGCGGTCAGAATCACCGCCGGGAAAAACGTCAGGTAAGGAAAGCCGACCGGCAAGTCGTCCATCAACAGAATGCGTGCGTACACACTGACGATGAACACGCCGAGGCTGGTCGCATAGGCAAGCCACACGCGGTTGCGCAGCAAGGCCGCGAAGGTTACGACGCGTTGCAGAATGGGCTGTGTTTCAGACAAGCAGTTCCCCAGGTCGCTGCGGGCAAAGAAGGGCCGGTAAAGGATGGTCAGGCAGTGGCAGGCCCGGCATCCTATATCAGCCGCCTGGTGAGCGGGGAGGTATTTTCGGGTCTAGAGCACTTCGCGGCAATGCAGCACTGCCTCGTTGACCAATGCACTGACCAGCGCCGGGGAAATGCCCAGGGCGTCGGCAATTTCGCGTTGTTTCATGCCATGGATACGACTCATCTCGAACACCTGGCGGGTGCGTTCGGGCAGGTCGGCCAGGGCCTCGCAGATACGCTCGAGCAATTGCCGGTCGGCTATCTGTTCTTCGGGAGAGCGTGTGCTGCTCGGGGTTGCGCACGTGGTTGCATGGATCTGCTCCAGCAGCCGCTCTTCAAGTTGTCGGCGCCGGTAATGGTCGATCGACAGGTTGCGCACGATGCGCGACAGGTACGACGCCTGTGAGCGGATCTGGCTGTCCTGACCGGCATCGTCCATTTTCATGAAGGCCTCATGCACCACGTCTTCGGCCTGGCTGCGACAGCCGGTGATCCGCAGGGCCAGGCCGATCAGGCGATATCGTTGCGTGAAGAACATGTCAAGCAGCGAAGTTCCTGCTCCGGTCGTGCCCGGCTTGCGCATGCGACACCTGTGATCCCGTGTGGTGCTGTGAGAGGGCCGAAGAGCCCCGGTGGACGCAGAATTTATGCTGAATAATAACGATTTTCAACAACTATCCTTGCTCACCGCGCCGCATCGCCGCAACACCGGTGCATGGGATAGACTGCCGGCATATTTATTCTGACTCCTGCCACGATGTCCGAACTTCCACGACAACCCGATCCGGTCAGCAAGGCCGCTGCCGACTGGTGTGTGCGTCTGCATTTCGAGGAGTGTTCCGAGGCTGACCGCAAGGCCTTCCTGCGCTGGTACCACGAGCACGAACGACACGCTGCCGAATATGCGCTGATCTGCCGGATCTGGTCGGTCAGCGAGCAACTGCCGTTCGCGACGCAGGCCGCCCGGCCAGTGCGGCGCCGGCGTTTTGTGCAGGCGGCTCAGGCCGCAGCGGCGGTGCTGGTGCTCGGCGTGTGCTGGGCCGCTGGCTGGTCTGCCGGCTGGTTGCCGGGCAATGCACGTTACTACGCAGCCTCAGACGCCCGCCGTCCTGTCGTGCTGCCGGACGACAGCCGTGTGGAGCTGAACCGTCATAGCTCGCTGATTTATCTGGCCTACCGGCAGGAGCGGCGTGTGCAGTTGCACGATGCCGAGGCATTCTTCGATGTCGCACGCGATGCGCAACGGCCCTTTGTGATCGACACCGACAACGCCGAGGTGCGGGTCACCGGCACCCATTTCAATATCTGGAGTGCAGCACAGGCCACCACGGTCACGGTCAGCGAAGGCCGGGTCCTGGTCACGCCTCACTCCGCAGCCGCCGAGCCCCCGGTGGAATTGACGGCGGGGCTGCATGCCCGTTTCAGCCAGGGAGCCGCCGCGCAGGTCAGCCGGGTCGACCCTGTCGCATCCCAGGCCTGGCGCAGCGACCGGTTGATGTTCGACGCCACGGCATTGCGTGATGCCGTGCCCATGATGAACCGCTACCTGACGCGGCCCTTGCAGTTGAACGACGATGCCCTGGGTGAGTTACGCCTGGGCGGCACGTACAAGACAGCCGACCTGGAGCGGCTGATCAGCGAATTGCCACGCATCCTGCCGCTCAGCATCCGCGAGCATGAAGGCGTGCGGCTTGTCGGGCCTGTTCGCCGCTAAAGCGACTCCTACAGATCTACCCACTATTTTCTGAACGTTTTGCTCCTCCATTCGTCGGTCCGGCATCTGCATAACGACAAGACCTTCGGAGCATCATGGACAAGCAAACATTCAAGCGGCGCTGGTCGGCAAGCCTGGGCGCAACCTTGCTGGGCAGTATGCTGGCCGCCGCCACGCCGGCGCTGGCGCAACCTCTGGCGCTGAACATTCCGGCCCAGTCCCTGGCCTCGGCCCTGAGCCTGCTGAGCAATCAGGCCAGCCTGCAAATCATCTATAACCAGGACCTGGTCATCGGCCTGAGCAGCCGTCAGGTGGCCGGGCAGATGGAACCGGAGCAAGCGCTGCGCCAGTTGCTGGCCGGTACCCGGATTCGTTACAGCATCGACGGGCCGTACGTGACCTTGCTGGCCGTCAGCGAAGATTCGACCCTGCAATTGCCGGTCACCACCATCGGTGGCCAGGCCTACAGTGCCGTGACCGCCGAAGACGGCTATGTGGCCAAGCGCGGTACCGCCGGCACCAAGACCGACACCGCACTGGTCGAAACGCCGTATTCGGTCTCGGTGGTGACCCGCCAGCAGATCGAGGCCCAGCAGCCCAAGACCGTTTCCCAGGCACTGCGCTATACGCCCGGCATCAATACCGAGCTGGCCGGGCCGCAGTTCGTCACCGACCAGATGACCATCCGCGGTTTTCAGCAAGGCACCGGGCGCATGCTGCGCGACGGCACGCGCACGTTTTTGCCCAACTTTCTCGGTTGGGACGCGCCGGAGCCTTACGGCCTGGAGCGCATCGAAGTGCTGCGTGGCGCCAGTTCGGTGTTGTACGGCGCGGCCGATCCGGGCGGGCAGATCAACCTGATCTCCAAGCGTCCCACCGTGCAACCGCTGCATGAGGTGCAACTGCAAGGCGGCAATCATGATTACCGCCAGGGCGCGCTGGATCTGGGAGATGCCATCGACGACGAAGGCGTCTGGAGCTATCGGCTGACCGGGCTGTTGCGTGAAGGCGATGCGCAGACCGGGCACATCACCAATCGCCGGCAGTTTCTGGCACCGTCGCTGAGCTATCGGCCCGACGAGAACACCGAACTGACCCTGCTGGCCGAGTATCAGAAACAGACCGGCAACTTCGCCAACGCCTTGCCGGCTGCCGGTACGCTCAATCGTGATGCACGGGGCCGGTTGGGCCGCGACACCTATGTGGGCGACAGCGCCTATGACTTCATGACCAACGAGAAGACCTCGCTGGGTTATGTGTTCGAGCATCGTTTCGATGAGGTGTGGACGGTGCGCCAGAACCTGCGCTACAGCGACTATCGCCAGGCCAGTTCTGAATTGGCGATCTTTGGCCCGGCCGGCGATCAGTTCTCGCGCTATAACGATCAGCGCAGTGGCAATGGCCGGCTGTTCACGCTGGACAACCAGATCCAGGCCAACTTCTCCACCGGCCCCATCGAGCACACGCTGCTGGCAGGTGTCGACTACAACGACGGCGTGTTCAAGCAAAAGCAGACGCTGGATTTCGTGCTGCAAACCTTTGACCTGTTCAACCCGGTCTATGGCCAGCCACTGACGTTCCTGCCGTTCAGCTCTGCCGATTACGAACAGAAGATGAAGCAGACCGGTGTTTATCTGCAGAACCAGTTCAGGTTTGACCAGTGGGTGCTGTTGCTCGGTGGTCGCTACGACCAGGCCGTGGACCAGAACGACGCCCGCTCGCCGCAGACCCTCACCGACGAAGCCTTCAGCGGCCGTGCTGGCCTGCTTTATCTGTTCGATAACGGCCTGGCGCCGTACATCAGCTACAGCGAGTCCTTCTTGCCGGTGGCCGGATTTACCGCTGACAGCTCCCCGCTCAAACCCGAGCAGGGTCGCCAGTACGAGATCGGCCTGAAATACGAACCGCCCGGCGCTAACAGCCTGTACACCCTTGCCGCATTCGACCTGACCCGCCAGAACTACACCGAAACCGTCGCCGGTTTCAGCCGCCAGGAAGGCGAAGTGCGCTCACGCGGTATCGAGCTGGAAGCGCGTACCGAGCCTGTTCAGGGCCTGAGCCTGATCGGCAGCTACACCTGGAATGACGTCGAAGTCACCCGCTCCGAGGCCGGCAACAAAGGCAATACACCGTTCCGGGTTCCCGAGCACATGGCCTCGTTGTGGGGCATCTATACCTTCCAGAGCAGCCCGCTCAATGGCTTGAGCCTGGGCGCCGGCACGCGCTATGTCGGCAGCACCTATGGCGACACGGCCAACAGCTTCAAGGTCGACAGCTTCACGGTGGTCGACGCACAAGCCAGCTATAAGCTGGGCAAGCTCGACGCCAGGCTCGATGGCGCCGAACTCTCGCTCAACGCCAGCAACCTGTTCGACAAACGCTATGTGACCGGCTGCTATAGCGACGTGGGCTGTCAGTACGGGCAACAACGCACGGTGTATGGCACGGTGGGGTATCGCTGGTAAGGCAGGGTTGCAAACCTGAGAAGCCAGGCGCTTCTCAGGTCTGTGCCTGTGCCTCTTCAATCGCCAGCCTCAGTTCCGGGCGTTGTTCCAGCAAACGTTGCAGTGGCGCTGGGTCCAGCACCACCGGGTGTGCACCTCGCGAGCGGAAACTGCCGAAGTTGGCGCAAAAGCCGCTGACAGCAATGTCCGCCGCTTGCTCGATCAGCCAGTCGTAATCGCCCAGATACCCCAAAGATGTAGCGCACCAGTTGCGCAACGGCGGCTGGTCGGTGTGCAGGGCTTGTTGACGCAGGGCATCGATCACGATCGGATCGGCACAGCCTGCCAGGCCCAGAATACGGGCGGCGGATGTAGCCTCTTTGTGGTGCTTCAATTGCTCGAGCAAACCCGCTTGCGCCACGCTGCCATGTGCAATCAGCCAAGGCTCGGCGACTTCGCAGGAGACGCCGTCAAAGCGGTGCAAGCGGCTTAAATAGAACGCCGCCTGCTCAGGCAACGGCAGCGTACTGACGTGTTTAAGCGTGTTCTCGATGTCCAGTTCAACCGGGAACAATGCTTCAAACTGCTCACGGCTGATACTGCGTTTGGCCAGCGCGATATCGCCGCCAAAATCGTGAAAGATCACCACGAAGTGTTCGGTCACGCCCGGATGCCCGCTGAAATGCTTGCCCAGCGCCCGCGCGGCCCGTGCCACAGTCACCAGGAAACGCCGCTCGGCGCTGCGCCACTCGCCAGCGCCCGCGCGAGTGGCAAAGGCTTGCAGCGGCTCATCCAGCGCGATCAGTTCTGCGCTGGCGTAGTCATCGACATCCCAGTCCCACTGCCAGTCCGCCGGGTTCCATTTCACCGAACTGAAGCTTTGATCCTGCGGGTCAGGATCGTTTTCTTCGAGGGCTTGCAGGCTGTTGGCGGCGAAGGAGGGCAGTGACAGCACTGCATCCTCTTCGCGATAGCTGGCATGAAAGGCGGCGGCATACAGCGGGCCTTCGCCTTGATCGAGATGCGCTTGTAGAACCTGCCGCGCCGAGTCGAACAACTGATGTTCAAGAGCTTGCCAGTTCATGGTCAGGCGCATTGAAGAATCCTTATCGATGATCGCAGCGGGGCATGTTACCAGTCGTACGACACTTCCAGCGCGGCCACGCGTTCCTGGCCGTAATAGCAGCCGAACGAGTAATTGCAGCTTGATACGTACTCACGATCAAACACGTTCTGCACGTTCAGGCGAGCTTGCATGCCGCGCAAGTCGGGGGACGCTTTGCCCAGGTCATAGCTCACCGTCGTGTCATAGACCACAAAGCCCGGCACTTCGAAGCTGTTGGCGGCGTCGCCCTGTTTACGTCCTGTGTAGCGGGCGCCGGCGCCAAAGGTCAGGCCGTTGATGACGGCCTGGGTGAAGTGGTAGTCGATCCACAAGGCCGCTGAAACCGGTGCTTGTGTCTCGTTGCGGTTGCCCTTCGTGTCGTCAGTGGTCTTGGTGTAGAACGAGTCGAGGTAACTGGCCGACGCCAGTACATCAACGTTGGCAATACTGGATTTGACTTCCAGTTCGACGCCGCGCGTGCGCACCTCTCCAGACGCTGCCGAGTACTGCGGGTAGAGGGTGTCGCCGGTCAGGACGTTCTTCTGCTTGAGTTGAAACACGGAGGCGGTGATCAGCGTCCGTTCCAGCGGCTGGTATTTCACACCCGCTTCGTATTGCTCGCCTTCGGTGGGGTCGAAGGCTTTGCCGCCGCGTTCTGGCGCCTGGGTGCCGAGCGTCGGCACGAAGGACTGCGAAAAACTGACATAGGGCGCCAGACCAAACGTGGTGACATAGGTCAGTCCCGCACGGCCGGTGAACTTGTGATCACGCTGTTCGGTGACGGTACTGGCGACCAGGTCCTTGTTGTCGATTTCGGCCCAGTCATGCCGGCCGCCCAGGGTCAGTATCCAGTTGTCCAGTTTGATCTGGTCCTGCAGGTACACGCCGACCTGTTTGACGCTGTTGTCCCAGCGCGTGTCCAGCGTGGGCAGCAGGCTGCTGGTGTCGTAGTTATTGTTGGCACCGTACAGGTTGATCGGCAAGACGTTGTAAGCGTTGTAGCCGTGGTACTTGCGGGTGAACTCGCGGTAGTCCACACCGGCCAGCGCGGTATGTTGCAGGGCGCCGGTGTTGAAGGTGTACTCCAGGTTGTTATCGACGGTGTAGGTGGTGTTGTGCTGTTGCCAGTCGAGTTTGACGCGATTGGCCTGGGTGTAATCGGTCACGTCGCCTTCGCTGACAAAGCTGCGCAGGTAGAAGCCTTTGTAACGGTCGTTCAGGTCGATGTAGCGCGCGCTGGAGCGAAACTTCAGCTCATCATTGAAGCGATGACTAAAGTCGTAGCCGACCATCCATTGATCACGCTTGTAGTCGTTCCAGGCCGAATCACCGGAGAAAAAGTCGCGGTCGATGCGCTGGCCGTTGGGGCCACGCTCCAGCGCGCCGATGCGCGGCACGGCCTGATAATCGGCCGCGCCGTCATCACGCTGAACGTGAGCGAGCACGGTCAGCGAGGTCTCTTCATTGGGCGCCCAGGTCAGGCTCGGCGCCAGCAGCATGCGCTCGCTGTGCGCGTGCTCGACCTGCTCATTGCCCTTTTTGACCACGCCGATCAGCCGATACGAGAATTCCCTCGCGTCATTGAGCGGCCCGCGCGTATCGACAGCACCATTGACCCGGCTGTAACTGCCGGTGCCCAGTTTGACCTGAGTGCGCTGTTCGGTGGCCGGGCGCTTGGAGACCAGATTGATCAGGCCACCCGGCTGGTTCTGGCCATACAGAACGGAAGCAGGGCCCTTGAGCACTTCAATGCGCTCCAGCGTGTAGGGATCGATCTGCGGCGCGCCGCCGAGACTGCCGGCATACGCCAGGTAGGCGCCGTCCAGATACAGCGGCGTAGGTGCAAAGCCACGACTGGAGATTTCATCGGCAATCACATTGCGTTCGGTAAAACCACCGGTGTCCAGGCCCGGTGTATAACGCAACGCTTGCGACAGATTACGCGCGCCTTGCGTCTCGACCTGATCGGCCGTCACCACGTTGATCGCCTGCGGGATCTCCAGAATCGGCGTGTCGGTTTTGGTGCCGGTCGCACTGCGGGTCGCCACATAACCGTCCACCGGCCCATACGCCGACTCACCGGCAAGCCCGGAAATAGTCGTTGCATCCAGTTGTACCGCGCTGGAGGAGGCCGGTGCCAGCACCAGCCACAGGTCGCCCTGGCGCTTGAGGATCAGACCGCTGCCGCCCAGTAACTGGCGCAGCGCGGTCTCGACTTCAAAATTGCCCTTGAGGGCCGGCGCGCGGCGGTTGGCGACCAGTTGTTCATCGGCGGCCAGGCTGATACCGGCTTGCTGACTGAACTGGTGCAACGACTGGCTCAATGCCTGGGCTGGCAAGTCGATGTCGAGACTGGCGGCCTGGGCCTGGACCACGAACATGAGTGTACTGGCGACCGCCAGGGCCTTGAACGGAGCGTGAAGCATGGCAGGTGTTTCTCGTTTTAGTGGGCTGATACTCATTGACGCCACCGCGAGAAAAACCCTGATGCCGTGTCGCAGATTTTTATAACGACACGTTTAACGTGGCACCAGCCAGGTCACTCCGTCACGGGTTTGCAACTGCACTTGCGCCAGTTCCGGCAGCGCCTGCACAAACGTTTCGATGTCGTTGAGGCGCACCACGGCGTTCAGGCGCTGCGCCGGCTGACCCTTAACCTGCAAGGGCTGGCGACGATAGCGCGACAGCACGGCGGCCACTTCACTCAGCGAGGCGGCCTCGAAACTCAGGCTGCCCTCGGCAAAACTGAACGCTGCCGCTGCTGAACGGCTCAAGCGTTGCAGTTCGCCATTGGCCGTGCAGCGCCCGACCTGGCCGGTGCCCAGCAGCAACGCTGTGTGTTCGTTGCTCAGCCTTACCTGGCCATGCTCGACACTGACCTGTACCTGATCGGCAAAGCGCTCGACCACAAAGCGGGTGCCCAGCACGGTGATCTGCGCCAGCCCCGCGTCCACCGTGAAGGGCCGGCCGGTGTCGCGGCGCACATCGAAAATCGCCCGCCCACGCAGCAGGTACAACTGCCGGGTGCTGGCGTTGTAGCGCACGTGCAGGCGACTGTCGGCGTCGAGCAATACCTGGCTGCCGTCGTCGAGGGCCAGGCGCTGTTGCTCGGCGATGCCGGTGAAATAACGCTGCTGCACACCGTAGCGCTGACGCCACGTCAGCCAGCCGGCCGCGCTGCCCATCAGCAACAGGCCCAGCAGGCCACCACGCATGAAGCGTCGGCGGCCCACACGTTCCATGGCACCGGCCAGCGTGTGGGTTTGCCCGGTGCTGGAAAAGTCGCTCCAGAGCTCACTGAAACTCTGATACTCGGTCGTGTTACGCGGGTCTTCGGCCAACCAGCGGGCGAAGGCCAGTCGCTCGGGGTGGTCGGCGGGCAGGTCGAGCAGACGGGTAAACCAGCGTGCGGCCTGGTGACTGCGGTCGTTCATGGTTGCAGCAGCGCCTTGGCCTTGCGCAGGTCGAGCAGGGCGCGGATCAGGTGGTGTTCGACCATCGACAGGGAAATATCCAGCATGCGGGCGACATCTGCCTGTTTATGACCTTCGATGCGCACCAGCCAGAAAACCTCGCGGCAGCGTGGCGGCAGGCAGTCGAGAATGCGCTGTAAGGCGCTCAGGCGTTGTTGCAGATCGGCCAGGTGCTCGGGCGACGGCGCAAAACCGGCATCACCGCTCTGTTCAATCCACGGTTCCAGCAGGCCTTCGCCTTCAGGCAACGGGTAATAGCGTGCCGCCTCGCGATAGTGATCGGTCAGCACCGAATGCGCGACCTTGCGCAGGTAAGCGTGGGGCTGCTCGATGGCGGTGCGCTGGCTGACCAGCACAAAGCGGATAAAGGCGTCGTGCAGCACATCCATGGCGCGCTGCACGCATTGGGTCCGGCGGCTCAGGCCCAGCAACAGGTCGGTGTAGGCCCAGCGCAGATTGATGCCGTTCCACTCCATGAGCACGCCTCCATGGTTATCGATCAGCGCCGGTACGACGCAAGACGGTGGATGATAGGGAGGCGGCGCGCATGAAGTAAATAGGAATCGTTATGTTTTGTGATGATTTCCGGTTTGCCGGCCGATCACCAGTTGTAAGTCACATCCGCCGTCAACGTACGGCTCTCGCCGTAGTAACAGTCCAGGTCACTGCCGCAACTGCTGACGTATTTCTTGTCGGTCAGGTTCTCCAGATTGAGCTTAACGGCGACGCCTTTGACATGCAGCGGGGATTTTTCCAGGTCGTAGGACAGCATCGCGTCGTAGACGGTATACGACGGAATCTGGAACGCATCTTCGGCGTAATCGGAGCCGTAGTTACCGCGCACATAGCGCACGCCCAGTCCGGCACCAAGACCTGCCAGCGCACTGGCGTCGAAGCTGTAATCAACCCACGCCGAGGTGGTCAGCGGTGGACGCGAGGCCACGGTGCGGCCTTCGCGGCCGTCGTTGCTGCTGTGCCATTTATTCTGGTTGCGCGACACCGCCGCCATCAGGCGCAGGTTATTAGTGACGTTGAGCTTGCCTTCCAGCTCGACGCCGCGTGAGCGTACCGCGCCGCTCTGGATGCTGAACATCGGGTTGCTGAGGTCGTTGGTCAGCATGTTTTCCTGATCGATCTGGTACACCGACAACTGGATAAAGCCATCGATAGCCTTGGGTTCGTACTTGATCCCGGCTTCGTATTGCTTGCCGCTGGTGGGCTCGAACGGGCTGCCGCCGGCGTCGGTGCCGGTTTGTGGCAAGAACGACTCGGCGTAGCTGATGTACGGCGTCAGGCCATTGTCGAACTGATAGCCCAGGCCTGCGCGGCCAGTGAATTTCTCGTCCTTGACGTTGCTGTGGGTGCCGGCCAGCGGCGCCTTGTTATCGGTTTCGGCGACGTCGTAACGACCGCCCAGGGTCAGGAACCAGTTGTTCCAGCGCAGTTGATCCTGCACATACAGGCCGGTCTGCCGGATGGTGTTGTCCCAGCGGTAAGGCGCGGTGAAGTTGAACGCGCTGCCGTATACCGGGTTGTACAGGTCGATGCCGGCACCGCTGCGGTCGTAGCGGCCCAGAAACTGCGAGTTGAAATGGTAGTAATCCAGGCCCAGCAGCACGGTGTGTTCCAGCGCGCCGGTGTTGAATTTCGCCTGGGCGATGTTATCGATGCCGTAGACCTTGTTGGTCTGCGCCCAGTCGACGCCGTAGCGGGTCTGGTAGCTGCGGTCGTTGAGGCCGGTGACCGGGTTGGTCGGGAACGCATAACCATGCAGCGGCGCGGTATAGCGGTCGTCGACGTAGGCGTAGCGGGCGTTCTGCCTGAGGGTCCAGATATCGTTGAGCTCAAAGGCAGCTTCATAGCCGACCACGAACTGCTCGCGGTCGTATTTGTTGACGCCCGGTTCGCCGATGAACAACGAGCGGCTGATCCGTCCGTTGGGGGTGTTGTACAGCGTACCGTAGGCCGGCAAGCCCTGGGCTTCGGGGGTGTCGCGGTCTTTCTGGTACTGGGCGAACAGGGTAATGCTGGTGCGCTCGTCAGGCTGCCAGGTCAGGCTCGGCGCCAGCAGCAGGCGATTCTGATCGGCGTAGTCGATCGACGAGCCGCTGTCGTTGACCACACCGGTCAAGCGATACAGCCACTCGCCCTGATCATCAAGCGGACCTGCGATATCGAAGGCGCCGTACTTGCGGTCATAGCTGCCGCCGCCCAGCTTGATTTCATGCAGCGGCGTGGCGGTCGGGCGTTTGCTGACCATATTGACGATG
Source organism: Pseudomonas sp. 3A(2025) (assembly GCF_054589175.1). Lineage (NCBI taxonomy): Bacteria > Pseudomonadati > Pseudomonadota > Gammaproteobacteria > Pseudomonadales > Pseudomonadaceae > Pseudomonas > Pseudomonas sp. 3A(2025). The sequence goes on along the minus strand of NZ_BAAILM010000113.1, from coordinate 587,841 downwards.
CCGCCGGGCTGGTTCTGGCCATACAACACCGAGGCCGGGCCTTTGAGCACTTCGATGCGCTCCAGCGTGTACGGGTCGATTTGCAGCGAGCCACCGGTGCTGCCGCCGCCGTAGGGCAGGTGCAGGCCATCGATGTACAGCGGGGTGGGCGAGAAACCGCGCGAGGTCGGTTCGTCGAAAATCTTCACCCGGTCCGAGAAGCCGCCCACGGTCATGCCCGGCGTGTAGCGCAGCGCCTCGGTCACGGTTTTCGCGCCGCGCAGGCTGATCTCGTCCTGAGTGACGACGTTGATGGTCTGCGGGATTTCGCTCAGCGCACTGTCGGTCTTGCTGCCGCTGGCACTGCGTTTGGCGACGATGCCATCGACCGGCCCCCACGCCGACTCGACGGCTGCGCCAGAGATATTCGTTGCGCCCAGGGTCAGCGCATCGCCTGCGCCCGCACGCTTGATCAGGCCGTAGACGCCCTCGCTCAAGCGCACCGCTTCAAGCCCGGAGCCGGCCAGCAGCGTGGCCAGGCCTTGCTCGACGCTGAAGCTGCCATTGAGACCGCTCGACGACAGGCCACGGGTCAGCTCCGGCGCAAACTGCACGGTCACCCGGGACTCGGCGGCAAACTGCGCCAGTGCGCGGGACAGGCTGCCGGCCTGAATGCTGTACGGATGCGCGTTGCCTTGTGGTGCGGCCCAACTGGCAGCAGGCAGGCCATTGAGCGCTGCGGCGAATACGCACAAGGCGAGCAGGCGGTGCTTGCCAGGCGGCGTAGGCGATGAGGTCGATTGGTGACGCATGAAGTGTGTCCTTCGATTATGTTTGCAGATTTAAATCAAAGGACTGACGAGCCTGAAAAAGGGGCCAGTTATTTTTTATTTACCGTAATCCAATAGCGTGTGCGGCTTTCGACCTGCACCGGCAAGGTGGTCGGCAGGGCGGCGAGAATGGCGTCGGTGTTGTCCAGTTGAAAGCCGCCGCTGATGCGCAACCCGCGTGCCGACGGGTCGCAGCGCAACAGGCCGGGGCGATAGCGGCTCAGCTCACGCAGAAAGTTGTCCAGCGGCATGTCGTCGGCGATCAACTGGCCCTTGCTCCACAGGTTGTCCTGCTCAAACGCTATCTGTTTAGGGCCGATGCCGCTGGCATTGAAGCTGACCTGTTCGCCCGCGCCGATCACCGCAGGCGTAGCGCTTAGCGGCGTGACGCGCACCTGGCCTTCGAACACCGCCAGGCGGGTCTGCGCCTCTAGCTGGCGCACGCTGAAACGAGTGCCCAGCGCCTGCATCTGGCCGTGCTGGCTGGTCACCCGTAATGGCCGGTGCACGGGACTGTTACGGTCAGCGCCACTGGTGATCAGCAACTCGCCACGCAGCAGGCGGATCAAGCGTTGATCGGCGCTGAACTGCACATCGATGGCGGTATCGGTGTTCAGGTCGAGCAGGCTGCCGTCGGCCAGTTCGATCTGCCGGCGCTCGCCCACAGCGGTGCGGTAGTCCGCCGTCCATTCCCGCCACGGCGTGGCCCGATACCCCAGGTAACCGGCCGGCAGCACGGCGGCCAGTACCAGCAAAGTCTTGAGGGTCTGGCGCCGCTGGCGATTGAGGGTGCCCATGGCCATGTGCGGTGGCAGCACGCCGAGTTGCTGCTGGATTCGCTGCACCCGCTGCCAGGCGCGTTCATGTTCGGGTTCGGCACTGCGCCAACGCTCGCAGGCTTGCTGCTGGCTGGCGCTGAGCGGGCCGTCGTGCATCAGCATCAGCCAGTGCGCGGCCTGTTTGGCGACTTCACGGCTGATAGGCGACTCATGGGCGGGCATCAGCGTTCCCACTCGAACAGAATGCAGGCCTCGAACGCCTGGGCCATATGACGCTTGACCGTGCGCTCGCCGATATTCAACTGGCGGGCGATCTTTACATAGTTCAGCCCTTCAAGCTGGGCGAGCAAAAATACCGTGCGCACGATGGGCTTGAGGCCGTCGAGCAGTGCATCCAGCTCGGCCAGGGTTTCGCGCATCTGCCACAGCTCCTGCGGCGACAGCGCCAGGGTTTCGGGCATCAGTGCAAGCATGTCCAGATACGCCTGCTCCAGCGACTGACGGCGCAAATGGTCATACACCAGACGCCGTCCGACGGTGGCCAGATAAGCCCGTGGCCGAGCCAGGCTCAGGGGCTCGCTGGCCTTGCGTTGCGCCTGCAGAATACGCACGAACGTATCCTGCGCCAGGTCCGCCGCCTGGGCGCCGCAACCCAGCCGGCGATACAACCAGCCCTTGAACCAGCTGTTGTGCTCTGCGTATAAAAGCCCGAGATGATCGTTACCCACCGGCGCATTCCCTCTAATAGAGGCCCCTAAAGATGTGCGCAAGATAAATGGTAATTATTCTCAAATCAAATGGTGCATGCTCGCTAAATACCGGGCGTGAATCAGCCGATATGTTTAAAGAAGGAAACTTTTACGCATTTGCCGCCTCTGACCGTTTCGTGAAAATGAACCGGGTGATGCATGAACAGGGACGACGACATTTATCAGGAACTGGGTGAGATTCTGCTCGCCATAGTGCCCAAGAACGCCCGCGTGGCGTATCTGGACGCCTGGGTTTCCTATGAAGCCGACCATGCCAGGCTGCATTTCAACTACCTCGACGAGCACGGCGAACTGCAGTGGTTCATGCCGCCCAATGCCCGCACCGACCACGATATTCTGGTGCTGCTGGCCCGGCTGCGTGAATACTTCATGGTCAATGGCCTGTACGCCGACGGCCAGCCCTGGAGCCAGTGCCAGGTCAGCCTGCCGCTGGACAGCGCGAAGATCAGCGTGGATTTCAAATACGATTAGCGGCTGGGGTCATACACCGATAACGCAGCGTCCCAATGGATTTCATGATCCTCGACCGCCACGCGCCATTCACAATCAGGCAGTGCGCTGCGTAAATGGCTCAGGCACTGGCACCAGTGCTGCACGCCGACCCAGGTGGCGTCTTCGGTATTGTCGGGCAGCTTGGTCGAGCCGCTGAAAACGTCGGCCATGCGATTGACCTGAACGTCTAACGATTCCCAGTTCAAGCCTTCGCCGCTGGCCAGATAATCAAGAATTGACTGATCGACGCTAAAACGCCCAATGATCTCCGTGGCTTCGGCGATCTCGGCGGGGCTCAGGGGTGTTTTGCGCTTGGCGCTGTAGTAGATGGAGATGGACATGGTGCCTCCCGATGAATGCGCTGTATTAAACCGTGCATATCATAATCTGGATGCCCAATTGCGCTTGAGCAGCGACCTGTTGCCTTTCTACAGCCATGCGGATGCACGTGCGTTTATCAGAAACCGGCGATCCAGTGCTGGCTGGGCGAGCGTTTTACGCCCATTGGTGCCAAGAGAAACACAAAGGCTCCAGGCAATCGTTGAACTGTAGGGGAGTTCTTGATAGTCTTGGCGCCGTTGACACAGACCGGAACCTTCCTTGAAGGGGTGTCAATTTCGGGACGCAAGTCCTCCCAGCCAGTGAGCGGGATAAGCGACAGCTGAAAGAAAAGGCCGATGCAGAAATCAAAAAAAAGCCCCAAGGCGCAAGCCTTGGGGCTTTTTTTGTTATACGGACTCGCCTTTGTTTCTCTTTTCCAATATGTATCGCACGTTGAACGGCCTGCCCTTGGGCAGAGAATGCCTGCCCCACTGTTCAACTTCATATGCCGAGATGACGAAAATTCTCAGTCGATTGGTGGTGCCCTGAGGCTTGCTGATGGAAAAGAAAATTGCATAGTCATGCAGATCAAGGCAGAAGTAGCGTCTACCGCCTTTTTTACTGTTATGCGGCACTGCACATCCTTCAAAAAAACGACGATCAATGTAGTTATTTAGTTGTTGACTGCATTCGTATCGATCCAGGGAAAAATAGCGAATTTCTCCTTTGTGATGAATCTGCTCACCGCTGCCTTTGTCGTCCGTAAAACAGTGAAGCCCAAACTCGAATCGGACTGTGACTTGCTCGCCCGCAATGGCGTAGACCCGCACGAATGGCTGCAAACGAGCCATGCTGTAAGATTTTCCGTTGACGATCAGGTCTTGCCATTCCATTTTCGACGTGCCAGGTTCGGGGCAAAAAAGGCGGAATCTTAACAAGTCGAGAGCACTTCTGAAGTGGGTATCAATTTGCGTTATGCAGCGTCTTTTTTACGAGTAACGGCCTGATATGTCGGCAGGCGCTTGGCCTGTGTCGATTGCCTACACGATGGGGCGTTTTTTCTGTCAACGAGCGTCAGAAGGCTTCTGCTGGATTAACGAGCAAGTCTTACAAGGTTTATGGAAAAATCTGTAGGGCCATTCAATCCACTGGCCATCACCTTGCGCTGGATGAACAGCGCCACCCTCCAGGTGGCTCGTGAAAAACTGATCGAGGTCGTGACTCATAGCCCGTCGAGCGTTTCAACATCATGTTCGAGACCAAGGACAAGAACATCGCGACACTGGGTTTTATAGAAACTGGCTGGCGCATTGATGGCCGGCCAGATCGTCATTCATCCGTACGCTGAACCAACTGCGCCACCCGCGCAGCGATATCGTCGCGGCGAAACGGTTTGGCCAATACGACGAAGTCCTCGGCCTGTCCGGGTTTCAGATTGGCGTAGCCGGTAATGATCAGCACCGGCAGGTGCGCGATGGTCTGGCGGATTTCCGCAGCCAGTTGCGCGCCGGTCTTGTCGCTCATGGCGTGGTCGGTGATCAGCAGGTCAGGGCGCAAGCCGGCTGCGATCATCTGCAGCGCCTGGTGCGCCGAGTCGGTGTCGGTCACTTGATAGCCCAGGTCACGCAGTTGCAGGGCGGTCGCGTAGCGCGCCAGGTCTTCATCATCGACCAGCAATACATGCGCCGGGCAGGGCGCGACAGGTGCGCAGGTCGGTTCATCTGTCTCGACCGTAGCGGGCACGTCGCTGAGCGGCAGCCAGAGCATGACTTGTGTGCCTTGGCCTTCCTGGGAGGCAATGTCGAAACCGCCGCCCGATTGCAGTGCCAGGCCCTGAACCATCGACAGCCCAAGCCCGGTGCCCTTGCCCACGCCCTTGGTCGAATAAAACGGCTCGACGCAGCGTTTGAGGGTGTCGAGGCTCATGCCGCTACCGTTGTCGGCCACCACCAGTTGCACATAGTTTCCTGCGCTCAGGCTGTTGATCTGCTCGTCAGCAACCGTGGCCCGTTGCGCGGTAATGCTCAGTTGCCCGCCTTCCTGCATGGCATCGCGGGCGTTGACGGCCAGGTTGAGCACTGACAATTCGAGTTGATGCGGGTCGACGAACACGGCCGGCAAGTGCTCGGGAATATCGATGACCACTTCGAACATCGGCCCTAGCGAACGCTGGATCAGCTCGTTCATGTCACTGACCAGCGTGTGCAAAACCACTGCCTGCGGCTTGAGCGCCTGTCGCCGGCCAAAGGTCAGCAAGCGGCCAACCAGAATGCGCGCCCGGTCGGCGGCCTGCAACGCGCCGTCGAGCAAGCGGGTGGCCTGCGCGTCGGGCGAGCGGCGGCGGATCAGCTCCAGCGAGGCCATGATCGGGGTCAGCAGGTTATTGAAGTCATGGGCGATGCCGCCGCTGAGCTGGCCGACCATCTCCAGCTTGCGCGACTCGTGCAGTTGCACGATGGCCTGTTCGCGCTGGGCCAGTGTGGCGGCCACGCGCTGCTCAAGACTTTCGTTGAGTTCACGCAGTCTGGCTTCAGCGTTGATTCGCGCAGTGATGTCCACGCATACGCACAGCAGGCCACTGAAACGCTGCTGATCGTCGCGCAGCGGGGTGATGTGGTTTTGTACCCATACAAGGCGGCGGTCGGGCCGGGTATAACGCTTGGTGATGACGAAGGGCGTCATGTTGTCGAGGTTGCGACCACCGCTCAGGGTATGCAGCGCAGCATCTTCGGGGTGGGTGATGTCTTCGATATGCAGGCCGAACAGCGCCTCGCGGCTGCGGCCGACGATCTCGCAGTAGCGATCGTTGGCGCGCACGATGGCACCGGCGGTGTCGCACACGGCGATGCCGGCACCGGCCTGGTCGAACATTGCCGACAACTGTGCAGAACTGGCACGCAAGGCAGCTTCGGCGCGGGCATGGTTGATCCACTGCCAGGCCTGTTGAGCGGCTTCTTCGGCCAGAAGGACTTCGTGGTTGTCGAAGCCTGCTGAACCGTTGCGCTGCACGCTCAACACCGCTTCCAGCTGGCCGTGGCGCAGCACCGGCACGAACAGGCGCGAAACGGGAGTGCCTGTACTGTCTGCCAGTACGCTCTTGCCGGCCAGCAATTGCCCGAGTTGCGCAGCGTCCAGGCGCAAGGGCGAAGACGGGCCGGTGTTTGACGAGGGTTTATGCGGGAACAGGCTGTCATCGGCGCTGTGGCTTTCGGCAAGAAAGGCCTGGGCATTGCCCAGGGTTTCGCATAACCGGGTGAGCACGGTGGCTTCGATCTGCTCGGGGGCGGTGATCGAGGGCAGAAGCTTGCCCAGCTCAAGCAGAAAAGCCTGGCGCCGCTCGAACTGCACCCGCTCGGTGGTTTCGGTGACGATGCACAGCACGCCGCCGACCGAACCGTCGGCCTCGCGCACTGCCGAATACGACACATCGAACCAGACGGTTTCGCCCCGGCCGTGACGCTCGATATAAAACGGCCGGTCTTTGGCGGAAAAGGTCTGGCCGGTTTCGCGCACGCCGCGCAGCAGCGGCTCCAGGTCGTCCCACAATTCACGCCAGTGCTCGATGGCCGGACGCCCCAGCGCTGCCGGGTGTTTATTGCCGATGGTGGGCGCGTAGGTGTCGTTGTACAGCGCGACATACTCAGGGCCCCAGAACACAACGATTTGCGCCTGCACCGGAAACACAGTGGTCATGAGGGTTTTAAGGGTGTCCGGCCATCGTCCGGGTGCGCCCAGCGGCGAGCCGGTCAGGGCGCCGTTTTGCAGCAAGGCTGCGACTTCACCGCCATGGGCAAGAAAGTCACAGTGAGAAGACGCGGCTTCGCCAGAAGTCATCCTGCTAAGCAGTTTCATGGCTGAGTAGGCTCGATTGGCAAAAGGGATCTGCGGGTTAGAGCCTTGCAGGACGGCAGACGTTCCCTGTTTTCGGAAACGCCCGCCGCTTTTGCCTGGGGATTATTTCTCCGGGGTCAGGGTCAGACGCTGTTTGCCGTAGCCGCGTTCGTAGTTTTGCTGCTGCAGCGGCAAGGTGGTGTACTGGCCCTTGACCCAGGCGTCGAGGCTGTTGGCGTGATACGGGCTGGCCGGGTTGCCGGACTGGCCAGTGCTGACCAGTGCTTGCAGCGGTTCAGCCTGGCTGAAGTCGACCAGTAGACGCAGGCTGGCAACCGGTTGAGTGTCGAAGCTCTGGCCCCAGGCATACGCTGTGGCGTTGAGCGTCGTGGTGTCGCCGCCGGTCGCGACCGGGCCGCGCGGGAAGTTGCCTTCGCCGCCCAGATAACGCGTCAGTGGGTCGCGCGATGGCGTCCAGTCGTAGCGGTGCAGGTTGCCCCATTGCCAGGCCTTGCGGTCGCCGCCCAACTGGCTTTCACCCGCCGTCATCGCGGCCGCCAGGCTGCGCGCCAGAATGGCGGGCTTGTCTTCTTTTTGCGGGGTGCGGATGTCGTCCCAGAACGGGCTGTCATCGCGGCCCAACAGGTGATCGGCCTGCGCCGAATACGCCGAGCGGGACTGGCTGATCAGGGCTTTCCAGGCCGGGCTGTCAGCCGGGCCCAGTTCGTCGAGAAAGATCTGCTGCGCACTTTGCTGCAAGAACAGTTCATACAGCGCGGCATCGGCCGAGGTGGCGGTCAGCTTGCCATCGAAGGCCATCAGGCGGCTGTAGGCTTCACGGGCCTTGGCGCGGTCCGCTTCGGGCAGGGCGTCGATGGCCTGTTTGAGCGGCTTGCCCATGCCCGGTGCCTCGAACATCTGCTTGAGCCTGGCGGCAAACGGTGTGGTCTGGTCGTACTGCAAGGCAATGCTGCTGCGGCTGTCGTGCTTGCCGTTGGCGAGCACCTCGCTCAGGCGCTCGGCACGTTCCGGCGCCCCCCAGGTGTTGGACAATTGCATGCCGTAACCCTTGGGGATCACGCGGTTGTTCGCGGTGCCCAGCCAGCCCTGGCGCGGGTCCTGGTCATACGGGTGCAGCATGGCGTCGGCAAAGCCGTCCCAGTCGTAGCGGCTGTCCCAGCCCGGCGACGGCAACAGGCCCTGGCCGTCGCGGCGGTTGGGGTAGCGGCCGGTGACTTGCCAGGCGATGTTCGAGGCACTGGCGAAGACCATGTTCAAGCCGATGGCGCGGATCTCGCGAGTGCTGTCGAAGCCTTTTTCGACCGTGCCGGCACGCGACAGGTCGAAGAACGCATCCAGGCTTTTGTCGTCCTTGAAGTCAGGCATTTGCAGGGCCAGACCCAATGCATTGGCCGACTGGCCGGCATCCAGCAACACGCCGTGACGCGTGGCGTATACGGTTTCACGCACCGGCTGGCTGCCCTTGACCAGGAAGGTTTCCTGATGGCTGGCAGCGGGCAGCCACTTGCCGTCGGCCTGATACATCAAGCGATTGTTGTCGCGGCCGAGCTTTTCCAGAAACAGGTCCTGGTTGTCGCCCTTGAGGTTGCCCATGCTCCAGGCCAGTTTGCCGTTGAAACCGCTCAAGAACAGCGGCAGACCGGCCAGGGTCACGCCCGAAACCTGATACTTGGGCGCGCGAATCTGCACCACGCTCCAGGCCGACGCCGGGCCGCCTGGCACTTGCAGCTCGCTGGCCAGCAGGCTGGCGCCGCTGCGGCTGCGTTGTGGGCCGACCGCCCAGTTGCTCGACGCCGCCGCGCCCAGCAGGTTGAAATCGGACAGCTGCATTGCCACCCGACTCAAATCGTTCAGCGCAGTCGCCTGGCTTGCCAGGTTCAGGCCCTTTAGCTTCTCGGCCTCGGCCACCGGCAAGGCTTCGTCGGGGTAGGTCGGCAGCAGCCAGGCCAGCTTGTCGGCGCCGACTTTCTGGTTCAGTACCAAGGCGGCCAGTTCTTCTTGCAGGTTGACCGACAGATTGAAGCTCAGCAGGCTGAAGATCAGCGCCGAGTCTTCGGGCTGCCAGTATTCCAGGCGGTAGCCGGCCAGATCGCCCGGCAGCTTGTCGCGGTAACGGAACAGGTAGGCGTTGACGCCACGCGCATAAACCTCGAAGAAGCGTTGCAGGCGCGGCGACGAGGCCTTGTACAGCTCGCTGGCGCTGCGCTTGAGGTTGGCCGCGCGCATCAACCGGTCGACCGGCAGCGCCTCGGCCCCCACTACTTCGGCCAGCCGCCCCTGGGCGAGCAAACGCATATTGAGCATCTGCCCGATGCGGTCGCCGGCGTGCACATAGCCCAGCGTGAACAGCGCGTCATGGAACGAACTGCTCTCGATCAGCGCCATGCCCTGCGGGTTGCGCCGCACCGAGACGTTCTGCGCCAGGCCCTTGAGCGCAAAAGTGCCGGTGTCCGGCAACAGGGTCGAGCTATCGCCACCGTTGAGCTGACAACCGACAAGCCCCAGAAAACCGGTGGCCAGGGCGGCGGTACCGAAACGGGAAAACGAACGAGAAAAGGCGGGCGAGGCCATGGCGAAACTCCGGCGTGCGAGGCAACTGCAAAGGTCGCTACGTTAGAGAGCAGACCTGCGACACGCAAGCGTGGAGGCGGGGTTTATTGCGGAATATTTCTGCGGCGCACCCCCCGTAGGAGCGGCTTCAGCCGCGAAGGCTCTACAGAGTGTCGATCCTGTCCACCCACGCATACGCCCGCTGGGTCGCGTCACGCCGGGAAATACTGTCATACCAGCGCTTGAGGTTCGCAAAGTCCTCCAGTTTCTGCTCGTGCCAGGTGTGCCGCGCGATCCACGGATAAATCGCCATGTCGGCAATGCTGTAATCATTGCCTGCTACAAACGCACGGTCGGCCAGGCGCTTGTCGAGCACGCTGTACAGCCGCGCGGTTTCGCTCACGTAGCGGTCGATGGCATAAGGAATTTTCTCGGCGGCAAAGCGATTGAAATGGTGGGCTTGCCCAGCCATGGGGCCCAGACCGCCCATCTGCCAGAACAGCCATTGCAGGGTTTCCTGACGGCCGCGCAGGTCCTGGGCGATAAAGCGCCCGGTCTTCTCGGCCAGGTACAGCAGGATGGCGCCTGACTCGAACAAGCTCAGGGGGTCGCCGCCATCGGCGGGCGCGTGGTCGACGATGGCCGGAATTCGGTTATTGGGAGCGATGCTGAGAAACGATGGCTTGAACTGCTCGTTCTTGCTGATATTGACGGGAAATATCCTGTACGGCAGGCCGGCTTCTTCCAGAAACAGGGTGATCTTGTGGCCGTTGGGGGTGATCCAGTAGTGCAGGTCGATCATTGCAGGCTCCATGCAGTTGTACACATGAAAACGGCCTGCAAGGCAGGCCGTCAAATAGAAGCGGGGCGTATCACGCGCCGTGGCACTTCTTGAACTTCTTGTCGCTGCCGCACGGGCAAGGGTCGTTGCGACCGACATCCTTCAGGGTGTTGCGCACCGGCTCCTGAGGGGCGTGGTTGCAGTGCGGACCATGGACATGACCGTGGTCATGGTGATGATGGTCATGATCATGGTCGTGGTTGCAATCAGGGCCATGGACATGGGGCTGGTTCATTTGGGGTACTCCGTCATTGAGGCGGGCATTATCTCGCCTTCGAGCCCAATACGCACGCTGTCCCTGAACAGCAAGCCAGTCTTGAGCTTGCCTTCGAGGCGGTAGGGGATCGGCTGGTCACGGTGCTTGAGGCGTTCGGCAAGGGGTTTGGCGTAGCGCCACAGGTTGGTGCGCACCGGCACCACGAGCATTTCATGGCTATGGCCGGCGACAAAGAACCAGTCACGGACTTCGTCGTCGATCAGCGGAATGTCGCCCAGCACCACCGTATAGCGCAGGGCGCGTACCAGCAGGCGCGAGTCGTTGGGGTTGTCGATCTCGAAATACAGGCGCATGTCCTGTTGCAACAGGCGCACCTTGACCGCCTCGACCTTGAGCAGGCGCACACGGGGTTCCTGCCAGTCGGCGTGGCTCCACCAGCTTGAACAGCCGCTGAGCCCGCAGAGTAAAAAGGCGATCAATACTGTTCTGTTCATTGCGCTTGGGGTGGCCATGATGTGCTCCGTTCAAGGCATCTTGCCAGAGTCTAGACCGCCTGGCCCCTCAGCTTGTTCGGCCGGCAAGGGCTGCGCCATACTCGTGCCACATGTTGCAAGAGTGCCCAGAATGACCCTTTACGAAATAGTCTTCAGCGGCCAGGTGGTCGACGGCGCCGAGCCTGCGAAGGTCAAAGCCAACCTGGCGCGGTTGTTTCAGGCCGATGCCCAGCGCATGGCGCTGCTGTTTTCCGGGCGCCGGCTGGTGCTCAAGAACAACCTCGATGCGCTGGCGGCAGAAAAATACCGCTCGACCCTGGAGCGCGCCGGTGCTCGGGTCGAGATGCTCGACATGCACCCGGATATAGAAGAGGTCGAGCTGGCGCCGCCGCCCGATGCCCCGAACTGGCTGAAAAAGGCCACGCCAGCCGACGGACGGTTGCAGGTGGTGCCACGCGACGTGTACATGGCCGCGTTTGTCAGTGTCGATGCGCCGGCCCTTTCGCTGGCCGAGGTCGGTAGCGACATGCAGGACCCCAAACCCGCCCCCCATGCTCCGCGACTGGACCTGACAGGTCTGAGCCTGGCGCCGGCCGGCAGTGACATGGGGCAGGCGAAAAAGCCGCCGGCCGGCCCGCCACCGGATACTTCCCATCTCAAGTTGAGCTGACAGCAATTGGACTGATGGGCGCGCAACGGCAGGTCGCCTGAATAAAAACTTCAACAGGCCCTGTCACTTTGGAATTTTCGTACGGCTAAAGGGGCATCGACTTACATTCCCTTCCGGAGTTGTCCCCATGTCCCGCTCTCTCGACACCTTCCTGCGCCCAGGTTTACTGGCCGTCGCCATTGCCCTCGGCAGCCCGTTGGCCAGCACTGCGTTAATGGCCGCCAGCCTGGCCGCGGGTGTCAGTGCCTACGATATTCCGGCCGGCACCCTGGCCAGCACTCTGAACCAGATCGCCAGCCAGAGCGGCCTGGCCCTGAGCCTGGACCCGGCACTGGTCGCCGGCAAGCGCAGTGCGCAAGTACAAGGCCAGTTCGATGCACCCGCAGCACTGCGAGAAGCCTTGCGCGGCACCGGCCTGCAACTGGTGCAAAGCGGCGCCGGCACGTACACGCTGATGGTCATTCAGGACGGGGCGGTCAATCTTTCCGACGTCAATATCAACGCCAACAGCGTGGCTCGCGAAGGCAGCGAAGCGGTCGGTTATCGCAGCGAGAACGTCAGCAACGTCGGCGCGCTGGGCGGCATGAAGCTGCAAGACACGCCGTACTCGATCAGCGTCATGCCCCAGGCCTTGCTGAAGAATATTCAGGCCACCTCGCTGGACGATGTGATCAAGCACAACCCGTTCACCCAGATGTACTCGCCAACCAGCGCAGGCTACGCCAGTGCGGTAAACATTCGCGGTTTCAGCAGCGCCGGCAACCTTAACGTGGCCAATGACGGTCTGCGCTTTACCACTGGCGCCGACGGCAACAACTACCTGGAAGAGCAGGAGCAGCTTGAGGTCATCACTGGCCTGACCGGCTTCCTGTATGGCCCGGCCTCACCGGGCGGCCTGGTCAACTACGTGCTCAAGCGCCCGACCTACGAGCGCTACAACAGCGTGACCCTGGGCAATGCCGGTGGCGAAAACTACTACCTGCACGGCGACTTTGGCGGTCCGATCGACAGCGAAGGCAAGCTTGCCTACCGCGTCAACGTCCTGACCCAGGACGGCGAAACCGCCATCGACATGAACAAGCGTCGCCGCGAAATGCTCTCGCTGGCGCTGGACTGGAACGTCACCGACGACCTGTTGATCCAGTTCGATGCCTCGCACAAGAAAACCGAGCAACGCGGCCTGAGCAGCTACTGGTACTTCGGCAACGGCGGGCTTCGCCCGAGTGCTTCGTCGCTGAAAAACGATGAGTTGTATAGCCAGAAATGGTCGTTCTCCGACTTCGAAAGCGACAAGGCCGGTGTACGCGGCAAGTGGCGCCTGGACGACACCTTCACCCTGCGCGGTGCGTTCTATGCCACGCAGTACACCAGCGAAAACACCTACACCGGCCCGACGGTCTATAGCGCCGGCAGCTACTCGCAGCCGCTGTATGCCTTTGCGCCGATCGATACCGAAGAAAAATCCGGTTATCTGTTCGTCGATGCAGCGTTCGATACCGGTTTTATCGGCCACAAGCTGACGGCGGGTTATCAGGGTAATACCTCGCGCCAGCGCCAGTATGAGGACCATATTCCCTATCCAGGCCCGCAATACACCTCGCCGGTCGGTGAGATTCCGCTCAGCCAGCGGCCGCAAGTCGGCAAGCCGTCGTATTACATCGGCCATGGCGACCAGCGTCTGGCCAACGTCACCGAAACCAACAACTTCCTGATCGGCGATGTCATCACCTTCAACGAGCAGTGGTCGACCATCCTTGGCGTGACCAACACCCAGATCAAGACCTACGCCAACGAGTTCGTGTACGCCAAGGCCTTCGGCAGCGCCGAAACCGAGACGCGCTACAACAAGACCGAAACCTCGCCGAACATCTCGCTGGTCTACAAGCCGCTGCCGTGGCTGACCACCTACGTGACCTATATCGAAGGCCTGGAAACCGGCGGTGTGGCACCCAGCGGCACGGTCAACGCCGGCCAGACCTTTGCACCCGAAGTCAGCGAGCAGTATGAAATCGGCGCCAAGGCCACCCTCGGCGAAACCCTGCTGACCCTGGCCCTGTTCAATATCGAGAAACCCAACGGCTACACCACCGGCGGCAATGTGTATGTGGTCGATGGTCGTCAGGAAAACAACGGTCTGGAATTCAGCGTGACCGGCAAGGTGATTCCTGAACTGACTGTGGTCGGTGGCTTTACCTTGCTCGATCCGAAGGTCAAGAAAACCGGTGTCGCGGCCAACGACGGCAATGTGCCGACCAACGTCGCCAAGCAACTGGCCAAGGTCTACGCCGAGTACGACCTCAGTCCGGTACCGGGTCTTGCACTGACCGGCGGAGCGTTCTACACCGGCAAGCAATACACCGACGTGGCCAACGACTACGACCTGCCAGCCTTCACCACCTTCGACGCCGGTGCCCGCTATCGCATGAACATCTCGCAGAACGACCTGACCCTGCGCATGAACGTCAGCAACCTGACCAACAAGGAATACTGGCTCAACAGCAGCTACCTGGGCGACCCGCGCACCGTGACTTTCTCGGCGCAACTGGAGTTCTGATTCGGGATGAACCAGGCCCTAAAACCCTGTCGGGCCTGGTTTACACATACCCCGCGCAGCACTTCTTGAACTTCTGTTCGCTGCCGCACGGGCAGCTGTCGTTGCGCCCGGCCTTGAACGCCACGGTGGGGTCAATGAAATACCAGCGGCCCTGATTCTGCACAAAGGCCGAGCGTTCGCGGTGGCTGTGTTCGCCGCTTTCGTCGTGCCAGCGGGCGGTGAAGGTCACAAAGGCGTGTTCGGGCTTGCCGCCCAGCACTTCAGTATTTTCCACCTCCAGCCCCAGCCAGGTGCTTTGCGCACTCCATTGGGCGATGGCATTACGGTCAAGGCCAGGTTGCTGCGCCGGCAGCGTGGTCGCCAGCAAATAATCCACCCGCCCCAGCACATAGGCACTGTAGCGCGAGCGCATCAGTTTTTCGGCACACGGGGCCGCAAGGCCTGCGTGGTAGCGGTCGCAGCAGGCCAGCAACAGGTCCCCGCTGCCACAGGGGCAAGTTGTACTACTCATTCAATCACCACCAGTATTTGCCAAAGTTTTGCGGGTTGGCCCAGAACTTCGCGTTCAGCCAGTCGGGCACCTGTTTGTATTCGCGCAAATCGTAGGTGAACAGCGTCAGCACCTGTTCATCGCGGGCGAAGCGTTCGCTGGCTTGCAGGGCCAGCGAGAAGAAGTCGGTTTCCTGCCAGCCGCACGCAGCCAGGTCGGCCAGCACCGCGATGCGGCTGGCATTGAGGTTGCGGATGCCGCCCAGCAACTGCAAGCCGTCACGGCGCGCAATGTGTTCCAGGCAATCGATGACCACAGCCAGGTCGAAACGCTGTGCGGCAAGCTCGGCGGGCAGCAGGCCCGGGGCGCTGAGGGCAACTTCGGTGCCTGGGTGTGCCTCGCGGAAGGCTTGCAACGCCGGGAAGTCGTGGGCGCCGATCAGCAGCAGACGCTGCGGGGCATAGCGGTCGAGCAGGGCGGCCAGCGCTTGCTGGGGCGTGCGGGTAGAGAAACCTGCGGTCATCAAAAATCCTCGTGAAGGCCGATGCAACGGCTGTGCAGTCTATCTCAAGCAGCTTAGCCGCTGAGCAAATACGGGGCCAAACCCCTAATCGGCAAGCAGATCACCGGTTCGTGAACTTAAATGCTCGGGGTGGTGAACCTTCTTGAATTCACGACAGACAAACCTTAGCGCAATGGCAAAGTGCCGTCGCATCAGCGGCAGAACCGCCGCCCCATGGGAGTGAAGAATAATGACCATGTTTCGGACAGCTGTACCTTTGATTCTGGTAACCAGCGTATTGACCGGTTGTGCCGGTTTGCAGAAGACCGACTGGCCCAAGTGTGCCGCTGGCGGCTTCCTGGGTGGTGCGGCGGCGGGTGCGTTCCAGACGGCGGCCGTGGCGGCCAGCCTGGGTGGCGCGGTCGGCGTGATGGCCGGCGCGTATTGCTGGGTGCACGGCGATGGCGACGATGATGGCGACGGCGTCATGAACAGCGTCGACAAATGCCCGGATACACCAAAAGGTACGCCAGTCGATGCCACCGGCTGCCCGCTGGTACCGCCAGCACCTGAGCCGGTCCCGGTCGCGCCGATGACACCACCGAGCGAAGAAGTCATTGTGATCAACAAGGAAGTGCTGTTCGAGTTCGACTCGGCACGCCTGACCCCTTCGGACCGCAATGGTCTGGACGTAGTCGCCAGCCGCCTGAAAAACGAAGCGCCCAACGTGCAACTGCGCGTCACCGGCCACACCGACAGTGTCGGCAGCGATGCCTATAACCAGAAACTCTCCGAGCGTCGCGCCCATTCGGTGACCGACTACCTGATCAGCTCGGGCATCCCGCGCAGCTCGTTCGTCTCGGTCAGTGGTGAAGGCGAAGCCCGTCCGGTGGCCGATAACAAAACCGCCGATGGCCGTGCCCAGAACCGTCGCGTAGAAATCAAGATCAACCGCTGATCCCTCTGCTGTCCTTGTCGGTCTGGCCGTCATGGCCAGGCCGATGGTCTGGTGCAAACACTCAATCATTTCTCGACGCTGGCATAGTGCTGATGCTTGGCGTTACTGTGCGTGCTGAGAAAAGCGCGTAATTGCATGCAAAACAACGATCCAGGAGGGCATATGAAGCTGTTGTGGGGGCTGGGCAAACTACTGACGCTGGGGTTCTGGGCGGTGGTGTTGAGCAACGCGGTCATTGATACACCGACGCCGTTCGATGTGCTGATCGCCATGGCCGGTGCCTTGCTGCTGGCGGTGCATGTGCTCGAAGTCGTGTTCTTCACTGGCAGCCTGCGCGGGCGCAAACATCCCTGGCGCGATCGCGGCAAGATCATCCTGTTCGGTATCTTTCATATCCAGGCCATCGGCCGCAGTCACCTTGAGACCCGTCATGCGTAAATTGCTGTTGCTGACTGCCCTGTGCAGCCCTCTGGCCATGGCCCAGAACATTCAGGTTCAACCCAACTCGTTGATGCGCCTGCCGGCCAACGGCACCAGTTTGCAGGTCGAGCGCCTGGAAGTGGCCGATTACGGCACGTTGCTGGTGCCGGGCGGTGTCACTGAGCTCAAGGTCGGGCAATTGCTGCTCGGCCACGAAGCGCGCATCGCCATCGTGCCCAGCGCCCAGCCGCTGAACGTGCAGGTGGCCCATGGGCAATTCGGAGCGGGTAGTCAGATCACCGCCCGTGGTGCGCCGGGTACTTATCAAAAACCGGCCATGCCGGGCCGCACCCTGACCTTGCGTGTGCAGCAACTGGACGCCGAGTTGCTGTCGGTCGATGCGCGCGGCGGTGCAGGTGCGCCGGGCTTTGTCGGCCTCGATGGCGCCAACGGCCAGGCGCCGGGCTGCACCTGGGGCCAGGCCGGCAGCGGTTATAACGGCGATGCTGGCGGCAATGGCCATAACGGTGCGCCCGGCGGTCAGGTGCGCCTGGAGCTGCCACTGGCCTTTGCCGCCGAGCGGATCAAGGTCAATGTCGACGGCGGCGCCGGCGGGCCTGGCGGCAGCGGCGGTAAAGCCGGCAAGGGCGGCGACTCCAAAGGCTGTATCGTCTATCGCGCCGATGGCGGCAAGGCCGGCGAGTCGGGTCAGGCCGGCCAGGCAGGTGTCGCGGGGCCGGCGGGCACGGTGAATGTGCAGCGGTTTTAAAACGTTGGCCGGGCGGCGGCGATGGCAACCACCGCCAGGCCGATCAGCAGGTTGACGCCCACCAGCCGGCGAATGCGCCCCAGCACGGCCGCGCCTTCGGCCCATTGCTGGGCTTGCACGGCTTTTTGCAGTTCCGGCAACTGCAACGAATGAATGCGCAAAAACAGCGCGACCATGACCACATACAGGCCCATCATCGCCTGTACATAGCGCGGCGCCAGCTCAAGACTGGGGTAGGTGAGATGGACCATGCCGACCCCGCTCACCGGCAGAACCACCACCGCCGCCCAGACCCAGACGAAGAAGCGCGGGAACACGTCGACCCACAGCTGCAGGCGTTGCGGGCCAGGCAGGGCGGCAATGATGGCCGGGCGCAGAATCATCCAGGCGAAGAACATGCCGCCCACCCAGACCAGAGCGGCGAGCACGTGCAGGGTGTAGACAGAGGCAAAAGCAGTCATTCGCAACTCCAGGGATACCGTTCGGTCGGCTGTAATGTTTTTTACCAATGCGCGTTCTGCGCGATTGAAAATAGCGCGCTATGATAGCGCCCACTCGCAAGCACTGAAAATTTATCCAGCCTTTTTAGGCTGCGTCTGAATTCGAGCCAATGATCACCACAGAACTCAAATCCCAGATCCAGGGCGCGTACTCGCGTTTTCTGGAAGCCAAAAACCTCAAGCCGCGTTATGGCCAGCGTCTGATGATCGCCGAGGTGGCCAAGGTGCTGGGTGATGTAAAAACCGACGACGAAGGCCGGCGCCTGGGCGACCCTGCGGTCGTGGCGGTAGAGGCGGGCACCGGTACCGGCAAGACCGTGGCCTACGCCATTGCCTCGATTCCGGCGGCGAAGGCGGCGGGCAAGCGGCTGGTAATTGCCACCGCGACCGTGGCCCTGCAAGAGCAGATCGTCTACAAGGATTTGCCCGACCTGATGCGCAACAGCGGCCTGAACTTCAGCTTCGCCCTGGCCAAGGGGCGCGGGCGCTACATGTGCCTGTCCAAGCTCGACATGTTGTTGCAGGAAGGCGACCAGACCAACGCCACTGCCCAGCTTTTCGAAGAAGAAGGCTTCAGGATCGAAGTCGATGAAGTCAGCCAGAAGCTGTTTCACAGCATGCTGCAGAAGCTGGCCGGCAACAAATGGGACGGTGATCGCGACAGCTGGCCCCAGGAGCTGGAAGACCAGACCTGGGCACGCCTGACCACCGACCACAGCCAGTGCACCACCCGCCATTGCCCCAACTTTCAGCAGTGCGCCTTCTACAAGGCCCGCGAAGGCATGGGCAAGGTCGATGTGATCGTCACCAACCACGACATGGTGCTGGCCGACCTGGCACTGGGTGGCGGTGCGGTGTTGCCCGACCCGCGCGACACCATGTATGTCTTCGACGAAGGCCATCACCTGCCGGACAAGGCCATCGGTCACTTCGCTCATTACACACGGCTGCGCTCCACCGCCGACTGGCTGGAGCAGACCGCCAAGAACCTCACCAAGTTGCTGGCCCAGCACACGCTGCCCGGTGACCTGGGCCGCCTGATCGAACAGGTGCCAGAGCTGGCCCGCGAGATCAAGGGCCAGCAGCAGTTCATGTTCGCTGCCTGCGAGCAACTGGCCGATTTCCGTGCCGGCGAAGACATGGAAGGCCGCGAGCGGCCGCGCCATCGTTTTATCGGTGGGGTGATTCCGGAGCACATTCGTGACATCGGCATCGAGCTCAAAAAGGGTTTTTCACGCCTCAACGACCTGTTTACGCGTCTGACCGACCTGCTTAAAGAAGGCATGGACGGCGAGGTGAGCATTGGTATTGCCAGCCACCAGGCTGAAGAATGGTACCCGTTGTTCGGCAGCTTGCTGGCCCGCGCCGAGGGCAATTGGGAGCTGTGGACGGCGTTCACCGCCGAAGACCCCGAAGACAACCCGCCCATGGCGCGCTGGCTGACGCTGGCCGACAGCGGCGCGCTGTTCGACATCGAAGTCAATGCCAGCCCGATCCTGGCCGCCGAGATGCTGCGGCGTAACCTGTGGAACGTCGCCTATGCGGCGCTGGTGACCTCGGCAACCCTGACTGCACTGGGCAAGTTCGACCGCTATCGCATGCGTGCCGGCTTGCCGCGCGATGCTGTTACGGCCGTAGTGCCCAGCCCGTTCCACCATGCCGATGCCGGCGTGCTGCGCGTGCCGGACCTCAAGGCCGACCCTCGGGATGCGCCGGCGCACACTGCGGCGATCATTCGCGACTTGCCGAGCCTGGTCGAAGGTTCGCGCGGCAGTCTGGTGCTGTTCTCTTCGCGCAGGCAAATGCAGGACGTGTTCGACGGTCTGGAGCGCGACTGGCGTAAGCAGGTGTTCATTCAGGGCAACCTGTCCAAACAAGAGACGCTGAACAAGCACAAGGCGCGGGTCGACAGCGGCGAGTCCAGCGTGCTGTTCGGCCTGGCCAGTTTTGCCGAAGGCGTCGACTTGCCGGGAGCCTATTGCGAGCATGTGGTGATCGCCAAGATTCCGTTTGCGGTGCCTGACGACCCGGTCGAAGCGGCGCTGGCCGAATGGATCGAGGCGCGTGGTGGCAACCCGTTCATGGAAATCGCCGTGCCCGACGCCTCGTTGCGCCTGATCCAGGCGTGCGGGCGTTTGCTGCGCACCGAAGCCGACCGCGGCACGATCACCTTGCTCGACCGGCGTGTGGTTACCCAGCGCTATGGCAAGGCGATTCTCAATGCATTGCCGCCGTTTCATCGCGAGATTTCCTGAGGTTCACAAAGCCTGTGAAGGCTGGAACAATGCAGCCCAGTTTTTTCTATCCAACAGGAGCCAGCCGTTGCAAATCCAGGGTCATTTCGAGCTTGAATTCGAAGCCGTTCGCGAAGCGTTTGCGGCGTTGTTCGACGATCCTCAGGAGCGCGGCGCGGCCTTGTGCATCCAGGTCGGCGGCCAGACGGTGCTCGACCTGTGGGCCGGCACCGCCGACCAGCATGGCAGCGAGGTCTGGCACAGCGATACCATTGCCAACCTGTTTTCCTGCACCAAGCCCTTTGCGGCAGTGACCGCCCTGCAACTGGTCAGCGAGGGCAAGCTTGAGCTTGACGAGCCGGTGGCCCGGCTCTGGCCGCAATTCGCCGCTGCCGGCAAAGGCTCGATCACCTTGCGCCAGTTGCTGTGCCATCAGGCCGGCCTGCCGGCACTGCGTGACAGCCTGCCGGCCGAGGCGCTGTATCAGTGGGAAACCATGACTGCCGCTCTTGCCGCCGAAACCCCGTGGTGGACGCCCGGCCAAGGTCACGGTTATGCCGCGATCACTTATGGCTGGCTGGTCGGTGAGATGCTGCGCCGCGCTGACGGTCGTCTGCCGGGCGATGCCATTGTGGCGCGCGTAGCAAAACCGTTGGGGCTGGATTTTCATATTGGTCTGGCCGATGAGGAGTTTCATCGGGTGGCGCATATCGCCCGTGGCAAAGGTAATGTCGGCGACGAAGCCGCGCAGCGTTTGCTGCATGCCACGATGCGTGAGCCGGAATCGATCACTGCCCGCGCTTTCACCAACCCGCCGTCGATCCTGACCAGCACCAACAAACCCGAATGGCGCCGCTTCCAGCAACCGGCCGCCAACGGGCATGGTAATGCCCGCAGCCTGGCCGGCTTCTACAGCGGCCTGCTCGATGGCAGCCTGCTGGAGTCGGACATGCTCAACGAGCTGACCCGCGAACACAGCCTGGGCCAGGACCGCACGTTGTTGACCTCGACCCGCTTTGGCCTGGGCTGCATGCTCGACCAGCCCAGCGTCGCCAATGCCACCTATGGCCTGGGGCCGCGTGCCTTCGGTCATCCGGGAGCAGGGGGCTCGGTGGGGTTTGCCGACCCGGATTACGACGTCGCTTTTGGCTTTGTCACCAACACATTGGGCCCTTATGTGCTGATGGACCCACGAGCACAAAAGCTGGTGGCGGTGCTGCGTGAGTCTTTGCAATAACTATCGCGTATAAGTGCTTGTTAATTACCGACTGTCAGTTAATGTGGCCGAACCTGAACCGCAGGACGGTTTCTTTTTCCAACGCGGTCCCGTTGCGTGTTATATGGACGCTCCTGCGTCCCTCTGTCTGATCAATTTTTGCTGTAGGTCTGCCATGTCCTCGAATAAATACCTCGTTCTTGCCCTGTGCATCGCCGTTACCGGCTGTGCCCAAACGCCCAAAACCGAATCTGGATCCGCCAGTGCAGCAGGCCCTTGGTACTGGCCATTCAGTTCTGAGGCGTCGGCCGACGCCAAACCACAGGAGGCAGCCGACAAGGTTGCGCAAAAACCTGAGGCCAAGCCTGCCGCCAAACCTGCACCGGCCCTGGTGGCCAAGTCCGAAACCGACAGCAAGTGGTGGTGGCCGTTCGGCAGCAGCGACAGCGCCGAGAAGCCGCAGGAAGCCAAGGTTCTGCCGATGCCGGACCCGAAGATCACTCAGGCCTGGCTCGACGAATACGAGCCGCGTGTGCGCCTGGCAATCAAGGACAGCAACTTTCAGATGGAGCGCCGCGAAGACCTGCTGATCGTCACCGCTCCTGTAGACAGCTCGTTCAACCCTGATCGTCCAGCCATGCTGCTGCCGGTGAGCCTGGGGCCGATCACCCGTCTGGCCAAGGCTGTCGAAGCCGACCCGAAGACCGCTGTTCTGATTCTGGGCCATGCCGACACCACCGGTGCGGCGGCCACCAACCAGAAAATCAGCCAGGAACGTGCGCAGTCGATCTCCGCGATCTTCCGCCTCAGTGGCCTGGAGCGTAACCGCCTGAGCAACCGTGGCATGGGTTCGGTGATGCCTCGTGCCGCCAACGACAGCCCTCAGGGCCGTGCGCTTAACCGCCGCGTCGAAATTCTGCTGACCCCGCAAGACACCATGCGCGCCCTGATGAGCCGCTACGAAGTGCCGGCGGTCGCGCCGACACTGGTAGCTGTGCAGGACGTCAAGCCTGCTGCTGCGCCAGCGCCAGCGGCGAAAAAGGCCACACCGGCCAAGAAAGAAACCGCTAAAAAGGCAACGACCGCAAAGAAAGCGGCGACCCCTGCCAAAAAGGCTGCAACACCGGCCAAGAAAGACACCGCCAAGAAAACTGATACCGCCAAGGCCCAGGCGAGTAACTGAGCCCGTTATCAGTTGACAGACAGCCCAGGTCCGCACTCTCTGCATGAGGGCTGCGGGCCTGGGCTGTTTGCGTTCGAACTACCCGCTGCCAAGCGGTTGTGCTTAACTGCCAGGCTTTGGATTGCTTCGAAGGAACCCTGCCTATGACTTCCTCCCTGGCCGATATGCGCCGCGATTATGCCCGTGATGGCCTGACCGAAGCCCAGGCTCCGGGCGAACCCTTTGCCCTGTTTCATCAATGGTTCGCTGAGGCGGTCAAGACCGAACAGGCGCCAGTGGAGGCTAACGCAATGACGTTGGCCACGGTCGATGCCGACGGTCGACCGCATTGCCGCGTGCTGCTGCTCAAGGCGCTGGACAGTCAGGGTTTCACCTTCTTCACCAACTACGACAGCGCCAAGGGCCAGCAACTGGCCGCGCAGCCGTTTGCCGCCATGACCTTTTTCTGGCCGACCCTGGAGCGTCAGGTACGCATCGAAGGGCGGGTGGCCAAGGTCAGTGCTCAAGAGTCCGATGCCTATTATCAAGTGCGCCCGATGGGCAGCCGCCTCGGTGCCTGGGCTTCGCCGCAAAGCCAGGTGATTGCCGATCGTGAGCAACTGCAAGGCCTGTTGCACGACACCGAACAGCGTTTTCTCGACACCTTGCCGCATTGTCCCGAGCATTGGGGTGGTTACCGTCTGGTGCCCGACCGTATCGAGTTCTGGCAAGGACGACCCAGCCGCCTGCACGACCGTTTGAACTATCGTTTACAGGATGATGCCTGGATTCGAGAGCGCCTGGCGCCCTGACAGGCCGCTCAAGACGTGTGAATTATTCACCTGCGCAGCCGTCATACGCTGTGTGGGGGTGTGCTGTATGACGCCTGAATGAATTCGATATGCACGAGCCAGCACCGTGACGGGCACCGCAGGTCGGGAGTCTAATGGTGACTGGTTCTTCTGGAGATACCCTTATGCGCAAGTCTGCACTGCTGGTTGCTTCATTCACGGCCATGGCCTTGACTCTGGGCGGTTGTACTTCAAACCTGACCGGTGATTCCTACTCTCGTAGCGAAGCGCGTGCGGTACAGACCGTGCGCCTGGGCACCGTTGAGTCGCTGCGCCCGGTCAAGATCGAAGGCACCAAGACCCCGATCGGCGCAGGCGCCGGTGCAGTGGTCGGTGGGGTCGGCGGCAGCGCCATCGGCGGCGGTCGCGGTAGCGTCGTGGCGGCGGTGATCGGTGCGGTGGCCGGTGGCTTGCTTGGCTCGATGACCGAAGAAGGCCTGACCCGCACCCAGGGCGTGGAAATCACCGTGCGTGAGGATGACGGCGGCATGCGTGCCTATGTGCAGCAGGTTGAAGAGAACGAAATCTTCCGCGTGGGCGACCGCGTTCGGGTCATGACCGTCAATGGCACCAGCCGCGTCACTCATTGATACGCGTCATCCATTGATAAAGGTCGGCGGCAACCGTTACGGTTGCCGTTTGGCCGCGGCCAGAGCCATTACGATATAGCCGAGCACCGCAGCCAGGACCGACCCGGTCAGGATGCCCATGCGGTCTACGCCGGCATACGGGCTGACGCCTGCTTCGAACGCCAGCGAGCCGACGAACAGGCTCATGGTGAAGCCGATGCCGCACAGAATCGAAACCCCCAGCACCTGACCCCAGTTGGCGCCCGCCGGCAGCCTGGCCAGCCCGCAGGTCACGGCCAGCCAGGTCAGGCCGAACACGCCCACGGTCTTGCCCAGCAATAGCCCTGCCGCAATACCCATGGCGACTGGATGGGTAAAGCTTTGCAGTGTCAGACCAGCCAGCGACACGCCAGCATTGGCGAAAGCGAACAGCGGCAGAATCGCAAACGCGACCCACGGGTGCAGGCCGTGTTCCAGAATCAATAGCGGCGAAGCCTCACGTGCAGGATTACGCGCATTGCGCAGGGGTATGCATAACGCCAGCGCCACGCCGGCCAGGGTTGCATGCACACCGCTCTTGAGTACACACACCCATAACAGCAAACCCATCAGCAGGTACGGCGCAAGCCGGACTACGCCAAGGCGGTTCATCGCCACCAGCGCCACCAGCGAAGCGGCCGCCAGACCGAGTGCCAGATGCGACAGCTCGCCGGAATAGAACAGCGCAATGACGATGATCGCCCCCAGGTCGTCGATGATCGCCAGGGTCATCAGAAACAGTTTGAGCGACAGCGGTACGCGCTTGCCGAGCAAGGCCAGCACCCCAAGGGCAAAGGCAATGTCGGTGGCCATGGGAATCGCCCAGCCACCCAAGGCTGTGGTGTTGTTCATGTTCAGCAGCACATAGACCAGCGCCGGAATCAGCATGCCGCCAATGGCCGCAGCACCGGGCAGAACGATTTGCGAAGGTTTTGACAGGTGACCGGCGAGTATTTCGCGTTTTACCTCCAGGCCGATGACCAGAAAGAACAGCGCCATCAGGCCGTCATTGATCCATAACAGCAAGGGCTTGGCGATTTGCAGGGCGCCAACACCGACGACCACAGGAACTTGCAGGAAGGCGTTATACAGCCACGCCAGAGGCGAGTTGTTGATGATCAGGGCCAGTGCCGCCGCCGCAATCAGCAACAGGCCGCCTGCCGCTTCGAGCTGGAAAAAACGAATGATGGTATGGCGCATGGGACCGCTCTGCAGGTGATGAACAGGAATCGAGGCTCTGGCTCACACGAAGGGCGTTAAAACTCCTGCGCACCGCCATAGTGCCGACTTGGGAGGCATTAACCAAAGTGCCAGAAAGTCTAACAATTACAGGGCTAATTACTGCGCGGCTGTATCTACAGATGTTGTAGGACTATTCCTAAAATAATCTTTGCCATGGCATGCCAGCTACTTTGAATCATGTGTAATACATTTGGGAGTGCCATTAATGAGCAATAACCGCCTGTGGGTTCGCGATGCGATCCGTGTTATCGAGGCCGATTTCCAGCGCAGCGCCGATACCCACTTGATTCCGTTGCCTTTGCCCGGCCTGCCTGGAATCGATCTGTACTTCAAGGACGAGTCCAGCCATCCCACCGGCAGCCTCAAGCATCGCCTGGCACGTTCGCTGTTTCTGTATGCCTTGTGTAACGGTTGGCTCAAGCCGGGTGCGCCGGTGATCGAGGCGTCGAGCGGCTCCACGGCGGTATCGGAGGCTTATTTCGCACGACTGCTGGGCATACCGTTTATCGCTGTCATGCCGGCCAGCACCTCAACAACCAAGATCGAGCAGATTGCCTTCTATGGCGGGCAGAGCCATCTGGTGCAGGACCCGACCCGTATCCATGAAGAGTCCGAGCGTCTGGCCCGTGAAACCGGCGGGCATTTCATGGACCAGTTCACGTATGCCGAGCGCGCCACCGACTGGCGGGCCAACAACAATATCGCCGAGTCGATCTTTCAGCAGATGCGCCTTGAGCGCTACCCGCAGCCAAGCTGGCTGGTGTCCAGCCCTGGCACCGGTGGTACCACGGCGACCCTGGGCCGTTATGTCTGCTACCGGCAATACGCGACCCGCGTGCTGTGCGCCGATGCCGAACGCTCGGTGTTTTTCGAGGCGTATCGCAGTGGCGACAGCAGCCTGCGCCTGGACCACGGCTCACGTATCGAGGGCATTGGCCGGCCACGGGTCGAGGCTTCTTTCCTGCCCAATGTCATCGATGCCATGGTCAAGGTCCCGGATGCCTTGTCGCTGGCGGCCATGCATTATCTGGCGCAGCGGCTGGGGCGCAAGGTCGGCGGTTCCAGCGGCACCAACCTGATCGGTGCCCTGCAAGCGGCCGGGGAAATGGTCCGGGCCGGCGAGCAGGGTTCGATCGTGGCGATTCTTTGCGATGGCGGCGAGCGCTACGCCAGCACCTATTACGATCAAGCCTGGCTCAAGGCGCAGGGCTTTGAGCTGGACGCGCTGATCAAGGCCGTCGCTGCCAGTGCCGAGCGCGGTGCGCCGTTGCCCGAGGGGATCGCGCGCGCAGGTATCTGAGCCAGTGCCGGCTTGCCCAGTAACAGGTCCGCCGCCTTTTCGCCGATCATGATCGCCCCGGCATTGGTATTGCCGGTGGTCAGGGTCGGCATGATCGACGCATCGGCCACGCGCAGCCCTTGCAGGCCATGAACGCGCAACTGATCGTCGACCACCGCCAACGGGTCGTTGCCCATCTTGCAGGTGCCGACCGGATGAAACACGGTGCCGAGGTTCTGTCGAACCCACTGTTCGATCTGCTCCTGGCTGTCGACGTGCCGACCGGGCACCAGCTCGCCCTGGAGCCGCGCCGAAAAAGCCCGGGTATCGGCCAGTTGGCGCACCAGGTGCACGCCGGCCACCAGCTTGCGCAGGTCTTCGGGGTGGCTGAGAAAATTGGCCTCGATAATCGGCTTGTCGTGCGGATCGGCAGAGTTGAGGCGCACCTGGCCACGACTCTGCGGATGCATGACGCCAATGTGCAGGCTGATACCGTGACCGACCGGCACCAGCCGCTGCGGCTGGTTCTTCAGTGCCGGCGCGACGATCAGGCCCAGCTCCGGCACTTCATCGTCGGGCGCCAGACGCAGAAAAGCGCCGGATTCCACGGTATTGGAGGTCAACGGCCCCTGGCGCCTGGTCAGATATTTCCAGGGCGAGGCCGCCAGCGGCCATAGGCCCTTGGCCGACAGGCCGTAGCTCAGGTCGCTGTCGCTGCGGTACATCAGCACCACATCCTGGTGGTCCTGCAGGTTCTGGCCGACGCCGGGCAGTTCGTGCTGCTGGGCAATGCCATGGCGCGCCAGCTCCTGCGCCGGGCCGATGCCGGAAAGCAGCAGCAATTGCGGCGAGTTGATCGAGCCGGCACTGAGGATTACCTCACGTTTGGCCAGCACTCGCGAAACCGCGCCGTTCTGGCTGATCTCGACACCGGTGGCGCGCAGGCCTTGCAGTATGACCCGATGGGTCAATGTCGAACTCAGCACCGTAAGGTTGGGCCGCTGCAATGCCGGGTAGAGAAAGGCCCGTGCGGCGCTGCAACGTTCACCGTTGATCTGGGTGACATGAAACGGGCCGTAGCCTTCCTGTTCTTCTGCGTTGAAATCAGGGTTATAGCGCCAGCCCAGTTCGGCGGCGGCATCGAAGAACACCCGGTTGACCGGGCCTGGGCTGCGCAGGTCAGCGACGTTCAGTTCGCCGTTCCGGCCATGCCAGGCCGAGGCGCCGGGCTCGAAATGTTCAGAGCGCAGAAAGTACGGCAGCAGTTCGTCGTAGCTCCAGCCCTGATTGCCGGCGGCGGCCCAGCGGTCGTAATCGTTGCGGTGGCCGCGAATGTAGATCATGCCGTTGATAGCGCTGGAGCCACCCCAAAGCCGGCCGCGCGGGCAGGGGATCGCCCGCTCGCCGCTGCTGCTCTGGGCGCTGAACTGGTGCATCCAGTTCCATTTGGGGTTGGCGATCAGGCGAATGATGCCGGCGGGCGTACGCACATAGGCGCCGGGAAACAGATTGCGGTCGCTGGGGCCGGCTTCGATCAGGCAGACCGTGGTCTGCGGGTCGGCAGACAGCCGGTTGGCCAGCACGCAACCGGCCGACCCGGCCCCGACCACAATGTAGTCGAACGCACGTGGGGCAGAGTGAGTCATGGCAGGTTCCTTTGAATTGTTGTTGTGATTCAAAGGCGACTTTAAGCGGGAGGATGGCGGTCGGTTTGATCGAATCCGACCGGTTTTTTGCCTTTTTCGGACCGCGTCGACCGTGTGCGTTCAGCCGTAAGCCAAGCGTTGACAAGGTACAAGGTTCATATGTTAATGATTGGCCAGGGCCTGCCGGTTTTGCCTTGTTGAACCTTTTGCGGAAGATTCGTCGCCCATGAAAAAAATAATGATGGCGTCATGCGCACTGCTCGAAATCCGACACGCCGATACCCAAAGTATCGCGCCGCCACAGCGGCTGGCGTTTTGGGAAAACTACAATGCTACCTCGCTGGTCGGGCTCAAATGCAACAGCTGGTGCGAGAGTGGCTTTGTAGGCCGCCAGGACAACCTGCAACTCGATGAGCTGGGGCTGGCACGGGTTGCCGGCAACCAGCATGTGGTCGAGCGCGACCGTTCGATGATCCGCACGGTACCCAAAGAGTCAGTGTTTGTGGCGCTGGTGACGGGCAGCGGCTCATTCTTTTATCAGGACGGCGACTGTCAGTTGCTGGAACCGGGCGAGTTGATCATCTACCGCACCGACAAACCCTATCTGATCGGATTTTCCGGGCCCTGCGAGCAGTTCATCTTCGACATTCCACAGGCGCAGTTTGCCGAACGCTGCCTCAGTGACTTTGATAAGTCATTGAAAATCACCGCCGACAATCGCGTGCAACGTCTGTTGCTGCGCACGCTGGGCGAGCAGACCGATGCCTTTTTTCGCTGTCCGGACAGCGAGCATGCCAGTGGGTACAAGGAGCAGGCGTTCGAATTGTTGGGCAATATCGTTGCCGGGCAGCTGGGCCAGGGGCGCGTCAACGCCCTGAGCGCCTCTTACCTGTTGATGGCCAAGAAATGCATTCAGGCGCAACTGAGCGATTCGGACCTGAGTTGCGAACGGGTGGCCGCACAGGTCGGGATTTCGTCGCGCCACCTGACCCGGCTGTTTGCCCTGGAAGACACGCTGCCCAGTCGATTCATCCTGGAGCAGCGCCTGATGCAGGCCCGTGAGCTACTGAGTGCGCGGCGCAGCGCCGGGCTGGATGTCAGTGAAGTCGCTTACCGCTACGGCTTCACCAGCCAGGCCCATTTTGCCCGCGCCTTCAAGGCCCGCTTCGGTATGACGCCGAGTCAGGCCCGTGAGGCGCAGCGTACAGCGATGTAATCAGCCCTCGATGCCCAGCAGATCCCGCGCCACCGCTTCGGCGATGCGGATGCCGTCCACGCCGGCCGACAAAATGCCACCGGCGTAACCTGCACCTTCACCGGCCGGGTACAGTCCCTTGACGTTGAGGCTCTGCATGTCGGCGCCACGGGTAATGCGCACCGGGGCCGAGGTGCGGGTTTCAAGGCCGGTCAGCACCGCGTCGTGCAGGGCGTAGCCTTTGATCTGCCGGTCGAACACCGGCAGTGCCTCACGAATCGCGTCGATGGCAAAGGCCGGCAAGGCTTCGGCCAGATCGACCAGCTTGACGCCCGGCTTGTAGGACGGCTCGACACTGCCCAGCGCTGTGGACGGCCGCCCGGCAATGAAGTCGCCGACCAATTGCGCCGGCGCCTCGTAGTTGCTGCCGCCCAGGGTATAGGCCAGCGATTCCAGACGCTCCTGAAACTCGATGCCGGCCAGCGGGCCGCCTGGATAGTCACGCTCCGGATCGATGCCGACCACCAGACCCGAGTTGGCATTGCGCTCGTTGCGCGAATACTGGCTCATGCCGTTGGTGACCACGCGCTCCGGTTCCGAGGTCGCGGCTACCACGGTGCCGCCCGGGCACATGCAGAAGCTGTAGACCGAACGGCCGTTGCTGGCGTGGTAGACCAGCTTGTAATCGGCAGCGCCCAGTTTCGGGTGACCGGCGTATTTGCCCAGGCGCGCCTGGTCGATCAGCGATTGCGGGTGCTCGATACGGAAACCCACCGAAAACGGCTTGGCCTCCATGTACACGCCCCGGCCATGGAGCATGCGGAAAGTGTCACGGGCGCTGTGACCCAGGGCCAGCACCACATGGCGCGATTCGATGCGCTCACCATTGGCCAGCTCGACGCCGTGCAACTGGCCGTCGTCGATCAGCAGATCGCTGACCTTGTGCTCGAAGCGCACTTCGCCGCCCAGCGCGATGATTTCGGCACGCATGTTCTCGACCATGCCGGTCAGGCGGAAGGTGCCGATGTGCGGCTTGTTGACGTAGAGAATCTCGTCCGGGGCGCCGGCCTTGACGAACTCGTTGAGCACCTTGCGACCGTGGAACTGCGGATCCTTGATCTGGCTGTAGAGCTTGCCGTCGGAGAACGTCCCGGCGCCGCCTTCGCCAAACTGCACGTTGGACTCGGTGTTGAGCACGCTTTTGCGCCACAGGCCCCAGGTGTCCTTGGTGCGCTGGCGCACTTCCTTGCCGCGCTCCAGCACGATCGGCTTGAAGCCCATCTGCGCCAGCAACAGACCGGCGAAGATACCGCACGGACCAAAGCCGATCACCAGCGGGCGAGTGTTGAAACCTTCTGGCGCATGGCCGACGAATTTGTAGCTGACATCCGGTGCCGGGACCAGTTGATGGTCGTGGGCCAGCTTGCTCAGCAGGGCCGCTTCATCACGCACGGTGAAGTCCAGGGTGT
>NZ_BAAILM010000113.1:555875-556776 GCF_054589175.1 Pseudomonas sp. 3A(2025) | reverse complement strand
GTCGATGCCCAGGCGCTCCAGCAGGGCGCTGCGCAGCGCCTCTTCGGGGTGATCGAGGGGCAGCTTGAGTTCGTTGATTCGTAACATTCAAAAGGTCCAGTTTCCGGGCCGCAGGTTCAGCCCGGCAGCACTACAAGAACCGGGCATTATAAGCGGCAACCGGAGCCAGATGTTACGGCTTTAATCGTTGCGCGAGCCGCCGTAGTATCCGCAACCGCGCACGGCTTTGCCGTTGATGCTCAACTCGGCACTCAGATGGCGCACCGCGCCGGTCTTGCTGTCGACGCAGCGCTGCGGCGCGACCCACAGCTCGACACGCTGGCCGTTGGCTTCGCTGCTGAGGTTGAAGCGCCCGTCCGGCAGTTGCTCCTCAAGGTAGGGCAGGGCGACAGGCGGCTGGTCCTGTACCTCGATGATCATGCCTTTGCCGCTGACATTGACGTTCCACGCAGGGTCAAGACCTTCGGCATGCAGGGTCAGGCGTTTGAAGTTGGGGTCTTCACACGCTGTACCTGTGCGTTCTATGCGGTACACCTGGTGCAGATCGAGCTGGCCATCGCTGCCGGCCGCCTTGCTGGCAGTGAAGTGGCCGCGCAGGTCGGCGAATACCCTGTTCTGGCTGTCTGCCAGGCCGGCCGCCTCCTGGAGAATGCCGGTGGCACCGCGATCGAGCACCACATAGCGGCGTCGCTCATGGCAGGGCTCGAACAGCAGCTTTCCGGCTTCACCGGTGAGATCGCCCTGCATGCGAACCATGCTGGCCGTGGACACCTTGGCAGGCGCAGGCGTTTGCAGGCCCAGCCATTGGCAACCGGCGAACAGGGGCAACAGGGAAACGATGAGGGCAGTGCGAACGACGGACATGGGCAGCCTCCAGACAGGAGGTGCCACGTTACGCAGA
>NZ_BAAILM010000113.1:494347-555765 GCF_054589175.1 Pseudomonas sp. 3A(2025) | reverse complement strand
CAAGAGGGGAGCGCGGTTTGTCAGGGTTTGTTCATGTTGCCGCTTTCGCGGCTGAAGCGGCGAACCGCTTCAGCCGCGAAAAGCTTCAACCGCCCAGATACGCTTCACGCACTTTCGGGTCGGTCAGCAGTTGCTCGCCCGAACCCTCCATCACCACCCGGCCGTTTTCCAGCACATAGGCGCGGTCGGCGATCTTCAACGCCTGGTTGGCGTTCTGTTCGACCAGAAACACCGTTACGCCATCGCGACGCAGTTGTTCGATGATGTCGAAGATCTGCTGGATGATGATCGGTGCCAGGCCCAGCGACGGCTCGTCGAGCAATAGCAGTTTAGGCTTGCTCATCAGCGCGCGGCCGATGGCGAGCATTTGCTGCTCGCCGCCGGACATGGTGCCGCCGCGCTGGCTGAAGCGTTCTTTCAAGCGCGGGAACAGGTGCAAGACCTTGTCCATCTGCTCCTGATAGTCGCCCTTGTCGGTGAAGAAGCCGCCCATGGCCAGGTTCTCCTCGACGGTCAGGCGGGCGAACACGCGGCGGCCTTCAGGCACCACCGCGATGCTCTTGCGCATGATCACCGAGGATTCCTGGCCCACCAGCTCTTCACCCAGATAGCGAATGCTGCCGCTGTGCGCGCGCGGCGAACCGCACAGGGTCATGAGCAGGGTGGATTTGCCGGCACCGTTGGCGCCGATCAGGGTGACGATCTCGCCCTTGCGCACCTCGACATTGACGCTGTGCAGCGCCTGGATCTTGCCGTAGAAGGTCGAAACGTTCTCGAACTGGAGCATTTACGCTTCCCCCAGATAGGCTTTGATGACGTCCGGGTTATCGCGGATCTCTTGCGGTACACCGTTGGCCAGGGGCGTGCCCTGGTTGATCACGAAGATGTGGTCGGAAATGCTCATGACCAGTTTCATGTCGTGCTCGATCAGCAATACCGTGGCGTTGTGATCGTTGCGCAGCACACCGATCAAGGCCTTGAGGTCTTCGGTTTCGCGCGGGTTAAGGCCCGCCGCCGGCTCATCGAGCATCAGGATGCGCGGCCGGGTCATCATGCAGCGGGCGATTTCCAGGCGGCGTTGCTGACCGTAGGCCAGGGTGCCGGCCGGACGGTTGGCGAATTCCTTGAGGTTGACCGCCTCAAGCCAGTATTCGGCGTACTCCATGGCCTCGCGCTCGCTGCGGCGGAACGCCGGTGTCTTGAACAGGCCAGCCAGAAAGTTGGTGTTCAAGTGGCGATGCTGAGCCACCAGCAGGTTCTCTACGGCGGTCATTTCCTTGAACAACCGTACGTTCTGGAAGGTGCGCACCACGCCCTTGCGGGCGATCTGATGGCCGGCCAGACCCTGGATCGGCTCGCCGTCGAGCAGAATGCTGCCCGAGGTCGGTTTGTAGAAACCGGTCAGGCAGTTGAACACCGTGGTCTTGCCGGCGCCGTTGGGGCCGATGATCGACACCACCTGTTTTTCATTGACGGTCAGCGCCACGCCGTTGACGGCCAGCAGGCCACCGAAACGCATGGACAGACCCGAGGCTTGCAATAGTGGGCGGCTCATTTGCGCAGCTCCATATGAGGACGTTGCATGGGCAGGAAGCCTTGAGGACGCCAGACCATCATCAGCACCATCATGGCGCCGAACATCAACATGCGGTATTCGCTGAATTCACGCATCAGTTCGGGCAGCAGAATCATCACGATCGCCGCCAGGATCACGCCCAGTTGCGAGCCCATGCCGCCGAGCACGACGATGGCAAGAATGATCGCCGACTCGATGAAGGTGAACGATTCCGGCGTGACCAGGCCCTGGCGAGCGGCAAAGAAGCTACCGGCAAAACCTGCAAAGGCAGCGCCCAGGGTGAACGCCGAAAGTTTGATGACGGTCGGGTTCAGGCCCAGCGCACGGCAGGCAATTTCGTCTTCACGCAGCGCTTCCCAGGCACGGCCGATCGGCATGCGCAGCAGGCGGTTGATGACGAACAGCGCGACCAGCGCCAGCATCAGGGCAACCAGGTAAAGGAAGATCACCTTGTTGATCGAGTTGTACGGCAGGCCGAAGAACTCGTGGAAGGTCTGCATGCCTTCGGCAGCCTTGCGCTCGAACGACAGACCGAAGAAGGTCGGTTTCTCGATGTTGCTGATACCGTTGGGGCCGCCGGTGAAGCTGGTCATGTTGCGCAGCAGCAGGCGAATGATTTCGCCGAAGCCCAGCGTCACGATGGCCAGATAGTCACCGCGCAAACGCAAGACCGGAAAGCCCAGCAAAAAGCCGAACAGCGCGGCCATCATCCCGGCAATCGGCAGGCAGATCCAGAAGCCCCAGCCGAAGTAGAACGACAGCAGGGCGTAGCTGTAGGCGCCGACCGCATAGAAGCCCACATAGCCAAGGTCGAGCAGACCGGCCAGGCCGACCACGATGTTAAGGCCCAGGCCGAGCATCACGTAGATCAGGATCAGGGTGGCGATGTCGACCGCGCCGCGCGAGCCGAAGAACGGCCACACCAGTGCGACCATGACCATCGCCAGAATGATCCAGCGCTGGGTACTCGGCAGGGTCAGAAAATTGCTGGCCTTGGCCGGCACCACCGGCAGGCTCGGCGAGGACCGCCACAGGGCCGAAATCTGCTCGTGGAACAACACGCGCAGGAAGATCGCCAGGGCGCTGCCGAGGATGATCGCGACGGTCGAGCTGCTGGCATTGAGGACGGTCAGGTTGACCCCGACGATCTCCAGCTTCAGGCCCAGCACCGGGTAGGCGACGGCCAGCACCAGCAAGGCGCTGAAAAATGCCGACTTGAGATTCTTGCTCATACTTTTTCAACCTCCGGGCGGCCCAGCAGACCGGTCGGCCGGAACAACAGCACCAGTACCAGCAGGCTGAATGCCACGACATCCTTGTACTGGTCGCCGAACACATCGGCACCGAAGGCTTCGGCCACACCCAGTACCAGACCGCCGAGCATGGCGCCCGGAATGCTGCCGATGCCGCCCAGTACCGCTGCGGTAAACGCCTTGATGCCGACCAGGAAACCCGCGTTCGGGTTGATGACCCCGTACTGCATGCTCAACAGCACCGCTGCAACCGCAGCCAGTGCCGCACCGATCACGAAGGTCAGGGCAATGATGTTATTGGTGTTGATACCCAGCAGGTTGGCCATCTTGATGTCTTCGGCGCAGGCGCGGCAGGCGCGGCCCAGACGTGAGCGCGAGATGAACCAGGTGAGTGCGAGCATGGTGATCACGGTGACGATGAAGATCAGCACCTGCATGTATGAGATCACCACTTCATGGGTGCTGGCCGAGCCAAACACGAAGTTGCCTGGAATCAGGTTGGGAATCGATTTGTCCTTGGAGTCCTGCGACAGCAATACCGTGTTCTGCAGGAACAGCGACATGCCGATGGCGGAAATCAACGGGATCAGCCGGTTGCTGCCGCGCAGCGGCCGGTAGGCAACCCGTTCGATGGTGTAGCCATAGGCACTGGTCACCACGATGCTGGCCACGAAGGCCGCCGTAATGATCAGGGGCAGACTGCCCAGGCCCATCATGGTCAGGCCCGCAATGGCGATGAACGCCACGTAGGAACCGATCATGTACACCTCGCCGTGGGCGAAGTTGATCATGCCGATGATGCCGTAGACCATGGTGTAGCCAATGGCGATCAAGGCGTAGGTGCTGCCAATGGTCATGCCATTAACCAGCTGTTGAAAGAAATGATAGATGTCTATCTCGGGCATTACAGCGCTCCTGAAAACCTGCACGCGGTTCATGGGTCGGTCGTTGTGCGCCTGCGCGTCGTGGTATCGCTCCACGTTGACACAAGCCCGCTGAACGTCGGGCACGGCTTCGAGTTGTTCGGGTGCGTAAGCGTCTTGTGGACGCCATGCACCGCGTAAAACAAAGCCCACTGCGATTGCAGTGGGCTCTGGTGTTCATCGAAGGGGTGAAATCACTTCACTGGCGCTTCGGTCTTGGTACCGTCTTTGTGCCAGGTGTAGACCACGAATTTGAAGTCCTTCAGGTCGCCCTTGTCATCGAAGGCCAGATCGCCGGTCGGGGTCTTGAAGGTGTTGGCGCGCAGGGCGGCCGCGACCTTGTCGGTGTCTTCGCTCTTGGCCAGGGTGATGGCGTCGGCGATCACCTGGACAGCGGCGTAGGACGGGAACACGAACGGGCCGCTGGAATCTTCTTTCTTGGCCTTGAACGCATCGACCAGTGCCTTGTTGGCAGGGTCCTGGTCGAACGAAGCCGGCAGGGTGACCAGCAGGCCTTCGGAAGCATCCTGGGCGATCTGCGAGATCGAGGCGTTGCCCACGCCTTCAGGACCCATGAAGCCGGCCTTCAGGCCTTTTTCCTGGGACTGGCGCAGGATCAGGCCCAGCTCCGGGTGGTAGCCGCCGTAGTAGACGAAGTCGACGTTGGCTTGCTTCATCTTGGCGATCAGCGAAGAGAAGTCCTTGTCGCCGGCATTGATGCCTTCGAACAGGGCAACCTTGATGCCGTCTTTTTCCAGGGTCTGCTTGACCGCAGTGGCGATGCCTTCACCGTATTGCTGCTTGTCGTGAATGACCGCAACCACTTTCGGTTTGACCTGTTTGGCGATGTAGTTGCCGGCGGCCGGGCCCTGGGCGCTGTCCAGGCCGATGGTGCGGAACACCAGTTTGTAGCCACGGGCGGTCAGGTCCGGGCTGGTGGCAGCCGGGGTGACCATGATGATGCCTTCGTCTTCGTAAACGTCCGAAGCCGGCTGGGCAGAGCTGGAGCACAGGTGGCCGATGACGAACTTCACGCCATCGTTGACGATCTTGTTGGCAACCGCGACGGCTTGCTTGGGATCGCAGGCGTCATCGTATTCGACCGCTTCAAGTTTCTTGCCGGCAACGCCGCCCTTGGCGTTGATCTGCTCGATGGCCATTTTGGCACCGCTGAACTGCATGTCGCCGTATTGGGCAACAGCGCCGGTCTTGGGACCTGCGATGCCGATCCTGATGGTATCGGCTGCGAACGAATGGCTTGCAACGCCTGCCATTACCAGTGCCGCAAACAGCTTGGAAAGCTTCTTGGTACCCTTGATCATGATGCTCCACTCTTGCGTTGTAGTTTTTATAATCCTGACGGCCAAGGCTGCAGGACCGGATGATGTGCAACCGGTCTTTCCCCGCCCTGCCAACTGTACCGGCACAGTTTAGAGTGCCGCTGGATCGCTTGAAAAGCTGGCAGTCTGGATAAGATCCGCTGCATGTCGCCTGATCGACAGAAAGTTACATAATTGCACTGTCGTTTCGGTTTTCGGCGTGTTGCCAGTTCTCGCTCAGATGACCTGCGGGTGTTACTTATGCGGTGGCGGCGCGGCTTTTCGCTACGGCCCGGATAACCTGCGAACCGGCGCATCGAACCTTGCAAAAAAGACGCATGTGCCGCCGTACGCGGGTGTTGCCGGGTTTTTATCCGGGAAAGCCGGCGCTATCATTGCGACGATTTCCACTCGGTGAAACCCATGAACCAAGAACCAAGCACCCTCTATGCCAAAATCCTCGGTGAGACCGCGATTATTCCCTGGCATCAATTGCAACCATTCTTTGCAAAGGGTGCCCTGTTGTGGGTCGATCCAGCACTTGATCTGATCGCCGTGGGCGAGGCCCTGGCCGAAGACAAGGCAGGCACGCTGGCAACCTGGATGGACGCAGGACAGGTCGCCAAGGTGTCTGAAACAAGGGCGCTGGACTTTTTCGAGCGTGATGCGCAACTGTGGGCCGTGGTGGTCTCACCGTGGATTCTGATCCAGGACAGGGCAAGCAACTGATTTATGCTTCTTTGTGGTGCGTATCGGTGCGCTGTTCTGGTGTCGCTTTGTCTGACTGTCGTTCAATCCGACCAACGCGTTCGTTTGGTGCGTTGCGGGTTGCTGCCCGGGTAATGATTCGGCGGTGCAGGCAGGTCGTGAAACAAATCCATTGACCGGGGCATATCGGTTTCCAGCAGGCGGTCCTGCAGCATCAGCGAAGCGGGCCACAGGCTGACCGGCTCACACTCGTTCATTTGCGTGATCATGGGCAGCAGTCGCTCCAGCGGCTGCGGCTTGCTGAACAGATAGCCCTGCACATAATCGCTGCCGTACTGGCTGAGAAAGTCCAGCTGTGCCGGGGTTTCGACGCCTTCGGTCACCACTTTCAAGTGCAGGGTGTGGGCCATCACAATGATCGCGTGAACGATTTCCATGTCCTGAGGCGACTTGGGAATGTCCTGAATGAACGAGCGGTCGATCTTCAACGTGTCCAGCGGCAGACGTTTGAGATAGGCCAGCGACGAATAACCGGTGCCGAAATCATCGATCGACAGTGACACACCCAGGCTGCGAATGTGCTTGAGCAGCACGATGGTGTTGCTGATATTGCCCATCAGCGCGTTTTCAGTGACCTCCAGTTCCAGCCGCCCCGGCGCGACATCGGCCTGACGCAAGGCGTCCTCGACTTCCTCGCCCAGCTCTTCGCGGGCCAGGTTCAGCGCCGAGCAATTGACCGCGATGATCAGCTTTTCAAAGCCGTCCAGGCGCAAGGCACCCAGGTCCTTGCAGGCCCGGCGCAGCACCCAGTTGTCCAGGTCGGCGATCAGGCCATTGGCTTCGGCGATGCCGATGAAGCGATCCGGGGTCAGCAAGCCATGTTGCGGATGCTCCCAGCGCACCAGCGCCTCCAGCTTGGCGACATGCCCGGTGCGCAGGTCGATGATGGGCTGGTAATAGACCTGCAGCCCGGTTTCTTCGCGCAGGGCGTTGCGCAACTCTTCTTCGAGGTGCAGTTCCAGGCTGGCCTTGGTCTTGAGTGCAGGGCTGAAAAAATTCGCCCGGTTGCGTCCGTTGCCTTTGGACTGATACAGCGCAAGGTCGGCGTGCTTGAGCAATTCGTCGCTGCTCGACCCGTCGCGAGGGAATACCGCGATGCCGATGCTGGTGGTCATGACCATGCGCCGTCCGGCCAGGGCGATGGGCTCTTTCATTTTTTGCATGACCCGGTTCGCCAGGTGCCTGGCTTCTTCGTAATGCGGAATGCTGATGAGGATGCAGAACTCGTCGCCCCCAAAGCGCGATACCACATCCTGTATGCGGGTGGCACTGCGAATGCGTTCGGCGATGACCTTGAGCAATTCGTCGCCGGCATCGTGCCCCAGGCTGTCATTGATACGCTTGAAATGGTCGATGTCGAGAAACATCACGGCCAGCATGCCGTCATTGGACGCGTGCTCGACCAGCTTTTCAGCGAACAACTGGTTAAAGCCGCGACGGTTGACCAGGTTGGTCAAGGGGTCGTAGTGCGCGACCTGTTGCAACGATACCCGCGCCTGATCGAGCTGGCTGAGCAGGGCGTTGACCCGCTGCAGGTCGCGCTCTTTGCCTTGCAGCTTCTTGTCGGCCATGGCCGCGCTGATGCTGCCGGCAATGATCAGCAGGGTGATGGTGGCCAGGGTCAGGCCCAGTTGCTGGCTGTTCTCGGTATTAGGCATTTGCAGTGGCGTGCCTTCGGGCAGCACCAAGCGCAAAGCTTCCATTCCCAACAAGTGCATGGCCAGCAAGCCGGCACCCAGCAACATGCTGGTGCCATAGCGGAACATCTGATGGAACATGCCGCTGTGCTTGCGCAGCAGTCTGGGCACGACCAACAACGCCGCACTGGCCAGGATCGCGAGCGCAATTGACAGCCCGAACAGGGACGGGTCGTAATACTGGCTGGCATTGGAGCGCATGGCCGCCATACCGACATAGTGCATGGCGCTGATGCCCAGACCGATCAGTACGGCGTTGAACAGCGTACTGGCTATCGTCAGGGTTTCCAGGCACAGGCTGCGGATCGCCAGGGCGCCGGCGAACACCACGATCAACAGTGAGATCAGGGTGATGCTCAAATCGAAGGTGATGTTCAGCGGGGCCTGAAAGGCCAGCATGCTGATGAAGTGCATGGCCCACACGCCACCTGCCAGACACAGTGCGCCCAGACACTTCCACAGGCGCCGATTGCGACTCGGCTCGACATGGATCGCCCGATCGGCGATGTCCATGCTGGCGAAACAGGCAGCACAGATCACGCCGTAGGCCAGCGCAACCAGAAAAACATTGTGACTGCAGTCAGTCAGTACTTGCCCCGATGTCGGAAGCCCGACAAACACATGCAAACCCGGCCATTCCATAGCGAGCCCTATATCTTCACTGCCAGGGTCGCCAAAGGGCTCTATGCTCCGGTTGGCGATTCGGTTATCAGTATAGAAGCTGATAAAAACTCGCCAGTTCCATCGATGATTAATTTATCGTCGCCGATACCCCGCACAGCAAGGATGCCTGCATGAACAAGCCCCTGCCGGATGTTTCCACCCAGGCCAGCAACGCCTGGCGCGTTCTGTTTTTGCTGTTTCTGGCCAACCTGTTCAATTTTTTCGACCGGGCGATTCCTTCGATCGTCACCGAACCCATCCGTCTGGAGTGGCACCTGAGCGATTTCCAGCTCGGGCTGATGGGCACCGCGTTCACCCTGGTCTACGCCATCGCCGGCCTGCCGCTGGGGCGTCTGGCCGATAACGGTTCACGCAGGGCCATCATGGGCGGCGGTCTGGCAGTCTGGAGCGCGCTGACGGCCATCAACGGCATGGCCAGCAGTTTCTGGGCCTTCGTGCTGGTGCGCATGGGGGTCGGCATCGGTGAGGCCAGTTACGCGCCGGCGGCCAATTCGCTGATCGGCGACCTGTTTCCGGCACGGCGTCGGGCGCGGGCCATGGGCATCTTCATGCTCGGCCTGCCGCTGGGCTTGATGCTGGCGTTCTTTACCATCGGCGCGATGGTCAAGGCCTTCGACAGCTGGCGGGCGCCGTTCTTTATTGCGGCGGTGCCGGGCCTGATCCTGGCGCTGTTCATGTTTTTTATCCGCGAACCACAACGCGGGGCAGCGGAAAGCGTGGTGGTGTCGCAAGCGAAGATCGAGCGGCCCATTCGCCGGTTGCTGGGCATCGCCACGTTTCGCTGGCTGATGCTGGCGGGGCTTGCCTATAACTTCGCCGCTTATGCCTGCAACTCGTTCATGGTGCCGATGCTGCAACGTTATTTTCAGGTGTCATTGCAGGAAGCGGCAGTGGCCACCGGGGTGATCGTCGGTGTCACCGGGTTGTTCGGCCTGACATTGGGCGGGGTGGTGGCCGACAAGCTGCACGAGCGTTCAGTCAACGGCCGGCTGTGGTTTGCGGCGTTGAGCATGCTGGTGGCGACCCTTGCAACCGGCTATGCGCTGTTGGCGGGGCAGGTAGCGATCACGCTGTTCGTGGCGGTCTTCAGCCTGGGCTGGCTGTTTGCCTATAACTTCTACACCTGTGTGTATCCGGCTATCCAGGACGTGGTGGAGCCTCGCTTGAGGGCCACGGCCATGGCGCTGTTTTTCGCAGGCTTATACCTGCTTGGGGGCGGCCTGGGGCCGGTGATGGTGGGGCTGTTGTCCGATCATTTCGCCCAACAGGCGATGCTGGCGGCGGGCGCGCTGCAAATGACCGAAACCTTCAAGGCGGTCGGGCTGCACGGGGCCTTGTACCTGATCCCGGCAGCCTTGCTGATGACGCTGGTGTTTCTGCTGCTGGCAACCCGCAGCTTCGGACGCGATGCCGAAGCAATGCGGGCGCGTTTGTAGAGCCGCAGAGGGTTAACCCGCGACCAGCACCCTGATCGACTCCAGGCGCAGGGCCGCTTTGTCGAGCATGGCCAGGCCTTGCTCACGCAGTTTGCGCAGCGCTTCAAGCTCGCTGTCGCGCACGGTCGGGTTGACCGCTTGCAGGGCGGTCAGGCGTGCCAGTTCTTCTTCGGTGTCGGCGGCCAGGCGACGCTGGGCCTCGGCCACGCGCTCGGCATGGCGCGGGGCGATCTTGGCTTCGCCAGAGTTGATCTTCGGCGTCAGCACGTCGCGCTGGGCCTGGATGAACTTGTTGGCGCTGGCGCGTGGCACGCTTTCGAGCTGGTCGTTGAGAGTGTTGAACGACACCCGGCCCGACAGGTCATTGCCATTGCCGTCCAGCAGGCAGCGCAGCGCCGCCGGTGGCAGGTAACGGCCCAGTTGCAGGGCGCGCGGGGCGACCACTTCGCTGACGTAAATCAGCTCCAGCAGTACGGTGCCGGGCTTGAGTGCCTTGTTCTTGATCAGCGCCACGGCCGTGTTGCCCATGGAGCCGGACAGCACCAGGTCCATGCCGCCTTGCACCATCGGGTGTTCCCAGGTGATGAACTGCATGTCTTCGCGGCTCAGCGCCTGATTGCGGTCGTAGGTGATGGTCACACCTTCGTCGTCGCCCAGCGGGAAGCTGGCATCGAGCATTTTTTCGCTGGGCTTGAGGATCAGCGCGTTTTCCGAATGATCTTCGCTGTCGATGCCGAAGGCATTGAACAGGGTTTCCATGTAGATAGGCAGCGAGAACTGGTCGTCCTGCTCCAGGATTGCCTCGACCAGCGCCTCGCCTTCACCTGCGCCGCCGGAGTTGAGCTCCAGCAGACGGTCGCGGCCGGTGTGCAGTTCGCTTTCCAGGCGCTCGCGCTCGGCGCGGGCTTCATCGATCAGCGCTTGCCACTGGTCATCATCGCCACCTTCGAGCAGCGGCAGCAAGCGCGGGCCGAACTGATGCTGCAGCGCGTTGCCGGTCGGGCAGGTATTGAGGAAGGCATTCAGCGCTTCGTGGTACCACTGGAACAGCCGCGCCTGCGGGCTGGTTTCCAGGTACGGCACGTGCAGTTCGATGGTGTGCTTCTGGCCGATCCGGTCCAGACGGCCGATGCGCTGTTCCAGCAGGTCCGGGTGGGCCGGCAGGTCGAACAGCACCAGATGATGGGCAAACTGGAAGTTGCGGCCTTCACTGCCGATTTCCGAGCAGATCAGCACCTGGGCACCAAACTCTTCGTCAGCGAAGTAGGCCGCAGCGCGGTCGCGCTCCAGGATGTTCATGCCTTCATGGAACACGGTGGCCGGAATGCCGGAGCGCACGCGCAGGGCATCCTCCAGGTCCATGGCGGTTTCGGCGTGGGCACAGATCACCAGCACCTTGACGCGCTTGAGCATTTTCAGCGTGTCGATCAGCCACTCGACCCGTGGGTCGAAGCGCCACCAGCGCTCTTCGTCGCCCGTCTCGGCTTGCGCCTGGAAGCTGACTTCCGGGTACAGGTCGGCATGCTCACCCAGTGGCAGCTCCATGTACTCGTCCGGGTTGGCCAGCGGGTAGGGGTGCAGTTGACGTTGCGGGAAGCCCTGCACCGCCGCACGGGTGTTACGGAACAGCACGCGGCCGGTGCCGTGACGGTCGAGCAGTTCGCGCACCAGGCGCGCCTTGGCTTCGTCGTCGCCGGCATTCACGGCAGTAATCAGGGTTTCGCCCTCGGCGCCCAGGAAGCCGCTGATGGTCTGGGTCGCCTTGGCCGACAGCTTGCCCTTGTCGAGCAGCTCTTGCACCGCTTCGGCCACCGGGCGGTAATGTTCGCTCTCGGCGCGGAAGGCGGCCAG
Organism: Pseudomonas sp. 3A(2025); assembly: GCF_054589175.1. NCBI lineage: Bacteria > Pseudomonadati > Pseudomonadota > Gammaproteobacteria > Pseudomonadales > Pseudomonadaceae > Pseudomonas > Pseudomonas sp. 3A(2025). The sequence goes on along the minus strand of NZ_BAAILM010000113.1, from coordinate 544,258 downwards.
GTCGTGGAAACGGTTCGGGTCCAGCAGGCGCAGGCGCGCAAAGTGGCTGTCCTGGCCCAATTGCTCAGGGGTTGCGGTCAGCAGCAGCACGCCGGGGATGACCTCGGCCAGTTGCTCGACCAGCGAGTATTCGGTGCTGGCCTTGTCTTCATGCCAGACCAGATGGTGCGCCTCGTCGACCACCATCAGGTCCCAGCCGGCGGCAAACAGCGCGTCCTGGGCCTTTTCGTCCTCGACCAGCCACTCCAGCGCAACCAGTGCCAGTTGGGTGTCTTCGAACGGGTTGCCTGCATCGCTTTCGATAAAGCGTTCGCGGTCGAACAGCGCGACCTGCAGGTTGAAGCGCCGACGCATTTCGACCAGCCACTGGTGCTGGAGGTTTTCCGGTACCAGGATCAGTACCCGGCTGGCGCGGCCCGAGAGCAGCTGGCGATGGATCACCAGGCCCGCTTCGATGGTCTTGCCCAGGCCCACTTCGTCTGCCAGCAGAACCCGCGGCGCAATGCGGTCGGCCACTTCACGGGCAATGTGCAACTGGTGCGCGATCGGTTGCGCACGCACGCCGCCCAGGCCCCACAGCGAAGACTGCAACTGGCGGCTGGTGTGCTCCAGAGTGTTGTAGCGCAGCGAGAACCACGACAGCGGGTCGATCTGCCCGGCGAACAGGCGGTCGGTGGCCAGGCGGAACTGAATGAAGTTCGACAGCTGGGTTTCCGGCAGGGTCACCAGTTCGTTCTGGCTGTTGAAGCCGTGATAGACCAGCAGGCCGTCGACGTCTTCGACTTCGCGTACGGTCAGTTTCCAGTTGTCGAAATGGGTGATCTGGTCACCTGGCGAGAAGCGCACGCGGGTCAATGGCGCGTTGCGCAGTGCGTACTGGCGGGTTTCGCCAGTGGCCGGATAGAGCACGGTCAATAAGCGGCCATCCTGTGCCAGAACGGTGCCTAATCCGAGCTCGGCTTCGCTGTCGCTGATCCAGCGTTGCCCCGGTTGATACTGCTGCGCCATGCTGCCTGTCTCCGCGGTGAAAAAGCGGGCTATGGTAACGGAACCTGCTGCCAAGACCAAAGGCGACGTGAAAAAACAGCAGGTTTATGCCTGTGCGTGCGGCCATGGTGCCTGTCAAGGGCACTAATTGCCCAAAACATAGTCGAAAAGTTCTGCCGCAAAGGCTCAAGTCGACGAAATGGCCGCCGAAAGCCTGATAACAGGAGAACCCATCATGCTGCAACCGACGCTTCCTCTGAGTGTGGTCCCAGTGACTTCGCAACTGGACCCGGCCAAACGCCTGCCGGATGTCCCGCCTGTTGCGCCGGTGCAACCGAGCTCCAGTGAAACCACCATCGACCTGCGCTACGAAGACGCCGAGCGTTCGGCACTGCTATTGCGTGAAGAGCAGGAACGCCAGCAGCGTCAGCAACGTGGCGAGGCGCCGCCCGAGCACGACCATGATGACGAGTTGCTGGTCATCCCCGGCGACTCGCTGAATGCCGACAACACCGTGCCGGTGGTGCCGTTGATCGACAACGAGCCGCGTCAGGGCTTGTGGGTCGACGTCGAGGTCTGATACATCTGGCCAACCCTGTTGTCAGAGAACTGCCCATCATGAGCGATGAAGCCCAACTGATCGATTTCGGCGCCGAGCGCGCCAAGCGTATCCATGATGCCAATGACAAGCGCCTGAACGAGATGCGCAAGGCATTCGAGCAGGTCATGCCGCTGAGCAGCAAAAAGAAGAGCAAGAAACCAAAAAAACGCTGAACACCCCGCCTTGATAAAGCGGTGCGGTCCTGTGGGCTTGCGCCGCGTCTGACATTTCCTGCGTCAAATCCCGCCATCAACCTTACGGATCACTGATCCAGATCAATGCCTGCCTGTGCGCGTCCGATTAATCTTGCTCCATCGAACAGCAACACAGCGGAGGAAGGCCATCATGTTTCTGGAAAACTCTGACCTCGTGATCACCGTCGGTTACGTCACCTTGACCATGCTGGCTGTGTTCTTCGCAGGCATGGGACTGTTTATCTGGAAAGACTCGCGGCCCTGAGAGCCGGCTTTCCATCACGAGCACGCAAGGCATTTAGGGCGACTTCGGTTGCCCGTTTTTTTGTCTGCGATTTGATGCGCAATGACATAACCCCGGCCGTTGAAGCGGCCGGGGTTATGGGTCAACCGAAAGTAATTTCCGGCAATACCGTCAGCTCCACTGTCTGCAGCTTGCGTGGTGCCAGAATCTCGGCTTCGCCATCCACCACCAGTTCATCGTTCTGGTTGAACACGCGGGTGGCGATGCGCACGCGGAACTTGGGCAGTTTTTCCAGAATTTCCAGGCGTACGGTCAGGGTGTCGCCCAGTTTGACCGGCTTCTGGAAGGTCATGGTCTGGCCGATATAAATAGTGCCGGGGCCAGGCAGCTCGCAGGCGACGGCAGCGCTGATCAGAGCGCCGCTGAACATGCCGTGGGCGATGCGCTCCTTGAACATGGTTCTGGCGGCGTACTCGGCGTCCAGGTGCACCGGGTTGTGGTCACCCGACATGGCGGCGAACAGCTGGATATCGCGTTCTTCGACGGTTTTGCTGTAGCTGGCGGTCTGGCCGACTTCGAGGGCTTCGTAGGGCGTGTTGGTGACCTGGGTCATTCGCTTATCCTGACTATTAAAAGAAAAGGCCGGTGCGTCATTCGGCTCTGTGCGGTCGTGGTTGTTCCATGGCCCATTGCAGCCAGTCGATCACGTCGCGCGTGACTTCATCACGGTTGGTTTCGTTGAACAGCTCATGGCGAGCGCCGGGGTAGAGTTTAAGCTGTAATGCCTGATGACCCACCCCGGTCAAAACATGGGCCAGTCGTTTCAGACGCTTGCCGTGGCTGACCGGATCACATTCGCCGCCGATTATCAGCAGCGGCAGACTGGAATCGATCTGTGCCAGGCTCGACGGTTTGCTGATTTTTGTCAGCCCGCCCAGCAGGTCGAACCACAGTTGATTGGTGCAACGAAAGCCGCACAGCGGGTCTTGCACATAGGCGTCCACTGCCTGCGGGTCGCGGCTAAGCCAGTCGAAACGCGTGCGTGCCGGCTTGAAATCCTGATTGAAGGCGCCGAACGACAGCCAGTCGATCAACGCACTGCGGCCACGCGGGCCCTGGCGTAAGCGTTCCAGCCGGGCGATCTGGCGTGCGCTACGGTAAAGGGCCATGGGTTGATAATTCGAGCCGCTGAGAATCGCACCTTGCAGGCTGGCGCCGTGGTGCATCAGCCAGGCCTGGGCGATATAGCTGCCCATGCTGTGGCCCAGCAGAAACAGTGGCCGCTGCGGATGCCGCTCTTCAAGGGTGCGGGCCATGAGCGCGAGGTCGCCCAGTACCTTGCTCCAGCCGTCTTCATCGGCATAATGCCCCAGCGTCCCCTGGGCGGCAGTCTTGCCGTGGCCACGCTGATCATGGGCATACAAAGCGATGCCCACGGCATTGAGTGCCGCGCCCAGCTGTGCATATCGGCCGCCGTGCTCGGCCATGCCGTGGGACAGCATGACCACGGCGCGTACCTGCGATGCCGGCACCCAGGCGTTGATGAACAGGCGGCAATGGTCGTGCGTGTCGAGCCAGAAAGTCTGCTGTGTCATGGTCGTGTCCGCGAGCAACGGCGATGAGTATGAGTGTATACCGGCAGGCGCTGCAGGCCGATGGCCCCGTGCAGGCAAGGGCACACAGGATTATTGAAGGGCGTCGCAAAGCGTGACTATTTGTTACTTTTCAGTCGCAATTGTGACCGGTGGTGACTCGTTTGCTGCTAGTCGCTGTTTGGCAAAGCTGCTAATCTCGGCCCGCTTTTTGACTCGTCATCAAGCGAAAGCGCGAATCGCATAATTCCAATACATTCACTCAACATCGCCCTCGCGATGTGCAGAGTTCGCTATCGCTAAGGAGCTGGCTTGCATGATCGAAAACTTCTGGAAGGACAAGTACCCCACTGGTGTGGCTGCCGAGATCGATCCTGACAAGTACCCGAATGTCCAGACCGTGCTCAAGCAGTCCTGCCAGCGTTTTGCCGACAAGCCAGCTTTCAGCAACCTGGGCAAGACCCTGACCTATGGCGAACTGTATGAGTTGTCCGGGGCGTTTGCCGCCTGGATCCAGCAGCATACCGACCTGAAACCCGGCGACCGCATCGCCGTGCAACTGCCCAATGTCCTGCAATACCCGGTCGCGGTGTTCGGTGCCATGCGTGCAGGCCTGATCGTGGTCAACACCAACCCGCTGTACACCGCGCGGGAGATGGAACACCAGCTCAACGATTCCGGCGCCAAGGCGCTGTTGTGCCTGGCCAACATGGCGCACCTCGCCGAGAAGGTGGTGCCCAAGACGCAAGTTCGGCATGTCATCGTCACCGAAGTGGCCGATATGCTGCCCACTCTCAAGCGCCTGCTGGTCAACAGCGTCATCAAGTACGTGAAGAAGATGGTCCCGGCCTATCACCTGCCGCAGGCCGTACGCTTCAACGATGCCCTGGCCAAGGGCCGTGGCAAGGCCGTCGCCGAGGTCTCGCCGACCAGTGACGACGTGGCCGTGCTGCAATACACCGGCGGTACTACCGGCGTGGCCAAAGGCGCGATGCTGACCCACCGCAACCTGATCGCCAACATGCTGCAATGCCGCGAACTGATGGGCTCGAACCTCAATGAAGGCTGCGAAATCCTCATCACGCCGCTGCCGCTGTACCACATCTACGCCTTTACCTTTCACTGCATGGCGATGATGCAGTGCGGCAACCACAACGTTCTGATCACCAACCCGCGCGACCTGCCGGCGATGGTCAAGGAACTGTCGAAGTGGAAGTTCAGCGGCTTCGTCGGCCTCAACACGCTGTTCGTTGCCCTGTGCAACAACCAGGATTTCCGCAACCTGGACTTCTCTGCGCTCAAAGTCACGCTGTCCGGCGGCATGGCCCTGCAACAGGCGGTGGCCGAGCGCTGGAAAGCGGTCACCCAATGCCCGATCTGCGAAGGCTATGGCATGACCGAAACCAGCCCGGTGGCTACGGTCAACCCGATTCAGAACATCCAGATCGGCACCATCGGCATTCCGGTGCCGTCGACCCTGTGCAAGGTGATCGACGATGCGGGCACTGAACTGGCGTTCGGCGAAGTCGGCGAACTGTGCATCAAGGGCCCACAGGTCATGAAAGGCTATTGGCAGCGCGTCGAAGCCACCGAAGAGATCCTCGATGCCGAAGGCTGGCTCAAGACCGGCGACATCGCGCTGATCCAGCCCGATGGCTACCTGCGCATCGTTGACCGCAAGAAGGACATGATCCTGATCTCCGGCTTCAACGTGTACCCCAACGAAATCGAAGACGTGCTGGTCAGCCTGCCGGGTGTGTCGCAATGTGCGGCCATTGGTGTGCCGGACGAGAAATCCGGCGAGGCAATCAAGGTATTCGTGGTGGTCAAGCCCGGTATGACCCTGACCAAGGACCAGGTCATCGAGCACATGCGCGCCAACCTGACCGGCTACAAAGTGGCCCGCAGCGTCGAATTCCGCGATGCGCTGCCGACCACCAACGTCGGCAAGATCCTGCGCCGCGAACTGCGCGACGAAGAGCTGAAAAAGCTCGGCGTGAAGAAATAGCCACAACGGCGTCGGGGGTGAGGCAATCTCACCCCCATCCCCTGATCCCGCCCAAATCTGCGACAATCCCCGCTTTGCCCCTTCGACCTGACCTTGCGTACCTGATGACCGCCGAATCGCCCTCTATCGACCAGTTGTTGAAAAACCTCGACCACGCCATGAGCGGCGACCGTCACAGATTGCGGCGCCAGTTGCATGAGCTGCGCAAGAAGCCCGACGAGGCGAAGCTGGCGGCGTGGCTCGAGCGCTTCCAGGCATCCTGCGCCAAGGTCGAAGCGCGGCGCTTGAGCGTGCCGAAGATCCGCTATGACGATCAGTTGCCCATCGCCGCCAAGCGCGATGAGATCAAGGACGCGCTGCTCAAGCACCAGGTGCTGATCATCGCCGGCGAAACCGGCTCGGGCAAAACTACCCAGTTGCCCAAGATCTGCCTGGAAATCGGTCGCGGCCAGTACGGCCTGATCGGCCACACCCAGCCGCGACGCATCGCCGCGCGCAGCGTCGCGACCCGGGTCGCCGAAGAGCTGGCCACACCTCTGGGTTCGCTGGTCGGCTATCAGGTGCGTTTCGAAGACCAGAGTGGCGACAACACGCTGATCAAGCTGATGACCGACGGTATTCTGCTGGCCGAGACCCAGAACGACCGTTTTCTTGAACGCTACGACACCCTGATCGTCGACGAAGCCCACGAGCGCAGCCTGAACATCGACTTCCTGCTCGGTTATCTCAAGACCCTGCTGCCGCGTCGCCCGGACCTGAAAGTCATCATCACCTCCGCGACCATCGACCTGCAGCGTTTCTCCGAGCATTTCGACAAGGCGCCGATCATCGAGGTGTCGGGGCGCACCTTCCCGGTCGAGACCGTGTACCGGCCATTGACCAGCGAGCAGGACGAAGAGGGCAACAGTGTCGAGGAAGACCTGACCGTCGATCAGGCGATTCTGGCGACCCTCGACGAAATCGCCGCCGTGGAGCGCAGCGAGGGTAAATCACCGGGCGATGTGCTGGTGTTCCTGCCCGGTGAGCGCGAGATTCGCGACGCCGCCGAGGTGCTGCGCAAGGCGCAGCTCAGGCACACCGAGATTCTGCCGCTGTACGCGCGCCTGTCGCCGGCCGAACAGCAGCGTATCTTTCAGTCGCACCCCGGCCGGCGCGTGGTGCTGGCCACCAACGTCGCCGAAACCTCGCTGACCGTGCCGGGCATTCGGTATGTGATCGACACCGGTACCGCACGCATCAGCCGCTACAGCTACCGCGCCAAGATCCAGCGCCTGCCCATCGAGGCGGTGTCGCAGGCCAGCGCTAACCAGCGCAAGGGCCGCTGTGGCCGGGTCGAGCCGGGCGTGTGCTTCCGTCTGTACAGCGAAGAAGATTTTCTCGCCCGCCCGGAATTTACCGACCCGGAGATTCTGCGCACCAACCTGGCGGCGGTGATCCTGCAGATGCTGCACCTGCGTCTGGGAGATATCAGCGATTTCCCGTTCATCGAGCCGCCCGACGGCAAGGCGATCAGCGACGGTTTCAACCTGTTGCAGGAGCTCTCGGCGGTCACCCGCGAGAATCAACTGACCCCGCTGGGTCGCCAGTTGGCGCGCCTGCCGGTCGACCCGCGCATGGGCCGCATGCTGCTGGAAGCGGCGCAGCAGGGTAGCCTGCAAGAAGTGCTGATCATCGCCAGTGCGCTGTCGGTGCAGGATGTGCGCGAGCGTCCGCCCGAGCGTCAGCAAGCCGCCGACCAGGCCCACGCGCAATGGAAAGACGCCGACTCGGACTTCGCCGCCCTGGTCAATCTGTGGCGCGGTTTCGAGGAGCAGCGCCAGGCGCTGACCTCAAGCCCGTTGCGCAACTGGTGCCGACGCAACTTCCTCAATTACCTGCGCCTGCGCGAATGGCGCGATGCGCACCGGCAATTGAGCCTGATCTGCCGCGAGCTGAAACTGCCGATCAACGCCGAACCTGCCGATTACCCGAAATTTCACAAGGCAGTCCTGTCCGGCCTGCTCAGCCACATTGGCCAGAAGACCGAAGAGGGCGATTACCTCGGCGCCCGCCAGCGGCGCTTCTGGGTGCACCCGTCTTCAGGGCTGGGGCGCAAGCGGCCGCAGTGGGTGATGGCCGCCGAATTGATGGAAACCACCAAGCTGTACGCACGCATGGTGGCCAAAATCGATGTCGACTGGATCGAGCCGCTGGCCGGGCACCTGATCAAGAAAAACCACTTCGAGCCGCACTGGGAGAAAAAGCGCGGTCAGGTCGTGGCCTTCGAGCAGATCACCCTGTATGGGCTGATCATCGTCGGTCGCCGCCCGGTGCATTACGGCCCGGTGGACCCGGTGGTGTCGCGCGAGATGTTCATTCGTGAAGGCCTGGTGCGCGGCGATATCCTGTCGCGAGCCAAGTGCCTGAGCAGCAACGCGCGCTTGCTTGAAGAACTCGACGAGCTGGAAGCCAAGGCCCGGCGCCGCGACATTCTGGCCGACGAAGAAACCCTGTACGGCTTCTATGAAGCACGGCTGCCGGCCGAGGTGCACCAGACTGCGACCTTCGACAGCTGGTACCGGGTGCACAGCCAGAAAGACCCGCAACTGTTGATCATGCGCGAAGAAGACGTGCTGGCCCGCGACGCCAACGAAGTCACCGCCGCGCAGTACCCCGACACCTTGCGTCTGGGCGAACTGACCCTGCCGCTGACCTATCACTTCGAGCCCAACCACCCACGCGATGGCGTGACCCTGCGCGTGCCTGTGCCGCTGTTGCAGTCGCTGCCCGCCGAGCGCCTGGAATGGCTGGTGCCGGGCCTGCTGGAAACCAAGTGCATCGCGCTGGTACGCAACCTGCCCAAGGCGACCCGCAAGAACTTCGTGCCGGTGCCGGACTTTGTCCGCGCCGCCCTGCAGCGCATCACCTTTGCCGAGGGCTCGCTGCCCCAGGCGCTGGGCCGCGAACTGCTGCGCATGACCGGCGCACGGGTCACCGATGAGGCCTGGAGCGAGGCCGCCGAGCAGCTTGAAGGGCATTTGCGGATGAACCTTGAAGTGGTCGACGGCAACGGCAAGTTCCTTGGCGAAGGCCGTGATCTCGACACCTTGACCGCCCGTTTCGCTGAAGCCGGGCAAGCCGCGCTGGCCATGCCGCACACCGCAAAAAACCAGCAGCCGGTGGAAGCCAAGGGCTTTGCTGCCGTGGCGCAACAGACCCAGCAGAAGATTGCCGGCCTGTCGCTGACCGTGTATCCGGCCTTGATCGAAGAGGGCGGCACGGTCAAGGAAGGGCGCTTCCCGACCCAGGCCGAAGCCGAGTACCAGCACCGCCGGGCCTTGCAGCGTTTGCTGTTGCAGCAACTGGCCGACACTGCGAAATTCTTGCGCGGCAAATTGCCGGGGCAGACCGAGCTGGCGCTGCTGTATCGCGACCTGGGCCGCGTCGATGCGCTGATCGAAGACATCCTGCTGGCCAGCCTCGACAGCTGCGTGCTCGAAGGCGAAGACAATCTGCCCCGCGACGGTGCAGGCTTGCTGTCGCTGGCCGAACGCAAGCGCGGCGACTGGGCCGAGCATGCCGAGCGCCTGGCACGCCTGACCCTGGAAATCCTCAAGCTGTGGCATGGCCTGCAAAAGAGCTTCAAGGGCAAGATCGACCTGGCCCGCGCCGTGGCGCTTAACGATATCAAGGCGCAACTGGGCAAGCTGGTGTATCCGGGCTTTGTCCGCGAGACCCCGTCGCAATGGCTCAAGGAACTGCCGCGCTACCTGAAAGCTGTGGAACTGCGCCTGGAAAAACTCCCGGCCCAGGTGCAGAAAGACCGCGTCTGGAGTACGCAGTTGAGCGAGCTGTGGACCCAATATCAGGCACGCGCCGACAAACACGCCCAGGAAGGCAAGCGCGACCCGGAGCTGGTCACCTGGCGCTGGTGGCTGGAGGAATACCGCGTGTCGCTGTTCGCTCAACAACTGGGTACGCGCATGCCGGTGTCTGACAAGCGGTTGAGCAAACAGTGGAGTCAGGTGCAAGGCTGAACTTAATCGGGTGTTAGCGGCGCGATAGCACCCGATTGCGGCGATATGTCACACTTTGCGCCTTGCCTTACCTGTCGGCCCTTACCTTTAACAAGCCCACTCAATAAGAGAGAAACGACCGTGTATAACGTCGTCATCAGCGGAACCGGCCTGTACACCCCGGCCCAGAGCATCTCCAACGAAGAGCTGGTGCAGTCCTTCAATACCTGGGTCACCCAGTTCAACCACGAAAACGCCGCTGCCATCGAGCGCGGCGAAGTCCAGGCACTGGCGCCCTCCGACGCGGCCTTTATCGAAAAGGCCTCCGGCATCAAGAGCCGCTTCGTGATGGACAAGCAGGGCATCCTCGACCCGCAGCGCATGAAGCCCTCGCTTGCGGAGCGCAGCAACGACGAGCGCTCGATTCTGTGCGAGATGGGCGTCGCCGCTGCCGAACAGGCCTTGCAGCGTGCCGGCAAGACCGCTGCCGATATCGACGGCGTGATCGTCGCCTGCTCCAACCTGCAACGCGCCTACCCGGCCATCTCGATCGAGATCCAGGCGGCACTGGGCATTCAGGGTTACGGCTTCGATATGAACGTTGCCTGCTCGTCGGCGACCTTCGGCATCCAGACGGCCTACAACAATGTGCACCTGGGCCAGGCCCGGGCCATGCTGGTGATCAGTCCGGAAATCTGCACCGCGCACCTTAATTTCCGTGATCGCGACAGCCATTTCATCTTTGGCGATGCGGCCACCGCCGTCGTCGTTGAGCGTGCCGATCTCGCCACCTCGGCGCATCAGTTCGAGATTCTTGGCACCCGCCTGTCGACGCAGTTCTCCAACAACATCCGCAACAACTTCGGCTTTCTCAATCGCACCGCCGAAGAAGGCATTGGCGCGCCGGACAAACTGTTCGTGCAGGAAGGTCGCAAGGTGTTCCGCGAGGTATGCCCGATGGTCGCCGAGCTGGTCGGCAGCCACTTGCAGGACAGCGGCTTGAATGTCAGCGACGTCAAACGCTTCTGGCTGCATCAGGCCAACCTGAGCATGAACCACCTGATCGTCAAGAAATTGCTGGGCCGCGAGGCTGATCTGGATGAAGCGCCGGTGATTCTCGACACCTACGCCAACACCAGTTCGGCAGGTTCGGTGATCGCGTTTCATACCTATCAGGACGATTTGCCGGCGGGCGCACTGGGTGTGCTGAGTTCGTTCGGTGCCGGTTATTCGATTGGTTGCGTGATTCTGCGCAAGCGCTGACCAGCCTAAGAAAGGGGTGGGGCGCCGGAAATTCCAGCGCCCCGGTACAGCGGCTTAGAATTTGACTTCGGCGTCCAGTTGCAGGATGTCGACGTCTTTGTTGCGACCGCCACGGCTGGCGAAGTCGGCTTCGGCCATCATGTAGGTTGCGCCCAGGGCGAAGTTCTTGTCGATTTCATAACCGACCTTGAACTTGTGGCCACGGGAACCTGTGGTGCCGTTGGCGAAGTCCGAGTCGGTGAAGGCACCGACTACAGCGTTACGCTGCACGTCGCGGTAGTTGTAGTCCAGGCTGAAACCGAAAGCCTTGGTCTTGGCACCGGCCAGCCAGGCAGTGTCGTGGCCGTCGGTGGATTCGTCGTTGATCACGTACTGACCATACACGGCCAGAGGCACGGCCAGGCCGCTGACGTCGATCTGACCGAAGCCTTCATACAGACGGAATTCGGTGCTGGTGTTGCCGTTGACCGACAGGGCGCAAGGCGTGGTAGTGGCGGTGCCGCACGCGCTGTCCTTGTCGTTGTCGTAACCGTAGACGCTACCGCCCAGGGTGACTTTCAGGTTGTCGATCGGGGCGAATTTGGCACCCAACTGGCCTGCGTACAGGCGCAGGTCGTTCTTGAACTCCACGCCGTTGCCGTCGACGTTGTCCTTGAGGGTGTAGTGACCGGCACTGGCGAACAGCTCGGTCTTGCCGGCCAATGGCAGTTTGTAGGTCAGGGCCAGACCTTCCGGGTTGATGTCGCTATCCCAGATGATGTCGCCCATGTTGACCCACGGCTGGTTCATCTTGCCGCCGATGACCGACAGGCCCGGGAGAGCGGTCGGGTGGTAGTCGATGTAGGCCAGGTCCAGCCAGATCGACTTCTTCGAGAAGTAACCGTCCAGGTCCTGGTTGGTGGAGCGGGCATCGTTGCCGCCACCGGTGGCGATACGGATGCCGCTGTCGACCTGCGGGTTGATCTCGGTGTAGGCGCCCAGACGTGCACGCACACGTTGACGGTCCTTGTCGCGGCCGCCATTGTCGGCTTCGCCATCGATATCGATGTTTTCCTGGCGAATACGGACGTCGCCCTTGATCTGAGTCTTGGCGGCCCAAGCGACTTTCTTCTCGAAATCGCTCTGCGTCGACGACTTGGTGGCGGCGGCAGCTTGCTGCTCCTTGGCCAGGTCGGCTTGCAACTCGGCGTGCTGAGCGGTGCTGATCGAGCCGTTGGCTTTGAGCATGTCGAGCAGTTTGGCATCGACTGCGGCGCTGGCCGGTACACTCATGGCCAGTGCGAAGCCGCCACACAGGGCTGCTGCAGTACGAATAGAAACAGGACGCATAATTCTCTCCAAGATGAGGACGCAGGTTCGTGTCGACCCACTGAACATCCCTTGCGGGATAACTACAAAGAGGGGTATGTAACCCCCGGTTCTAAAAACAGGCGCCAGTATTGCTGCCAGTCATTACAAAAAAGTGGCAATGTAGTGGCATGTCCGTGACAATCCTGTTTCAGGCTGAAGGCTCAAGAGGCTTGAGATAGAGCGGTCCGCATGCACAAGGCGTGTATAAACCTGACCGATCGGTGATACTCGGGCCCTGCCTGAGCACTGGGGGAGAAGCTGATGTCCGTTCAAGTCGTCGACAGCGTGAGCCACGTGACTGCCGCCCAATGGGACGCATTGCTGCCCGATGGCCAGCCGTTTTTGCGCCATGCTTTTTTGAGCGCGCTGGAAGACAGTGGCAGCCTGGGGCCTCGCTCCGGCTGGCGGGCCGAACATGTGCTGCACATCGAGCAAGGTGAGCTGATTGCCGCGTTGCCGGCGTATCGCAAGCGCCATTCCTATGGCGAATACGTGTTCGATCACGGCTGGGCCGATGCCTGCCGCCGCGCCGGCATTGCCTATTACCCCAAGCTGCTGGTGGCGGTGCCGTTCAGCCCGGTCAGTGGCGCGCGGGTGCTGGCCCGAACGCCCGAGGCCGGCATGGCCTTGCTGGAGGGCTTGCCGGGTTACTTGCACGCTCAGGGCCTGTCCAGTGCCCATGTGAACTTCACCGACCCGTACGCCGACGCCTTGCTGGCCGCACAACCCGGCTGGTTGCAGCGCTATGGCTGCCAGTACCACTGGCACAACCGGGGCTACCGGGACTTTCAGGATTTTCTTGACGCCCTGAGTTCGCGCAAGCGCAAGCAGATGCGCAAGGAACGCGAGCAAGTGGCGGGGCAGGGCATCGAGTTCGAGTGGCTCGACGGCGCGCAAATGAGCGAGGCGCTGTGGGACTTTGTCTATGCCTGTTACAGCAACACCTACGAGGTGCGCGGCCAGTCGCCGTACCTGACCCGCGAATTCTTCAGCCTGCTGGGCGAGCGCATGCCCGAGGCGATTCGCGTGGTGCTGGCGCGCCAGGGCAACCGCCCGGTGGCCATGGCTTTCAGCCTGGTGGGCGGCGGCAGCTTCTACGGGCGCTATTGGGGTTGCCTGGCCGAATTCGACCGGCTGCATTTCGAGACCTGTTTCTACCAAGGCATGGACTACGCCATCGCCCACGGCCTGCAACGCTTCGACGCCGGCGCGCAGGGCGAACACAAGTTGATCCGCGGCTTCGAGCCGCAGATCACCCACTCCTGGCACTACCTGCTGCATCCGGGGCTAAAAGACGCCGTGGCGGATTTTCTGGAAGAAGAGCGGGTAGGGATTCTGGCCTACGCCGAAGAAGCCCGCGGCGCGTTGCCGTATCGACAGCCGTAAACGCTATCGAGCGGTAATACGCCGTAGGACCGGCTTTAGCCGGGAAGGGCGCGACACCATGTTGTGCCCTTCGCTGCTGAAGCAGCTCCTACGGGACGTGCGGGCAACCAGACTCAATCCACTCCGACAAACCCGCCGGTCTGATGCTGCCACAGCCGTGCATACAGCCCGCCCTGGGCCAGCAGTTCGCTGTGGCTGCCCATTTCCACCACCCGGCCTTTGTCCAGCACCACCAGCCGGTCCATGCGGGCGATGGTCGACAGGCGGTGGGCGATGGCGATCACCGTCTTGCCTTGCATCAGGGTTTCCAGGCTTTCCTGAATCGCCGCTTCCACCTCCGAGTCCAGTGCCGAGGTGGCTTCGTCCATGATCAGGATCGGTGCGTCCTTGAGCAGCACCCGCGTAATCGCGATGCGCTGGCGCTGGCCACCAGACAGTTTGACCCCGCGCTCGCCCACGTGCGCATCGAAGCCGGTACGGCCTTGTGCGTCGGACAGCAGCGGGATGAACTCATCGGCCTTGGCGCGGTGCACCGCTTGCCACAGTTGTTCCTCGGTCGCGCCGGGGTTGCCGTACAGCAGGTTGTCGCGAATCGAGCGGTGCAGCAGCGAAGTGTCCTGAGTGATCATGCCGATCTGCGCGCGCAGGCTTTCCTGAGTGACCTCGGCCACGTCCTGACCATCGATCAGAATCTTCCCGCTCTGCACGTCGTACAGACGCAGCAGCAGGTTGACCAGCGTTGACTTGCCCGCACCCGATGGGCCGATCAGGCCGATTTTCTCGCCGGGCCGGATGTTCAGGTCCAGGCCCTGAATGATTCCCCGGCCATTGCCGTAGTGGAAATCCACGCCGTCGAATTTCACCCCGCCCTGGCTGATTGCCAACTGTTTTGCGCCAGGCTTGTCAGTGACTGCCACCGGTTGCGAGATGCTCTCCAGGCCATCCTGCACGGTGCCGATATTTTCGAAGATGCCGTTGACCACCCACATGATCCAGCCCGACATGTTGACGATGCGGATCACCAGGCCGGTGGCCAAAGCGATGGCGCCCATCGAGATCAACGACTGGGTCCACAGCCACAGCGCAAGGCCGGTGGTGCCGACGATCAGCAGGCCGTTCATGCTGGTGATCACGGTGTCCATGGCGGTGACTACGCGACCGGCCAGTTGGGTCTTTTCAGTCTGCTCGGTAATGGCTTCGCGGGCGTACTGCTGCTCGTGATTGGTGTGGGCGAACAGCTTGAGGGTGGTGATGTTGGTGTAACCATCGACGATACGGCCCATCAGTTTCGAGCGTGCATCGGAGGCGTCCACCGAGCGTTGCTTGACCCGTGGCACGAAGTAGGCGAGCGCGAGGATATAGGCGAAGATCCACGCCACCAGCGGGATCACCAGTCGCCAGTCGGCTTCGGCGAACAGCACCAGGGCGCTGATCGAGTAGATCAGCACGTGCCACAGGGCATCCATGGCCTGCACCGCCGAGTCGCGCAGCGAGTTGCCGGTCTGCATGATGCGCTGGGCAATGCGCCCGGCAAAATCGCTCTGGAAGAAGTTGATACTCTGCTTGAGCACATAGCGGTGGTTTTGCCAGCGAATGAGGCTGGTCATGCCTGGACCGATGGTCTGGTGCACCAGCAGGTCGTGCAGGCCGACGAAGATCGGCCGCAGCAGCAGAGTCACCACCACCATCCAGATCAGTTCGTTACGATGGGTGCTGAAAAACTCGGCCGGCGGCGTGTTTTGCGCAAGGTCGATAATCCGGCTCAGGTAGCTGAACAGCGCGACTTCGATCAGCGCGACGATCAGCCCGACCACCAGCAAGGCGGCAAACGTGGGCCAGACCTGACGCAGATAATGCAGATAAAAAGGCAGGACCCGATTGGGCGGTGCAGCACCGGGATCTTCCCGGAAAATGTCGATTAATTGCTCGAAACGACGATAAAGCATCTGTATGACGCCCACACCAGTGGGCTCTCCTTGAGGGTGGGAAAAATTCCCGTCCGGCCCACCTTGTCGGCAAGGCGGGCCGGCCCCCGATCACTCCACGCGCTTGGCGGACTTGATCAGGATCGGGTCGACAGGCACGTTCTGCATGCCTTTCTGAGTGGCGGTACGGGAGTTGACGATCTGGTCGACGACCTCCATGCCCTTGGTGACTTTGCCGAACACGGCGTAACCGTAGTCACGCACACCGTTATCGAGCATTTCATTGTCATTGGTGTTGATGAAAAACTGGCTGGTGGCCGAGTTCACGCTTGAAGTACGCGCCATGGCAATGGTGCCGCGCACGTTCTTGAGGCCGTTCTGCGCCTCGTTCTTGATCGGGTCCTTGGTGGACTTCTGGTTCATGTCACGGGTAAAGCCACCGCCCTGGACCATGAAGCCCGGGATCACGCGGTGAAAGATCGTGTTGCTGTAGAAACCGCTGTCGACATAGCCGAGAAAGTTCTGGGTGCTGATCGGCGCCTTGTCGTCGGCCAGTTCCAGTTCGATCTGGCCGAAGCTGGTATCGAGTACGACGTGCGTCCTCTTGGCGGCAGGCTCGGCAGCCATCAGATTGGCCGAGAACAACACGGTGCAGGCAGCGAGGGCGAGGGTCTTGAACATGAGGCAGTGAGTCCTTCAGTGGTGGTATCGACTGGCCGGCAAGCAAATCACGTTTGGCCTTGTGCGTCGATGAATTCCAGCACTGTGCGGTTGAACGCTTCCGGTTGATCCAGCGGCGTGGCATGCCGGGAGTTGTCGATGACCACCAGCCGCGCGTTGGGGATCAGCTTTACATAGGCCTGTTTTATGGCGACCGGTGTGTAGTCGCGGTCGGCACTGACCACCAGTGTCGGGCAGGTGATGCGTGACAGCCGTTCCTGCACGCCCCAGCCGACGATGGCATCGAAACTGGCCAGATAAGCGCGCTTGTCGTTGCGTGCCCAGCGCTCGCCAATCTTGCGCCGCAAGTCGCTTTGTTCAGGGTGCGGGAACAATAGCTTGCCCAGCGCCTGCCCCAGGGTTTGCATGCTCATGACCCGTGCCAGGCTCCAGCGCTTGAACCACTGCCAGGCATCATTGGCACCGCGCACCTTGACCTGCGGCCCGCTGTTGACGATGCACAGGCTCTTGAGCAATTGCGGCTGGTCCACCGCCAGTTGAAAACCGACCATGGCGCCCATCGACAGGCCGACCAGATGCACCGGCCCCAGGTGCAAGTGCTCGATCAACGCTTCGACGTCGCTGCTGAACGCCTTGATGCTGTAGCGCTCACGCGGTTTGTCCGAGCGACCGTGGCCGCGCAGGTCCAGGGTGATGACCCGGTAATGGGCGCTGAACGCCGGGATCTGGTATTCCCAGTCCAGGCCACTGGAACCCAGACCGTGCAGCAGCAGGAGCGGGAGGCCCTGGCCATATTCTTCGTAGTGCAGCGAGCAGCCGTCGTGTTCGAAAAAAGCCATGCATTCCCTCTCTTGTCAGGCTTGGGGTGGCGCCGCGAACGGCGCATTCAGCGGCGCGGTGTCAAAGGTGCGGATCAGTTCGATCAGAATCTGCGTCGCCGGGCCCAGCGGTTTGTCCTTGTTGGAGTAAAGATAGAACGCCGGGTTGCGGGTGCCGCCTTTATCCAGCGGCAAGGGCTTGAGCACACCGTCGCGCAGCTCGCGCTCGATCATGTGCCGGGGCAGCCAGGCAAAGCCCAGGCCGCTGCTGACAAAGGTGGTGGCGGTGCCCAGGCTGCCGACGGTCCAGCGCTGTTCGGCGCCCAGCCAGCCGACGTCCTTGGGTTTCTGGCGGCCTGAATCTCGGATCACCACCTGCAACTGGGACTCCAGGTCCTGAAAGGTCAGTTCGCGGTTGGCCTGATGCAGTACATGTTCGGGATGCGCCACGGCAACGAACTCCACGGTGCTCATCTCGGTGCCCAGGTGGCCTGGGATATTGAAGCTGCTGATCGCAAGGTCCGCCACGCCTTCAAGCAAGACTTCTTCGACCCCGGACAGCACCTCTTCACGCAGCCGCACCCGGCAGCCCCGGCTTTGCGGCATGAACGCGGTCAGGGCGCGGACAATACGCGCGGTCGGGTAGGCGGCATCGACCACCAGGCCCACCTCGGCCTCCCAGCCTTGCTCCATATGATGGGCGAGATCTTCCAGCTGGCTGGCCTGCTTGATCAATTGCCGCGAACGGCGCAGCAGCACACCACCCGCTTCGGTCAGCACCGCCTTGCGCCCGTCGATGCGCAACAGCGGCACACCGAGTTGTTCCTGCATGCGCGCCACGGTGTAACTCACCGACGACTGCGAGCGGTGCGTGGCCTCGGCGGCCTGGGCAAAGCCGCCGTGATCGACCACAGCTTGCAACGTGCGCCATTGATCAAGGGTGACGCGGGGGGCTTTCATCGACTCGAACTCCAGTGTGAGGAGGGGGGAAATGTCTGGATAAGGAGTCGGCAGGTTAAATCAATAGAACAGATTGTTCGATTGGTTTGAGCCGTTTTTTGCGCTTTTTTATCGATAGGCCGATGATTAAGCTGTGCTCCATCAACTCGACACTAAATTGAATAGATGGAGCACTTCACATGTCCCGCGTACTGATCATCGAAAGCAGCGCCCGCCAACAGGATTCCGTCTCCCGCCAACTGACCCGTCAGTTCATCGAACAGTGGAAAGCTGCGCACCCTCAAGATGCGATCACTGTCCGTGATCTGGCGGTCAACCCGGTTCCACACCTGGACGCGACCCTGCTGGGCGGCTGGATGAAGCCCGAAGATCAACGCAACGACACTGAACAGGCCGCTCTGGAGCGCTCCAACCTGCTGACCGACGAACTGCTGGCCGCCGACGTCGTGGTGCTTGCCGCACCGATGTACAACTTTGCCATCCCCAGCACCCTCAAGGCCTGGTTCGACCATGTGCTGCGTGCCGGCGTGACCTTCAAATACGGTGAAACCGGCCCGCAAGGCCTGCTGACCGGCAAGCGCGCCTTCGTCCTGACCGCCCGCGGCGGCCTGTACACCGGCAGCAGCCTGGATCACCAGGAACCTTACCTGCGCCAGGTGCTGGGTTTTGTCGGTATTCATGACGTGACCTTTATCCACGCCGAAGGCCTGAACATGGGCGGCGAGTTCAGCGAAAAAGGCCTGAACCAGGCACTGGCCAAACTGGCCGAAGTGGCTTGATGGACACCTGATTCAGCGCAACGACTTCCCCTTGGTACCTGTGCTCCTGGGTACGTGACCCGATCGATCGTCTGCTGGCGGTTGATCGGGTTTTTTGTTGCCGGGCGGCAATCGGTATCGAGCTGATACCGGCGGTATTTATATATGACCCTTGCCGGGTTTGTGCCTCATACAGTGTGGCCATTGCAGCGCAACGAGGCGTTGCCTGTACACAAAGAGGTACTGCCATGAGTAAAAAAACCAGGACTCATCCGGTCCCTATGGCGTCAAGCGCGCCACCAGCACGCTTTATCGAACCGCCACTCGTTACAGCGGTTGCCCATGATCAGATCGAAGTCCATGCAAGGATCAACCCGATGCCGGGGGCGACGATCGAAGCGCAATGGCCCAATGGCGTGTGGGCCTCGATTGGTACGGTTCATGACGATCTATTGTCGAACCCGAATGTGCCTGCCGCCTATTGCCTGGACTCAAAGCATATGCGCTTGCGTATACAAGGGGTTGAAAACACGGAGGTCACCGTTGCGATCATCCCCGCGCTCGTTCAACTGTCGGCGCGCTTGAATGATGATGCACGTGTCTCGGTGACGGGGGCGACCACCCTGACCGATGGCATTGTCGAGGCACTCTCGGATGGGCAATGGAAGGGAATTGGCGAGGTTGTGAATGGCCGGTTTTTCAATCCGTCAGTGCCGCGGCACTACCTTTATACGCAGGACTCGATCCGCGTTCGCGTACAGAACGGCCTGGCTTCATCCAATGACATGATCTCGACCCTGGGCTTTGCTCATCCACCGTCGGTCCTTGTTCATCCTCTGCTGTCCAGCGCGGCCGAGCAGGCAATGATGCACTGGTTACTGCCCAAGGCCGATTACCAGCCAACCGGCTATTTTGCGCCGGCAGGCGTCGAGGTGGAGGTCTGGGCCTGGGGTAACGTTGAAAACGTGACCCTGCTGGTCGGCACACAGGGTATGGCAGACAGGGAGCACAGGTTCACCCGGTCTGCCGATATGCGGGCAACGCGTCTGGTGCGGGGGCGCAACGTGATTCAGGATCCCTTGGGCGGCGTGATACACATCCGCAACCTGGCTGGTTCGGGTTCCGGCGCCGCCCGAATCATGTTGCGCTACGGCGCAAAACCGATCCCCTACTACCTCAAGGGGTCGACGACTGCAGCCCAGTGGCGCGAAATGCTTACAGCCAGCGAGATGCCAGAGGTCGAACTGGTCGGTCGGCATATCGTGGTCGCGGCTTTTCGGGATACGGCCTTGAGATTCCTGCACGTCAACCCTGCCGAGACGGTCGAGGCGCATGAAGAGGTGATGAGGATTCAGGCGCAGGTCAGCGGGCTGGATGAATCGGCACCGCTACACACACGATCCAGCTTGTTGCTGTATGCCGTAGAGTCGAGTGCTTCTGCCAGTCCACATGCCGGGTCAGGCTATATCGGATTCCCCTGCACGCCCGGCGTGAGCGTATTCAACCAGGCGCTTGCAGGTGGTCAGGCAACCCGTAAATGGGTCGCTTTGCACGAGCATGGGCACCACTGTCAGACTTCCTGCAATTCGTGTGGTCCCTTTGCCGAGACGTCGGTCAACCTCTACGCCCTGGCTGTCGGGCGACTGTTCCCGAACGAATATACCGATGTGTTTCCAGATCGCTGGCCGGCTACGCAGCAATGGCTGGCGTTGCCGCGCGCCGATAAAAATTACGGTGCGCCAGAGTCCGATCCTCAAGCCATCTTCGAGCAATTGCGCAAGGGTCTGGGTGAGTATTTTCTACCCGCCTGGCATCGCCATATCAGGGAAAACCCTTGCCCGTCACCCGGTTTGAAAGACTTTGTTCTCAGCGCATCGATCGTCGCCCGATATGACCTCACGGACTTTTTTGCCGAGTGGGGTGTGCTCAAGGCTACAGACACTGAGGTGTGGTCTGCCGTTGCTGAACTCGATCTGCCCCATCCACCGATGAAGTTGACGGCGGTCAGGCCTTACGCAGACTAGGTTCTGTGGACAGCCCGGCCTGCAGCCGCTAAGGTCGCCTCCGTTCATCCGGGGGCACTCATGATCTATTTACTCATCGTCACGCTGATCCAGGCGTTTTCCTTCAGCCTGATCGGCGTTTATCTGGCCGGGCATGTCGACAGTTACATTGCCGTGCTGATCCGCGTGCTGTTGGCCGGGCTGGTGTTCATTCCCTTGACGCGCTGGCGTCAGGTCGAACCCGGCTTCATGCGCGGCATGCTGTTGATCGGCGCCTTGCAGTTCGGCATCACCTACGTGTGCCTGTACCTGAGCTTTCGCGTGCTGACGGTGCCGGAGGTGCTGCTGTTTACCATTCTGACGCCGCTGCACGTGACCCTGATCGAAGACGCCATGAACCGGCGCTTCAATCCCTGGGCGCTGTTGGCGGCGGCGGTGGCGGTGCTGGGTGCCGGGGTGATTCGCTACGACGGGCTGGACGGCGATTACCTGGGCGGCTTCTTGCTGCTGCAACTGGCCAACTTCACCTATGCCGCAGGGCAGGTGTTGTACAAGCATCTGGTGGCGCGATACCCCAGTGACCTGCCGCATTACCGGCGTTTCGGTTACTTCTACCTGGGCGCGCTGGCCGTGGTGCTGCCGGCGTGCCTGGCGTTCGGCAACTTTCAGCATCTGCCGGCCGCACCGCAGCAATGGCTGGTGCTGGTATTTCTGGGCCTGTGTTCCACGGCACTGGGCATGTACTGGTGGAACAAGGGCGCCTGTCTGGTGCATGGCGGCACCCTGGCGGTGATGAACAACCTGCATGTGCCGCTGGGGCTGCTGATCAACCTGCTGATCTGGAACCAGCACGAGGATTACACCCGCCTGCTGATCGGCGGCGCAGTGATTGTCGGTTCGGTGTGGATCAGCCGCCTGGGTGTGCGCCGCGAACCGTTGGCGGCGCGCTGATCAGGCTGGGCATGGCTGTGGATGGCAGCCATTGCGCTGATAGAAACGCTCCAGTTCATGAAGCTGGGGCTCCATCCCGGTGAATATTTTCAGGTATTCGGGGATGTACACCATGCGCTGCTCCAGTGGCTCCTGGGTCTTGAGGCTGATGTAGCCGATCTGTGCCAGGTAGATGGAGCGGGCGCGGGTGGTGGCGGCAATATTCTCGAAACCGAAACGCTCGAACATCTGCCGCAGCGCCTCGACGCGCTGGATATCGGCCTGGCCGATTTCTTCGGCCACCTCCGGCGACTGCAAGGCCCAGCTGCGCATCGCATACTCGAACTGCGAATCGAACAGCTCGGGGTTTAGCCAGCAATCGAAGACATTCAGAATCGCCTCGGTCAGTGATTCGGCGTAAGCCTGTGAGCGAGTCACCAGATTGAAGGTGTTCTTGTTTTTCCACAGCCCGATCAAAGCGGCCAGCAAGGCTTCGCGGTCTTCGAAGTACCAATAGAAACTGGTGCGCGACAGATTGAGTTTTTTTGCCAGAGGCAAAACCCGCACAGCGTCGACCCCTGATTCCTTCAGGCTTTCGTAAGCCGCATTCAACCAGCCCTCGAGCGAGCCGCGTGCAGCTGCATCCGGTGTATCGATAGTCGTTTTCATGGGCGAATTCTTCCGCATTCAAGAGGGGAATACAAGGCTAATGTACAGTGGTGTCGATTTAATTGACACTACTGTACACGGGGTCTATTGTCGGTCTTGCCTGATGACCTGAGTGCGAGATTGACCATGACCAATGATCCGCTGCTTCAGCCCTACCAACTCAAGCACCTGACCCTGCGTAACCGCATCATCACCACCTCCCACGAGCCGGCCTACCCTGAAGAAGGAATGCCGAAACACCTCTACCGGGCCTACCACGTCGAGCGCGCCAAGGCCGGTATTGCCATGACCATGACCGCAGGTTCCGCCGCCATCTCTCGCGACAGCCCGCCGGTGTTCAATAACGTGCTGGCCTACAAGGATGAAGTGGTTGGCTGGATGAAAGACCTGACGGATGAGTGCCACGAACACGGCGCGGCGGTGATGATCCAGTTGACGCATCTGGGCCGGCGCACCCGTTGGGACAAAGGTGACTGGCTGCCAGTGGTGTCGCCTTCGCACAATCAGGAGCCGGCGCACCGCGCGTTTGCCAAGAAGCTGGAAATCTGGGATATCGAACGGATCATTGGCGACTACGCCGATGCCGCCGAACGGATGAAAGCGGCCGGGCTCGACGGCATCGAACTGCAAGCCTACGGACACCTGATGGACCAGTTCTGGTCACCGCTGACCAATGAGCTGGAAGGCGAATATGGCGGCTCGCTACACAACCGCCTGCGCTTTACCTTCGAGGTGCTCAGCGCCATCCGCAAGCGCGTGGGGTCTGAGTTTATCGTCGGCATTCGCTACACCGCCGATGAAGTGCTGGCCGGCGGCCTGGGCCGTGAAGAGGGGTTGCAGATCTCGCAGTTGCTCAAAGACAGCGGCATGATCGACTTCCTGAACGTGATCCGCGGCAATATCGCCACCGATGCCGGCCTGACCGACATCATTCCGATCCAGGGCATGCGCAATGCGCCGCACCTGGATTTTGCCGGCGAGATCCGTTCGCTGACCGGCTTCCCGACCTTTCACGCCGCCAAGATCCCGGACGTTGCCACTGCCCGTCACGCCATCGCCAGCGGGCTGGTCGACATGGTCGGCATGACCCGTGCGCACATGACCGACCCGCACATCGTGCGCAAGATCATCGAAGGCCGCGAAGAAGACATCCGCCCGTGTGTCGGCGCCAACTATTGCCTGGACCGCATCTACCATGCCGGCGCGGCGTACTGCATTCATAACGCGGCCACCGGGCGTGAAACCACCATGCCGCATGACATTCCCAAGGCCGCTGTGCGGCGCAAGATCGTCATCGTCGGCGCCGGCCCTGCCGGGCTTGAGGCAGCGCGGGTGGCCGGTGAGCGCGGGCATGAAGTGGTGGTCTATGAAGTGGCCGACAAGGCCGGCGGGCAGATTCGCCTGACCGCCCGGTCCGAGCGCCGACGCGAGATGATCAGCATCATTGACTGGCGGCTGGCGCAGTGCGAGCGTCTGGGCGTGACCTTCCACTACAACACCTGGGCCGACACCCAGATCATTCTCGATGAAAACGCCGATGTGGTGATCATCGCCACCGGCGGCCTGCCGCACACCGAGGTGCTGGGTCACGGTAATGAGCTGGTGGTATCGAGCTGGGACATTATCTCCGGCGACGTCAAACCGGGGCGCAACGTACTGGTCTACGACGACGCTGGTGACCATGCCGGGTTACAGGCGGCCGAAGTGATTGCCCGCAGCGGGGCCAAAACCGAGGTGATGACGCCTGACCGTACCTTTGCGCCGGAAGTCATGGGCATGAACCTGGTGCCTTACATGCGCTCACTGCAACAGCTGGACACCACCTTCACCGTGACCTGGCGGCTCAAGGCCGTGCAACGCGCCGACGGCGGCCTGCTGGCCAGTATCGGCACCGATTACAGCAGCCTTGAACACACCCGGCTCTATGACCAGGTGGTGGTCAACCACGGCACCCGTCCGCTGGACGAGCTGTATTTCGAACTGTGCCCGCTGTCGACCAACGAAGGTGCGGTGCAGTACATGGACCTGATCGCCGGCCGTGCACAGGCCCTGGCCACCCGGCCCGACGGCCGCTTCCAGTTGTTTCGTATCGGTGATGCGGTGTCGTCGCGCAACACCCACGCGGCCATTTATGACGCCCTGCGTCTGCTCAAGGACCTGTAACGCGCCACACCTGATTCACCCGCTTGGCCGATCACAAAAAGAACATAAAGATCCACAACTCACTGCCCCGGACTCACTGCTTTCCAAGCTGACCCAGTGGAGGTTGTTGCCATGCAAAGCCATGCCCAAACGAGCGTGCCTTTTACCCCGAACATCGAACAGCGTCTTCAATTTCGTACCGACCCGACCGTGACCGGACACAGCCTTGCGCCCGTCGATACCGGTTTGCTCGACGCGCAGGCGGCCATCGACCGCCCAGCCCTGCGCCGTTACCGGCTGGAGCGCATTCGCCAGCAACTGCGCGCCCACGATTACAGCGGCATCCTGCTCGCCGACCCGATCAACATTCGTTATGCCACCGACACCAACAACCTGGGCCTGTGGGTCATGCATTCGCCCAGTCGCTATGTGTTTGTGCCCACCGAAGGCCCGGTGGTGCTGTTCGAATTCACCAGCAGCCGGCACAACAGCCAGCATGTCGAAACCATCGACGAGATTCGTCCGGCGATCCCCTGGCTGTACTTTCTGGCCGGCCCCCGCGTCGATGAAAAGGCCCGGCTGTGGGCCGAAGAGGTCGCCGGCCTGATGGCCTTGCACAGCGGTGGCAACCGGCGCCTGGCGGTTGATCGTTGTGACCCGTGGGGCGCGGAAAAACTCAGGAGCAAGGGCATCGAGCTGTTCGACGCCCAGCCGCTGATGGAGCAGGCGCGGTTGATCAAGTCGGCCGAAGAAGTCGCCAGCCACCGGGTATCAATGGCGGTCTGCGACCTGGCAATTGCCCGCATGCGCGCCAGCCTGGTGCCCGGCGTCACCGAGAACCAGCTGTGGAGCATCCTGCACGGCACCAATGTCGCGCAGGGCGGCGAGTGGGCCGAAAGCCGCCTGCTCAGCTCCGGGCTGCGCACCAATCCGTGGTTTCAGGACGCCACCGATAAAGTCATTGAGGCCGGTGAAATGGTCTGTTTCGACACCGACATGGTCGGGCCGGGCGGCTATCTGTCGGACATCTCGCGCAGCTTTGTCTGCCCCGGCAAACCGGTCACCGCCGCGCAGCGCGAACTGCTCGGCATTGCCAGCGAGCAGATCAGCTACAACCTCGACCTGCTGCGGCCGGGGCTGTCGTTTCGCGAGTTTGCCGAGCGCTGCTGGCCGGTGCCCGGCAAGTTCGAACACAACCGCTACATGATGATGCTGCATGGCGTAGGGCTGGTGGACGAGTACCCCAGCGTGGCCTACGCGGTGGATTTTGCCGAATGGGGCTATGACGGGCACTTCGAGGAAAACATGGTGGTTTCGGTCGAGAGCTACATCGGCGAGCACGGTGGGCGTGAGGGCGTGAAGCTTGAAGAGCAGGTGCTGATCACGGCGCAGGGAGCCGTCAAGTTGTCCTGCACGCCGCTGGTCGACAGCGATCGTTGACGGCGTGTGCCGTCCATTGCCTGGCCCCGGAGAAACAGAGAATGAGCCTCATGACCCTGATCGAAAAGCCCATGCCCCATGCACAACCCCTTGCACCGCCCAGCGAACCGCTGTTGCGCCTGGAAGGCATTCATAAACAATTCGGCCCGTATCCGGTGCTGCATGACGTCAGCTTCGAGCTGAACAAAGGTGAAGTGGTCGCCATCATCGGCCCCAGCGGTTCAGGCAAAAGCACCTTGCTGCGCTGCATCAATCAACTCGAACCGCCGACGCGTGGCCGGGTCAGCATTGGCGGGCAGCAGATCGAGGCGGGGCAGCCCTTGCCGCGCAGCGAACTGGTCAAGCTGCGCCGGCGCATCGGCATGGTGTTCCAGTCGTTCAACCTGTTCCCGCACCTGACGGTGTTGCGCAACGTCAGCCTGGCGCAGGTCCGCACCCTGGGCCGCAGCCCGCGTGAGGCTGATGCCCGCTCGATGCAGTTGCTGGAGCGGGTCGGGCTGGCCGACAAGGCCGGGCATTATCCGGCGCGGTGTTCGGGTGGCCAACAGCAACGTATCGCGATTGCCCGGGCGCTGGCGCTGGAGCCTGAACTGATGCTGTTCGACGAGCCGACCTCGGCGCTCGACCCGGAACTGGGACTTGAAGTGCTGGCGGTCATGAAGGAGCTGGCGCAAGACGGCATGACCATGATCGTGGTGACCCACGAAATGCACTTTGCCGAAACCGTGTCCGATCGTGTGGTGGTCATGGCCGACGGACGGATTCTGGAGCAGGGGCCCAGCACCCGGGTGATGCGTCAGCCCCAGCATGAGCGGGTGGTCAGGTTCCTGCAGGCCGTGAGGAATCGCTGATGGATATCCTCATGATGCTGCTGGTGGGCATCCCCTGGACGCTGGGGGTAACCGTGCTGGCGTTCAGTGTCGGCGTGCTGTTGGGGTTTCCGCTGTGCGCACTGCGTATGTCCAACGTCACAGCGTTGCGCCTGCTGGGCGCTGCGGTGGTGCTGACCTTGCGCTCGATCCCGCCGATTGTCTGGCTGTTCTTTATCTTCTTTGGCATTGGCGGGGGCTATATCAACCTGTCGCCTTTCGCGGCCGCCGTGGTTGGCCTGGGTTTGATCACTGCAGCGCAAATGGCCGAAGTCTATCGCGGCGCCTGGGCGGCGATTCCCGATGGCCAGTACGAGGCGGCCTGCGTGCTTAACCTCAGCGCGCCGCAACGCTTTTTCGATGTGATCCTGCCGCAACTGATCCGCATCGCGATTCCGACCTCGGCCACCTACGCCATCGGCTTGCTCAAGGACTCGGCCGTGGCCTCCACCCTGGGCGTCACCGACATCAGTTTTCAGGCTTATCAAGTGTCGCAGCAAACCTTCAACGGCCTGGGCGTCTACAGCATGGCGGCGCTGGTGTATCTGGCGCTCAGCGTGCCGGTGGCGCTGCTTTCCCGCTGGGTGTCGGGCAACCTGAAACGGAGGATCTCGCGATGAGCGAACTGCTGATCATGTGGGCCGAATGGTTTCCCGAACTGTGGAAAGGCTTCGTGCTGTCGATGCAAGTGACCGCGCTCAGTCTGCTGTTGGGCCTGGCATTGGGTTTGTTGCTGGCCTTGGGCGTGAGTGCGGCGAGCCGCTGGCTACGTTACCCGGCGTTGCTGGTCGTGGAGTTGGGACGCGGCGCGCCCGCCTTGATCCTGTTGCAGTATTTCTACTTTGGTTTGCCGTCGGTCAACCTGACCCTGACCTCGTTCTGGGCGGCGGTACTGGCCCTGGCTTACTGCACCGGGGCTTACACCAGTGAAATCATTCGTGGCGGCATCGAGGCGGTGGCCGAAGGGCAGCGTGAAGCCGCCGAAGTGATCGGCCTCGACCGCCTGGACGCCTTGCGTTTCGTGATCCTGCCGCAGGCTCTGCGCGTGGCCCTGCCATCGCTGCTGGGCTTCTCGATCATGATGTTCCAGGCCTGTTCGCTGTGTTTCACCATTGCCTTGCCGGAAATCGTCAGCCGCGCCTCGGCGATTGGTTCATCAACCTTCGAATACATGCCCGTGCTGATTCTGGCGGGCCTGATGTACGCCGCTGTCTGTGCCCCGGCAACACTGGGTGTGGCGGCATTGGAGAAGAGACTGGCGCCCAGCCAGCACGCCTGATCCCTGATTGCACTGCTTTTCAAACACCCTGACTCTGAATGAAAAGGTATCCAGTCATGACTTCACTCAACCGTGTCGCCCGCCACCTGTTCCTGTGTTTCACCCTGATCGGCAGCGCTCATGCGCTGGCTGATTGCAAGCCGGCCAATACCTTTGAAACCCTGACCCCCGGCGTGCTGACCGTGGCGGCGTGGGTATTTCCGCCGTATTCGATTCCCGGCGCCAACAATGAACTGAGCGGTGTGGACGGCGAAATCATCAAGAAGATCGCCGCCCGCGAATGCCTGACCATCAAGGCCAGCGTGCTTGACCCTGCGGCAGCGATTCAGTCGGTGGTCACCAAGCGTGCCGATCTGGTGATCGGCGACTGGTACCGCACTGCCGAGCGCGGCAAGGTGCTGGGGCTTTCGGCACCGCTGTACCTGGACGTGATGGGCATTATCTCGGCCCAGGGCCATAGCAAGGTCACCGAGCTTGAAGGCAAGCGGGTGGGCACGGTGCAAGGCTATCTGTGGGTGGCGGACCTGAAAAAGGTGCTCGGCGATAACCTGGTGCTGTACCCCAACCCGGTGGCCATGGCTCAAGACCTGAGCGCCGGGCGCATTGTCGCCGGCATCGACAGCTTCGCGGTGGCAGTGGCGTCGCAGGGCAACGGCGCCTACAAGGGCGACAGCATCAAGGTGTCCGAGCCTGATCCACGGGTCAAGGCGACGCTGGAACCCGGCCAGACCAGCTTTCCGTTCATGAAAGCCAACACCGCGCTGGGCAAGGCGCTGGATGCCAATATCCAGGCCTTGCACAGTTCTGGCGAGATCGCCGAGATTCTTGGCTCGTTTGGCCTGGACCGCAAAGCCGCCGACGTGGGTGCACCACGCCTGGTCGAATGATGCCTGTGCGCAGGGCCGTTCGCGGTCCTGCGCCTGCCGGAGAGCGCCATGCCCAGACAACACATGCCTGACCCCAGGTTCGAACAACACCAGAATATGCTCCGCGTGGCGGTCGAATTGTTCGCTGCCCACGGCTACTCGGCCATTGGCCTGCGCGAGCTGGCGCGGCAACTGAACCTGCATGCCGGCTCGCTTTACTATCACTTTGAAAGCAAGCAGGACTTGCTGTTCGAACTGATCGAGTCGGCTTTGTCGGACCTGCTCAACGTCACCTTGCGGCACCTGAAGCAGTGCGTCGCACCGGCTCAGCGCCTGCGGGTTTTCATGGACGTGTTCGTGCGCTTTCGTGCCAGCGATGGTCAACGGCTGGAGCTGGTGGTGCGCGAATATCTGCATCTGAACAATGCACAGAAAGCCGAAATCGACCGTCTGAAGGCACGTTACGAGGCGCTGCTGCAGAGCAGTATCAGCCCTCGATCACCCGGTAATGCTCAAACCGGACTGTTATCGAGCCTGATCGTCGGCATGTTGTTCAATGGCTGGAACGGGCAGGGTGCAGTGCTCGAGAGCGACTTTCTGACCCGTCTTGTCCAGTCGATGCTCGTCAGCCAGACGAGCCAGGAAGTGCCGCTTGAAGCTTGAAACGCTACCCATGACCCGCCTGTCGCTCGACGCCGCCCTGCAACTGGCTCAGCAATGCTGCCTGGCACACGGGGCCAGCCAGGCGGTGGCCGATTCGCTGGCCCGTGCCACGGTCTCGGCGCATGCCCATAGTCTGCCGAATGTGGGGTTTGCGCATTTACCGGATTACCTCGACGGCTTTGCCTGCGGGCGCATCGCCGCCGATGCCGAGCCGCTGATTGATCGTCCGGCACCGACCATGACCCGCTGCAATGCGCGCCAGGGCATTGCGCAATTGGGC
Organism: Pseudomonas sp. 3A(2025); assembly: GCF_054589175.1. Classification (NCBI taxonomy): domain Bacteria; kingdom Pseudomonadati; phylum Pseudomonadota; class Gammaproteobacteria; order Pseudomonadales; family Pseudomonadaceae; genus Pseudomonas; species Pseudomonas sp. 3A(2025). Next base: position 514,355 of record NZ_BAAILM010000113.1, on the reverse strand, counting down.
TTCGACAGAGAATTGAGTACGTTGTGCGACCACGCCCAGGCGCTGGGCATCAGCCTGTTTGCCCAGCACAACGCCTTTACCAGCGGCGAGCTGGGTTACTACACGCGCCGCCTGGCCGCTCAGGGTCTGGTCGCCCTGGCGTTTACCAATGGTCCGGCGCTGTTGACCGTAAAAGGCCAAAGCCGGCCGCTGTACTCCACCAACCCGATTGCCTTCGCCGCCGCCAGCAACGATGGCCGGGTACTGATGATCGACCAGTCCAGCAGTGCAACGGCCTTCGTCAATATTCTTCAGGCGGCTGAAAGCGGGCAGCCGATTCCCGCCGACTGGGCCGTCGATGTCCACGGCCAGCCAGCACTCAGTGCGCGTGAGGCCTTGCACGGCACACTGCTGGCATTTGGCGGCAGCCGGGGAGCGAACATAGCCTTGATGGTCGAGGTGCTGGCGGCCGGGCTGACCGGCGCCAACTGGTCGCTGGACGCAGCCGATTTTCGCAGCGGCCGGCAGAGTCCCGGGGCGGGATTACTGGTGGTTGCCATTGCCCCGCGTTTGCTCGATGAGCAGTTTGCACGGCGTCTGGGCCAGCAAATGACCCGCCTGCAAGGCCTGGGCATTCACTTGCCGGGGCAGGCCCGGCAGCAGGCTTATGAAAACGCCGTGGGCGAGGGCATCCAGTTGCCCACGGCGCTGTATGAAGCGTTGTTGTTGCAGACTCAGCGATAGCGTTCCAGCCAGTGCGCATAAGGGGCGGGCAAGGTCCAGGAGGCCTTGTCGACACCCAGCTCTTTAGCCGCAAAGTAGGCCCAGTGCGGATCGGCCAGGTGAGCACGACCCACCGACACCAGGTCCAGCTGACCGGCCTGCACCGCTTCGTTGGCCAATTGCGGGGTGCCAAAGCCCCAGGCCGAGGTCACCGGGATTGCGGCTTCGCGACGCACTTGCTCGGCGATCGGCCCCATGAACGCAGGCCCCCATGGAATGTTGGTTTCGGCGATGGTGAAACCGACGCTGACGCTGAGCAAATCCAGACCACCGGCCTTGAAGCGGCGCGCCAGTTCGATGGATTCGCTGAGGGTCTGCTCGTCGCGGCCGTCGTATTCGATCACGCCGAAACGGGCGGTCAGCGGCAGGTTTTCCGGCCACACTTCACGCACCGCCGCCAGGGTTTCGAGCAAAAAGCGGCTGCGGTTGTCGAAGCTGCCGCCATAGGCATCGGTGCGCTGGTTGCTGTGTTCCGAGAAGAAGCTCTGGCCCAGGTAACCGTGGGCAAAGTGCAGCTCGATCCACTCAAAGCCGACATCACGGGCGCGGCGGGCGGCGTCGACAAAGTCCTGTTTGACCTGAGCGATGTCGTCCAGGGTCATGGCGCGCGGCACGTTGGGCAAGTGGTGACCGAAGGCAATGGCCGACGGCGCGATGGTCTGCCAGCCGCGCGGATCGCCCTGGGCAATGTGGTCGTCACCTTCCCACGGCCGATTGGCACTGGCCTTGCGACCGGCATGGGCGATCTGGATACCCGGCACGGAGCCGGCGGCCTTGATGGCCTTGACCGCCGGAATGAACGCCTGGGCCTGCGCATCGGTCCAGATGCCGGCACAGCCTGGGGTGATACGGCCTTCAGGCGCCACGGCAGTGGCTTCGACCACCACCAGCCCCGCACCGCCGCGCGCCATGCTGGCCAGGTGCACGTGGTGCCAATCGTTGACCACGCCTTCTTCGGCGCTGTACTGGCACATCGGTGGAATGGCGATGCGGTTGCGCAAGGTCACGTCTTTGAGCTTGAAGGGCTCGAACAGTGCAGACATGTAGAACTCCATGGGTCATGTTTGATTCGGTAGTTCGATAGTATTCGAAATATGGCGTCGATTGAAACCCCCCGCTATCATGCCGCCCCATGAGAACCTTCAAACACCCCGCCATTCAGGACTTTGTCCTTGAGCGCCTGCTCTATGCCTTGAGCGACCCGGTGCGCATGGACATCGTTCGCCATCTTGCCCGCGTCGATGAAGCCAGCTGTGGCGAACTGGACGGCGGGCGGCCGAAATCCAGCATGTCCCACCACTTTCGCGTGTTGCGCGATGCAGGCCTGGTGCATACCCGCAATATAGGCACCACGCACATGAACTCGTTGCGCAAGGACGAGTTGAGCGAGCGGTTTCCGGGGTTGCTCGATGCGATTCTGAAACAGCGCTAAAAGCGCCGCCCTTGGTCTACAGGACTGCTGGGCGGCGTAGCAGAGACTGGCTGCGGATCAGCCGCCCTCTTTCGAAGTGGCGCCACTGGCACCACTCGAACCGCCATTGCTGGACCCACCTGCGCCGGTCGCGCCGCCAGGGCCTGCCTTGGAAGCATCGGTGGCATTGCCCGCGCCGCTGCCAGTTGTAGGGCTACCACTGCTGGTGCCGTCAGCGTTACCACCGTTATCAGTGGTCGAACTGGGGTTCATGGTGCCGGTAGGCGCTGACGGGCTCATGGTAGTGCCCGGCGTCTGGGTGCTCGAAGGGCTGGTGCCGGTGCCGTTCATGTCGGTGGCGGCAAAGCTCAAAGGAGCGAACATACCCAGGCACAACGCCAGGGCAAGCGGTTGAGGACGAATCAGTTTCATGGTGAGACTCCTTGTTTTAATCACCTATGATTCGGCCGTTGCAGTGGCCTGCGGTGCCGCGCAGGCGACGGATGGTCGTGTATTTATCTATCGCCCACTCTTGAACCAACGTGCTGCAAATGACTCCATCCCATCCTCAGGGACGTAATCATTGGCGTAATGAAGACCATGACGATCACACTTAAAGCGCTGGGCCGTTTTGCAGCGTGTGCTGTTATTGCATTGCCCCTGTCAGGCTGTGTGTCAGAGGTCATCAATGCCAGAAAACAGGCGATCGACCCTCCGTTGCAGATCACCATTCGGGTACTCGATGATGATGGCCAGCCCATTCCCGATACGGTCGCACTCGCCACACAGTCCCTTGATGTGGGAGAGAAACTGTTCTGTATGAACCTGTTTGGTGGAACCTGCAGAAAGTTCTGGAACATGCACGTTTTCAAAGGCGAAGTCGGCCGTGATGGTGAAGAGACGTTTACCGTAAAATACGCCACCCAGATGACCGTCAAAGTGGCCCTTCCTTGTTCTGACCCCAAGGGTTATCGCGGGTATTTCACCCGCCATATCCAATGGAAAGACCTTTCAACGCAGCGAGTCTTTATCATGGAACGTGATTGGGACCCTGCAAGGGGGTACTACGTCGGCTCTCTGCCTTGTGCCACAACCACGCCGCCGCTCAGGGGCTGGAATGATTATTTCTGATGCAACTCCCTCCCCTTCAGGGGCGTCACCACTGCGTAGTAAAGACCATGAAGATCAAACTTAAAACAGTGGGCTTCCTTGCCGCGTGTGCTGTTATTGCAGTGCCCCTTTCAGGCTGTGTGTCTGAGTACTTCAATGCCAGAAAACAAGCGATTGATCCCCCGGTGCAGGTCACCATTCGGGTACTCGATGAAAATGGCCAGCCCATTCCCGACACGATCGCCATGGTCAAACAGCACCTTATGGTCGGGCAGCAACTGTTCTGTCTGAGCATCCTTGGCACAAATTGCGACAAGTACCGGGACATTTATCTTTTCAAAGGCAATCTCGGCAGTGATGGTGAACAGCGTGTTGAGGTGAAATACACCAGCTTACTGACGGTCATCGTGGCTCATCCATGCCGTGACCCTCAGGCGAGCCGTCGGTATTTCAGTCGCCAGGTTGAATGGAAGGTATCTACAAAAGAGCGGGAGCTCATCCTGAGTAATAAAAAGGACCCGCAAAACGAAACGCGCGTCAGCTACTTGCCCTGTTACAGCACGCCCACGCCTTTTGAAAGCGGGAGCGATTACTATTGATGACTGTTGCCTGACCCGGGACCGACGGCGCTGTCGCTCAGACCGGCAGGCGAAATTGCTTGCGCAAGTTCTTGTCAAACATGCCTGCCGGGGCAAAACGGCGCAGTAGGCTGATCTGCCTCGCTGCCTTGCCGGCCGTGTAGCGATGCAGAGGTCGGGTATCGGTCGCCGCTTTCACAACCACCGCTGCCACTACCTCTGGCAGATCGGCTTTGGGCATGACATCGGCTAACAGTGCCTTGACCCCGGCGCGGGCCTGGTCGTAGGTTTTCAATGGCGAGTCTGGCTCAATACCGTTTTGATCAAAGCCGGTACGCACGAATGCCGGTTCGATGACCGAGACGCGGATATTGAAAGCGCGAATCTCGTGATCAAGAGATTCCGAATACCCCTCTACAGCATGTTTGACCGCCGAATAATGAGCGGAGTAGGGCGCCGGTACCAATCCCAGAATCGAGCCGATATTGATAATGCGGCCCTGGCCACGCTGGCGCATCGACGGTAATACCGCATTGACCATGCGGATGACGCCGAACAGATTGACGTCGAACAGTGCCTGCACCTGTGGGATCGAGAATTCTTCAGCACCCCCGAGCAGGCCGATGCCGGCGTTATTGACCAACAGATCGATACGCCCGGTTTGCGCCAGCACTGTTGAAATGAGAGCGCCGACAGAGTCATCGTCTGTGACATCGCAGGTGAGCATGGACACCTGCGCTGGGCTCTCAACGGCCTTGCGGCTGGTGCCGAACACCTTGAATCCTGCCTGCACCAGAGCCTGCGCAGTCGCACGACCAATACCCGAGGATGCCCCGGTCACGATTGCGGTTCTTTCAGGTAATACGCTCATTTGATACTCCACCGCTCAAAGGGTTGGATGAGAAGGCTTCAGGTTTTTCGATCAGGGCGTCAGATGAGCCTGATGACAACTTTGCCCTTGGCCCTGCCTTGTTCCACGTATCTCAACGCTTCGGCTGTGGACTCGAAAGAGAACGTTCGGTCAATCACCGGCTTGATGATTCCGGACTCGACAAGCGCGGTGATTTTCTTCAGTTGTTCGCCGCTCGCCCGCATGAAAACAAATGCGTACCTGACGCCCTGTTTGCGCGCTTTTCTGCGCACGCCACTGCTTAACAGGCGCATCACCCAACCCAGTCCCCAGAACAGTTTTTGCTCCTGCGCAAACTCAGGTGTCGGCGGTCCCGAGATGGAGACAAGCAGGCCGCCCGGCTTGAGAATCCTCAGTGATTTTTCAAGTTCGACAGGACCCAGGCTGTTCAAGACAACGTCGTAGTCACGCAGCGTGTCTTCGACGTTCTGCTGCTTGTAGTCGATGACGATATCCGCGCCCAGCGCCTTGACCCATTCCACGTTGTTTGTGCTGGTGGTCGTCGCCACGAAGGCCCCCAAGTGCTTTGCAAGCTGGATGGCAACAGTGCCGACGCCACCGGAACCTGCGTGGATAAACACTTTCTGGCCCTTTTTCAATTGGGCTGTTTCAACCAGCGTCTGCCAGGCGGTCAACGCAACCAGGGGCAGGGCGGCGGCGTGTTCCATGCTGATGTTTTTGGGTTTCAACGCGAGGGCGCTTTGCTCTACCGCAATGAACTCGGCAAATCCGCCGATGTGCCCTTGTGGCGGCCGTGCATACACTTCATCGCCGGGTTTGAAGTTGTGCACACCCGAGCCCACACGAACCACGACGCCGGCCAGGTCATTGCCCATGATCAACGGAAAGGAGTACGGCAGGATCAGTTTGAATTCACCTGTGCGAATCTTCGAATCCAGCAGGTTGACGCTTGCCGCGTGCACTTGAATCAGAACGTCGTTGGCGCCTGTTTCAGGAGTTGGCAACTCGGTAATGCGTCCCTGACTCTTTCCATAACGGTCGATGACAAAGGCTTTCATCGTCATTGGGCCTGATAGCGCGGGGCAACGGTCGATTGCCGGATATCAGCCAGCAAGCCCTGGCGAGCAGCCTGCAGGGCATCCCAATGAGCGGCGTCCTGTAACGGCGGAATGGTCACCGGCTCGCGACGATCAAAACCGGCCAGCGCGGCATCGACCAGATCGCTTGCGTCCATGATTTCGCTCAGGGTGTTGATATCGATGCCTGCACGTTCCCAGATTTCCGTGCGGGTGGCCGCCGGCAGTACGGCTTGCACGTAGACGCCTTTGGGCGCCAGCTCAAGGCTGAGCCCTTGCGACAGAAACAGCGCAAACGCCTTGGTCGCTCCGTAGACGCTCATGCCGAATTCCGGTGCCAGGCCCACGACCGAGCCAATATTGATAATCGCGCCGTTCCCGGCTTGCGCAAGGCGCGGGGCGATGGCGCTGGCGAGTCGCACCAGGGCGGTGGTGTTGAGCGCAACCAGGTTAGCAACGCTGTCGGTGGATTGCTCGATGAAACTGCCCGACTGGGCGGCGCCTGCGTTATTCACAAGGATGCCAATGCTGGCGTCATCGCGCAGGCGGGCTTCGACGGTGGTCAAATCACCGGTTTGAGTCAGGTCAGCCTGAATCACATCAATGGCAACGTCGTGTTTCTCACCCAGCCGCGAGGCCAGTGCATCCAGGCGGTTCTTGTCGCGGGCGACCAACACCAGATTGTGACCGCGTTGCGCAAAACGCTCGGCATAAACGGCGCCAATGCCAGTCGAAGCGCCGGTGATGAGTACGGTTTGAGGAAGGCTCATGAATGGATTCTCTGGGGTGGTTGTCGGTGGGTGATTTGGCTGCAATGGCCTTATGATGTTGGTCATCATCTAAGCTGTCAATCTTTTTGATTATGATCGACATCAAAAAATGCTTGGGCCAATCGTTCGCCTACCGGGCGCCTATCGTGCAAACGGTTTCAGAGCTATTTCGTGAGTGCGGCCAAGGTGGCGGGGGAGGAGAGATACCAGGTAAGTCTGGATGCGTTGCAGCCAGAGGCTCAGGGAAAAATGATCAATACACCCGCGCAGGCAATCGGCGCGGTCAGGCTGTCTCGGTTATGCATAGATGACGCGCCTTTGGCAGGTGAAATACTTGATGTTTGCTGCACCGAAATACTGGGTCTGCTGACTTTGCACTTGGGCAAAGATTCAAAGGCAAGCGCCTGGGCTAATGCCGATCAGTTAAGCGGGATTTCGCCAATACTTCGTCTGGCACCGAATCCGTAGGGGTGAGTCGGATCGCCGCCCGGTAGCTCGCGAAAGGGCCCTCAAAATCCGTACATTTGCGGGGGCTTCAACTCAGCATTCGCGAGCTAGCGCTCACTCCTACGAGGCCGTGTTGTTCTTAACGGATCGGCATTAGTGCCTAGGCTGGTTTTATCGAGCTTCCAACCCTGGTGTATTCATCTGTTTGATACGACCTTCCAGTCCTCCGGTTTCCTGATAGCTCGAATAGAGCGTCATCAGACCAAATAGCGCCAGTGCTACGGCGACCGATGCGAAACCACTGAGTGTATGGTTTCCCAGAGATCGCCAAAAGCCAGGTTTCAGACTCTCGATTTTGGCAACGATGACGTCGTTGGTAATCGATTCCTTCATTTGTGCGCCGAGCTGATCGAGTGACTCTTCAATGAAGTTTTTCGCAAATTGCTCAGCTTGATCACGGTACATCCCGATTTGCTTTGCGGTGCAGGCGATCTGCTTGAAGGCATCATGATTGTCGCTTGAATGACTTCGAATCCACTCGATCTTATGACGCTTGTACAACGAGTAGGCGATAAGGCCGAGAAAGTCGTTATCGTCCTCTACCATCTGGTTGAAGACATCAAGCTGCACTGACGGTCTCTCTGAATCAGCGGGACAAGCGTTCATAAGCCCGCTTCATCATGCCGTTGATGATTTCCTTTGAAAGTCTGGATGAGCGCGTGACGCCTTCCTTTCGGGGAGAGGAGAGCCGTTTGTTGCATTCCCTGACCAGGGCAATCGAGACGTTAGGCATGAAACCTCCGAGCCGGATTTATCGTGATTCATTCTTGGGGCGCGGGCCTGAACAAGTCAATCAGACAGGCGCCCTGCTCAGAGGACGCTTGATGTCGGAAACAGGATGCGCCCCTGAAGGACGCATGCCTTTAACCCTGCCGCACCAGATGCGGTGCTTCAGCCTCGGTCTTTTCCAACGTCACCTCAGGCGCCGGCAACGCCAGCCCGCCCACCGCAGGCTCCCGTCCCGACAACCCCATGCGCATGTCCGCACCACTCGGCTGTTGATACAAACTCAAGCCAAACTCCGGCAGCACCGCCAGCAGGTAGTCGAAGATATCACCCTGAATCCGCTCGTAGTCGGCCCACACCACGGTGCGGCTGAAGCAGTAGATTTCCAGCGGCACGCCGTGTTCGGTGGCGGCCATCTGGCGGACCATGCAGGTCATGTCCTGGTGCACTTCGGGGTGATTTTTCAGGTAGGCCAGCGCGTAGGCGCGGAAGGTGCCGATGTTGGTCATGCGCCGGCGGTTGGCCGACAGCGCGGCGACGTTACCCTGGGCGTGGTTCCAGGCCTTGAGCTCGGCCTGTTTGCGGCCCATGTAGTCGGTCAGCAGGCGCACGGTGGAGAACTTCTGTTCTTCTTCATCGTTGAGAAAACGAATGCCGCTGGTGTCGATGAACAGGCTGCGTTTGATGCGCCGGCCGCCCGATTGCTGCATGCCGCGGTAGTTGCGAAACGACTCCGACATCAAGCGCCAGGTGGGAATCGAGACGATGGTTTTATCGAAGTTCTGCACCTTGACGGTGTGCAGAGTGATATCGACCACATCGCCGTCGGCACCGACCTGCGGCACTTCGATCCAGTCGCCGACGCGCAGCATGTCGTTGCTGGTCAGTTGCACGCTGGCCACGAACGACAGCAGCGTGTCCTTGTAGACCAACAGGATGACCGCCGACATGGCACCCAGACCTGACAGCAACAGCAGCGGCGAACGGTCGATCAGGGTGGCGATGATAATGATCGTGGCGAAGATGTAGAGGATCATCTTCGCCAGTTGCACATAGCCTTTGATCGAACGGGTACGGGCGTGCACGGTGCGCGCGTAGATATCGAGCAGCGCATTGAGCGAGGCGCCGATGGCCAGCGTCATGAACAGGATGGTGAACGCCAGGGCAATGTTGCCGATCACGTTCTTGCCGGCAGCGCTCAGTTCGGGCACCAGATTGAGGCCGAACTGAATCACCAGCGATGGCACCATCTGCGCCAGGCGATGGAAAACCTTGTTGTGGCGCAGGTCGCTGATCCATTGCAGCGCGGGTTTGCGGCCCAGCGCCTTCATGCTGTAGATCAGCATGAAGCGCGCCAGGCGGCCCAGCAGCAGGGCGGTGATCAGCAACAGGGCCAGCGACAGGCCGGCATTGATCACGGGGTGCTTATCCAGCAGGTCCCAGAGTTTTTGCAGGCGCAGGGTAAGGGTTTGAATCTCCATTGCGGCAACACGATCCCGGTGATGAAAGAGGGATGACGATTAGAACATCCATAGCGCCTCGATGACAGGCGAGGGGCTGCGAGGTCATGCAAACGTCACAAACGCTTTAGTGTTTTGCCTTTTCAGGCGGGTGCGATATGGACTACTTTCTGGCCCTGGATGCTCAAATCAGGGACTGTATTTTGTTCAACGCTCGACCTGCCTGTGTAATCACTCTGGCGCTGCTGACGCTGACGTCTGCCTGGGCGGACGATCATTCCTCTGCGCCAGAGCAATTGCCGTTGCCGCCCGAAATTGCCAGCGGCTATCGATCCGGCATGACGTCTGTACACGCCTCGAAACACATGGCCGCCGCCGCCAACCCGCTGGCCACTGCTGCCGGTCAGCAAATGCTGCGTGCCGGCGGTAGCGCCATCGATGCGGCGGTGGCGATGCAGGCGGTGCTGACCCTGGTCGAGCCGCAATCGAGTGGTATTGGTGGTGGGGCCTTCCTGATGTACGCCGATGGCCGGCGCGTGCAGGCCTTCGATGGCCGGGAAACTGCCCCGGCAGGCGTCGATGAAAACCTGTTTCTACAGGCAGATGGCAAGCCGATGGGCTTCAATCAGGCGCGCATCGGTGGGCGCTCGGTGGGCGTGCCCGGTGTGCTCAGGGCCTTGAAGCTGGCGCATGAGCAGCACGGCAAATTGCCGTGGCGCGACCTGTTCGAGCCGGCCATTCGCCTGAGCCGTGAGGGCTTTCCGATTTCACCGCGCTTGTATACGCAGCTTGCCGCCAGCCGCTTCATCAAGGACTCGCCCGAGATGGCGCGTTATTTTCTTGATGCCAAGGGCGAGGCAAAGCCGGTCGGCAGCCTGCTGAAAAACCCGGCACTGGCCGAGACCTTCGAAGCCATCGCCAAGGATGGTCCCGATGCGTTCTATCGCGGCGCGATTGCCGAGGCGATCGTCAGCAAGGTTGGCAGCCACAGTAATCCCGGAAAACTGAACCTGGCCGACCTCGACAACTATCAGGCCAAGGAGCGCACGCCGGTATGCGCCGACTACAAGCGCTGGAAAGTTTGCGGCATGCCGCCGCCATCGTCGGGCGGCATTGCGGTGTTGCAGACGCTGGGTATTCTTGGCGCGCTGCAGCGCCAGTCGCCACAGCTTGATCTGACGAGCATGCCGCCGACGGCCAGTGATTCTGCGGCCCGCCTTGAGCCTGCGGCCGAGGCCGCGCACCTGCTCGCCGAGGCGCAGCGTCTGGCGTTTGCCGACCGGGCGCTGTACCTGGCCGACAGCGACTTTACTCCCGTCAACGTTCAGGGCCTGACCGACAGTGGTTATCTGGCCGGACGCGCGGCGTTGATCGGTACGCAGAGCATGGGCCGGGCGCAGGCCGGGACGCCGCCGGGGCTGAACGTGGCCTATGCGCCGGATCGCTCGCCGCTGCGCATTTCGACTTCGCACCTGACCGCCGTCGACGATCAGGGCGGCGCGATTGCCATGACCACCTCGGTGGAAGCGGGGTTTGGCGCGCACATCATGGTCAACGGCTTTTTGCTGAACAATCAGTTGACCGACTTCTCGTTCATTCCCGTAGAGGCCGGCAAGCCGGTGGCCAACCGCGTCGAGCCCGGCAAGCGGCCGCTGTCGTCCATGGCGCCGACGCTGGTGTTCGACAAGGCCAGCGGCGCGCTGCTGGCCACGGTCGGCTCACCCGGTGGCTCGCAGATCGTCGAATACGTGAATAAAACCCTGATTGCCCTGCTGGACTGGCAGCTCGACCCACAAGCGGCGGTCAATCTGCCCAACTTCGGCAGCCGCAATGTCGGCACTGAAGTGGAGGCCGAACTGATCAGCGACGGCCTGATCGAGCAACTCAAGGCCCGTGGCCATGAGGTCCAGCCCATGCACATGACCAGCGGCACCCAAGTGATCATGCGCACCGCCAACGGCTGGTCGGGCGGCGCCGACCCGCGCCGTGAGGGCAATGCGGCGGGGGATTGAGGCCGAAATTCGCAACGCCTCCGGTAATAAAATCCACCTGCGGCGTTAAAGAAACTCGGCCCCGAGGCTCGAAACCGTTACGATACGCGACTGTATTTCTGTATTCCGTCGAGGTAGCACCCGTGTTTTCCGAATTAGCCCTGCACGAACGCCTGCTCAAAGCTGTGGCCGAGTTGAAGTTTGTCGAGCCTACGCCTGTGCAGGCAGCGGCCATTCCCTTGGCCTTGCAAGGGCACGATCTGCGGGTGACGGCGCAGACCGGCAGCGGCAAGACCGCCGCTTTCGTACTGCCAATCCTCAATCGCCTGATCGGCCCGGCGCGTGTAAGGGTCGACATTCGTGCGTTGATCCTGCTGCCGACCCGTGAGCTGGCCCAGCAAACCCTGAAAGAAGTCGAGCGCTTTTCGCAGTTCACCTTCGTCAAGGCCGGCCTGATCACCGGCGGTGAAGACTTCAAGGTCCAGGCCGCCATGCTGCGCAAGGTCCCGGACATCCTGATCGGTACACCGGGCCGTATGCTCGAACACCTTAATGCCGGCAACCTCGACCTGAAACTGGTTGAAGTGCTGGTGCTCGACGAAGCCGACCGCATGCTCGACATGGGCTTTGCCGAAGACGTCGAGCGTCTGTCGCTAGAATGCGCCCAGCGTCAGCAGACCCTGCTGTTCTCGGCCACCACCGGCGGCGCCGGCCTGCGCGAAATGGCGCAAAAGGTCCTCAAGGACCCGCAGCATCTGCAACTCAACCGCGTCAGCGAGCTGGCCACCGGTACCCGTCAGCAGATCGTCACGGCTGACCACAACGTGCACAAAGAGCAGATCATCAACTGGCTGGTGGCCAACGAGACCTACCAGAAGGCGATTATCTTCACCAACACCAAGGCCATGGCCGACCGTCTGTACGGGCGTCTGGTGGCGCAAGACCTCAAGGCCTTCGTGCTGCACGGCGACAAGGACCAGAAGGACCGCAAGGCCTCCATCGAGCGCTTCAAGCAGGGCGGCGCGAAGATTCTGGTTGCCACCGATGTCGCGGCCCGTGGTCTGGACATCGACGGTCTGGACCTGGTGATCAACTTCGACATGCCACGCAGCGGCGACGACTATGTGCACCGCATCGGCCGCACCGGCCGTGCCGGCGGCGAAGGCCTGGCCATCTCGCTGATCTGCCATGGCGACTGGAACCTGATGTCGAGCATCGAGCGCTACCTCAAGCAGACCTTCGAGCGCCGCGTCATCAAGGAAGTCAAAGGCACCTACGGCGGGCCTAAAAAGGTCAAGGCCTCGGGCAAGGCCGTTGGCGTGAAGAAGAAAAAGACCGACGCCAAGGGCGACAAGAAGAAAACCACCGCCAAAGGCCCGAACAAGCGCAAGACGGTCAATCGTCCCAAGCCTGATGCGCTGGTCAGCGAAGACGGCATGGCACCGCTGAAAAAGCGCAAGGCCCCGGCACCTGCCGCTGAGTGATGTTGGGCGGCGCATGCCGCCTGCCATCCGGCAACCCGCTTGAACGCCGTGCACTTCCCTCTGTCACAACCCATGAGGCCACCCATGACCGGATGTCGTGGGGCCATTAATCCATGCGGGACGGAGGGTTTGCACCATGGCTTACAATTGGGACCTTATCGAGCGACTGCTTCATGACGTACAGAACGATGATGGCGTAGCGAGTCAGAGTCCGCTCAAGACGCTATTGCTTGAGCGTGGTTATATTGAACCGCGGCCGCAGCATGAAGGCGGTGATGGTGCCAACTTCATCCTCACCCCACGCGGTGCCAGCCTGTTGGCGATGATCGACAGCAGCATCCCCGGCAACGACCATCCGCGTCAGGTCCTGGACGAACAGGCCGATGCGCTGGACCCTGCCACTTTCGACCACGTTGCGACCAAGCCACAAGTGGCCTGATCACGAAGCGCGTGCGGCCTTCAGGCAATCCAGGTCGTTGAAGTCCTTGCGCATGTCATCGATACGCCGCAGCAGCCGTTGACGCTGCTCCGGTGTGCTTTGCGCGTACACATCCACCACCAGATTGATCGCGGCTTGTTCGGTGCGGTCGTAGGCCTCGCGGTAATCCTGGGTCCAGAAGGTCTGGCGGTCTTGCAGCAGGGCGCTGATGCGCGGGGCAAAGTCGCTCTGGTTGCGTTGTTGCACGGCCGTCAGGAAGCGGCTTTGCCAGCTGGCGCGGTTCGCCAGCCAGGCCTGATTCTGCTCGCCCAACGACGCCGACCACTGCTGTACGCGAGCTTTTTGCGTCGCATTCAGTGAGCCCATCCACGGCGACAAGCGTTTCTCCATGCGTTCGGCACGCTCGGCGATCTGTTTGTCGAGCGGCTGATTCAGGTATTGCTTCTGGCGCTTGGCCTGATCGCGCTCGAACGCTTTTTGCATGTCCTGCACCTGGCGGTCGTCCAGTTTGCCAAGCAATTCGACCGCCGAAGGTGTGACTTGCTGCGCGATGCGGGCGATGGCCTGTTCGGCTTCACGGGTGCGTGCCTGCAAGCCGGCGGCCGTCACCTGATCGTCGCGGACCATCTGTTCAAGACCGTCGAGCCAGCTCAGGTAGCCGGGAAGCTGGGTGCTGCAATGCCATTGCAGGTGCTGCTTGAGGCGCTCGTCGAGCCAGTCTTTCTGCTCGCCCTTGACCTTCAGATAATCGTTGAGCGACCAGGGGATGATCATGTCCAGATTGCGGTAAGCCAGGCTCACCTGGCTGCAACCGGTCAGTAACGACACGGCGAGCAATAACGTAACGAGGGCTTTCGACAGGTACTGCATGACCGCTCCTTGATCGACTGGCTGTCCAATAGAGGGCAGCGCATACAAGGCGGTTCCATGGATTTCAGAACAGCGCGCGTACCGCCTTGATGGTGAAGGTCTGCTCGCAGCGCGGGTTGTGGCCGCTGTAGACATTGCAGGTGTCGCCGGACAGGCTGGAGCCACTGTAGATGAGGTTCATGTCGATGCCCAGCCAGGGCCGCGAGAGTTTTAGTGACCAATCGTTAAAGCCGCCGATGAGGCTACCGTCGCTGGCGATCTGGGTGGTGTCGAACTGGTGAGTGGCGTATTGCATGCGCACGTTCATGCCTAAGCGTTCAAGGCTGCCCAGATCGACGAACAGCGTGCTGTTGCGCACCCCGATGTCGTCGCTGAAGGCTGCGCCCAGGCGACTGTCGAGTACGCGCAGGCCGGCGTAGAACTCGTGGCTGCCGACCTGGCTGGTCTCGGGATAGCTGTAGCGGATCATCCCCACTTCGTAGCCCAGCGTCTGGTCGAACGGCTTTTTGAAGCCCATGTAAGAGTCCAGCTCCAGGTCGCTTTCAGGCACCAGGCCCATATTGGGTGACCACTGGCCGACATACAGGCCGCTTTCGTGGGTCAGGTCCAGGCCGCCATGAAAGGCGTCGGAGCCGCCGGTTGGCGCTACCAGGCCCTGGGCCATGGTGCGGGCGGGTGTGGTGCCGACTTTCAGGCTGAAGTCGCCCATGCTGCGTTCCAGAAGCTGGGCAGCAGCCGGCTGAGAAACCAACAGGGCACCAACGAGGGGCACCAGGGATCGTAAAAAGAGCATTGCTCACTCCAGGGGCGGGCTAGGAGTGTGGAAAAAGAAAGCGGCAAGTGATGAGCTACAAGCCTCAAGCTAGAGCCGTGCCAGCATACCGGCGAAATATTGCAGGGTATGACCGTTCGTCGATTCGCGTTTAAATCCGCGTTTAAATCAGTGCGAAGCAGTCATCTCGGTGCGGGGAATCACCAGGCCGCGAATCACCACCAACGCCTGATCGAACGAGGGGTAGCCGCTCTTGGCCACATCCAGTTCAGCGTATTGATCGCGCCAGTAGGCGGCCTTTTTTTCATCGCGGGTCGTGAGCTGTTGCGAGAGCAGGGCAATGGCCAGTGGATGGCGATGTCTGGCGGCGGTTTCCAGCAGCGCGATGATCGGTTCCGGCTCGGCCTGTTCGCGAATCAGCAGCACGGCCTGATAGAACTCGGCCTCGCCCGAGGCGTCGGTCAGCGCCGCGCGGCGCAGCATGGCTTCGGCCAGTTCGTAGTTTTCACGGTCGGCCTGGCTGATCAGCAGCTTGGCCTGGAGCATGTCGTTCTGGTACAGCAGTTGCCCGGCACGGCAGCTGTCGCCGGGCGCGGCCTGATTGGCGCTGTATTCGCAAGGCGATGAAGCGCAGCCGCTCAACCCGATCAGTGCCGCCAACAGCATCCAGTTTTTCATCACGCAGTTCCGCCAAGGGCTTTTCAGAAAGGGAGAGTGCCGAAAGGCCGTGTGGCCTTTGCTTCCTGTTTCATCACCCGCAGATTAGCAGCCCGTACGTGCTTGGCAAAACCGGTTAGAATACGCGTCACGCAATCAGGGTATCGGCACATGGCTTTAATCGGGCGCTTCAACAGCTTGCAAATCGTCAAGCACACCAACTTCGGTCTGTATCTGGACGGCGGCGCAGACGGTGAAATCCTCCTGCCCAACCGCTACATCCCGAAGGACACGCCCACTGAGGATGATGACTGGCTGAACGTCTTCATCTACCTGGACAGCGACGACAAGCTGATCGCCACGACCCTGAAGCCCAAGGTTCAGGTCGGCGGTTTTGCCAGCCTCAAGGCGGTGCAGGTCAACAATATCGGCGTGTTTCTTGATTGGGGCCTGCCCAAAGACCTGCTGTTGCCGTTCTCTGAAGAAAAGCGCCAGATGGAAGCTGGCGAATACTGTGTGGTCCACGTCTATCTGGACAAACACACCCGGCGTATCACCGCCACTTCACGCCTTGACCGCTACCTGGACAAGACCCCGGCCAACTACAGTGCAGGCCAGGCGGTCGACCTGCTGGTGGTCGAAGCCACCGACATGGGCTTCAAGGCGATCATCGACAACCGTCACTGGGGCCTGATCCACAAGAACGAAGTGTTCAAGTTCCTGCGTCCGGGCATGCAAGAGAAGGGCTTCATCAAGCAAGTGCGCGATGACGGCAAGATCAGCCTCAGCCTGCAACCGGTGGGCAGCGAAGCGGCCGACGGTTTGTCCGGGCAGATTCTGGCGCGCCTGCGCGACAACCAGGGCGTGTTGGCGGTCAACGACAAGAGCGACCCGAAAGTCATCAGCGATCTGTTCGGAGTCAGCAAGGGCAACTTCAAGAAGGCCATCGGTGGTTTGTACAAACAGGGCCTGATCGTCATTCACCCGGACCGCATCGAACTGGCTTGACTCAGCAGTGCGTCGATCTCCCGGGCCAGCCGTTGCAGGGGCAGGGTGCCATTGAGCACCTGAGCCTCTGCCAGCGGCTGGTCGGCACGGCGCAACAGCAGCGTCGGCACCGCCCGCAGGCCAAGCTCATCGGCCAGCCCTTCATCAGCCAGTACACTGGCGCTGTACGCTTCTTGCAGTAGCGCCTCTTGCAGCGCCTGCGCATCCAGACCGGCGGTATCGGCCAGTTGCAACAGAATGTCCGTCTCGCCGATGTCCTGGCCTTGCTCGAAAAATGCCCTGAACACCGCCCGATTGAAGGCCTCGAAGCAACCGTGGGCGCGGGCAAACGTCGCCGCCTCCAGCGCCTTGCGGCTGTGCGGTTGCACCGGTGGAATCTTCATGTGCAACTGACGCTTGTCAGCCATGGGTAACACGGCCCGCGACCAGGTCATGCGCAGGTGTTCAGCGCACGGGTCAGGCGTTTCAAGGGGTTCCGGGCGCAGTTCGAATGCATGCCAGGACCATTGTATGGACAAGCCATAGAGCGTCTGCAACTGTTCGAGCACCGGCAATTGCAGATAGCTGAAAGGGCAGACGTAGTCACTCCATAGGTCGACCCTGAGGGTGTTAGGCGTACCCGTGTTCATTGGTAAGGCTCCGTATGGCTCCTTACGAGTGACTGCCTTGTGCCGGGAAAAGTCCGGTTATTTGCAAGATTGTGTTACGAACGGCACAGTTTGAGTATTCAGGCCTGGATGAAGACCGCAAACCCCAGGTGGGTGCCTTCAGGACGCAGGTCCTTGAGGTACGAATCACGGTCGGCGCTCAGTTCGAGGCTGATCGTGGCTTTGCGTTTACCCTGATTACGCACTTCAAGCCCGGCAATGCGCGCCCGCAAAAACGAGGTCGGCACTTTGACATGCAGCAGTTGGTCGGGCTCTGGCGTGTGCATTAGCAGGTTCAGCCATTCGAGGCTTTTCAGCTGGCTGACAGGCAGGTCGAACCACCAGATATTGCGCCGTGGGTCCAGCACCGCAAAGTAGCTGTTGTCGGCGTTCAGCACAGTGCCTGGCTGTTTCTGGTTGAGGGCAAGGTGCTGATTACGGCGATCAATGGCCTGCTTTTTATCGAGCTTCATAAGGTTTCCGGAAATTCTGACATCTGTGCGGGCCCAAGCGCCCGTCGCTGGCGCGTATTGTCGCATAAGCCATTGCCCGGCGTGGCGACGGTGAACGGATCAACGGAAAACTCATCGTGCAAATAATTGAAACTCTGCGCCAAGGCCTTGGGTCCATGATTTTGTCGGGTTCATAACGACATCCTTCTTACGATACGGGCCCAGCGGCCCAGGAGAGTCCTCATGAGCAGCACCAGCGATAAAGTCAAAGGCCTGGCCAACGAAGCGGTCGGCAATATCAAGCAGGGCGTCGGCAAAGTGACTGACAACGACAAACTGCGTGCCGAAGGCAAAGCCCAGGAAATCAAGGGTGAAGGCCAGCAGATCAAAGGCAAGGCCAAAGAAGAAATCAAGAAAAGCATCGACCGTTAAGACCTGCGGTCGGGTAAACCCAACCGTCACAACAGCGTGCAGGCGTTGTGACGGTTATCCTTGCTGAAACCTTTTGCTGGTATTCAAGTCCATGTGTGCGCTGGATCAGGACACACGCGCCGGGACCTTGATCAAGACAACACCAATCGTCGTGAAGACGTAAAGTATGCGGGTCTGTTCGCGAAAGGAGACGCCAATGAATTTTCCCCACTTGCGCAACTTGTCTTTCGGCAAAGTGATGGTGCGCACGGTCACCGAATTTATCGATGACGAAATGTCGACTTACGCCTCCGCCCTGGCTTACCAGGCCCTGTTTTCGTTGTTCCCCTTCCTGCTGTTTCTGATTGCCCTGATCGGTTTCCTGCACTTGCCGGACTTTTTCTCGTGGCTGCGTTTGCAGTCCGAACTGGTGTTGCCGCCCCAGGCGCTGGAGCAGGTCAACCCGGTGATCGATCAGTTGCAGCAGTCCAAAGGCGGATTGCTGTCGATCGGTATTGTCGTTGCCCTGTGGACCGCTTCGGCTGCCGTGCGCCTGATGATGAGCGCGATGAACGCCGCTTATGACGTGGTTGAAGGCCGCCCGCTGTGGAAGCGCCTGCCACTGTCGATTTTCTACACCGTCGGCATCGCCGGTATGTTGCTGGCCGCTGCTGCGCTGATGGTCACAGGACCCCAGGTCATGAACTGGTTCGCGGCCCATTTGGGCATCGAAGAGTTCATTGTCACGTTATGGACGATTTTGCGCTGGCCGTTGATCATTCTGCTGATGATGATTGCCGTGGCACTGATCTATTACGTCATGCCGGACGTCAAACAGGAGTTTCGTTTCATCACGCCAGGTTCGGTACTGGCCGTGGTGGTGTGGATCATCGCTTCGCTGGGTTTTGCCTTCTACGTCAAGACCTTTGCCGACTACAACGCCATGTACGGCAGCATCGGGGCAATCATTGTGCTGCTGCTGTTTTTCTATATCTCGGCGGCAGTGCTGCTGCTGGGGGCGGAGATGAACGCGGTGATCGAGCACATGTCGCAGGAAGGCAAGGCCAGCGGCGAGAAAGAGCCGGGCGACGGTGGCGTAGAGGCTTCCAGCCCCGATGAGCCAGGCGTGGGCGGCGCGCACACCAAACCGCATGCCTGAAGCCTGAGCCTGCAATCACTGCGCGGAATATGTCAGGATTGCGCTTTGTCTTACAGGATGTTGCCTGATGATCCGCGAGATTCTGAAAATGGGCGATCCGCGTTTGTTGCGTATCGCCCCGCCAGTACCTGAACACCTGTTCGGCAGCCAAGAGCTGCAAACCCTGATCGACGACATGTTCGAAACCATGCAGAGCGTGGGTGGCGTAGGTCTGGCCGCGCCACAGATTGGCGTCGATCTGCAACTGGTGATCTTTGGTTTCGAGCGCAGCGAGCGCTACCCGCAAGCGCAAGCGGTGCCGCGCACCATCCTGCTCAACCCTCTGATTACTCCGCTTGAACCGACCCTTGAAGCCGGTTGGGAGGGCTGCCTCTCGGTGCTCGGCCTGCGCGGCCTGGTCGAACGCCACCTGCGTATTCGCTACGAAGGCTTCGATCCGCAAGGACAGCCAATCCAGCGTGTGGCCGAAGGCTTTCATGCGCGGGTGGTGCAGCATGAATGCGATCACCTGATCGGTCGGCTATACCCCTCGCGGATTACCGATTACAGCCAGTTCGGCTTTACCGAAGTGTTGTTCCCGGACCTTGACCCTAATGCTGACGATTGACCTGCCCAAGGGGGCCGAGCGGTTGGACAGGCGTTGCTGAGAGCGGCATGTTCGGGCTGGATACGACCTTGCGCATGTCAATACGTCGCATTGGCTGCTAGCGTCAGGGTCTGTAGCCAGTCAATCAGCCGGGAGGGGCAATGAGAGACGTGTTGCCCGCTGTGATGCTGGTCGTGGCCTTATCGAGCGGTGTGTGGCCGGGGCTGGCGCGTGCCGCCGAAGTCGACGATGCCGCGCTGG
>NZ_BAAILM010000113.1:483929-494228 GCF_054589175.1 Pseudomonas sp. 3A(2025) | reverse complement strand
TCAGGTGGCATCGCGCACCGTGACCTTTACCGATCTGGTCGAGCGCCTGGGCAAGACCCAGGCGCAGACGCTGGTGCAAGCCGAACTCAAACGCCTGCAACCGCAGTATCAAGGTCAGTGGGAACGAAACCTGGCCGCCGCCTATGCCCATTCGTTCAGCGTCGACGAACTGCGTCAGCTCAATCAGGGGCAGGGTTCGCCGACGCTGAAAAACCGCTTTAAAGTGCGCAACAACGAAGTGGGTCTGGAGATGAAGACCCGCTCTGCGCAACTGTTATCCGAGTTTGTGGCCCAGGCGTTGAATAACGCGCAAAAGTCGCCGACGCCCTGATATTTATATTGAACGAGAGAACCCCCCATGGACCCATTCATGCAAGCTGCCATCGATGAGGCGCAACAAGGCCTGGCCGAAGGTGGCATTCCCATTGGCTCGGTGATCGTCCATAACGGGCAGATCATCGGTCGTGGCCATAACCGGCGGATCCAGGAGGGCAGTGCGATCAAGCATGGCGAGATGGACGCCCTGGAAAACGCCGGCCGTCAGCCGGCCAGCGTGTACCGCGACTCAGTGCTGTACACCACCTTGTCGCCCTGCTCGATGTGCAGCGGTGCCATCCTGCTGTATGGCATTCGCAAAGTGATCGTTGGCGAAAACCAGACGTTCATGGGCGAAGAAGCCTTGCTGCGCAGCCGCGGTGTGCAGGTCGATGTGCTCGGCGATGCTACCTGCGAGCACATGATGCGCGACTTTATCGCCAGCCAGCCGCAGTTGTGGAACGAAGACATCGGCGAGTAAGCGCTTACCCGGCGCTGAGCAACCGCGCCACACCGAACAGCGCCACTTCATGCAGCACGCCGTCGCGCTCGGTCAGGCGCAGCGGCGCGGTACCGCCAGGCATCGTCACCCGTACTTCGCCGGCCGCCACCAGACCTGCGGCCCAAGCTGCGCAGGCCACGGCGCTGGCGCTGGTGCCGCTCGACGCGGTCGGCCCTTCACCGCGCTCGAACACCCGTGCTTCAAGTTGCCCTGGTGCGGTACAGCACGCCCATTGCAGATTGACCCCGGCCGGGCACGGTTCGCCCGTGCCGTGTTCGCCCTGGGCAAACGCAATGCGGGTCAGCGCCTGATTCAGCGCGGGCTCATGCAACCGGGCAAACGTCGGCAGCGCCGCTGCATCGGCCAGCAACGTCACGCAATGCGGATTACCGACCCGTACAAAGACACTGTTGCCCCAGGCCGGATCAATCGCTGCCAGGCGCGGCACCCGATGGGCCGGTCGCTGGTTGAAGGTGGCCGCCTCGACACACGAGGTTTGTGCCTGCACCGCCTGCGGGCCGAACTGCGGCGTGCCCAGCGTCAGCCAGAAGCCTTGCTCGCCTTGCAGAGTCGCCGGCTCCATGGCCGTGTGCACCGGTGAGTGGGCGTGTTCGCCGGCATGGTGCACGCGCAGGGTAAATGCCTGGCCGTCCGTCAGGCCGCTCTCGGCCAGTGCCTGGGCAAAAATGGTCAGGCCATTGCCGCTGCGTTCGGCCAACGTGCCGTCGGTGTTGACGATCAGCAGGTCGAACGGTGCTCTATCCTGAAATGGACCGATCAAAAGCCCGTCGCTGCGGTGCGCCTTGGTACCGGTCGGTTGTTGCCCGGCAGGCCAGTGACACACCGCCTCGATGGCGGCGGCAGCCCAGGCGCCATGTTCGCGGGCGGCAGTGCCGGCATTCAGGGCAATCGCGATGCCCTGCGCACGCAGGGCTTGGGGCGTGATCACGGCATAACGGTTGCCGCGGGCGTCGAAAATTCGGGTCATGCGGGGGCCTTTCAAGGAAAACAGGGCAAGGTGCCATACATTTTGCACTGTCTGGCCCGGTGAACGGTGCTAATCTCGGCGCATTGTGACGGGAGCAAGGGATGCAGCTACAAAAGCGCAACAACATAAACGTGATAGGCAACGGCCCGGTCACGTTGATCTTTGGCCATGGCTTTGGCTGCGATCAGCGGATGTGGCGTTTCGTGGCGCCGTCGTTTGCCAACCGCTTCCGTGTCGTGCTGTACGACCTGGTCGGTAGCGGCGGTTCGGACCTGTCGATGTATTTCCGCCACAAATACGAGCGCCTTGAAGGCTATGCCCGCGATTTGCTTGAGGTCATCGAGCAGTTCGGCCAGGGCCCTGTGATTCTGATCGGCCATTCGGTCAGCGCCATGATCGGTGTACTGGCCGACCGCCTTGAGCCGGGGCGCATTGCAGGCCACATCATGGTCGGCCCGTCGCCACGCTACATCGACGATGAGGGCTACCTGGGCGGTTTCAGCCGCGCCGATATCGACTCGTTGCTCGACACCCTGGACAGCAATTACCTGGGCTGGTCCAGCAGCATGGCGCCGTCGATCATGGGCGCTCCCGACCAGCCCGAACTGGGTCAGGAACTGGCCAACAGTTTTTGCCGCACCGACCCCGACATTGCCCGGCATTTTGCCCGCGTGACGTTCATGTCCGACAACCGCAAGGACGTGCAAGGCCTGGCCACGCCGGCGTTGATCCTGCAATGCAGCGATGACCTGATTGCGCCGGTCGAGGTCGGCGATTATCTGCATGCCGCGATGCCGGGCAGCGTGTTGCGCCTGATCGAGAATATTGGCCATTGCCCGCACATGAGTGCGCCAAAGGCCTGTACCGAAGCCATCGAAGAATTCCTGCAGCCTTTTGGACGCACGCCCGATGCGGCCTGAGCTACCTGACAGCGACACACTGTTCGATGAGGCGCCTTGCGGTCTGCTGCTGACCCAGGGCAATGGCAGCATCGTGCGCGTCAACGGCACATTCTGCCGTTGGCTGGGCCATGAGCCCGAGGCTCTGTGGGGCCTGCGTTTTCAGAATTTTCTGACCATGGGCGGCAAGATTTTCAGCCAGACCCACTGGTTTCCGATGCTGCAGATGCAGGGTTCGGTGTCAGAGGTCAAACTGGACCTGCTGCATGCTGACGGTCGTCTGGTGCCGATGATGCTCAATGCCGTGCGCCGCGAGCACGGCGGAGTCTTCTATCACGAGCTGGCGCTGTTCGTGGCCGAAGAGCGTAACCAGTACGAGCGCCAGTTACTGGAGTCCCGGCAGTTGGCCGAAGAGCTGCTGCAACAGCAACTCAGCACGCAAAAAGAGCTGACCCTGGCACAGAACCGCTTGCGTCTGGCCCATGCCGAGGCGCAGATTCGTGCCACTTTTGCCGAGCAGATGATCGGTATCGTCAGCCATGACCTGCGCAATCCACTGTCGGCGATCAAGATGGCTGCCGACCTGTTGCAGCGTGGCACGCTCGATGAACGGCAGGGGCGGGTGACAGGGCATATCTCGCAGTCGGTCGACCGCGCCAGTCGTTTGATTGCCGACTTGCTGGACTTTACCCAGGCCCGGGTGGGGCATGGCCTCTCGGTCAGCCTGAAAAGCATCGACCTGCATGCGGTGACCGATCGCTGTATCGACGAGTTGCGCTTGGCGTTTCCTGATCGCACGCTAGTGCATGTGCGCCAGGGCGAAGGGGCGTGCAATGCCGATGCCGACCGCTTGTTTCAGGTGATTGGCAACCTGGTGGGCAACGCTTGCACCTATGGTGATGCAGGAGGTGCGATAACCGTGACGTCGGCATTCGACGCCAGGGGCAGCTACCTTGCCGTGCATAACCAGGGTGGTCTGATCGAGTCCGAACGTTTTGAAGAACTGTTCGAGCCGCTGGTGCGTGGCGTCAGCCATGACACCAGCCGCAGTGTCGGCCTGGGTCTGTTCATCGTCCGCGAAATCATGCGTGCGCACCTGGGCGATGTAAGCGTGCAGTCCAGTAGCGAACTGGGTACCACCTTTGTTGCCCGGTTGCCGCGAGCCCTCTAGGCGCCGCTTGCGGACCAGCCTTGTTACAAACTCCCGCCCTGCAAAACTTGCCTGAGAGCCCTCGTCGGTCGAACCTGCGTGGGCAATCGTCCTCAAAGGCCTGAGCCTTTACCTTTTCTCGGGTAGGAAAATGATGAACCGTCTTGTGCAATGCCTCGCCATGGCCCTGTTGCTGGCAGGTGCGACCTCGGCCAGCGCCCAGTCCGTGACCGGCACCGACCGCGGCGCCAACAGCAATCCCTACAACAGCCCCATCAAGCGCGCCAACCCCAATAGCCGCCAGGGTACCGCGCCGGCAACGCCGCCGGTACGCGGGCCGAGTACCGCGCCTGTTCCGCGCGCGCCGACGCTGGAAAACGGCGGCATTGGCAACGGTTACCCCACCCGGCAGCAAGCCCCCGTGCGCCCGACCATCGACCCGCGGCCCAGCGCGCCGGTGCGCGGCAACTGAGTTTTATCGACCTCTACGATAAGGAATCACCCATGTTGAGAAAAACCCTGATCGCAACGCTGTGTGCCGGCGCGTTTGCCGGCTTGCCGCTGCTGGCTTCGGCCGCCGAGGCCCCCAAACAGTACAAGAGCGAACTGGGCACCGTGACGGTCACCCAACTGGCCGAAGGCCTGGATCATCCTTGGGCGCTGGCGTTTCTGCCGGACAAGAAAGGCATTCTGATCACCGAACGCTCCGGCGACCTGCTGCTGGCCGGTGTCGATGGCAAGCTGTCCAGGCCGATTTCCGGCGTGCCGCAAGTCTGGGCCAAAGGGCAGGGTGGTTTGCTCGATGTGGCGCTGTCGCCCGACTTCGCCAATGACCGCATGGTCTACCTGGCGTACTCCGAAGGTGACGGCAAGACCGCCGCCGAGGGCGACAAGGCCGGCACCGCAGTAGGCCGTGGGCGCCTGTCGGCTGACCTGAGCACACTGGAAGACTTCAATGTGATCTTCCGTCAGCAACCCAAACTGTCGGTCGGCAACCACTTTGGCGTGCGGCTGGTGTTTGACCGCCAGGGCTACCTGTTTGTGACGTTGGGCGAGAACAACGACCGGCCAACGGCGCAGGACCTGGACAAACTGCAAGGCAAAGTGGCGCGGATCTTCCCGGACGGTAAGGTGCCCGAAGACAACCCGTTTGTCGGTCGTGAGGGCGTGGCCCCGGAAATCTGGAGCTTTGGTCACCGCAACCCGCAAGGCGCGGCGCTCAACCCGTGGAGCGGTACGGTATGGCTGAACGAACACGGGCCTAAGGGTGGTGACGAGATCAATATTGTCGAGCGCGCACAGAACTTCGGCTGGCCACTGGCAACCCACGGCGTCAACTATTCAGGCCTGCCGATTCCCGAAGCCAAGGGCAAGCTGGTCGAAGGCACCAAGGCGCCGTTTCATGTCTGGGAAGTTTCACCGGGTGTGAGCGGCATGGCGTTCTATGACGACGGCCGCTTCAAGGCCTGGGACCACAACGTGTTTGTCGGTGCCTTGAAAACCGAAGACTTGATTCGCCTGCAATTCGAAGGCGACAAGATCGTACACGAAGAGCGTTTGCTCGGGGACCGCAAAGAGCGCATTCGCGATGTACGCCAAGGGCCGGATGGTTACCTGTACTTGCTGACCGATGACGACAAGGGCAAGTTGTTGAAGGTGGGGTTGGAATAACGTAGGAAATATTCGCGGCTGACATCGTTCCCTTAAGAACGCTGCCAGCCGCGAAGCATCAATTAACGATCTTCTTTATCCAGCAACACCGCGCCAGTCTTGGCATCGACGTGGTAATCCCACTCTTTCTTGTTGGCATCGCGCAGTTCGATTTCATAGACATATTGGCCGCTGGCCTTGTGGTCCAGCTCGGTGTCATGAATGGTAAAGCCGGGGTGCGCTTTCAGCGCCTGCTCATTGAACTGTTGCAGGTCGCCAATGGTGCCCGCCTTTTGCAGACCGGCAATTTCATCGGGGCGTACATCGGCCTGGGCAACACCGGCAGCAGTGGTCAGGGCAATAGCGGCAAACAGGGCAGGGATCAATTTCATGAGGCGCTTCCTTTTATCAGTCAGGGAATCTGTGTGTATAGATACACATTCAACCGAGGGGTTCAGTTGTTTTGTTGAAGCCAGATTATCCACGCTGACTTAATTCATCCTTAAAACCTGATACGCCGCGTTATTAGTGTTTTTTTATTCAGCGAGCGCCGCGAAGGGTTGTAAATCCTTCGGCATAAACGTACAAGGTTGCCCCCCGCCGATTCCAGGAGTAACCCCCTCATGAATACGCCGCACCGACTGGCCTGGCCCCTGTTGCCATTGGGCCTGGCTGTCGCCACCCCGTTGTGGTCGGCAGAGCCGGTGAAACTCGACGCCACGCAGATCAGCGGCGCAGCCACCCAGCCGGCTGCCGACGGTTACCAGGCCAGCGCTGCTGGCGTGGCAGGGTTTGGCGATGCGCCATTGCTCGACACCCCGGCGTCGGTGTCGGTGTTCACTGAGGCCTTGATCCAGGACCGCCAGGCCAAGCTGCTCAGCGAAGTGCTGCGCAACGACGCCTCGGTGGGCGAGGCCTATGCGCCGGTGGGTTACTACGAAAACTTTCTGGTGCGCGGCTTCTCGCTCAACGCCGGCAACAGCTACCGCATCAATGGCCGCAGCATTGCCGGCGAGCAGAACGTGGCGCTGGAAAACAAGCAGCAGGTGGAATTGCTCAAGGGTGTTTCCGGCTTGCAGGGCGGGGCCGCCGAACCGGGCGGGGTGATCAACTACCAGACCAAGCGCGCTGAAGATGTACGCTCGGTCACCGTGGCTACCAACGAACACGGCGAACGCTACATCGCCACCGATGTCGGTGGCTGGTTCGGCACCGAGCGCCAGTTCGGCCTGCGCGCCAACCTCGCGCATGAAGACATCCGTTCTTACGTCGAACACGCCGACGGCCAGCGCGACTTCGCCTCCCTGGCCTTCGACTGGGCGATCAGCGAGCGCGCCACCCTGCAACTGGACGCCGAATACCAGACCCGCGAACAGCGTTCGGTGCCGGGCTATCAGTTGCTTGGCGGCACTGAGCTGCCCCACGATGCCTCGCCGCGCAAGCGCTTGGGTCACCAGAGCTGGTCGAACCCGGTGGGCATCGATTCGCTGAACCTGGGCGGGCGCTTCGAGTACCGCTTCAACGACGCCTGGACCGGTAGCCTCAGCGCCTCGCGCAGCCGTGTGGTGATCGACGACTACAGCTCGTTCGCCTGGGGTTGCTATGGTGCGGCCAGTTGCGCCAGCGCGGCGGTGCCGAACTATTTCAGCCCCGAGGGTGACTACGACATCTACGACTTCCGCAGCCCGGACGACACCCGGCGTAACGACGAAGTCGAGGCGGCGCTTACCGGGCGCTTTGCCACCGGCACCCTCGAGCATGAGCTGACCGTGGGCAGCAGTGCGTTCCGGCGCACCGTCGACACCCGTGGCACCTTCAATGAATGGGTCGGCTCCGGCAACATCAACCAGACCCCGGAAGAATTTGCCCCGGCCGATCTTGCCCTGCCGCACACCGAGCGCCGTCTGGACAGCCGTCAGTACGGGCTGTTCTTCACCGACCGTATTCGCTTCGACGAGCACTGGCAGGTGGTGGCCGGCGGGCGCCAGGTGTACCTGGACGAACAGGCCTGGAACGAAACCGGCGGCGACATTCGTCATACCCGCCGCTCGCTGTTCTTGCCGCAGGCGGCGCTGATCTACAAACCGCTGGACAACCTGTCGCTGTACACCCGTTACAGCAAGGGCCTGTCGCTGGGTGGTACGGCGGCGTGGTTCACTAACAACGCCGGCGAAATCCTGGCGCCAACCGTGTCGCGGCAGATTGAAGCGGGGATCAAATACGACCTGCAACGCCTGAGCCTGACCGCCGCGCTGTTTCAGATTCGCAAGGCCTATCAGTATTCGCAGCCCCAGGACGACGGCACCTTTACCTATGTGCAGCAGGGCGAGCAGAAAAACCTCGGCCTGGAACTGGGTGCCAGCGGCTGGGTGACCGAGCGCTTGCAGATTTCTGCCAGCGCCGCCGCCATCCGCGCACGCGTCGAAGGCAGCGGCACCGAAGCGTATGAAGGCCATCAGGCCCTCAACGTGCCCAAGTACCGCGCCAGCCTGCAAGCCGACTACAGCCTGCCGATCCAGGGCCTGGCCGTTTTGGGCGGCGTGCACTACAGCGCCAGCAAATACGCCGACCGGGTGGGCGAGGTACAGGTCAACGATTACGCACTGTTCAACGCAGGCGGGCGCTACAGCACACGACTGGGCGGTTATGACACGGTCTGGCGCCTGAGCGTCGATAACCTGTTCGACAAGCGCTACTGGCGCGATGTCGGTGAATACCTGGGCGACGACTACCTGTTCCCCGGTGCGCCGCGCACGGCACGCCTGTCGGCCTCGGTGAATTTCTGACAGAAACGGCCGGCTGTCGGCGGGATTCGCCGGTCATTTACCTGTCATCAAAATGCCATCTTTGCCTGATTCAATCCCCTTCACAGGGATGTGTTACCGACTTCACGACGGCGCATGCCAAGCCTTGTCGCCGTCCATTCCTGTGAGATTCCCTGCCGCTATGCACAAATCCCTGAGACTTCAGATTCTCGCCTTGCTGGGCGTCAGTCTGGCGTTGTTGCTGGTCATTGCCCTGGCCTGCTTTTATCTGCTGTCCAATAACGTGCGCGACTATCGCGGGCTGCTCGACGGCCCGTTGCGTGCGTCGCAATTGATTGACGAAGCCAACCTGCAATTCAAGATCCAGGTTCAGGAATGGAAGAACGTGCTGTTGCGCGGCAAGGTCGTGGCTGACCGTGACCGCTACTGGGCGCAGTTCGAGAAGCAGGAGCAGGAAGTGCAGACCGCACTGGGCAAGCTCGGCGCGTGGCCGGGCATCGATGCCGCCAGCAAAGGCCAGGTCGAGCGCCTGCGCCAGGAACACCGCACCCTGGGTGATGCGTACCGCAAGGGCCGCGATGCCTTTATCGCCGCAGGCGGCGATCCGGTGGCCGGCGATCTGGCGGTCAAGGGCGTGGACCGCGCGGCCAGCGAGCAGATGAGCGCGCTGGTGGATGCCTTGCGCCAGCAAAGCCAGGCGCAATCGCAACGTATCAGCGACGCCGCCAGCCAGACGATTCTGCTGGGCGCGCTGATCATGCTGGCCTCGGCGCTGCTGGTCGGGTTGTTCACGCTGTGGCGGGTCAACCGCAGCATCGTCGCCCCGGTGCGCATGCTGATCGACTATGTCGCGCAGCTCAGCGAAGGCAAATTCAGCGAGCGGGTCAATGTCAGTCGTCAGGATGAGCTGGGGCGTCTGGCGGTGGCCGCCAATCTGTTGCGTGATTTTCTGTCGCAGACCTTTGTCAGCCTGCGCAGCGGCACCACCGATCTGGACAGCGCCAGCGTCGAACTCAAAAGTATTGCCGGCATCATGGCCAAAGGCACCGGCGAACAATTCGAGCGCACCGATCAGGTGGCCACGGCGATGCACGAAATGTCCGCGACCGCCCAGGAAGTGGCGCGTCATGCCGCCGAGGCAGCCAGTGCGGCCGACGAGGCCGACCGCTGCTCGCGTGAGGGCGAACAGGTGATGGGCGCGACAATTACCGCCATCAACCTGATGCGCACTGAAATCGGCAACACCGCCACCGTCATTCGCCGCCTTGAAAGCGACAGCGAGCGCATCGGCAAGGTGCTGGAAGTGATTCGCGGCATCGCCGAGCAGACCAATTTACTGGCGCTGAACGCTGCCATCGAAGCGGCGCGGGCAGGGGACGCCGGACGCGGCTTTGCCGTGGTTGCCGACGAAGTCCGAACCCTGGCGCAGCGCACCGCATCGTCCACCGCCGAGATCAATCAGATCATCAATTCGGTGCAGACCGGCGCGGTGGATGCCGCCCACGCCATTGAAAGCGGCCAGGCGCGCAGCCAGGAAAGCGTCGAGCAGGTGGCACTGGCGAGCCATTCGTTACAGCGCATCACCACGGCGGTTGAGTCGATTCGCGACATGAACCACCAGATCGCCACGGCCGCCGAAGAACAAACCTCGGTGGCCGAAGACATCTCGCGCAACCTGACACAAATCAGCGCCATCGCCACGATCAACCAGGACAACATCCAGCGCACCCAGGTGGCCAGCGATGCCCTGCATGACCTGTCGATCGGCCTGAACAAAGTGACTGCCGGCCTGACCCCATAACCTCTCTCAGGATCGGCATCGATCTCGTAGGATTAATGCCGGTGCACGCACTTGTAGGAGGCAGCTCTGCTGGCGATTGCTGCGGTACAGGCGCAGCAGATGTGCTGATTTTACTGGCCTCATCGCCAGCAGAGCTGCCTCCTACAGATCCGTGTTGCCCTAAGGGGTCCTACGAGATTTGCGGGGTTATCCCACTTTGCTCACCTCGAACTGCCCCACCAGTTTTTGC
>NZ_BAAILM010000113.1:483415-483919 GCF_054589175.1 Pseudomonas sp. 3A(2025) | reverse complement strand
TGCCCTAAGGGGTCCTACGAGATTTGCGGGGTTATCCCACCTTGCTCACCTCGAACTGGCCCACCAGTTTCTGTAGTTTGTTGGCGTTCAAACGCACGATCTCGGCGCTGTTTTGCAGGCCGGTCACGGTCTAGCGCATTTCGCCGCTGGCCACATCGACCCGTTCGATGGTCTTCTCCCTCAGGATCGGCATCGATCTCGTAGGATTAATGCCGGTGCACGCACTTGTAGGAGGCAGCTCTGCTGGCGATTGCTGCGGTACAGGCGCAGCAGATGTGCTGATTTTACTGGCCTCATCGCCAGCAGAGCTGCCTCCTACAGATCCGTGTTGCCCTAAGGGGTCCTACGAGATTTGCGGGGTTATCCCACCTTGCTCACCTCGAACTGGCCCACCAGTTTCTGTAGTTTGTTGGCGTTCAAACGCACGATCTCGGCGCTGTTTTGCAGGCCGGTGACGGTCTGGCGCATTTCGCCGCTGGCCACATCGACCCGTTCGATGGTCTT
>NZ_BAAILM010000113.1:310184-483405 GCF_054589175.1 Pseudomonas sp. 3A(2025) | reverse complement strand
GTAGGAGGCAGCTCTGCTGGCGATTGCTGCGGTACAGGCGCAGCAGATGTGCTGATTTTACTGGCCTCATCGCCAGCAGAGCTGCCTCCTACAGATCCGTGTTGCCCTAAGGGGTCCTACGAGAATTGGGGGTTATCCCACTTTGCTCACCTCGAACTGGCCCACCAGTTTCTGCAGTTTGTTGGCGTTCAAACGTACGATCTCGGCGCTGTTTTGCAGGCCGGTGACGGTCTGGCGCATTTCGCCGCTGGCCACATCGACCCGTTCGATGGTCTTGCCGTAGACCATGCTGCGTTCGCTCAGTTGCTGGATGATGGTGATCATGCTTTCCACCTCTTGATGCAACTGGGCGTTTTCGCTGGAGGCGTCGACGCTGGTGCGCAGGTGGTTGTCGACGTCCTGCACGCCGCTTTCCATGAACGCCACCGCTTCACGGGTCTCGTTTTGCAGGCCTTCGACCATCTGGCGAATTTCGTCGGCGGCGCCGGCGGTGCGCACGGCCAGTGAGCGCACTTCATCGGCCACCACGGCAAAGCCCCGACCATGCTCGCCGGCCCGCGCCGCTTCGATGGCCGCGTTCAGCGCCAGCAGGTTGGTCTGGTTGGTAATGTTGGTAATCAGGCTGATGATGGTGCCGATCTGCCCCATGCGCGCATCCAGCGACTGCACGCTGGACGCCGAGCGTTCGACCACATCACGAATCGACTGGGTGCCGACCCGCGCCGCCTCGAACTGCTCACGCGCACGGCGCACCACATCGTCCATGGCCAGGCGGGTCTGTTCGGCGGTCATCGAGGCTTGCTGAATCTCGCCCAGTTGCCCCTCGACGATGCTCATCATGCGGTTCACCGCCTCGGTCACCTCGGCCGAGGTGTGGCTGGCTTGCTGGCTGCTGCCGAGCATCTGCGCGTTGGTCTTGCCCATGCTGTGCGATGCGTGGATCACCTGGCCGACCACGGCATCCAGTCGGTCGATAAAGCTGTTGATCCAGCGGCCCATGTCACCGGTTTCATCGTTGGCCATGCGCGAGGCATCCAGCCGCTGGCGCAGGTTACCTTCGCCCTCGGCAATCGTGCGGATCACCTCGGTCATGTCGTTCAGGCGCGTGGCCAGGCGTTTTGGCCCCAGGGCGCAAAACGTCATGGCAGTGGCGATCACGGCCAGCACTTGCAGGCCGTCGATCATCCACGGGTTCAGGCCGCTGTAGTTCTGCAGCAGATGATTGACGGTAAACAGTCCGCCCAGTGTCGCCAGGTACGGCTTCATCAGCCCATGGCTGAGCGAGCGGCGTCGGTAGACCTCTTCAAGGTCGGCTTCGCACATCATGCCCCAGCGATCCAGCGAGCCGGGCAACTGGAACGTCACGCCCTTGCCGATCACCGGGATGTGCCGGTAATCGGCGTAACCCGGATAGGTGACAAACAGGTTGGCACCCTGGCGAATGGTTTCGCGCACGCCAGGGTGCAACTGGCCGGTGGCCGGATCGGTGAAGCGCAACTCCAGCTCGGTGTGCTGATTGACGCGCACGGTGCCCCAGTCGGTCTTGACCCCGCTCTTGAGGTTGTCGCCATGGGTGAAGGCATTGTCTTCGAAGCGGCTGCGCGACAAGGCTGTGCCCGGCGCAATGCCCGGCTCGAACACCGCCTTGGCCATGAACAGGTAGTTGTCACCGGATTCGGGGTACACATGCCCGGCCTCGCGCTGGATCAGGTCGCCCAGCACATCGTTGGGCACCCGGCCGCACACGCAGCCCAGCACGCGCCCGTCGTGCACCAGCGGCTGATAGAACATCAGCGTCACTTCATCGTGAAAGCGCGACGACGACGGGCCGATCTTCAGGGTCAACGGGTCGTTGTACGGGCCATGCAAAAACGGCTTTGCCAGGCCGTGCGCCAGCGCTTCGCTGTATTCGTGGCGGCCGTTGCGTTGGGCCCAGGTCGAACAGAGTACGGTGCCAGCCGGGTCAACGACAAACAGTTCGGAGAAGTCCCGTGCCTGGCTGAGCTTGGTTTGCAGCAAGCCCGCATCGAGGTGATCCAGCGTGTCACCGCGCAGTTGCGTGCCCAGTTCCTTGAGGTGATCCCAGTATTCCTGCGCCCAGTGTTGCAGCAGGCGTACGCGGGTGTCGGCGATGGATTCAAAGGTGCGCTCGACCACCGGATAAAACGAGCGATTGAGCCGGCACGAGCGTCCCAGGGCCAGTTTTCCGGTTTTGCCGAACCAGGGCAGCCAATGCTTTTCAGTCGCAGAGAGATGCATGGATTCACTGTATAGGGTCATGCCAATACCTTTTTAGCCGAACATCAGATAGCCATCACTAGGCAAACTCCGCGCCAGAGGCTCTGCTCCAGATCGATTACGGAGATGTGATGACTAACGAGTGGCCTGTCACGAGGATGAAACAGGCAGCAAAGGCCGGGTCTTGACCGTTCGTCGGGGTAAAAGGGGCTGCTTTAGGACGGTGTCGTTGGTGAAAACGATCGGGTTGCTACTAATTGAAAAGGGGTTAGCGAGATGGAGCTATTTTGGTGCGAAATCAGGCTTAATGCTTTCAAAATAGGCATTCTGTCGGTGCGGTGAGGCAAAAAATCATCAGCAAATGTCGCTTTTAGAAATGCAAAAAATATTCTTGTGAGGAAATGCGATGTGATCGCCCTGATGTGGTGCGATTTTTTGCCCTGCTTTGCTCCGTCGTGATGATGGCGGTACGGTCCAGCTTTGCTATCCTTCGCGCCTTTCGAGCGCCGGGCGCTCTTTACTGTCACGTTTCGGGGTGCCCAATGACGGCCACTGTTCGACCACGTCCCCAACCCTTTTCCCGCTCCGACTACCGGACCCTGGGCCTTGCGGCGCTCGGTGGAGCTCTGGAAATCTACGACTTCATCATCTTCGTCTTCTTTGCCCTGACCCTGAGCCAGCTGTTTTTCCCGCCCGAGATGCCCGAATGGCTGCGCCTGCTGCAAAGCTTCGGGATCTTCGTCACCGGTTATCTGGCCCGGCCACTGGGCGGCATCCTGATGGCGCATTTTGCCGACCGCCTGGGACGCAAGCGGGTGTTCAGCCTGAGCATCCTGATGATGGCCTTGCCATGCCTGTTGATCGGCCTGATGCCGACCTATGCGCAGATCGGCTACTGGGCGCCGTTATTGCTGCTGGGGTTGCGCATTCTGCAAGGTGCGGCGGTGGGCGGCGAAGTGCCCAGCGCCTGGGTATTCGTCGCCGAGCACGCCCCCGACGGCCATCGCGGTTATGCGCTGGGCGTGTTGCAGGCCGGCCTGACCTTCGGTTATCTGCTCGGCGCACTGACCGCCACCTGGCTGGCGCGGGTCTATACACCTGCAGAAATTCTCGATTACGCCTGGCGCATTCCGTTTCTGTTGGGCGGCGTGTTCGGTGTGGTCGGGGTGTGGTTGCGCCGCTGGCTGAGCGAAACCCCGGTGTTCATGGCCATGCACGCCCAGCGTGAAGACATGAAGCGCCTGCCGCTGGGTCAGGTACTGCGTGAGCATCGTCAGGCCCTGCTGCCGGCAGCGTTGCTGACCTGCGTGCTGACCTCGGCGGTGGTGGTGCTGGTGGTCATCACCCCGACCGCCATGCAGCAGCGTTTTGGCTTTAGCGCCAGCCACACCTTTGCCCTCAGTGCGCTGGGCATCGTGTTTCTCAATATCGGCTGTGTGCTGGCCGGCCTGTTGGTCGACCGGATCGGCGCGTGGCGCAGCGTGTTGATCTACAGCCTGCTCCTGCCGCTGGGTATCGGCGTGCTGTATGCCAGCCTGATCGAACAATGGCTGGCGCCGGGCATTGCCTACGCCATTGCGGGACTGTGTTGCGGCATCGTCGGCGTGGTGCCGTCAGTGATGGTCGGGCTGTTTCCGGCGCGTATCCGCGTCTCGGGTATCTCCTTCACCTACAACATTGCCTACGCCCTCTGGGCCAGCATCACGCCGTTGCTGCTGATCGGCCTGATGCCCTGGAGTCCTTGGGTATGCGTGGCGTACTGCATGGTCATGGGCTTGGTCGGCCTGCTGGCCGCGGTGGTGTTCGGGGCCCGGCAGAACCTGGCCGTCGAGACCGGTGCGGCCTGATGAGATGAGCGAAGGGATCCAAATGTAACAGCAGATTGTAATTAATCAGGCGCAAGTTTATCTTGCGCCTGATGCGTTTCTAATGCGTGAAAAACGGTCTGGCTAATAACTCCATGCGCGTGTTGTGCATGGCATAAGCGGCTGTGTGGGATATGGATAATAATGTGTAGGGATCTATCTTTGTTGTATGTAGGAATTGTCTACTTTAATAAATAACAGACAAATCGATTCGTCAGGCATGAATAAAGCCGGGGTGGATCATGAAGATTATTCAAGTCAGGAAGTCGTCGGTGCGTTAAGCCAGAAACACGGAAAAAACAGAGGGAACATCATGGGCGTGACGAGCCGGGAGCGGCAGGTGTTGAGGTTGCTGTTGCAGGGGCGAACCAACAAGGAAATCGCCGAACAGCTGAGAATCAGCGGCTATACGGTGCGCGACCACGTCTCGTCGTTGCTGCGCAAGTGTCAGGTCAAGAGCCGCACAGAGCTGGTCGGGCATTGCACGGGCGGTGTGCTGGCGCCGCCTTTTACTTGACCCCCTACATCTGTCGGATTGTGCGGCGCTGGAATACTTACATAATTGGCATGTCGCCCGATCAAGGGCGTTACTCAATATAACCACAAGAAAGTCACGATGCCGACAGGCTGTCATCGGTGTTCAGGGACACCGGCAAGACGTTGTCGTGAACTTTTATCTGTCTGACAAGGAACTCATTCATGGCGATAAGTCTTGAACAGCGGTCACAGCTATACGGCTCTTTTTCGAGTGCAGTCTCCGACGCTGACTGCCTGCTGGCATTTAGAAAGTTATCGCAGCGCCAGGCAAGGATGTCGGCCAAGAAACTCAACGAGCTGCATGATCGAATACTGGGCCCCAAGGGTATTTTCGTGCGCCTCGGGCGCGGGCTTGAGCAACTGGGGCGCCAGACGCCGTTGCTCGATGACATGGCGCAGTTGTGTGGGGCTGAACGTCGCACGCAGGCAGACAGGGCGATGTGCTATGCACTGGATTATCACAACCGGCGCAACGTCTCCTGGAACCCCTACCGTTCGGCCAGTCGCGAGCGTTTGTGCTGGATGATCTACGACAAGAGCGCGCCGTTCATTGTGGTCGAGCGCTACGTGGCGCTGCTGGCTTTGCACCAGCGTGACAGCGTGTTCTTTTCGCGCCTGATCGAGACCACCCGCGGCAGCGTAGAGCGGCGCATCATGTTTCGTGGCTTGCTGGAACATCATGACGCGCTGCTGCCGGTCGAGCGCAGTGTCTACCCGGCCACCTACCGCGCCGCGCAGCAAAGCCATCTGGAGCGCGAAGAGGCGGTGTATGGTCCGCTGAAGCTTGATCAGCCAGTGTCGAAGCTGCTGGAAGCCAGTGGCCCGAAAAGACTGCTCAGGCGTGTTGTCGCCCAACTGGTGCTGGCTCAGTAGGCGCAGGCGCCAGGGCTCAGACCATGTGCAGCGCCGGCGGTTGTTCCCTGGGGTTATCTGCCGAGGCGCCGACCACCCGATTGCGCCCGCCGCTCTTGGCGGTGTACAGCGCCTGATCGGCCGCGTGCAGCCACATCGAGGCGTCGGTGAAATGGCTATCGAAGGCCGCGATACCGATGCTCAGGCTCACTTTGAGCTCCGGCAGTCGGGCGTCACAGTGTTTGTCTACGCGTTGGCGCAGGCGTTCGAGCATGGCCACGGCCTGATCGAGGCCGGTACCGGGCAAGATCAGGCAAAACTCGTCGCCGCCATAGCGTCCGGCAAGGTCGGTTTCACGAATATCGTCGCGCAGCGCCTGGCTGAGGTGCTTGAGCACCGCATCGCCGACAATATGCCCGTACCGGTCGTTGATGGCCTTGAAATGGTCGATGTCGATCAACGCCACGCAGCAGGGGCGTTGCAGGCTGCGCACCTTGCTGAACTCGATCTGCAGCAGGTCTTTCCAGGAGCCGTGGTTGATCAGCCCGGTCAGGCTGTCGGTGCGGCTTAGCCGGCTGAGAATCCTTTTATGCTCGCTCAGCTGGCGGGCGACCTTGTAACCCATCCAGCCGACAAAAATCGGGTAGATCACCAGCAGTGGCAGGCAGGCGTAAATCTCCAGCGACGTGCTTTGCAACTGTAGCGGCGGCGACACCAGCACAAAACACAGCAGCGCACCGAGCAGATTGGCCAGCAGCCCCTGGCTCATCAGGCGCAGCCCGTTGGCGGCGATATTCTGCATGGCCATCATCGCCAGGATGGCGGCACTGGGGACCACGCTGAAGCCCATCAGGGCGGCCCATACACCGCCGGCAAACGAATCGCAGAGCATATTGCGCAGCTCGGCCTTGTACGGGTTGGCACTGCGCCGCGCCCACTGCCAGGCCAGATGTGGCCATACATACGCATGCAGCACCAGCAAGGCCCAGACCCAGAGAGGTTGGGGGTGAGGGTAAAGCGCTGCTGCCACACACAACGAACCGACGAGCAGGCCAATGGCGCGCGGCAGATAAATGCGCCGCGCAAATGACAGTCCCTTGCCCTGACGAACATCCCCTCTTTGATTTTCCATAATTCCTACCGGATCTTTCGTACTGCCCGGTCAGAAAAAGACTGCCTGACCGCCGGAAAGAGTTTCGCCTGTGGTCAGGAGCATGGGAAGGGCTTGAGGCCATTATTCTTGAACTATTGGATCAAGAGCCGGTCGGGCTCACTCGCCGATGACCGTCTTGACCGCCGCTTCGTGGGCTTTGGGGTCTTTGGCGCTGGAAATCACATTGAGCACCGCCGAACGTTTGCCCGAGGCGGCCAGGAGTGTCGTGCTCAACACCTCGGCGCCGCCGAGGGTGGCCGACGCGTCCAGCTGCCGCACGCCCAGGCCATTGTGCTTGACGATGCGCTGCTCGCCCAGGCGCTGCACATTCTCATAACTGCTGCCTTGCTGGGTGAGGGCGGCGGCAGTCAGTTCGTCGAGCACCTCGGCGTCGTCGTCACTGGCCTCGACCCCGACCGGAATCGGCGTTTCGGTGACGATCAATACGCGTCTTTCGGCCTGATGGGTGTACATCGCCCCGCTTACACCTTCGGCCCGTGCCTTGGCATCGACTTCCGGCATCTCGTCCTTGACGTAGCCTGCCGGCAAGGTAAACGCCAGCTTGCCACCCAGCAGCGACACCTTGAGGCTGGCAGGGGCTGCCTGCACCGGCATCAGCGTGGTGCTCAGCAGAAGGGCCAGCAGAGCAGATTTGACACGCGGGATAGACATCGCAAAGACCTTGATCGGTTGGGTGCAAAAGGGCGCGCAGTGTGCCTGAATGAGGTCTGGCGTGCCTGCGTAAAGGTTATAAATTCTCGGTCGTCACCACATCGAACGGCAGCAAGCGCACATGCGTGCCGGCGCCGTCCTGATGCCCGGACACGGCTTCGATCAATGCTTCGATCAAACGTTCCCGAGGGTGCGAGAGCACCACATCGGCCACTTCGTCGATCAATGCGGCGCGTGTGGTTTCGGTCAGGTCGGTGCAAATCACCACCACCTCGCGCTGGCGTCCGCTTTCCTGCAGCGCCTGCACCACACCCTCGATGCCGCCGCCGCTGACATACAGGCCGCACAGGTCTGCATGCGCCGCCAGCAAGGCGCGGGTCACTGCATAAGCGCGGTCCGGGCGCTCCAGCGTCAGTTCGGTTTCCAGCACCGTAAAGCCTGCGCCGCGTTCGCGAAACCATGAGCGAAAACTGATCTCGCACAGCTCCTGGCACAGAAAACGATGGTCGCCGATCAACAGCCCGACCTTGCCCGGCGTGCGGCTCATGCGTGAAATCGCCCAGGCGGCGGTGCGCCCGGCCTTGCGGTTATCGATGCCGATATAGCCGGCGCGGCGGGCGGCGGTGACGTCGGTGACCAGCGAAAACACCGGCACGCCTTGCAGGCTCAGCGTGTCGATGGCCTGATTGATCGCGGGATGATCCAGCGTCACCAGGGCGATGGCGTCGTTACGGCTGCCCAGCTCCAGCAACAGCCTGGCGATCTCGTGTGGCGACTCGTGTTCCAGAGTCAGCACTTCCGGCTCGCCCACAATATGCGCAGAGCGCGCTGCCTGCGTACGGATAGTTTTTTCCAGTTCTTGATAGAACGTTGATACCTGCTTGAGCAATACGAACGCCAAGCGTTTTGCCGGGGCAGGCGGCGCCGCTGTCTCGTTCAGCGTTTCAAAAATCTTGAACTTCTCTAGCGCAAAACCCAGCTCAAGTGCCGCACTCAGGACCTTATCTTCAGTGTTCTTGCGCACGGCTGCGCGCCGGTTCAGCACCCGATCCACCGTTGCGACACCAACGCCGGCCACGCGGGCGACGTCCATCATGGTTGGCGTATGACTTGACATCACCGAATACCTCAATATTATCTGTTTATCTATCTTAATTAAATCATAAAAAGATAGATCCTATCATTTCTGCGTTCATAACAACAAGAGGTCAAGCAATGATCAACGGTGAAAAGATTCTCAAGCAACCCCTGCGCTGGGCCATGATCGGCGGCGGCCGACTGGGGCAGGTGGGCTATAAACACCGCACCGGTGCGCTGCGCGATAACACGGCTTATCAACTGGTGGCAGGTGCCTTCGACATCGACCCGGCACGCGGGCTGGATTTCGGCGTCAATCTGGGCGTGGCGCCAGAGCGCTGCTACCCCGACTACCGCGCCCTGCTGCAAGCCGAAGCGACGCGGCCCGACGGCGTACAAGTGGTGTCGGTCGCAACCCCCAACGGCACGCATTTCGAAATCACCAAGGCTGCCCTGCAAGCCGGCCTGCACGTGATCTGCGAAAAGCCGCTGTTCTTCACCGTTGAAGAGGGCGAAGAAATTCGCGCCCTGGCCCACAGCAAGGGCCTGATCGTCGGCGTGACCTACGGTTTCTCTGGCTACCCGCTGTTGATGCAGATGCGCGCCATGGTCGCTCGCGGCGACCTGGGCGAAGTGCGCATCGTCGACCTGCAATACACCCACGGCTTCAGCGCCACCGACAGCGCCGACAAGCAGGTCGAAGCGCAGAAATGGCGCATCGACCCCAAAGTCGCCGGCCCATCGTTCGTGCTCGGCGACCTGTCGACCCACACCTACTACATGTCGCGGTTGATTTTGCCGCACCTGAACATCACCGAAGTGCTGTGCGACCGGCAGAGTTTCATCAAGGCCCGCGCCCCGCTGGAAGACAACGCCCGCTGCCTGATGCATTACGACAACGGTGCGGTCGGCACCCTCTGGGCCTCGGCGGTCAACGCCGGGAGCATGGACGGCCACCGCATTCGCATCGTCGGCGCCAAGGCCAGCCTGGAATGGTGGGAAAACCACCCCAACGAACTGCGCTACGAAGTGCAGGGCCAGCCCGCGCAGATCCTCAACCACGGCATGCCGTACCTGGACGACGACTGCAACGCCTACAACCGCCTCGGCGCGCTGCACACCGAAGGGCTGTCGGAGTCGTGGGGCAACATCTACCTGAAAATCGCCCAGGCCATCGACGCGCGCATTCGTGGCGACGAAGCGGCCCTGGCCGCCCTGGTGTACCCCGACATCGAGGCCGGCATCGACGGCATTCGCTGGATTCAGAGCTGCGTGCGCTCGGCAGACGCCGGCGCGACCTGGGTTGCTTTCCAATAACAACAAACCAAAGGACTCGAATCATGAAACTCTCTTACGTCACCGACAGCCTCGGGCACCTGCCTTTTGAACAGATGCTCGACACAGTAGGCGAGCTGGGCATCAGCGCCGTGGAAATGACCACCGGCGGCTGGTCCTCGGCGCCGCACCTGCGCCTCAATGAACTGCTCGAAAGCGCCGAAAAACGCCGCCAGTTCCGCAATGCGCTGGACAGTCGCGGCATCGAGCTGTGCGCACTCAACGTCTCCGGCAACCCGCTGGACCCCGGCAAGCTGGGCGCCACCCACCGCGATGTCACCGAGCGGACCATGGAGCTGGCCGAAGAACTGGGCGTCAACAAGGTCATCATGATGAGCGGCCTGCCACCGGCCACCGCCGAAGACAAAGTGCCCAACTGGATCTGCTACACCGTCAGCTGGCCGCCGGTGCTCAAGACCTACCTCAACTACCAGTGGAACGACGTCGCCATTCCGTACTGGGACAAACTGGTGGCCAAGGCCACCCGCCACGGCGTCGACAAGATCGCCCTGGAAAACTTCAGCAGCATGCTGGTCTACAACCCCGAAACCCTGTTCCGCCTGCGCGACGCAGTCGGCCCGGTGGTCGGCCTCAACCTGGACCCCAGCCACCTGTTCTGGATGGGCGCCGACCCCATCGCCTCGGCCCGCGCCCTGGGCCCGGCGATTCATCACGTGCACGGTAAGGACTCGCGCCTGGAGCGCGGCCTGGTCGACATCAACGGCCTGCTGGAGACCAAGGAAGTCACCGACACCGTGTCCCGCGCCTGGAACTACGTCGCCGTCGGTTGTGGCCATGACCTGCAATGGTGGCGCGAATTCTTCTCGGTCATCCGCATGCTCGGCTACGACGGCCACGTCTCGCTGGAAATGGAAGACCTGACCATGAGCGTCGAAGCCGGCATCCGCACCTCGGTGGATGCGCTCAAGCAGAGTTTGAGTATGTAAGCCGCCCGACAATGGTGGGGCGGGCAACCCGTCCCACCGTTATCCAGTTCGATGATCCGCGCCAATAACAACAAAAGGACACCATCATGCGAATGTTTTACCTGCTGCTCACCACCTGGCTATTGCTGCTGGGTAATCCCGTTCAGGCGCAGTACCGCATCGGCGTCAGCATCGCCAAGGTCGACGATAACTTCATGACCTGGGTGCGCCGCGCCCTGGAAGACGCCGGCAAAAAAGACGACGTGCGCCTGCAGGTCGAAGACGCCCAGGGCGATGTCGTGCGCCAGCTCAATCAGGTACACGGCTTCATCAACCAGAACGTCGACGCCATCATCGTGCTGTTGGTTGATACCGCCGGCGCCAGCAATATCACCCGCGCCGCCACCGACGCGAAAATTCCCCTGGTTTACGTCAACCGCCGCCCCGATGAGCAACAACTGCCCGCCGGCGTCGTCGCGGTCTCATCCAACGACAACGAAGCCGGGCAACTGCAAATGCGCTACCTCGCCGAAAAAATGGGCGGCAAGGGCAACCTGGCAATCATCCTCGGCGACCTGGTGCACAACTCCACCCGTGGCCGAACCCAGGGCGTCAAAGACGTGCTCAAGGACTACCCGAACATCAAGGTGGTCGAAGAGCAGGGCGCCGAATGGCAGCGTGACAAAGGCATGGACCTGACCAGCAACTGGCTGCTGGCCGGGGCGAAATTCGATGCCATCGCCGCCAACAACGACGAAATGGCCATCGGCGCGGCCATGGCCCTGCAACAGGCCGGCAAGGCCAAAGGCGAAGTGGCGGTGATGGGCGTCGACGGCCTGCCCGACGGCCAGGCCGCCATCAAGCGCGGCCTGCTGGCGGGCTCGGTGTTCCAGAACCCCATGGGCCAGGCCAATAGCGCCATGCAGGCCGCGGTGAAAATGATCAAGGGCGAAGCGGTCGAGGCCAATGTGTGGGTGCCTTATACGTTGATCACGCCGGACAACCTGGCGACCTATCAACAGCTATTCAAATAAGCCTCGTCATAAACACGCTTGCGCGCCTTGCGTTGCCAGCGTGTTCGATCAACGTCAGAGCCCGCACCGCTCACAACTCCCTGCAGACTGACTTGCTGACCGGGTTTTCTTCGCTACGCTTGATTTTCAAGTGCC
Source organism: Pseudomonas sp. 3A(2025) (assembly GCF_054589175.1). Lineage (NCBI taxonomy): Bacteria > Pseudomonadati > Pseudomonadota > Gammaproteobacteria > Pseudomonadales > Pseudomonadaceae > Pseudomonas > Pseudomonas sp. 3A(2025). Next base: position 471,581 of record NZ_BAAILM010000113.1, on the reverse strand, counting down.
AAACCTTCAAGCGTGCCTGGAAATTTGCAGTTCCATCAGGAGAGGTTGTAGTCGATGCGTTTGAACATGCCCGTCACCCAGAACGAAAGAACCTTTCCTGCCCATGAGCGTTTGATCTCCACCACAGACCTCAACAGCCACGTCACCTACTGCAACGACGCCTTCGCCGCCATCAGCGGCTTTACCCGCGAAGAACTGATCAACCAGCCGCATAACCTGGTGCGCCACCCGGACATGCCGGCCTCGGTATTTGCGCACATGTGGGACACCATCAAACAGGGCAAACCCTGGATGGGCATCGTCAAGAACCGCTCCAGGAATGGCGACTTCTACTGGGTCAGCGCCTACGTCACCGCCGTGTATGAAAACGGCCGCATCGTCGGTTACGAGTCGGTGCGCTCGCTGCCCACCCGCGACCAGGTGCGCCGCGCCGAAGCCCTTTATGCCCGCCTGCGCGCCGGCAAATCTGCCGTGTCGACCAGCAGCAGCGCCGCCCACCACCTGGCGCGGCAACTGCCAATGCTGCTGGCCGCCATCGTATTGGCCGTCGGCAACTACCTGCTTGAAGACACGCCATTCCTGGCCCTGCTGCTGATCGTACTGCTTGGTCTGGGCGTGTACCTTGAAGCCCGCTACCGGCGCAGCCTGCAGAAAACCCTCGACGAACACCCCAAGGCATTTACCAGTGCGCTGGTGGCCCTGACTTACAGCGACAATCGTGGCCCGCAAGCACAACTGGACCTGGCCATGCTCAGTGGCGAAGCCCGCCTGCAAACCGCACTCACGCGGCTGGTCGACACCGGCGAAAGCGTCAAGCAGCGCGCCGGCCAGTCGGCACAGCTGTCCGTGCAACAAGCTCGTTCGCTCGACCAGCAACGCAACGAAACCGACCAGTCGGCCACCGCCATCAACCAAATGGCCGCGACCATTCAGGAAGTGACACACAACGTCCAAAACACCGCCCACGCCGCCGAAGAAGCCGACAAACTCGCCCAGCAAGGCCGCAACCTCGCCGACGAAAGCCTGCTGGCCATCCGGCACATGGCCAACTCGGTCAGCGAAATCGGCAACGCCGTCGGCGAACTGGCCAACGCCACCCAATCGATCGGCAGCGTGGTCGACGTCATCACCTCCATCGCCCAGCAAACCAACCTGCTGGCCCTCAACGCCGCCATCGAAGCCGCCCGCGCCGGCGAACAGGGCAGGGGCTTTGCCGTGGTCGCCGACGAAGTCCGCAGCCTGGCCTCACGCACCCAGTCGTCCACCGAAGAAATCCAGAAAATCATCACCTCCCTGCGCGACGGCGCCGACCGCGCCGTCGCCACCGCCAGCCGCGGCGGACAAATCTCGCAAGAAAGCGTGGCCAGCGTCGAAGCGGTACAACAAGCCCTGGACGGCATCAGCCAGGCCGTGACACGCATCACCGGCATGAGCCAGCAAATGGCCTCGGCGTCGGAAGAACAAAGCCACGTGGCCGAGAACATCAGCCAGCAGATCACGCGGATTGCGCAGCTGTGCGATCAAAGCGCAGGGCAGGCGGAGCAGGGGTCGAAGATCAGTAGTGAGCTGGAAGAGATGGCGCAGTACCTGCACAGCCTCGCAGAACGCTTCAGCCGCTGAGTTTTAGAGGGCAGCGCTGTGTCACTGACACAGCGCTGTCGCGCAGCAAACACGGGACCTGTAGGAGATCACCCGCCGCCTTGGCGCCGCGCTGTCGCGCAGCAAACATGGGACCTGTAGGAGGGAGCTCTGCTCTGGGCCGCATTCGGACGATCGGCTGCGCAAGCAGTCGTAAATGTTCAGCGTTTAATAAAACCTCAAGGCGGTTACACAACGGCTAATCAAATCACTGCTCAACTCAACCGAGAAATACGAAAATCATCGCCGCCAAAATATCAATGGTGACTTCTTGAAGTGTTCTTGTCGGTGTTCATCAAGGGTCGGCTTGTGCTTTATGATTTGTAAGTCGATGGTCCTGCGTTTCCACCAAGGCCTTAATCTACACCGCGTTGGCAGCGCCATGACTTGAAAAGCCAGAAGGGCTATTGGAGCGAAAACTCGAAGATTCTCTTCTGTTTGCTTGTCAAAGAAGTCACTGTCTGGGGCGCCTGTAATGGTATGGATTGATATCAAAATAAAACTGTATGCACTCAGTCCCCAGCGTCTTGCAGGTGTGCAATATTTGCCGGATGCTTTACGTTTTGCCCAGTAGGCGGGGATTGTGAGTGTTAGTGTTGTGGTGATGTATAGAGTTATAGGCATGGTTTTTTGTTCGCGGATAAGCTTTTTCTTCAGGCGGAAGTCTGAGGGATTAAAAGTCTTGGAGTTATTTCTATCTCCGGATGCGTGGATCAAATTTTCTGCGTTTGAACCACGATCCTCTATGTCTAAGTACAGGCAGTGAGCAGAGATGGAGGAATGTCATGACCAAGGATAACCAGCCCATGACCGAGTTGTCCGTATGTCCAATGTAAGGCAGCTTTCCAGTTTGAGCGAATTTGTTGTGAATGAAAGATAAGGTCATGTTGTAGCTGAATGCAATCCAGAATTTTAGAGGGGTATATTTTTCGTAAGAGAAGGCGGATTTGCTCCAGCGAGACGGGATATAGAAAACAATCGTAATGGTTGTGAAAATTAAGTAGAACGAGATATCGCTCATCAGCGTTTCCAAAAAAACAGAATTGATTTTCTAGGCTGTTCAAGCCGATATCTGTCAAATGTCAGTTTGTGCTTGCGGATTTTCGGGTCAAAAGCTTTACGCTGGCGCCAGGATCTTGCTTTCCATTGAGTCGGGATGGCTGAGACGTGTAGCCAGATCATCACAAGCGACACCCAGCCTAAAATACCTCTGTCCATAGGGCCGTAAAAAGGGATGTGGCCTTTGTCCATAAAGTACATATGGAGAGAGCCGAAATAGGTGTTGTAGATCATCGAAGTCCATAACTTCGCTTTGGTGAAACCTTTGCCTGAAAAAGCAAATTTTGCCCAGCGGGCTGGAAGGTAGAGGGCTATTGAGGTGGCTATGATGAATAGGGCGAGTAAGGTGTCGTTCATTGTACTGATCTGCGATTTAAATTGATTTTTTGAGCGTGAATTTCGATTTGAAATCCTTCAGAGGCGAGGGTCGAACTTTCTGCGTTTGAGCCACGATTTTCTATGTCTTTGCACAGGAAGTGAGCAAGCGTGAAGCACTGTCATGAGCAAGGATAACCACCCAATGACTGAGTTTTCGGTATATCCAATGTAAGGCAGCTTGCCTGTTTGAGCGAACCGGTAGTGGATAAAAAGCAAGGTCATGTTGTAGCTGAGTGCAATCCAGAATTTTATAGGGGTATAGTTTTCGTAAGAAAAGGCAGATTTGCTCCAGCGAGACGGGATATAGAGAACAATCGTAATGGTTGTGAAAATCAAGTAGAACGAGAGATCGCTCATCAGCGCTTCCAAAAAAACAGAATTGATTTTCTAGGCTGTTCAAGCCGATATCTGTCAAATGTCAGTTTGTGCTTGCGGATCTTCGGGTCAAAGACTTTGCGCAGGCGCCAAGGTCTTCTTTGCCATTCCATAGGTAAGGCTGAGGCGTGCAACCAGATCATCGCCATGGATAACCAGCCTAAAATGTATTTGTCCAAGTGGCCGTAAAAAGGGATATTACTTGTTTTGATAAAGTCCATGTAAATTACAATGACTATTAGATTGTAGAAGGTCGCGGCCAAAAGCTTGGTTGTGGTGAAGCTTTGCCCTGACAGAGCGAATTTAGCCCAGCGTGAAGGTGCGTACAGCAGGATTGCGAGAGTCACAAATACAAAGTGTTCTATCCAGTCATTCATTGATTTTTTTCCACTCTTTTAGCATGCTTCGCCCTGCTAGTGCATCTGCTGCTGCCTCAAGAATCAGCGCTCGTCGGGATGCGTTTTGATAAGCTCTGACATAGTCAGTATTGGCGTAATGCCAAAGTCGCCAGGCATCAGGTTTCACGACTTTTCTACTTAGGCCATAAATAGATAGTCCTAGGTCTACTCCAAGATAAGCCATGTTGCCATGAGCCTCGGTGCCACCTGCCCATACGGCTACGTTCTGGTAGCCTTTTCTGACTGGGCCTTCCACATCTGAGCGCTTCTCAACCAGGTTTCGGCCGTTTTCATAAATGTTATTGAATCCGTGGGCAAATAGTGCGGCACCAAAGGTAAAACAAAGTGTTCCTAAACTGGCGTAGCACACGCCACCCCCTGCGGCAACCTGAGCCATACCGCCCGCAAGTCCAATGCTTTTTTCACCGACTCCAGCGGATTGATCGAAGAGACTGTGTTGCTCAACCTTGATGGCCTCCAACCCCTCCTTGGCACTTTTCCTGCCCGTTTCAACATCTTTAACAATCCCCTGTGCGTAATAAGCCACCTCCCGATTAAATTGCAGCCGTAACATCCCATCCTTGATATGCCGCGTCGACAACGTACACGCCTGCCCTTGAAGAGAAACCGCCGCCTGGTTAACCTCCGCAAGATCATGACCGCCCGAATCTAGCGTCTTCTCAAACAGTCTCATTGCTCACCAATCCACGACGCATACCCGGTCGTCCCCGCCGCATGGTGAGTCCAGATAATGTCGCGATAGCTAATCGCAACATGCTCTTGCGCCTGCGCATCGTTCTGCAAAATAACGTGAGGCATATCCAGGGTCAGCTCAGTTATCAGACAGCCCCGAATCTCGACGGTATAGAACTTCTCCTGCGCGCCTTGAGCGGCGGTACGGTAGAAATCGATGATGCAATCGACCTGTTCCTGATTGGCCAGCGCCTGACTCAGCAGCGGCGAAGACTTGTCGACGTTCTTGGTAATGAACACCGGGCGGTGGGTGGCGTGTTTGGCATTGCCGATATTGGCCATGTTGTGTGCGAACGACAGCACCATGATTTCATCGTCATGCCCGGCCTGACACTTTTGGCCTATTGACGCTGGCGTTGAGCAACCAGCAGAAATCAGCCGTTGTGTCTTGCCCATGATCGTCATGTAGCCGTAATTAGCCATGGGAATCCTCCTTGTAAAATGGAGGACCAGTCTATTTTTGAGCTTCCCGGCAATCTGTAGGACGCGTCCGAAAATGCCGATGCCAATGCATACAGGGTTACGGCTTGAGTGCTATATCGCAGCCGTCACCCTGTAGCCATAGATGCAGCCTTGCGCCTGCTATCCAGCAAGCAGCTACCGTCCGACACACCCTCGCCACCAGGCCCCACCACCCTTGCCACCCTCTGGCACCGGCAACACCTGCGGCACATCCCGCAACCGGATCCACGGCTCGCTCTGCCAATGCAGCAAACTCATCGACACCCCCGGAAACTGCAACACACTCAACACCGGCGCCTGCTCCGGCATCGACGGCTGCGCATCACGCAATATCGTCACCACCTCGTTGGTGATCCACTGCCGCAGGCTGCGCTGCTCGGGGTGATAGTGATGCACCAACAGGGCATACACGCCCGACTCGCTGAGCATCAGCTCCTGGTCGCAATCGCCATGGCTTTCCAGCCAGAGCGTACGGCGCTGGTCCGGGTCAAGTTTGAAGGTGGTGCGTTCGTTCAAAGGCCAGGCGATAAGCTTGCTGAGATCGCGGGCGCAGAACCAGACCTGGTTTTCCAGGAGAAGGACGCGGAGCTGGCGGGCGTGGCGGATGAAGATGTGGGGGATGTAGGTATATAGATCGTTTTGCATGATGGGTCTCTACGTTTTAAGGGAGCGGTGCTGATGACCAACGTAGAGAAGGTGAAGAAATCCCAACGGCATCTTCCAAGACCGGCAGTCCACTCGTTTATTGAGAGGCTGAGGCTGCTTGATAAGCGCTTTATCTACGTTGGGTGTTTCTTAGACACCGGTGGCAGAGGATACGGGGTGCACGCTGGTTCAGGAATGCAGGTAGGGATGAGATTTACGTAGGAAATATCAGCTAGGCCTCAGTCAAAAGGATTCAAGCTATTAGCTATCACGCACTGAGCGTGCCTTTACGGTTGCTGGCATTCTGGTTACTGTCTGTGGAATTTTCCTACACGGACGTTCCACAATGACCGCGCTTAACCAGATTTTCTTTGGCCCACCCGGTACTGGGAAAACCTACGCGACCATTGCGGCGACGCTCGAAATTCTCGATCCCGCTTACTTAAAGGCCAACGAAAGCAACCGTGAAGCCCTCAAAAGCCGCTTTGACGCATTTGCGCGTGCTGGCGATGTTCGTTTCGTGACCTTTCACCAAAGCTTTAGCTATGAAGATTTCGTCGAAGGCTTGCGCGCCGATACCGATGAAAATGGCCAACTGCGTTATACCGTCGTGCCTGGTGTGTTTAAAAGTCTTTGCCAGCAAGCAGGGAGCGGGTATCGAGCATTCAAAGTCGGCGATCAGTTTGGCAAGAGCTATCGGGTTCGCTACGCCTCGGCGGACGTGGTTGCGATCGAGAAGACCCAAGGCAAAATCATCGAATTCGGTATGAGCTTGCTCAACGGTCTGGCAGACAATGTCGTTTCTGGAGCCATCACCCTTCAGGACATTCGCGACAAGTCGTGGGTGACCAAGCTTTCTAATTCAGAGTTCGATCCCTTTATTGTCAACGGCTATCTAAATCTGTTGCCCGCCATGGTGGAGTACATGATTGGTAGCGGTCCTGAGGGACTTTTTGATGCTGACCGGCAGGTGGCAAAAGACGCCCCCACCGTGTTGATCATGGACGAAATCAATCGTGGGAATGTCTCTCGCATTTTCGGCGAACTCATTACCCTCATCGAACCCTCCAAACGTGCAGGAAGCCTTGAGGCGTTAGAAGTCATTCTTCCGTATTCAAAGGAACGCTTCAGCGTGCCTTCAACGGTGCACCTCATTGGCACCATGAACACGGCCGACCGTTCGCTCGCATCAATGGATATTGCGCTGCGACGACGCTTCACGTTTACCGAAGTACCTCCTCGCCCTGAGCTGCTTGAGGATCTTGAGGTGGAAGGCATAGCACTCGACGAATTGCTCGGCGTAATGAATGCGCGTATTGCAGCCTTGCTGGGCCGGGACTATTGCCTTGGGCATGCGTACCTTATGCCTGAGTTAGACGGTGACAAGCTGACGCTGGAGTGGTTGGAAGGCGTATTCAAACGCAAGATATTGCCGCTGTTGCAGGAATACTTTTTCGAAGATTGGCAGCGGATTCAATGGGTGCTCAATGATCAGCGCAAGGCACCTGAGCTTCAGTTTTTGGTACGACCGTCTCAGGATTTGAGCCAGTTGTTCGGAGACGCCGTGACCGTAGCCCAGAATAATGAACAGTGGGAACTGAACGACTCGGCTTTCAAAAAAGTTGATGCTTACCGAGGCATTATTGATCACACCCTCCAAGCCCCCATTCATTACGATTCTCAAGCTGCGCAGCAAGGTGATTTCACTGTGCGACAATTGGCGTCCGGCACCATTGAGGTGACGCGCAACGGGCAATTGGTGAAACCCGCGTTACCTGTACTTCGAGAGCTTGCCAAGCAGCATAACGTTGAAACGCATTGGTCCACGGGAGTTGAAATGAACACCCGACATCTTGGCGCGAGGGTGATCAAAGCCCTTGGCGAGCTTAATCGGTGACAGCGCTCATCACCGTTCGTGAATACGCTCGGTTAACCACGAGCACGGTCGAACATCCTACGCTTGACCTGGCTCAAGTCACCCCGTCTGCATTCGATTGGCTGTGTAAGCTCAACGCCGGCTTTACCCAAGCTGGCGCGGCCATCATCCATGTTCAAGACCGTCGTTTTCTCAAGCTCGATAATTATGTTGGCGTCCTAGAAACGCCTTGTGGCACTCGTCTTGAGATTCTTCCCAAGCATTTTGAACAAGGGGATTGCATCCAACAAAGCCGTGCCTTGCTCCGGCGCATGATCCAGAAAACGCTCAAGCTGCCCTCGCGTCAGGTTGGCGCTGCTGCTCTGCAACGGTTTGAGGCACCACTTTCTGAATGGGTGATGAGCCGCTTTCTTGAAGCGCTCGATCACCTCATCAAGCGCGGCTTACGCTTTGACTACCACCGTGTCGAAGAGGAACAACGGTTTCTGCGTGGTCAACTCAACACCTCGCGGCAAATGCGCCAACCTGCAAGCCGCCAGCATCATTTCCAAATCCGTCATGAGGTCTTTCTGCCTGACCGGGCTGAAAACCGTCTGCTTAAGACCGCGTTGGACATTGTGTGTAAGAGCACTCAAGCCCCTGACAACTGGCGTCTTTCTCACGAGCTGCGGACGATGTTATTGGATATCCCCAGCAGCCAGAACGTCAGGCAGGATTTCAAGCAGTGGCAGCATGATCGTTTGATGGCTCATTACCAGTCGGTCAAGCCTTGGTGCGAGTTGATCATTGAGCAGCAAACGCCATTGGCTGTTGCTGGGGATTGGCAGGGTATGAGTTTGCTGTTCCCAATGGAGCGGTTGTTTGAAAGCTATGTGGCGGCGTGTTTGGAGGATGCATTGCTGCCGGGCGCTGTGTTGCGCACGCAGGTGGCGAGCAAGTCCCTCTGTACGCATGAGAACAAGCCGATCTTTGGTCTTAAGCCTGACTTGATCATTGAGCAGGGGGAGAAGCGGTGGGTCTTGGATACCAAGTGGAAGCGGCTGGATCTGGCGAGTAAAAATTACGGGTTGAGTCAGGCTGATTTCTATCAAATGTTTGCTTATGGGCATAAATATTTGCAGGGGGAAGGAAATTTGGTACTGATTTATCCTTGCCGATCAGGGTTTCAAGAGGCGTTGCCGGTATTTGAGTGCTCGACGGGGTTGAGGTTGTGGGTTGTACCGTTTGATTTGCAGGGGAAACAGTTAAAAGCCCCAGGGATGACGGGGCTGCCGGTAAAAATCAAAAATTTCTAGTGGTTTGGTCATTAGCCTTAAAGTACCCGGCGTGTACTCCAGTGTGATCTTAGTGCCTCTGTGCTTGGGTAGTCTGATTGAAGTGAGGGTAGTCGTATTGAAGAGTTCTCTAAATGGTTATATTCGCTTTGTCTGAGCACGCTGGCTAAGCCGACTTTTAAGGTTTCTGGATCAAACCATAATAAGCCAAGGTCAAAAAGAGTGTGAATATCCGTACGAAGCAGCAATCCATTGCTAACCACGTTCGTCTGTGTGCCAAGGTAAGGGATTATATGTGCTGCCTCCAACAACGCTTCGATAGCGCATCCTGTAACCGCGCATTGAGCCGAGTAAGCTGTTAAGATTTTTTTCCGGAAAGCGGCTTGGCCTTGGCGAAGAATAAGATTTTTAATGGTTCTTCTTCGCGCATCTATCAGAAGGCTAGGGTTGAATTCTTCTTGTGCTTTTAGTTCGGATATGATGGCGGTTGATATTTCTGTGTTTTTAGTGTTGCGATGCAGCAGGAAGTGAGTGGGTGCTGAGCCCTTATGGGATAGGTATCGAAATGTACCCTCATAGGTAAAGCCATAATCAGAGTGTTCTCTTTTGTGGTTTCTATAGAAAACAAGCAGTTCAAGGCCGCGCTCAATGTGATTTTCTATAAAGTGGTCTGTGCGGCCTTCAGGCTGTCCGTCCATTTTAAGGACGTCGCCGTCAAGTAGGTTTTTGTATTGGGTTTGACCTTTTTCTTTTAGCTTGTTGACGAAAAGCCATACAGAGTTAAAGTTCGTTGGTTTGAAAATTCCATTTCTTATAGTTGCATCTTTAATGTCAAATATTCGTTTGAGGTCGGCGCGGCTATAGACCTTTCCAGCCTCCAACTGCTGTGATGAATAAGCCGTCAGAGGATCATCCTGTAAAATGCCGTTGACCATTGTGTAGTCCTTTTCCGTCAAATCTGTAGGAAAAGGAATAGTGAGGCAGCCTCTATAACATCGCCACTTTTTTAAGTCAAAATGCCATGATTGGTCAGTCTGCTTGAGCAGGAGTTCATGGGGCTGTCAGGCCAATCTCACGGTGAGGCTTGTTTCGAGATAGCTCACTCACCCTCAAACCACCCCTTCAACCGATCCCGAAAACTCTGTATCAACGGCTCCCTCGACCGCCCCCGCCGCAAAGCCAACGAAAACGGCGCCTGATACCCAAACGTCGTCGGCAGCAGCACCTTCAACCGTTTCTGATCCGCCCAGAACTGCGCGTAGTGTTCCGGCAGATAGCCGATATACGCCCCCGACAGCACCAGTATCAGTTGCGCCTCCATCGACTCCACCGTCGCCGCGCTGTGCTTGAATCCGTGACGTGCCAGTTCTGCCTGGCTCCAGTACCCGCGCCCTACCATGCGCTGTTGGGTGATCACCTCCGCCGGTATTCGCCGCTGCTCGAACAGTTCATGCCGATCACTGCAATACAGCCAATGCTGTTCGCGGTACAGCGCCTGGTACATCAGCCCGTTCATGCGCACGGAGAAGGCGCCAATCGCCAGGTCCAGGCGGTTTTCCTGGACGCCCAGTTGCAGTTGCGCGGGGCTGAGCACGGAGAGGTGCAGGTGCACGGCGGGGTGTTCTTTGCTGTAGGCGCCGATGACGTCGGCCAGCGGCAGGGCCGGGTCGCTGACGGTGGAGTCGAGGACGCCGAGGTTTAAGGTACCGCGCAGTTCGCCTTTGAGGGCGGCGCTGTAGCGTTCGAAGCCTTCGAGTTCGGCGAGCAGGCGCAGGGTTTCCAGGTGGAACAGTTCGCCTTTGCTGGTCAGGCTGAAGCCGCCGCGGCCACGGTGGCAGAGCACCAGGCCGAGTTGGGTTTCGAGCTGGCTCATGTAGGTGCTGATGGCGGAGGTGGAGAGGTTGAGTTCCTGCTGCGCGGCGGCGAAGCCCTGGTGGCGTACTACGCAGGCGAAGATGCGCAGCAGTTTGAGGTCGGGCAGGGCAGAGGACATTGGGGGCTCCGGGGTGGTTTGGGTCTTGTTGGGTGTGTGGCGCTTGCAGGTGTTTGTGAAATGTTGAAATTTTTACGACTGCTGCGCAGCCGATCGCAGCTAAAGCGGCTCCTACGAGTCCGGGGTTGTATAGGGTGTTGTGGGGTGTGTCAGTAGGCCAGTGTATCCGCGGATAGTTTAGAAATCTCTGAACTGAATATTTGTTGGCAGCGATTCTTCTGCTTGCGGGGCGTCACCAGAATGGGGTCACTTCAATGACAACAAGGTGAGGCCACCCCGTGGACACGACTTTCCACCAGCCCTTGGGCGGCAATGAGATGCCTCGTTTCGGCGGCATCGCCACCATGCTGCGTTTGCCTCATATCCAGGCCGCCGAAGAACTTGATCGGCTGGATGCGGCGTTTATCGGTATCCCGCTCGACATCGGCACCTCGCTGCGTTCCGGTACGCGGTTCGGGCCACGGCAGATTCGTGCCGAGTCGGTGATGATCCGTCCTTACAACATGGCCACCGGTGCCGCGCCGTTCGATTCGTTGAACGTGGCCGACATCGGTGATGTGCCGATCAATACCTTCAACCTGCTGGATGCCGTGCGCATCATTGAGCAGGAATACGACCGGATTCTGGGCCACGGCATTGTGCCGCTGACGCTGGGCGGCGATCACACGCTGACGCTGCCGATCCTGCGCGCCATTCACAAGAAGCACGGCAAGGTCGGGCTGGTGCACATTGATGCGCATGCCGACGTCAACGATCACATGTTCGGCGAGAAGATCGCCCACGGCACCACGTTCCGCCGTGCGCAGGAAGAAGGTTTGCTCGACAGCGACCGTGTGGTGCAGATCGGCCTGCGTGCTCAGGGTTATACCGCCGAGGATTTCAACTGGAGCCGCAAGCAGGGCTTTCGTGTGGTGCAGGCCGAGGAGTGCTGGCACAAGTCGCTGACGCCGCTGATGGCCGAGGTGCGCGAGAAGGTCGGTGGCGGGCCGGTGTACCTGTCGTTCGACATCGACGGCATCGACCCGGCGTGGGCGCCGGGCACCGGAACGCCGGAGGTCGGCGGGCTGACCACGATTCAGGCGCTGGAGATCATTCGCGGTTGCCAGGGGCTGGACCTGATCGGTTGCGATCTGGTCGAGGTGTCGCCGCCGTATGACACCACCGGCAATACCTCGCTGCTGGGCGCTAACCTGTTGTACGAAATGCTCTGTGTACTGCCCGGCGTTATCCGTCGATGAGCCGCGAAGCGCAGGTGCTTGCGGCGGCTGCGGCCTTGGTCGAGGCCTTTGCCAGTAATGACACGGCGCGCTATTTCGACTGTTTCAGTACGGACGCCAGTTTTGTCTTTCATACCCTGGCCAAGCCGCTGAACTCGCGGGCCGAGTATGAAACGTTGTGGCAGCAATGGCAGGTCGATGGCTTTGCGGTGCTGGGCTGCGAATCGAGCAACGCCTGGGTCAATGTGCAGGGTGATGCGGCGATCTTCATGCATGACGTGGCCACGCATGTACGCATCGGTAGCGAAGAACTGCGCTTGAAGGAGCGCGAGACGATTGTGTTTCGCTTTGAGGGCGAGCGCTGGCTGGCCTGGCATGAGCATTTGTCGGAAGTGACGGGTTAACCGTCGCGACATTATAAAAATTAGCAGCAACCCTCCGCCCGGGGTCAACGGGCGGCCATAAAGGGTCAGCGTGCCTGCGCTGGCCTTACAACAACCGTGACAGGCGCTGGAGCAACACATGAGCCATTCGACGCGTATCGAAACCTTTGGTGTCGAGCAGATACCCGACAACCAACGCGATGCTTCCCCTATCGATCTGTTTCGCCTGATTTTCGGCGGTGCCAATACCTTTGCCACGGCGGTGCTGGGCAGTTTTCCGGTGTTGTTCGGGCTGTCGTTCCAGGCCGGGGTCTGGGCGATTCTGCTTGGCGTGGCGGTGGGCGCGTTGATCCTCGCGCCGATGGGCCTGTTCGGCGCCATCAACGGCACCAACAATGCGGTGTCGTCCGGGGCGCATTTCGGCGTGCATGGGCGCATCATCGGTTCGTTTCTGTCACTGCTGACGGCGGTGGCGTTCTTTTCCCTCTCGGTCTGGAGCTCTGGCGACGCGCTGGTCGGTGGCGCGCGGCGCTTGGTCGGCTTGCCGGAAACCGACTTCAGCCTGGGCCTGGCCTACGGGCTGTTCGCGGTGCTGGTGCTGATCGTCTGCATCTTCGGTTTTCGCTTCATGCTGTGGGTCAACAAGATCGCGGTGTGGGCGTCGAGCCTGCTGTTTCTGCTGGGTATTCTGGCGTTTGCCGGGCCGTTCGATGCGGGCTATGCCGGCAGCGTCAACCTGCAACAGCCGGGCTTCTGGGCGGCATTCATTGGTTCGGCATTGCTGGCGATGAGCAACCCGGTATCGTTCGGCGCCTTTCTCGGCGACTGGTCGCGCTACATTCCGCGTGACACGTCCAAGACCCGCATCATGCTGGCGGTGCTGGCAGCGCAAGCCGGCACGCTGATTCCCTTCCTGTTCGGCCTGTGCACCGCGACGCTGGTGGCGACCCAGGCACCGCAGTACATCGAGGCGAATAACTATGTCGGCGGTCTGCTGGCGATTTCGCCGAGCTGGTTCTTTCTGCCGGTGTGCCTGATTGCGGTGATCGGCGGTCTGTCGACCGGCACCACGGCGCTGTATGGCACCGGGCTGGATATGTCGAGCATGTTCCCGCGTTTGCTCAGCCGTGCCGGGGCGACGCTGTTGATCGGCGTGGCGGCGATTGCGTTTATCTTCATTGGTCGCTTCACCTTCAACCTGGTGCAGAGCGTGTCGACCTTCGCGGTGTTGATCATCACCTGCACCAGCCCGTGGATGGTGGTGATGATCCTTGGCCTGATCAGCCGTCGTGGCTTTTATCACGCCGATGACTTGCAGGTGTTCACCCGTGGCCAGCGCGGCGGCCGCTACTGGTTTCACCATGGCTGGAACTGGCGCGGCCTGGGCGCGTGGATTCCGAGTGCGGCGGTGGGCCTGTGCTTTGTCAATCTGCCGGGGCAGTTTGTCGGGCCGCTGGGCGAACTGGCCGGCGGTATCGACATCAGTCTGCCGATCACCCTGGGCCTTGCCGCGTTGCTGTACCTGACCTTGCTGCGCACCTTTCCGGAGCCGGCGTCGGTGTACGGCCCGAAAGGCGCGCACCCGATGCTGGGCCGCAAGGCCATGAGCAACGTCACTCAACCGGTTACTTGCCCATGAAACTGGAAATCTTTCGGACGCTATGGGGCTATCGCGGCACTTGGCAACAGGCGCTGACTGAGGCGCGTGCAGCGGGCTTCGATGGCTTTGAGGCGCGCATCCCCGAGGACGCGACAGAGCGTGCGGCGTTCGCGTCGTTTTTGCGTGACAACCGCGTGCCGTACATCGCCATTCTGTTCACCTCGACACCGGTGCTGCCGTTGCAGGCGGCGACGCCGGCCGAGCACCTGACGGACTTTGCCCGCAAGCTGCAACTGGCCGCCGAGCTGGAACCGCGCTTCGTCAATGTGCTGGCCGGCAACGACCGCTGGCCGCTGGCTCAGCAGGTCGACTTTTTCGCTGAGGCGCTGGAGATTGCCAAGCGCAGCGGCCTGACCTGCAGCTTCGAGACCCATCGCGCGCGCTCGCTGTTCAATCCGTGGCTGACCCTGCAATTGATCGAGCAAGTGCCGGACCTGCGCTTCACCAGTGATATCAGTCATTGGGTGGTGACCTGCGAGCGCCTGCTCGATGACCCTGCCGATGACCTGAGCGCCTTTGTCGAGCGTGTGCACCACATTCAGGCCCGGGTCGGTTATGACCAGGGTCCGCAAGTGCCGCATCCCGGCGCGCCGGAATACGCCGCTGCGCTGGCGTTTCATCAGCAGCACTGGCAAGCCATCTGGCGCTCGCAACAGGCCCGCGGCTACACCGGCACCACGCTGACGCCGGAATTCGGCCCCGATGGTTATCTGCATCACTTGCCGTTCACCGATGTGCCGGTGGCCGATCTGTGGGGCCTCAATGCCTGGATGGGCCGCACCGAGCGCGAACATTTCACCGCCTTTTCCAACCGTCCAGAGAGCCTGCTGCCATGAGTGAACGTTCTGCTTTCACCCGCATTCCCGTGGTCGATATCCACGGTCTGTTCAGCGAACGCCTGGAAGATCGCCAGGCGGTGGCCGATGCGCTTGGCGAGGCGGCCCGGCATGTGGGCTTTCTGTACATCACCGGCCATCGCATTGCGCCGGAGCTGATCGACAACCTGCACCGCGCCGCCGAGCAGTATTTCGCCCAGCCGCTGGACGCCAAGATGCAGCATTACATCGGTGCCTCGCAGAGCCACAAGGGTTTTGTGCCCGAGGGCGAGGAGGTGTATGGCACCGGCAAACCGGACCATAAAGAAGCGTTCGACATCGGCTTTGAAGTGCCCGCCGACAACCCGCTGGTGCTCGCCGGCACGCCGCTGCTGGGGCCAAATAACTGGCCGACCTTGCCGGGTTTTCAAACGGCGGTGCAGGCGTACTACAAAGCGGTGTTTGCCTTGGGGCACCAGCTGTTTCGCGGCTTTGCCCTGGCGTTGGGGCTGGATGAACATGCTTTCGACGACATGGCCTGTTTTCCGCCGTCCAAGCTGCGCCTGATCCATTACCCGTTCGATGGCGACGCCCAGGACGCACCGGGCATCGGCGCGCACACCGACTACGAGTGCTTCACCATTCTCAAGGCCGACCAGCCGGGCCTCGAGGTGATGAACGAGCAGGGCGAGTGGATCGATGCGCCGCCGGTGGACGGCGCCTTTGTGGTCAATATCGGCGACATGCTGGAGGTGATGACCGCCGGCGCCTTTGTCGCCACCGCGCACCGGGTGCGCAAGGTCAAGCAGGAGCGGTACTCGTTTCCGCTGTTCTATGCCTGCGACTACCACACCCAGATCAAACCGCTGCCGCAGTTCGCGGCCGGCGAACAAAACTACGCGCCCATCGCCATCGGCGAGCACATGTGGGCCCAGGCTTTGCAAACCTATCAATACCTTCGCCAGCGTGTCGCCGACGGGCAGATTGCCTTGCCGCAGCACGCCAGAAAGCCTTCAAGCTTCGGGCACCTGAAAAACCAGAGCGTGACTTCGTGATCTGCCTTTTCCCTCAATCTGGAATGACGACTATGCCAAACACCACGTTTTCGCGCCTTGCCACCTCTGTGCTCATCGGTGCCGCGCTGTTCGCCGGCAGCGTGCAGGCCGCGCCCACCGCCACGCCCGGTACGCTGAAGGTCGGCATGGAGATTTCTTACCCGCCGTTCGAGTCTTACGACGGCGACAAGGTGGTGGGCTTTGACCCTGAGGTGTCGACCGCACTGGCCAAGCAGCTCGACCTGAAGGCCGAGTTCGTCGACACGCGTTTTCCGAACCTGATCCTGGGCCTGAATGCCAACCGCTTCGACACCATCATTTCCGGCATGTACATCACCGACGAGCGCACCAAGCAAGCCGACGCAATTCCGTACGCGCAGGTCGGCGCCGCGATCATGGTGCGCAGCGACAGCACCGCCAAACCGCAACAGCCTGAAGATTTGTGCGGCCTGAAAGTCGGTTTGCAGCAGGGCACCAACTGGGTCAACCAGCTCAAGGCGGTGTCGGCCGACTACTGCACCAAACAGAACAAGGGTGAGATCGCCATCAGCGAATTCCCGACCACGGCAGAAGCCTCGCAGGCGTTGATGTCCGGCAATATCCAGGCCCACCTGGAAATCTCGGCCGCGGCAAAAATGATCGTCGACAAGGCCCGTGGCCGCATCGTGATCAGCTCGGAGAAATCCCTGTACCCGCAGACGCTGGGTATCTATGTGAAGAAGGGCAACACCGAACTGCTGGAGAAACTGCGCGGCGTGGTCGAGAGCTACAAGAAAAGCGCCGAGTACAGCGAAATGCTGAAGAAGTACAACCTGGAATCGGCGTAAGTCTCAAAAAAACACACCGTAATCTGCGGCCAAACGCATAACCCGTAGGAGCTGCTTTAGCAGCGAAGGCACCAACATAGATTTGTGTCGTCTGCCTTCCCGACTAAAGCGGAGCGCCGCCCGGTCGGTCCTACGGGGGATAGCGGTACGCCGTCCGGCCTTCGCCATCCATCTGCTACACCGAGGTCATCATGGCATTCGAATGGGCCTATTTTTTCTCGCTGTTCACCGTGCAGGCCTTCTGGAAGGCCTGCCTGACGGTGGTGCAGCTCAGCACCTTGTCCTGGACCCTGGGTCTGGTATTGGGCTTTGTGCTGGCCAGCGCCAAGCTGTCGACGCATGCCTGGTTGCGCATGCCCGCCAGCCTGTACATCTGGCTGTTTCGCAGCATCCCGCTGTTGGTGCTGCTGGTGTTCGTTTATAACCTGCCGCAGCTGTTTCCGGCCGCCGGCAGTGTGCTGTCGCAGCCGTTCTATTCCGGCCTGATCGCGCTGGTACTGACCGAAACCGCGTACATGGCCGAGATTCACCGGGGCGGCCTGTTGTCGGTGCTCAAGGGCCAGCGTGAAGCGGCCAAGGCGCTGGGCATTCGCGGGCTGGGCGCGCAGCGGCTGGTGATCATTCCGCAGGCGATTCGTATCTCGTTGCCGACGCTGACCAACGAATACGTGACCATCGTCAAACTCACCTCGCTGGTCTCGGTGATCTCGCTCAGCGAACTGCTGCTGGTCGGCCAGCGCATGTATGCGCAAAACTTTCTGGTGCTGGAAACCCTGGCAGCGGTGGCCGTGTACTACGTGCTGATCGTCACCCTGTTCGGCTGGCTGTTGCAGTGGGCCGAGCGCCATCTGGACCTGTCGCGCAAAAACGCGCAAACCCTGGAGGCCGCCCAGGCCGACGCCTTGCGTCAACCGGCTGGCCTTGCCAAGCCGCGTTGCGAGCCAGTACCGGGGCAACCCGATGCCTTGCAACTGCGCAACATTCACAAGCGTTATGGCAATCACGAAGTGCTCAAGGGCATCGACCTGAGTGTGCGGCCCGGCGAAGTGATTTCGATCATCGGCCCGTCCGGTTCCGGCAAGACCTCGTTGATTCGCACCATCAACAGCCTGGAGACCATCGATCAAGGCGAGATCGTGCTGTTCGGCAATGACTTCATCAAGGCCGGCAAGCGCACCGATTCTCCGGTGATCCGCCAGGGCATCGGGCGCATCGGCATGGTGTTCCAGAACTTCAACCTGTTCCCGCACCGCACCATTCTCGACAACGTCATCCTGGCCCCGCGTTACCACGGCCTGGTCAGTACGGCTGAGTTGCGTGCCAAGGGCCATGCGTTGCTGGACCGGGTCGGGTTGCTGGCGCATGCCGACAAGTACCCGCATCAGTTGTCGGGCGGTCAGCAACAGCGCGTGGCGATTGCCCGTGCGCTGGCGATGGAGCCGGACATCATGCTGTTCGACGAACCGACCTCGGCGCTGGACCCGGAGCTGGTGGGCGATGTGCTCAAGGTGATTGGTGATCTGGCCGCCGAAGGCATGACCATGCTGATCGTCACCCACGAGATGGATTTCGCCCTGTCGATTTCCGACCGCATTGTGTTCATGGAAAACGGCCACGTGGTCACCGACGCCTCCCCGGCGGCGATCCGCCATGAAGGCGATGCGCGGGTGCGGCGCTTTATCGGTCTGGAACAGGAGAGCGCAGCATGAGCACGTGTGGAGAGTTTCTGGTCAGGCAACTGCACGCCTGGGGCGTCGACACGGTGTTCGGTATTCCCGGCGTGCACACCGTCGAGCTGTATCGCGGCCTGCCGGACAGCGGCATTCGCCATGTCACGCCGCGCCACGAACAGGGCGCAGGCTTCATGGCTGACGGCTATGCGCGGGTCAGCGGCAAGCCCGGGGTGTGTTTCATCATCACCGGGCCGGGCATGACCAATATCCTCACCGCGATGGGCCAGGCCTATGCCGACTCGATTCCGATGCTGGTGATTTCCAGCGTCAACGAGCGCCACCGCCTGGGCCTGGGCAACGGCTATCTGCACGAGCTGCCCAACCAGCGGGCGATGGTCGCTGGCGTCAGTGCCTTCAGCCACACGCTGATGAGCGTCGACGAACTGCCGGCCGTGCTGGCGCGGGCCTTTGCGGTGTTCGACAGCCAGCGCCCGCGCCCGGTGCACATCGAGCTGCCGCTGGACATCATCACCGCCAGCGCCGAGCACCTTAAGCTGGCGCCACGCCAGGTTATTCCGCGCCCGTCGCCCAACCTTGAGGCGATTAGCGCAGCCGCCAGGCGCTTGCAGTCCGCCCAGCGTCCGCTGCTGTTGCTCGGTGGCGGCTGCGTGGCCGCGATGGAAGAAGTGCGCGAGCTGGTCACCCGGCTGGACGTACCGACGGCGCTGACCATCAATGCCAAAGGCCTGCTGCCGGCCGGGCATCCGCTGTTGCTGGGCAGTAACCAGTCGCTGGTGCCGGTGCGGCAACTGGCGCTGGACGCCGATGTGGTGCTGGCGATCGGCACCGAGCTGGGCGAGACCGATTACGACGTGGTGTTCGACGGCAATTTCAGGATCGGCGGCGAGCTGATTCGCATCGATATCGATGCCGAGCAACTGACCCGCAACCATGCGCCGCATCTCGCGATTCTCAGCGATGCGACGGCGGCGATACGCGCCTTGCTCGCCGAGCTGCCGGCGCGTGTGGCCAGTGCCGATAGCCCAGGCGTACAACGCACGGCGGCAGTACAGCAACAACTGGCCGAGGATTTCAGTGGCTGGGCACACTACCGCAAACTGTTCGATTGCGTGCTGGAAGTGCTGCCCGAGGCGCGCTTCGTCGGCGACTCGACGCAAACGGTGTACAGCGGCAATCACTTGGTCGAGCTGGACAGCCCGCGCCGCTGGTTCAACGCCTCCACCGGCTACGGCACGTTGGGCTACGGCTTGCCGGCGGCCATCGGCGCCAAACTGGCCGAGCCTGCGCGGGCGGTGATCAGCCTGATGGGCGACGGCGGCATCCAGTTCACCTTGCCGGAACTGGCCAGCGCGGTAGAAGCGCAGGTCGGCATCATCGTGCTGCTGTGGAATAACCAGGGCTACGGTGAAATCAAAAGCTACATGGAACGCCGCGATATTACGCCGCTGGGCGTCGATATCTATACGCCTGACTTCATTGCGATAGCCCGTGGGTTTGGTTGTGCGGCTGAACGTGCGCGCGATTACCAACACCTGCAAACCCTGCTGCGCGAAGCCCCGGATGACCGCCCGCTGATCATCGAAATCAACCAGGCCCCGCCGTTTGCACCGTGACCCCGCACCGAATTTTCTGATGGAGCGTTACCATGAACACCCCGCACTACATCAACGGCCGCTGGCTGGCAGGCGAGGGCGCTGATGTCCTGACCGTTTACGAGCCCGCGCTGGGCCAGCCCTTCGCTGAACTGATCGCCGCCAGCGGCGCGCAGGTCGACCAGGCCGTGGCCGCTGCCCGCGCCGCGCTGCCCGGCTGGAAAGCGACCCCGGTCGCTGAGCGCGCCGCTGTACTGCGCGGTTTCGCCGAACACCTCAGCCAGCGCCGCGAAGCCTTGATCGCCTTGCAGATGCGTAACAACGGCAAGCCTCGGCACGAAGCCGAAGTCGATCTCGACGATGCCGTGGCGACGTTCAGCTATTACGCCAACCTGATCGAAACCCAAGCCAGCCACCGCGACGTCGAATTGGCCGTGCCTGGCTTCACTTCACGCACGCGCCTGGAGCCGGTGGGCGTGGTCGGCCTGATCGTGCCGTGGAATTTTCCGCTGGTCACCAGCGCCTGGAAACTCGCCCCGGCGCTGGCGGCCGGCTGCACCGTGGTGCTCAAACCCTCGGAAGTCACGCCGCTGATCGAGCAGGCCTACGCTGAAATCGCCGACAGCCTCGGCTTGCCCGCCGGCGTGCTGAATATCGTCAGCGGCAAGGCCGACACGGGTGCTGCGCTGAGCAACCATCCAGGGCTGGACAAGCTGTCGTTCACCGGCAGCAACGGCGTGGGCAGCCAGGTGATGCGCAGCGCGGCAGCGTACTGCCGACCGGTCACCCTGGAGCTGGGCGGCAAATCGGCGTTTATCGTGTTCGATGATTGCGACCCGGATCAGGCCGTGGAATGGATCGTCGGCGGCATCTGCTGGAACGCCGGACAAATGTGCTCGGCCACCTCACGGCTGTTGATTCAGGACGGCATCGCCGACGCACTGATCCCGCGCTTGCAGGCCGCGTTCGAAGCGCTGCGGGTCGGCAATCCGCTGACCGAAGAAGTCGACATGGGACCGCTCACCAGCCAGGCGCAGTGGCACAAGGTGCGCGAGTATTTCGCCATTGCTGAGGCCGAAGGTTTGCACTGCCTGACCGGCGGCGCCGCAGTGGCGCGAGACGGCTGGTTCGTCAGCCCGACGCTGTACCAGGACGTGCCGGCAAGCAGCCGTTTGTGGCATGAAGAAATCTTCGGCCCGGTGCTGTGTACCCGCCGTTTCAGTACGGAACAAGAAGCCATAGACCTGGCCAACGACAGCCGCTTTGGCCTGGTCGCCACCGTGGCCAGCCGCGACATCGCCCGCGCCGAACGCGTGGCCGATGCGCTGGAAGTCGGGCATGTGTGGATCAACTCGATTCAGGCGGTGTTTGTTGAAACGTCGTGGGGCGGGAGCAAGGGCAGCGGGATAGGGCGGGAGCTCGGGCCTTGGGGGCTGGCGGCGTATCAGGCGGTGAAGCATGTGACGCGTTGCCTCACAGGTTCCGATGCGGCGCCTTGAACCATTCCTGCAAAAACGTCTTCAACTCGAAGAATGCTGCCGCCTGCGGGCGGCCTTTGGCCCAGGCCAGGCCGACATCCATAGAGGGAATCGGGTCCATCAGTGGGCGACGAATGATCCGTTGCCCGTCCAGTGACCAAGGGCGGTAGACGAGGTCCGAGAGAATCGCGACGCCGTACCCGCACGCCACCAGATTGCGTACGGCCTCGATCGAGGTGGTGCGAAAGTGCGGGACCAGAGTCAGGTGGTAATTGGACCAGTAAGTCTCGACCGTGCGCACATGCTCGTCCATGTCGAGCAGGATATAAGGTTGCGTAGCAACATCGGCGAGCGTGACACGGTCAGCGTTCATCAAAGGGTGTTCATGGTGTCCCCATAGCTGACGCGGCGAGCGCACCAGCGGTTGGCACATCAGGTTACCCGGCGGCAGGTTGGAGGCCAGCAACATGGCCAGGTCCAGCTCACCACTGTTCAATTGCGCCTCGATCTGTTCGCGGTTCATTTCCACCACGTGCAGTTCCAAGTGCGGGAACTGATGAGTTAGGCTGACCAGCAAGGGGGCAAGCACATAGGCCGAGATGGTTTCGGTGACGCCCAGGCGCAAGGGGCCGCTGACCGGCGAGGGGTGTTCGGTCACCGAGGCCACGGCTTCGCGCAGGGTGGTTTCTATCTGCTGGGCGTGGCGCAGGAAGCGTATGCCGGCCTCTGTAAGGCGCACGCCTGCGGCATGACGGCTGAACAGGGTCGCGCCCACACTTTGTTCAAGTGCCTTGAGCGAGGCGGTCATCGACGATTGAGTCACATGGCATCGCAGCGCCGCTTTTGATACCTGTCCCGTCTCGGCGATAGCAATGAAATGCTGAAGTTGTTTAGTGGATGGCAGCATTGGTTTTTTCGATACCCTGGCAGTCATTCTTTAAATTATCAATGCATTCGAGCCAGTAATACCATCGAGCCATGATGTTTACCCCTCGGCATTGATGTAGATGACTAGCGCCTCGTTCCAGGACAAACCCGGTTATTGCACCCTGTGCCGCTCGCGTTGCGGCACGCTCAATCGTGTGCAAGAGGGCCGGTTGATTTCCGTGCAACCCGACCCGCAACACCCTAACGGCAAGGCCATGTGCCTGAAGGGCAAGGCGGCGCCAGAACTGGTCTACAGTGCCGACCGGATTCTGCAACCCATGCGCCGTACCACGCCCAAACATCATCCCGACCCCGGATGGAAAGTGATTTCCTGGGAGCAGGCCCTGGATGAAGTGGCGCTGCGTCTGGGCCAGGCACGCGATAGCCACGGTGCCGAGTCAGTGGGGTTTGCCGTGACCACGCCCAGCGGTACGCCGCTGTCTGACAGCATCGACTGGATCGAGCGTTTCATCCGCCTGTTTGGCAGCCCCAATACCTGTTATGCCACCGAGATCTGCAACTGGCACAAGGACCATGCCCATGCCTTTACTTTCGGTTGCGGCATGCCCACCGCCGATTACCGCCACGCCGAGCTGATTCTGCTGTGGGGGCATAACCCCAGTAACACCTGGCTGGCTCAGGCCGAAGCCATTGGTGCCGGCGTGCAGGCCGGTGCGCGGATGATCGTCGTCGACCCGCGAGAAACCTCCCTTGCCACCCAGGCCGACAGCTGGCTGCGGGTCAAGCCAGGCGCGGACCTGGCCCTGGCCATGGGGCTGGCCAACCGGTTGATTCAGCGTCATGACTTCGATGAAGCGTTCATTCGCCATTACAGCAACGGACCCTTGTTGGTACGCCAGGACAACGGCTTGCTGCTGCGTGCCGCCGATCTGGGGCTGGAAGGCGATGATGCGTTGATCTGGGTCGCCGGTCGAGCGTGCTGTTCCAGGACCGCGACGCCTGCGCAACTCGATAGCGCTGAGTTGCACGCCAGCGTTGTGCTGCTCGACCAGGCGGGACAGCGTTTGCGTTGTCAGCCGGCCTTTGCCGCCTATGCCCAGGCTTGCGCCGCGTACACGCCTGAGCGAGTCGAGCAATTGGCCTGGATCAGCCCGTCACAACTTGAGCACACCGCTGCCTTGCTGGGGGGCGGCAAGCGTGTGGCCTTTCATGCCTGGTCCGGTGTCGGCCAGCAGGAAAATGCCTCGCAAACCGATCGGGCCATGGCATGCCTGTATGCATTGACCGGCAGTTTCGATCGATGCGGCGGTAACCGGCAGTACAACAAGCCGCCGTTCAATTCAGTCGCCAGTCATGAACTGCTGGCGCCAGAGCAGCGTGCCAAGGCACTGGGTTTGAGCGAGCGCCCGCTGGGGCCGCCGAGCCAGGGCTGGATCACCGCCCGTAGCCTTTACCAGGCGATTGTGTACGAGCAGCCGTATGCCATTCGTACGTTGATGGCGTTCGGCACCAACCTGCTGGTATCGCAGCCGGAAACCCACTTGGGTCGCGAGGCATTGGAAAAACTCGACTTCTATGTGCATTGCGACCTGTTCGAGTCGCCCAGTGCCCGTTACGCCGACCTGCTGTTGCCGATGAACACCCCCTGGGAGCGCGAAGGCCTGCGCATCGGCTTTGAGACCAGCGAGCGAGCCGAGCAGTGGGTGCAACTTCGCCAGCAGATGGTGCCGGCCCAAGGACAATCGCGTTCCGATTGCGAACTGGTGTTTGCGCTGGCCGAGCGCCTGGGGCTGGGCGAACACTTCTTTGGCGGTTCGCTGGAGAAGGGCTGGGACCACATGCTGGCGCCGACCGGCTTGAGCGTCGCGCAACTGCGCAATCAGCCGCAAGGCATTGCCGTACCTGCCGAGAACCGTGAGCGTGCCTTCAGCCAGCGCCCGCGTGGCAGCGCGTTCAATACGCCCAGCGGGCTGGTGGAACTCTACTCGGAACGGCTGTTGCAGCATGGTTATGCGCCGTTGCCGCGCGCCCTCGAAGGGCAGGAAAATCCGGTGCTGGAGGCGGCCTTTCCGTTGCTGCTCAGTTCAGCCAAGAACGGTTATTACTGCCATAGCCAGCACCGCAGCCTGGCTTCGCTACGCAAGAAGGCGCCGCAGCCGGTACTGGAAATATCTCCGCAACTGGCCGGTGAGCGGGGTATCGATAACGGCGACCGGGTGCTCCTCAGTACGCCACAGGGCCAGGCACGTTTCACTGCGCGCATCAGTGCCAACCTGCATCCGGCCGTGGTGCTGGGCGAGCACGGTTGGTGGCAGGCCTGCGAAGTGATGGGGCAGGGTGAACTGCCCATTGGCAATTCGGGCAGCAACTTCAATGCGCTGATCAGCGAGGTGCGTCAGGACCCGATCAGTGGCTCATCGCCGCTGCGCGGAGCACGTTGTCAGGTCATACGCGATCCGCAACAACCCGACCTGTTGCGGCGCTGGGAAGGCTTTCGCACCTTTATCGTCAGCGCTCTCGTGCTTGAGGCGCGCGATGTCATGGGGGTGTATTTCGAGACCGACGACGGTGGTCAGGTGCCTGACTTCCTGCCCGGCCAGCACTTGACCTTGCAAGTGCAGACGTCCGAGGGGCCGCTGTTGCGCTCCTACTCGCTGACCGGTCCGGCCCGACTGGCCGGACGGCGCGGCTACAGCATTGCGGTGCGCCATGCCGTGGGCAAGGACGAGGAGGGCAAGCCGGTGCAAGGGTTGATGTCCAGCTTTGTGCATCAAGGCCTGGCTCTGGGGGATCGGGTCGAACTGCGCATGCCGGCCGGTAACTTCGTCATGCCCACCGAGGGGCGTCGCGCGCTGTTGCTGATTGCCGGTGGCATCGGCATCACGCCGTTCCTCAACTTGCTCGAATCCTTGCCGCCCGATCAGTGCGGCCCGCCGATCGTGCTGCTGTATGGCAATCGCGACGCCGCCACCCACGCCTTCAAGTCACGCATCGAGGCGTTGGCCAAACGCTTGCCACGCGTGCAGGTGATCAATGTTTACAGCGCCCCGCGTCCCGAAGACCGTGAGGGGGTGGACTACCAGTTCAAGGGATGGATGTCTCTGGTCCAGGTGCCCAAGGCCCTGCTCAGGCAGCGCCCCCTGATCTATCAATGCGGTCCGCCGGCGATGATGAAGGCGTTTGGCGAAGCGCTGGATGCCTTGGGTACACCGAGGATGGACGTCCATCAGGAGGCATTTCGCTCGCCGCAGGCGGCCAGCATTTTGCCCGGCCAGGCGTTTGATGTGGTCTTTGCCCGCTCCGGTGTCACCCACACCTGGACGTCGAGCGATGGCCCCCTGCTCAACTTTGCCGAACGCCTGGGCCTGAGCTTGCCCAGCGGCTGTCGCGTGGGCCAGTGCGAGAGCTGTGCCGTGCGTATTACCCAAGGGCATGTCGCGCACCTGCATGGTCAGGCGCCCGACAGCGATGACACCTGCCTGGCATGCCAGGCGATCCCCACCAGTGCATTGACACTGGAAGCTTGATGGAGACCCCTGAAATGCTGATTTTCGACACTGGGCAAACACGCGCTGCGTTGCCTTTCGAGACATTGATTCCGGCGTTGCGTGAGGCGTTTCGTACGCCTGCGCAGGTGCCATTGCGGCACATCCATGATGTCTCGGCACAAGCAGGCAGCCGCGCGACGGTGTTGCTGATGCCTGCCTGGAACACGCACTATTTCGGGCTCAAGACCGTTGCGGTCTATCCGGAAAACGCACAGCGGCAACTGCCGGGCCTGCATTCCACCTACATGTTGTACGACGCGACCAGCGGCGTACCGCTGGCGCTGATCGACGGCAACGAGATTACCTCGCGGCGCACCGCTGCCGCCTCTGCGCTGGCAGCGTCGAGACTGGCGCGTGAAGATGCCCGCAGCCTGCTGGTGGTCGGCGCTGGCCGGGTCGGCAGCTTGCTGGCCGCAGCCTATCGCAGCGTGCGAGCCATCGAGCGCGTCCGGGTCTGGGACATCAATAAGACCCAGGCTCAGGTGCTGTGCGAGCGCTTGCAAGCCGAAGGCTTCGACGCCGAAGTCGCCCCCGACCTGCAAGCGGCCTGTGCCCAGGTAGATATCGTCACCTGCGCCACCTTGTCGACTGCACCGCTGATTCAGCGTGCATGGCTGCGCCCCGGCACGCATCTGGACCTGATCGGCGGTTTCACACCGCAGATGCGCGAGACCGATGACGCGTGCTTCAGCGATACCTGTGTATTCATCGATACCGACGAGGCGCTGCTCAAGGCCGGTGACCTGCTGGAACCCATCAACAGCGGTGTATTCGCCGCCACCCGCGTACTCGCCGATCTGGCAGGCCTGTGCCAGGGCCGTCATCCGGGGCGCAGCGATGCGCAGCAAATCACTGTGTTCAAAGCAGTGGGCACTGCCCTGGAGGACCTCGCCGCGGCGCAGTTGGTGTACTCGAATCACTCATAACAATTAGATCAAGCATCCTTTTCAGTTACTGCCTGTCCAGCCCAACCAACACAAGAGGAAGACAGCTATGCAAGATACTTTGATACGCACTGATACGACTGAGCCCCAGCCCAAGCCGGGTTTCTTCGAGTGGATCGCCGTGAGCGTGTCCAACTGGTCCGAGCGCTGGTTTCCCGATTCCTACATTTTTGCCGTGCTGGCAGTGGTCCTGGTGGCCATCGGTGCACTGGCCGGTGGCGCGTCCATCACCTCGGTGGCCGGCGCCTTCGGCGATGGCTACTGGAGCCTGATCCCGTTCACCATGCAGATGGCGGTGGTGGCTATTTCCGGTTATGTGGTGGCCGTATCACCGCCGGCGTCTGCCTTGATCGAGCGCATGGCCGCCTTGCCCAAAACCGCACGGGGGGCGATCACCTTCATCGCGTTCGTGAGTATGTTCTGCTCGTTGTTCAATTGGGCAATCAGCATGATCTTCAGCAGTCTGCTGGTGCGTGCCATCGCCCGTCGCCAGGCGCTGCGCATGGACTACCGCGCCGCCAGCGCCGCAGCCTATCTGGGCATCGGGGCTACCTGGGCACTGGGCTTGAGTTCAGCCGCCGCGCAGATCCAGGCCAACCCGGCCAGCCTGCCCAAGTCGCTGCTGGACATCACGGGCGTCATTCCCTTTTCCGAGACGATCTTCCTCTGGCAGTCGATGCTGATGGCGGTGATTTTGATGGTGGTCTCGATGCTGGTCGCCTGGGCCAGTGCGCCATCGCCGGAGCGGGCCCGTACCGCGCAGGACATGGGGGTCGATTTGTCGCAGGAAAGCGACGATTTACCGCCTAAACAGCGCCCCGGCGAGTGGCTGGAATACAGTCCGTTGCTGACCTTGCTGGTGGTAGCGCTAGGGGCGGTGTGGGTGTTTCGCGAGTTCTCCACCAAGGATCCGGTGTTCGCGATTTCCAACCTCAACACCTACAACCTGCTGTTCCTGCTGATCGGCATGCTGCTGTGCTGGCGACCCAAGCGTTTCCTGCGGGCGGTGTCACGCTCGGTACCTTCGGTGGCCGGCGTATTGATCCAGTTCCCGTTGTACGGCTCGATTGCCTTCATCCTCACCAAGGCCGCCGGCAGCGATGGTGCCACGCTTTCACATCATATTGCCGCTGCCTTCGTGTCGATTGCCGACAAGGACAATTTCGCTGTGGTCATGGGCATGTACTCGGCGGTATTGGGGTTCATCATTCCATCTGGCGGTGGCAAATGGATCATCGAAGCGCCCTATGTGATGCAGGCAGCCAACGAGCTGCAAATGCACCTGGGCTGGACGGTGCAGGTCTACAACGCCGCCGAGGCGTTGCCGAACCTGATCAACCCGTTCTGGATGCTGCCGCTGTTGGGCGTACTGGGCATCAAGGCCCGCGACATGGTGGGCTTTACGTTCACCCAGTTGCTGGTGCACCTGCCGCTGGTGATGTTCATGCTCTGGGTGTTTTCGTTGACCCTGACGTATACGCCGCCAGTGATGCCCTGACCGGTAAGCGTTGTCCCACAAAAAAGCCAGGTCGCTTGCGCGCCTGGCTTTTTTGTTCATCGCGAGCCGATCAATCCCAGCTCAACGCCCCACCAGTCTGATACTCGATCACGCGGGTCTCGAAGAAGTTCTTCTCCTTCTTGAGGTCCATGATCTCGCTCATCCACGGGAACGGGTTAGTGGTGCCCGGATACTCTTCTTTCAGGCCAATCTGGGTCAGGCGGCGGTTGGCGATGAACTTGAGGTAGTCCTCCATCATCGCCGCGTTCATGCCCAGTACGCCGCGCGGCATGGTGTCGCGGGCGTATTCGATTTCAAGCTGGGTGCCTTGCAGGATCATCTGCGTGGCTTCTTCTTTCATCTCGGCATCCCACAGGTGCGGGTTTTCGATCTTGATCTGGTTGATCACGTCGATGCCGAAGTTCAGGTGCATGGACTCGTCGCGCAGGATGTACTGGAACTGCTCGGCAACGCCGGTCATCTTGTTGCGGCGACCCATCGACAGGATCTGGGTAAAGCCGCAATAGAAGAAGATGCCTTCGAGTACGCAGTAGTAGGCGATCAGGTTGCGCAGCAGTTCCTTGTCGGTCTCGACGGTGCCTGTCTTGAATTCCGGGTCGGAGATCGAACGGGTGTACTTCAGGCCCCAGGCTGCCTTTTTGGCGACCGATGGAATCTCGTGGTACATGTTGAAGATCTCGCCTTCATCCATGGCCAGCGATTCGATGCAGTACTGGTAGGCGTGGGTGTGGATCGCCTCTTCGAACGCCTGGCGCAGGATGTACTGGCGGCATTCCGGGTTAGTGATCAGGCGGTACACGGCCAGCACCAGGTTGTTGGCAACCAGCGAGTCGGCGGTCGAGAAGAAGCCCAGATTACGCAGGACGATGCGGCGCTCGTCGTCGGTCAGGCCTTCGGGGTCTTTCCACAGGGCGATGTCGGCGGTCATGTTGACCTCTTGCGGCATCCAGTGGTTGGCGCAGCCGTCGAGGTACTTCTGCCAGGCCCAGTCGTACTTGAAGGGCACGAGCTGGTTGAGGTCGGCGCGGCAGTTGATCATGCGCTTCTCGTCGACCGCAACGCGGGCCGAGGCGCCTTCGAGTTCAGCCAGGCCTTCAGCGACATCCAGAGCGTCCAGGGCTTGCTTGGCGCGGACCAGTGCGGCCGAGTCGGCGGCGGTGACAGCGCGCGCTTCCTTGGCTGCAGCACCACCGGCGCTGTCGAGGCGGTCCATGGCCGCTTCATGGGCCTGGGTGGCCTGGTTGGGTTTGGCGGCGATGACATCGCCGTCGTCCTTGTCGAATTCGTCCCAGCTCAGCATGGGTTACATCTCCTGCGAGAGGGTCACCTTGAGGATGACCAATGGATTTTGAAGTATGCGTTGCCAGCGTTGCGATGCTGCGGCTGGCAACGGAAAAGTAATCTCGGGTGTTCTAAGGTGCTGGATCCGGGAGACTGTGCGTGTGGTCCGGGACGCTACGACGCTGACAGCGGCAGGCGAACCTGAGATTCGAATCCGTGCTGGATTCCGATGAGCCGGCCTTGCGTACGCCATTGGTCATATGAGTACCCCCGGATCGAGGGCGCGGATTATACAGAATATTGCGCCGCGCTGCCTTAAACCGTTCAGAAAATCAGTCTGAGAAAGTGGCTGTCTTTCGAGTGTCTACAGGGTGATTTTTCCCGTCGGGGAAAACACTTGTGGTGACATGGAAAGGGTCCATATTGTGTTTCTTTTTGATGCTGGGCACAACATATAGTTTCATGACGATGTACTCACTGCCTGTGCATTGGCAGGATTCTGACCATCAAAAGAGAGTGAGGTTCTGACCCTGATCAGGGTTTCAGGCCTTGAGTTGGCTGCGGTAAGCGGTGATTCGCGATTAGCCATTACGTCTGCATACGGACATTTACCGATTGTGTTGCAAACGACGAATGGCGCTATCGGAGAGGTTGACCTATGCACCGTTCAAACACGGCACACATGGCGCGGTAGTCGCACACCACTGCATCGATATTGGCCTGTATCCACTGATTCATTTCGATTCCCCACCAGTCGATTTCATAGCCTGCATTGACGATGAGGTGTTCAAACAGAATGCGCTGGGATCTGCCGTTACCTTCACGAAACGGGTGCACCATGTTGAGGTCGCCAAACAGCTCTGCACTGGCGCTTATCAGTACTGGGCGACTCATGCCTTCGAACCAGTTGGCGCGTGCCAGAGCATCGAACAGTTTATTGGCCTCGGGTTCGATGCGCGATACGGTACAAAAGTGTGTCGTTGATTTGGAAATGTCGACTGTGCGTAACTCTCCGGCCCAGTCGTACAGGTCTGAAAACAGTCGTTTGTGGAGACTTTTCAGATAGGCAAGATTGTACGGTGGAAGGGCAAAGTCGATAGCGTCGGCAGCCAGCTCTGACAGCGCGCGCTCGGCTTGTGCCAGCGTTGAATCGTCTTTGATACCAAGGCTATTACGCAGCACTTGGGTGCCTGGATAGCAGTAAGGGTCTTGACCGGTACCATATTTATCAAGCATCAGGCTTTGTTGGCGCGGTAGGTTTTAAGCAGTTGCTCGCGAGTAGGGCGTGCTCGTTCTACATCGGATGGGCTGCTGTCAAAACCTTCAAGACGCAGGCTGGCGGCGTAATTGGATTTTCGGGTCTTGGCGCAGTAGGCCTTTTTGGTTTCCAGGGAGGGCGTGGACATGAGGCGGCCTCGGCTGTGACAAAGGTGCAAGTGTAGCCAAAAATACATATGTCAGGGCACAAAAAAGCCCCGCCTGCTTCAAAAGAAGCAGGCGGGGCTTGTGGTATCGCTCAGTCAAACCTTATTGGCAGGCTTCGCAATCCGGCTCGTCAATGGCACACGCTTTCGGCACTGGAGCAGGACCGGCTGGCGCTGCTTCGCTTGGGCGTGGGGCGGCGATGGACGAGTCGTCCGGGCCGTGGCCACCGCTGGATACGGCGTTGAGCTTGCCGGTGTTGATGGTCGACTTCTCGGTGCTGGTCGCGGCCAGGGCACGGAGGTAGTAAGTGGTTTTCAGACCACGGTACCAGGCCATGCGGTAGGTCACGTCCAGCTTCTTGCCCGAAGCGCCGGCGATGTACAGGTTCAGCGACTGGGCCTGGTCGATCCATTTCTGGCGACGGCTGGCCGCGTCGACGATCCAGCGGGCGTCCACTTCGAAGGCGGTGGCGTACAGCTCTTTCAGTTCTTGCGGGATGCGCTCGATCTGCTGCACCGAACCGTCGTAGTACTTGAGGTCGTTGATCATGACCGAGTCCCACAGGTCGCGGGCCTTGAGGTCGCGAACCAGGTACGGGTTGATCACGGTGAATTCGCCCGACAGGTTCGATTTCACGTACAGGTTCTGGTAGGTCGGTTCGATCGACTGCGACACGCCGGTGATGTTGGCGATGGTGGCGGTCGGTGCGATGGCCATGATATTGGAGTTACGAATGCCTTTCTGTACACGGGCACGAACCGGTGCCCAGTCGAGGCTTTCTTTGAGGTCGACATCGATGTACTTCTGGCCACGTGCTTCGATCAGCAGTTGTTGCGAATCCAGCGGCAGGATGCCTTTGGACCACAGCGAACCCTGGAACGTCTCGTAGGCGCCGCGCTCGTCGGCCAGGTCGCAGGAGGCCTGGATGGCGTAGTAGCTGACCGCTTCCATCGAGGCGTCGGCGAACTGCACGGCCGCGTCGGAACCGTAAGGAATGTGCTGCAGGTACAGGGCGTCCTGGAAGCCCATGATGCCCAGGCCGACCGGACGGTGACGCAGGTTGGAGTTGCGTGCCTGCGGTACCGAGTAGTAGTTGATGTCGATCACGTTGTCGAGCATGCGCACGGCGACATCGATGGTGCGCTTGAGCTTGGCGGTGTCCAGCTTGCCGTCGACGATGTGGTTCGGCAGGTTGATCGAGCCCAGGTTGCAGACCGCGATCTCATCCTTGTTGGTGTTCAGGGTGATCTCGGTGCACAGGTTCGAGCTGTGGACCACGCCGACGTGCTGCTGCGGGCTGCGCAGGTTGCACGGGTCCTTGAAGGTCAGCCATGGGTGGCCGGTTTCGAACAGCATCGAGAGCATCTTGCGCCACAGATCCTTGGCCTGGATGGTCTTGAACAGCTTGATCTTGCCTGGGTACTGGCTCAGGGCTTCGTAGTACTCGTAACGCTCTTCGAAGGCCTTGCCGGTCAGGTCGTGCAGGTCTGGCACTTCCGATGGCGAGAACAGGGTCCACGGGCCGTCGTCGAAGACGCGCTTCATGAACAGGTCGGGAATCCAGTTGGCGGTGTTCATGTCGTGGGTACGACGACGGTCATCACCGGTGTTCTTGCGCAGCTCGATGAACTCTTCGATGTCCATGTGCCAGGTTTCCAGGTAGGCACAGACAGCGCCCTTGCGCTTGCCGCCCTGGTTGACCGCCACGGCGGTGTCGTTGACCACTTTGAGGAACGGCACGACGCCCTGGGATTTGCCGTTGGTGCCCTTGATGTAAGAGCCCAGCGCGCGCACTGGCGTCCAGTCGTTGCCCAGGCCACCGGCGAATTTGGACAACATGGCGTTGTCGTGGATCGCGTGGTAAATGCCCGACAGGTCGTCCGGCACGGTGGTCAGGTAGCAGCTCGACAGCTGTGGACGCAGGGTACCGGCGTTGAACAGGGTCGGGGTCGACGACATGTAGTCGAACGACGACAGCAGGTTGTAGAACGCGATGGCGCGGTCTTCACGCTGCTTCTCTTCGATGGCAAGGCCCATGGCCACGCGCATGAAGAAGATCTGCGGCAGTTCGAAACGTACGCCGTCCTTGTGGATGAAGTAACGGTCGTAAAGGGTCTGCAGGCCCAGGTAGGTGAACTGCTGGTCACGCTCGTGGTTGATGGCCTTGCCGAGTTTTTCCAGGTCGAACCTGGCAAGCTCGGGGTCGAGCAGCTCGTTTTCGATACCGGTGGCGATGTAGGCAGGCAGGGCCTTGGCGTACAGGTCGACCATCTCGTGGTGGGTGGCGCTCTCGGCCACGTCCAGGAAGCTCAGGGCTTCGGCACGCAGGGTGTCCATCAGCAGGCGGGCGGTGACGTACGAGTAGTTCGGCTCGCGCTCGACCAGGGTACGGGCGGTCATCACCAGGGCGGTGTTGACGTCCTTGATGGCCACGCCGTCGTAGAGGTTTTTCAGCGTTTCGTTCTGGATCAGGTGCGAGTCGACTTCGGCCAGGCCTTCGCAGGCTTCGGTGACGATGGTGTTCAGGCGCGCCATGTCCAGCGGCTCGAGGCTGCCGTCGGGGCGGGTGATGCGGATCGACGGGTGCGGCTTGACGGCGGCTTCGCTGCCGGCGCGACCGGCACGCTCTTTGGCGCGCGAATCACGGTAGATGACGTAGTCGCGGGCAACTTTCTGCTCGCCGGCACGCATCAGGGCGAGTTCGACCTGGTCCTGGATTTCTTCGATGTGGATGGTGCCGCCCGAAGGCATGCGCCGCTTGAAGGTCGCGGTGACCTGTTCGGTCAGGCGGGCAACGGTGTCATGAATGCGCGACGAAGCGGCGGCGGTACCGCCTTCAACTGCGAGGAACGCCTTGGTGATGGCGACGGTGATCTTGTCGTCGGTGTACGGGACGACAGTGCCGTTACGCTTGATGACACGCAATTGACCGGGTGCGGTCGCGCTCAGGTCCTGTTGGGCCTGGCTCGCGTGCGGCGCGCTGGCCGGCTGATTCTCGCGAGTTGTGTCTGTCTGCATGGGGGTCTCCACAGTTCTTTGAGTATGTTCGGGCATGACTGCCCACCGTGCCGGCGGTTACCGGCTTGAGGAGGGGTGGGCGCCGCTCCCCGGCTTGAAAATCAAAGGCACCGGGTGAGCGCCCGGTGCCTGGAAATCTTTTGAAGAGTGCCGGCTGGTTATTGCAGAACATGCGTAGTGGTGGTTCTGCGACCTTTGACCTTGCGCGTGAGCGATTGGTCTGTGAAACCGGTGGTAAGTTCAACCTCGCAGGCGTGATAAAAAGGCTTGAAATATGGCCTGGAGTTGTGATCGGGATTTTTGGCGCAAACCCTACATCTAGGGTCTGTTTCGCCCAGGGGCTACAAGATAATGCGTTTTGCACATCAGTTCAACGCACTGTCCGGTGCTGCCTGTGGATAGGTTGTGAGTAAAGCTGTGCATGATTAGGCCTCAGCCCGCATAACTTATGGGCGGGCTGTCCTTGCCTGTTTTTTTCTGTTTGCCGACGAGATGACACTGAATTTTGCGGGCGCGAACCCTATCACAGAATTTGTAATGTGCAAGGGCGGTATGGCATGTGTCGTGCATCGCACTGAAAGTCGAAAAAGGAATGCCATGACCCAGAGGTTGTTCGACGATGAGCTGCAGCCCTTCGGGCAAGGTGTGCGAGGCGAGGGTGGTGTCCCGCTGCCAACGCTATTGGCAGCCGGGCGACTGGATGCATTGCTCGACAGTGTGTATGGCCCGGAATTGATGGCCAGCCACAAGCCGGTGCTGGTCTCGCAGTGGGCCAAGTACTATTTCACGCTGTTGATCCCACCGGTGCTGGTGGCCAATCTGGTCCATGGCTGGCATTGGCCGTTGACGCTGGCGCATATCGCCCTGGCGCTGGATGAGCGCGGTGTGCCGCAAGGCATCAGGTTTCTCGGTCAAGGGGCGGCAGGTGGCTGTGCGGGCGATAAGCCGCTACAGCGCTTTGCCGATTTGCTGGACGACAATCTACGGCCGTTCATCGAGGTGTTGGGCGCTTACGGCAAGTTGCCGCGAGCGGTGTTGTGGAGCAGCGTCGGTGACACGCTGGAGCAATGCCTGACACGCCTTGAGCGTCGCGACCCGGCCCTTGCCCGTGATGGCTGGCCATTGCTGGATCTTCCACGGCGTGCCGACGGGCGGGTTAATCCGTTGTTTAATAGCGTGGCCTATGTGCCGCAGGCAAGCGGCGAGCCGCGTCGTCAGCGGCGCGCCTGTTGCCTGAGCTATCAGGTGGAATGGGTGGGACGCTGCGAGCATTGCCCGCTGCCGGGCTGAATCACAGCGCGATGGCCACCAGGCTCAGCAGGTGGTCGTTGTGCAGGCTGAACTGGCCCTGCAACTGCTTGCCGTGATGCCACTCTTCGGACAGGTCGCACAGCAGGCCCAGACGTACCTGGCCATCGGCCGACCAGTCCAGCACCTGCGCATCCTCGAAATAGAAACGCTTGCCCACCAGCGGGTAAAGCGCCTTGAACAGCGCCTCTTTGATCGAGAAGGTCAGGGTGACGCACAGCGCCTTCTGATCTGCCGGTAACGCCTGCATGCGCGCCAGCTCATCGGCGGTCAGGATTTCGCCGGCCAGACGGCTGGCACGTTCGGCGTCAAGCAAGTGCTCGGCATCCAGGCCCAGGCCGCGCCACTGTGTTTGCGGCGCAACGATGGCGGCGGCCCAGCCGGTGCTGTGGGTGATCGAGCCGCAAATATCGGGCGGCCAGACCGGTGCGCGGTCCTCACCGATGGCCGGCACCTGCACGCGCCCATCGAGCCGGCGCAACGCTTCACGGGCGCACAGGCGCCCGGCAAGAAACTCGGTCTGGCGCTTGGCGACCGAGCGCTGGATGCTGGCCGGCGGCTCGATTCGGCAGCGTTGCCAGTCGTCTGGCGTCAGCTGTTTCGGATCGAAGTGAGCGCTTATCAATACCACCCCTTTCAAGGGCTGATGAAGCGGCCAGTCCGGCTTGAGATCGGGGCAGCAGTCGGGCAGGGCTGTCATCAACCAAATATCTTCTTGAAGAATGCCTGCATGTCCGCCCAGGAGCTCTGATCGGCGGTCTTGCTGTAGCCGATATCCGGGCCGCCGTGGTCGCCATGGCTCAAGCGATCGGCATCAGGGTTGGTAAAGCCATGCTTGGCGCCTTCGATACTGACGAATTTATAGTCGGCACCGGCTGCGTCCATTTCCTGTTTGAACGCGGCAACGTCCTTGGCCGTGACCATGCTGTCGCTGGCACCATGTTCGACCAGCAGCGGCACTTTGATGCCAGCCTTGGCCGGGCTTTGCGCGGCCAGTGCGCCGTGGAAGCTGACCACGCCGGCCAGTGGCTCGCCGCGACGGGCGGCATCGAGCACGACTTTGCCGCCGAAGCAGTAGCCGATGGCGGCAATTTTGTCCGGGTTGGTCTGCGGCTGTTTTTTCAGTTGTTCAAGGCCGGCATCGAAGCGCTGGTTTGCCGCCTCGCTGTCCTTCAGGGCCGCCTGCATGAAGGCCAGGGCGTCCTTGGGGTGTTCGGTGTTCTTGCCGTCGCCGTACATGTCGATGGCCATGGCGCTGTAGCCCAGTTCTGCGAGATCACGGGCGCGGCGCTTGGCGTAGTCGTTCAGGCCCCACCATTCGTGTACCACCAGTACACCTGGGCGCTGGCCCTTGATCGCGTCGTCGTAAGCGTAATAGGCCACCAGTTGCGTACCATCGCTACTCTTGTAATTGACCTGCTCGGTTTTGATCGCTGCCTGAGCCAGTCCGGTCAGGCCCATGAGGGTCAATCCAATCAAGACACGCATGTGTAAATCCTTTTCAACGTTGGCTGGAGGGCACCTCTAAAACCTACCTGCGTTGTCAACGCTGCGTTAAAAACAGGCTCAACATGCTCATTTACAACCCGTAAAGTCGTGCGCGACTCCGACCGTGTCTCGCCTGTTTTTGCCTTGCGCTGCCTCGCCTACGTTTTTAGAGGCACCCTGGAGTGCCAAGCCTAGCCGATTTGCTTATCGTGATGCACGGCAGGTGTTCAGTTGAAGTTCAGGGCCTGGCCATTACTGTGAAGTCATAGCGTCGTCGCCCAGGGCCGTTATCATGGGCGTTCACGGATCGAGGAGAGCTGCATGAAGTTGTTGGTGGTCGAGGATGAGGCGCTGTTGCGCCATCACTTGCGCACGCGCTTGAGCGAAGCGGGGCACGTGGTGGAAGCGGTGGCCAATGCCGAGGAGGCGTTGTATCAGGTCGGACAGTTCAATCATGACCTGGCGGTGATCGACCTGGGCCTGCCCGGGCTTGGCGGGCTGGACCTGATTCGTCAGTTACGCACGCTGGGCAAGGCCTTCCCGATTCTGATACTGACCGCACGCGGTAACTGGCAGGACAAGGTCGAGGGCCTGGCGGCCGGTGCCGACGACTATGTGGTCAAGCCGTTCCAGTTCGAAGAGCTCGAAGCGCGGCTCAATGCCTTGTTGCGCCGCTCCAGTGGCTTCATACAGTCGACTATTACCGCCGGCCCCTTGCTGCTGGACCTCAACCGCAAGCAGGCGACCCTGCAAGAGCAGCCGCTGGCGCTGACCGCCTATGAGTACCGGATTCTCGAGTACCTCATGCTGCATCATCAGCAAGTGGTGCCCAAAGAGCGGCTCATGGAGCAGTTGTACCCCGATGACGATGAGCGCGACCCGAACGTGATCGAGGTGCTGGTCGGCCGCTTGCGCCGCAAACTCGACACCGCTGCGGCCTTCAAGCCGATCGAAACCGTGCGCGGCATGGGCTATCTGTTTACTGAGCGCTGTACATGATCCGTTCGTTGCGCCTGCGCCTGATGCTGGGCGCAGCGACCCTTGCCGTGATTTTCATGCTGCTGATGCTGCCGGCCCTGCAAGGCGGCTTCAGCATGGCGCTGCGCGGTGCCATCGAACAGCGTCTGGCCTCGGATGTGACCACGCTGATTTCTGCGGCACGGGTCGAGGGCGGCCATTTGCTGATGCCGTCGCTGTTGCCCGGTGAGCAGTTCAACCTGCCGGGCAGTCGCCTGCTGGGCTACATCTATAACCGCCAGGGTCAACTGGTGTGGCGCTCGCTGGCGGCCGAGGCCGAAGACATCAACTACCACCCGTACTACGACGGCCAGGGCAGCAAATTCACGCGGATCAAGAATGCCGAAGGCGAAGAGTTCTTTGTCTATGACGTCGAAATTCGCCTGCTGGGCGGTCGTAATGTGGCGTTCAGCATTGTTGCCGTGCAGTCCTTGCGCGGCTATCAGGAAACCGTCGGCGAGTTGCGCAAGAAGCTTTATCTGGGCTTCGGTGCGGCGCTGGTGGTGTTGCTCGGCTTGTTGTGGCTGGGCCTGACCTGGGGTTTGCGCGCGCTCAAGGGCGTCAGCAAGGAGCTTGACCAGGTGGAAGCCGGGGCGCGCGACAGCCTGGGTGAAGACCACCCCAGTGAACTGCTGCGCCTGACCGGCTCGCTCAACCGCCTGCTGCGCAGCGAGCGTGAGCAGCGTATTCGTTATCGCGACTCGCTGGGCGATCTGGCGCACAGTCTGAAAACCCCGCTGGCGGTATTGCAGGGGGTCAGCGAGAACATCGCCAAGCGCCCTGAGGATGTCGAGCAGGCGCGGGTGCTGCAATCGCAGATCGAGCGCATGAGTCAGCAGATCGGCTATCAGTTGCAACGTGCCAGCCTGCGCAAGAGCGGCCTGGTGCGTTATCACGTCAAGTTGCGGCCGGTGGTCGAAAGCCTGTGTAACACCTTGCAGAAGGTCTATCGCGACAAGGAAGTCAGGGTCAGCCTCGACCTGCCAGAGCACGGGCAGGTGCCCATGGAAGAGGCGGCGCTGATGGAAATGCTCGGCAACCTGCTGGAAAACGCCTACCGGCTATGCCTGGGTGAAGTGCGCGTCAGCTTCGTCAGCAGCCCGGGCGGTGACGAGCTGTGTGTCGAGGATGACGGGCCGGGCGTGCCGCCGAACCAGCGCGCGCGCATCCTGCAACGGGGCGAGCGTCTGGACCGGCAGAACCCGGGGCAGGGCATTGGCCTGGCGGTGGTCAAGGACATTATCGAAAGCTACAACGCTCACCTGACCCTGGAAGACTCACCACTGGGCGGCGCGTTGTTCCGTATCCATTTCATGGCGGAATGATTCTGGCGGATACCCGCCACCCCTCGCCGGATTTTTTTTGAATCCGGCGGAAATCCGCCATGCACTCTCCTCAGAAACGTCTAGTTTCATAAGTACGGCCCTTGCCGGGTGGGGCTTTACAGAAAAAATCAAAGGCTGGCACAGCTGTTGCTATACAAGTCGCAGATGTCTGCCACGCGCAGCTCGACAAAACAAATCCCTCCAGTGCAGGAGGGTTACGCTTTATAGGCAACGCAAGCATCAGATGAACTGTGCGGCGAAGCCCTTGAGGATAACTGCAATGACGACTCGTCAGCCTTTCTACAAAACTCTGTATTTCCAGGTCATCGTGGCCATCGTGATCGGTATTCTCATCGGTCACTTCTATCCGGACACC
This sequence comes from Pseudomonas sp. 3A(2025), assembly GCF_054589175.1. Classification (NCBI taxonomy): domain Bacteria; kingdom Pseudomonadati; phylum Pseudomonadota; class Gammaproteobacteria; order Pseudomonadales; family Pseudomonadaceae; genus Pseudomonas; species Pseudomonas sp. 3A(2025). The sequence continues at coordinate 431,872 of NZ_BAAILM010000113.1, read as the reverse complement.
GGCAAGGCCCTCAAGCCGCTGGGTGACGGATTCATCAAACTGATCAAAATGGTCATCGCCCCCATCATCTTCTGTACCGTCGTCAGCGGCATCGCCGGCATGCAGAACATGAAATCGGTCGGCAAGACCGGTGGTTATGCGCTGCTGTACTTCGAAATCGTTTCCACCCTGGCCCTGGTTATCGGCCTGATCGTGGTCAACGTCGTTCAGCCGGGCGCCGGCATGAACATCGACGTCAGCACCCTCGACGCCTCCAAGATCGCGGCTTACGTCACGGCCAGTAAAGACCAGAGCGTTGTCGGCTTTATCCTCAACGTGATCCCGAACACCATCGTCGGCGCCTTCGCCAACGGCGACATCCTGCAAGTGCTGATGTTCTCGGTGATCTTCGGCTTCGCCCTGCATCGCCTGGGTGCCTACGGCCGTCCGGTGCTGGATTTCATCGATCGCTTCGCCCATGTGATGTTCAACATCATCAACATGATCATGAAGCTCGCCCCGATCGGTGCCTTCGGTGCCATGGCCTTCACCATCGGTGCGTACGGTGTCAGCTCGCTGGTGCAGCTGGGCCAGTTGATGATCTGCTTCTACATCACCTGCTTCCTGTTCGTGGTTCTGGTGCTGGGCGCCATCTGCCGCGCTCACGGTTTCAGCGTGTTGAAGCTGGTGCGCTACATCCGTGAAGAGCTGCTGATCGTGCTGGGTACTTCCTCCTCGGAATCGGCCCTGCCACGCATGCTGATCAAAATGGAGCGCCTGGGTGCACAGAAATCGGTAGTGGGTCTGGTGATCCCGACCGGTTACTCGTTCAACCTCGACGGTACCTCGATCTACCTGACCATGGCCGCTGTGTTCATCGCTCAGGCGACCAACACCGAAATGGACATCACCCACCAGATCACCCTGTTGCTGGTGCTGCTGTTGTCCTCCAAAGGGGCTGCTGGCGTGACCGGTAGCGGCTTCATCGTTCTGGCTGCAACCCTGTCGGCCGTAGGTCACCTGCCGGTTGCCGGTCTGGCGCTGATCCTGGGTATCGACCGCTTCATGTCCGAAGCCCGTGCCCTGACCAACCTGGTTGGTAACGCTGTCGCTACCGTGGTTGTCGCCAAGTGGGTTGGCGAGCTGGACACCAACAAGCTGCAGTCCGAGCTGGCTTCCGGTGGTACCACCATCGTTGAAACCCGCCACGAAGACGACCTGGGTGTTGCTGAAGGCCCGGCTCCGGTGAATACCACCAAGCCTGTGGTCTGATACCTCCCAGACAGAAAAAACCCATCTTCGGATGGGTTTTTTCGTTTTCAGACGGCTGGTTTTATTCGACGCGGACGCTGCCGCTGAACGTCAGCGCCTGCTTGCAGCGACGGCACAGGTAACGCCGGCCCTGTGCGACCAGCCGATGGCGCTGCACAGTGAACGCAAAGTCGCTGTCGGGGCAGGGGCACTGGTAGATATAGCGGGTCGCCTTGCGCCGCTGCACGGCATAGGTGTGGCAACGGTTGGGCGCCAACTGGTACACGCCGCGCATGATCAATTGCCATTCCTGGCCATGTGGCTGAATGCCGGCGCCGAACAGCTGATGGGCGATCAGGTGCGCGACTTCGTGCGGGACGGTCTGGTACAGAAAGTCTTCGCTGTTCTCCTGGTACAGCTGTGGGTTGAAGCGCAGCTTGTTCTCCTGCAGATGGGCGACGCCGGCCTTCTGGCCGCGCAGTTTGAAACTGACCACGGGACGTTTGAACGGGCGCTTGAAGAAGGCTTCGGCTTGTTGGTAACAGGTTTCGACTCGGGACTTCAGTAGCTCGGGCATGCGTGACAACTCTCCAGAAGCGCCCATTATGCAGAAGGCGCTCGTGCGCTGGAAACCCGGATGCCCGCTGCCCGTCCGGTTAGCCGGTGTATTGCGGGCCGACGCCCAAACCCCACAAGACCACGGTAAAGGCCATGATCGCCACCAGTACCACCAGGCCGACCGCAAGAATGGCGCTGGAGAACATGAAGCCCTCTTCAGAAGGCACATTCATGAAGGGCGCAAGCCCCGTATAGAGCAGGTACACGGTGTAGCTGATTGCCGCCGTGCCCGCCAGCAGGCCCAGCCACAGGTGTGGATAAAGTGCGCTCAGGCCGGCGATGAACAACGGGGTCGCGGTGTAAGTAGCAAAGGCGATGCAGCGCGCCAGGCTTGGATCGGCACCGTAGGTGCGGGCCATCCAGTGGATGAAGCCGCCCATGATCGCCACGCCGGCCAGCATCGTCAGGTAGGACATGAACGCCATGCCCAGGGCGCTGCCATGCGTGAGCATGACCGGCGCGCGTTCGCCGATCACCCAGCCAATCTGGGTGGTGCCGATGTAGGCGCATAGAGGGGCGATGGCTGCCAGCAGCAGTGTGTGGGTGAGATAGATATGACGAATGCTCTCGTCTTCCTTGCGAATCTGTTGCCATTCGCGTTCCGGGTGGGTGAACAAGCCCCAGACATGATTGATCACAGGGTGACTCCTGATCAGCGTGCAAGACACATTCCGGCAAGGTGTGGCGGATGACCGCCGCCGAAATAAAGGCCTGGCGCCACCGGTTGTCGGCGCGCTTGCCTCATTGGGCAGTATAGAAAATACCCCGGCCCATGGTCGGGCGGGCTTAGAGCGATTGGCAATGGCAGCGCTGCGGTTAATACCCTGTACCACGGCATGTTCAATGATGTGGCGGTTGTGCGTAAAATGGCGGCCTTTTCAGCGGTCTTGCTCAAAGCTTTCTTTTTCAGGCCACCTGTCGACACCTTGCAGCGGATATCACCAGCACCATGGGCACTCTTTCAGTCAATCAGAACAAACTGCAGAAACGCCTGCGTCGGCTGGCCGGCGAGGCTGTCAGCGATTACAACATGATCGAGGAGGGCGACAAGGTCATGGTCTGCCTGTCCGGCGGCAAGGACAGCTACACCATGCTCGATGTGCTGATGCACCTGCAGAAGGTGGCACCGATCAGGTTCGACATCGTGGCCGTCAACATGGACCAGAAGCAGCCGGGCTTTCCCGAGGAGGTGCTGCCGGCCTACCTGAAAAGCCTGGGGGTCGAGTACCACATCGTCGAGAAAGACACCTATTCGGTGGTCAAGGAGCTGATTCCCGAGGGCAAGACCACCTGTTCGCTGTGCTCGCGCCTGCGTCGCGGCACGCTGTACACCTTTGCCGATGAAATTGGCGCGACCAAAATGGCGCTGGGGCATCACCGCGACGACATCGTCGAGACGTTCTTCTTGAACATGTTCTTCAACGGTTCGCTCAAGGCCATGCCGCCCAAGCTGCGTTCCGACGATGGCCGCAACGTGGTGATTCGTCCGTTGGCCTACTGCCATGAGAAAGACATTCAGGCTTATTCGGATTTGAAGGGTTTTCCGATCATTCCATGCAACCTGTGCGGCTCGCAGGAAAACCTGCAACGCCAGGTGGTCAAGGACATGCTGATCGAGTGGGAACGCAAGACTCCGGGGCGTACCGAGAGCATTTTCCGTGCCTTGCAGAATGTCCAGCCTTCGCAACTGGCCGACCGTAATCTGTTCGACTTCACCAGCCTGCGCATGGACGAAAGCGCGGCGTCGCGCTTCGTCAATGTGGTGAATATCTAGGTCTAGTGATTCACCGTAAACGCCAGCATCGCTGAAAGCTGGCATAACGGCCTGCCGCTTTCAGTCTGCCACTGGTTGAAGGCAGCCTGTACCGCCGCCTGATCACGCTTGCTGCTCGGCACCTTGTCGACGATGTCCTGGGCGTTGAGCGCGGCGACCACATCGTTGCTGGGCACGAAGGTGTCCTTGCCGACCATGCGCAGAAAGCGCGGTGCCGACAGCCCGCCCAACTGGGTGCCGTGCTTGTTCAGGTACTGCCAGAGCCCTGTGATGTCTTCACCCGGCCACTGGGCGATGAATTTACCGAAACTGCCATGCTCGTGAGCGATGTCCAGAATCATCTGCGCATTGCGCGGCACGCTTTTGAGCTTGCCCAGGTGGCGAATGATGCGCGCATCCTGCATCAGCCGCTCCAGATGGTCGGCGCCCATCAGCACGACCTTCTCCGGATCGAAGCCAAAGAACACCTGTTCGAATGCCGGCCACTTGGCGTCCACCAGGCTGTGCTTGAGACCTGCGCGAAACACCCGCAAGGCCATGGTCGACAGGTAGCGATCATTGCTGATCGCCTGCAATTGACGCGGGGTTTTCGGCACCGGTAACTGGGCTTCCAGTGCCTTGGCCGAACCGAAGCGGTTCAGGCAGTACGCGTGAAGCCATTTGTAGTCTTGCATCGATACTCCGTAGGAGCGGCTTTAGCCGCGAAAGTCTATGGGGCGCGCACCTGTACTCAGCCTTGAAGCAACAATGCCGTCTTCGCCAGGCGCTGACCCAGCGCGCGACACAGCTCGGTCTCGTGCTTGTCCAGCGGCCGCTTGCCGTCGGCGCCAGCGTGGTGGCTGGCGCCATACGGTGTGCCGCCGCCGGCGGTTTCCAGCAGGGCCGATTCGCTGTACGGCAGGCCGGTGATCAGCATGCCGTGGTGCAGCAATGGCAGCAGCATCGACATCAGCGTGGTTTCCTGGCCGCCGTGCAGGCTGGCGGTGGAGGTGAACACGCAGGCAGGCTTGCCTACCAGAGCGCCGGTCAGCCACAGGTTGCTGGTGCCATCGAGAAAGTATTTGAGCGGTGCGGCCATGTTGCCGAAGCGCGTCGGGCTGCCCAGCGCCAGGCCGTGGCAGTGCTTGAGGTCATCAAGGCTGGCGTACGGCGCGCCACTGTCGGGAATCGAGGGTGCGGTGGCTTCGCAGTCGGCCGAAATTGCCGGCACCGTGCGCAGTCGCGCTTCCATGCCGCCCATTTCGATGCCCCGGGCGATCTGCCGGGCCATTTCGCTGGTCGAGCCGTTGCGGCTGTAAAACAGCACGAGGATATAAGGCGTACTCACGGCAACAACTCCAGGATGTTTTCCGGTGGCCGGCCGATCACGGCGCGGTCACCGGCGACCAGAATCGGCCGCTCGATGAGCTTGGGGTGCGCAGCCATGGCGGCAATCAGTTGCGCATCGCTCAGGCTCGGGTCGGCCAGGTTCAGGCTCTTGTATTCGTCTTCGCCGCTGCGCAGCAATTGCCGTGGCGCGATGCCCAGCTTGTCGAGCAACTGGCGCAATTGCGCTTCGTCGGGCGGCGTTTGCAGGTACAGGACGATTTCCGGTGCCAGGTCGCGCGCTTGCAGCAGTTCCAGTGCAGCACGGGATTTTGAACAGCGCGGGTTGTGATAAAGCGTCAGGGCGGTCATTTGTGGGTCGCATCGAAGACAGGGTGGCGCGTATTCTACCTGCGCCATGCAAGCGTTCGACATACACAGTCGCCTGCGGTTGCATTGGGTTACATCAGTACAGGTCATGGCGAAAGAAGGAAACACAGATGGCAAAGCGATTGGCAGCGGTGATGGCACTGGTCGGCAGCATGCTGCTCAGTGGGTGTGGCGCAGACCTGGGCATTGACCAGAACGGTCAGAAAGTTGCCAGCGAGCGCATCGACAAGCACTGGCTGGTGATCAACTACTGGGCTGAATGGTGCGGCCCGTGCAGGACTGAAATCCCCGAATTCAATGGCCTGGCCGAGCAGCTGAAGGACAGCAAGGTCACGGTGCTGGGGGTCAACTTCGACAACCTGCAGGGCGAAGACCTGAAAAAGGCGGCCAATGCGCTGGGCATCAAGTTCACCGTATTGGCCCAGGACCCGGCCGAGCGCTATGAACTGCCCCCGGCCGATGCCTTGCCGGTGACCTACATCATCGACGACAAGGGCAAGATGCGTGAGCAGTTGCTGGGCGAACAAAGCGCTGAAGGCGTGATCGCGCGGATCAAGGCATTGCGTGGCGATGCGCGGGGCTGATTTACTCCGGCCAGAACCGCAGTGGCTGGCCTTCGGCGGGCCACAGGCGCAGTTGCTGGATCGGTGAAACGTCCCAGCGCTGGGTGCCGGGCAGGGCAGTGAGAAAACGCTGCTCCTGCTCCATCAGCGCCTCGACGCACAGCTTGCGGGTCTTGCCCACCTTGTCGAAGGTCAGTGTCTGGCCTTCAAGGGTGTAAGACGCGAACCAGTGGTTGCAGCCGGCATTGCCATAAGCCCGGCCATCGCGGCCCAGGGTCATGGTCAAGCGGCTGCGGTCGATCAGCGGGCGTTCACCGATCCACTCCAGTACATAACTTTTGTCCAGTTCGACCTCGGTTGCCGGCTGGCTGGCGCACCCGGCCAGCAGCAGGGCGCCGGTCAGGCCGGTTACAACCAGGCGTTTCATGCCGGTTGCACCTGGCATTTACGGCACAGGTGTTTGTCACCGTCGGTTTTCCAGCCCAGTTCGGCAATGCGTGCCACGGCCGCCGGTTTCTGCGCCTTGGTGCCCAGGCTGCTCTCGACCGAGAACTCGAACGTCAGCTCGCTGTTGCAGCTGTCGCAATTGACTTTCCACTCATGGATCGCCAGTTCGTTGAACACCGGCCCCTTGGCCACCGCGACCCATTGACCGGGCGGGTTGATCAGGTGGCGGACTTTTTCCACCGACAGGCGCATGTACAGCGTTTTGCTGCCCTTGAGGGTGACCAGCAACTGGTCGCCTTCGTGGATCGAGCCACCGTTGCCAGTGACCTGATAACGGCCCGGCGCCAGCGTACGGCACTCGGTCAGGGTGTGTTGCGGGTTAAGCATGCTGTAACGGAAATCGTGTTCGGCCATGGGTCCTCCAAAATACGCGCATCTTACCACGCAGGAGCAGCGGCAAGTTGCAAGCTATAAGCCGCAAGCCATACGCGCTTTGGCTCTTGCTTGCCGCTTGCAGCTAATCACTTGCCGCTGCCCCTAAGCTGTGACGCGTGCTTCGACGGCCAGGCGGGTGATGGCTTTGTCCAGGTCGTTGAGTGCTTGATCGGCTTGTGGGGCGTCCTGTTTGAGCAGGGTTTCGGCACGCTGGCAGGCGGCGCGCAATTGCGGCACGCCACAGTAGCGGGTGGCACCGTGCAGGCGGTGGATGCGTTCGATCAGGGCCTGAATATCGGTGGCGGCGCGGGCCGCGCGGATCGCTTCGCGGTCGGCGTCCAGCGCGGCCAGCAACATGGCCAGCATGTCGGCGGCAAGATCCGGTTTGCCGGCGGCCAGGCGCAGGCCTTCCTCGTGGTCGAGCACCAGTGGCCCCAGATGGCTGGCAGCGGTATCGGCCGGGCTTTCGGGTTGTGCGGTGCGCAGGGCCAGGCCGGTCCACTTGAGCACCACTTGCGCCAGTTGCCGCTCGCCGATCGGCTTGGTCATGTAGTCGTCCATGCCGCTTTGCAGCAACGAGCGTTTTTCGTTGGCCATGGCGTGGGCGGTCAGGGCTACGATCGGCATCGGGCTGCTTTGCCGTTGCGCTTCCCAGTCTCGAATCGCCTCGGTGGCCTGGCGCCCGTCCATGCCCGGCATTTGCACATCCATCAGCACCAGGTCGAAGGTGTCGCTCTGCACCGCCTGCACGGCGGCATAGCCGCTGTCGACGGCGGAGACGATACTGCCCATGTCTTCGAGCAGCGTTTGTACCAGCAACAGATTGGCCGGGTTGTCGTCCACGCACAGGATGCGCGGCGCGCGGCTGGGCAGCGGCAGGCTGACGTCGGGGCGCACCACTTTCGGGGTGATCAGCTCCGACAGGGCGCGGTGCAGCTTGCGGTTACAGGCAGGCTTGGCCTGTAGCTGGGTATACACATCCGGTACCGAGACCTGAAACGCCGCCTGCTCGGTGGTCGGGCACAGCACCAGCACCTTGCAGCCGAGATTTTCCAGATCCCAGACGTGCTGGCGCAGGCGCTCGGGCGGAATGTCGTAGCTGGTCACGCCCAGCACCGCCAGTTCGATGGCGGTCGGGGTCTGATGGGCGACGGTCACGCCATTGATCAGGCTTTCCAGATTTTTGAAGATCAGCGGCTCCAGGCCGCAGTCTTCAAGCTGGTGCTCCAGCGCCTGGCGCGCCAGTTCGTGGCGCTCCATCACGGCCACGCGCACGTCTTGCAGCGGGTGTGCTACCGGATCGTCGGTGTCGTCGCGGGCTTTGGGCAGCTTCAGGCTGATCCAGAATTCCGAGCCGACCCCTGGTGTGCTGTCGACGCCGATCTCGCCGCCCATCTGCTCGATCAAACGCTTGGAAATCACCAGTCCCAGGCCGGTGCCGCCCGGTTGGCGCGACAACGAATTGTCGGCCTGGCTGAACGCCTGGAATAACGCCCGCACGTCCTGATTGGACAGGCCGATGCCGGTGTCTTGCACGCTGATGCGCAATTGCGCAGTGTCTTCGGTTTCTTCCTCGACCATGGCGCGGGCGACGATAGTGCCTTCGCGGGTGAACTTGATCGCGTTGCTGACCAGGTTGGTGAGGATCTGCTTGAGCCGCAGCGGGTCGCCGGTCAGCGCCAGCGGCGTGTCGCGGTACACCAGGCTGACCAGTTCAAGCTCTTTGGCGTGGGCGGCCGGAGCAAGGATGGTCAGGGTGTCTTGCAACAGGTCGCGCAGGTTGAACGGAATGCTGTCGAGCACCAGCTTGCCGGCCTCGATTTTCGAGAAGTCGAGGATTTCGTTGATGATGCTCAGCAGGCTGTCGGCGGACTTTTCGATGGTGTTGAGGTAGTCGTTCTGGCGCGGAGTCAGTTCGCTTTTTTGCAGCAAGTGGGTGAAGCCGAGAATACCGTTGAGCGGTGTGCGGATTTCATGGCTCATGTTGGCCAGAAACTCCGACTTGATGCGGCTGGCTTCCAGTGCCTCTTTTCGCGCGAGATCAAGTTCGATGTTCTGGATCTCGATGGTCTCAAGGTTCTGGCGTACGTCTTCGGTGGCCTGATCAATACTGTTTTGCAGTTCTTCCTGAGCATTTTGCAGGGTCGAAGCCATGCGGTTGATGCCCGAGGCCAGTTCATCCAGTTCCTGGCTGCCCAGAGGTGGCAGGCGGGTTTCGAGATGGCCTTCCTTGAGCTGGTTGACCGCCTGCTTGATGCGCCCCAGGGGCTGATTGATGCTGCGGCTCATGCGCAGCGCCAGCACGGCGGTGATCGCCAGGCCCGTGAGAATCAGCAACATGCTGGCAAACAGGCTGCGGTAGCCGCGCAGCAGGGTGCCATTATGAGAAATCTCAAGCTCGACCCAGCCCAGCAGTCGGTCGGCTTCATCGGGGATGGTTGCGCCGGTGAGGTGGCGCTGATTGCCGAATACCGGCAGCAGGTAACGGGTCGCGTCGCTGCCGGTGCTGTTGACCAGTTGCGTGCCTTGCCCTGTGGGCGGCGGGTTGATCATGCTGGGGCCGGCGTGGGTCAGCACCGTACGATCGGCGTCCAGAAAGGTCACCGAGCGAACATCGTCCTCTTCCAGAGTCTGGGTGGCGATGCGGCTGAGCACGGCCTTGTCTTTGCGGCCCAGCGCCGGTGCGGCCAGCGGCACCAGTTGGCGGGTGGTCATCTCGCCACGGGCCAGCAACTGGTTTTGCAGTTCATACAGCTGCATCCAGGTGAAGTAGCTGCCCAATACCAGGGCCATGAGGCTGGTGGGCAGGATGGTCAGCAACAGGACCCGACTCTTGATACCCAGCTTGGTCAGCACACGCGTTCTCCGGCGGCAGGTCAGGTGTGCACGCTGTCGGAAAACAGACGTACGGCACAGGCAGTGTAGCCATTCAATGTGCGCATGTTACAACCTTGTCGGGCCCGGCATAGCCATGGGGCAACCACAAAGGGCTTATTGCCTTATTCCTTTTGGTGATAAGCCCCTCACTTTGCGTGATATGGGCTTTGGGCGTTTGCCGTTATGATAGGCGCCCCCGCAGTCTGGATTGCGAAGACGCCATGACCCTGCAGTATCCAACCATTGCCGATCACGTCGGCAACACACCACTGGTGCGCCTGCAGCGTATCGGTGGCGACACCAGCAATACCCTCCTGTTGAAGCTCGAAGGTAACAACCCGGCAGGCTCGGTCAAAGACCGCCCGGCGCTGTCGATGATCAACCGTGCCGAATCGCGCGGCCAGATCCAGCCTGGCGACACCCTGATCGAAGCCACGTCCGGCAACACCGGTATCGCCCTGGCGATGGTGGCGGCTATCAAGGGCTACCGGATGATCCTGATCATGCCTGACAACTCCAGTGCCGAGCGCAAGGCGGCGATGACTGCCTATGGCGCCGAACTGATTCTGGTCAGCAAGGAAGAGGGCATGGAAGGCGCCCGCGACCTGGCCGAGCGCATGCAGGCCGAAGGCCGTGGCAAGGTGCTGGACCAGTTCGCCAACGGCGACAATCCCGAGGCGCACTACACCAGCACCGGCCCGGAACTGTGGCAGCAGACCGCTGGCACCATTACCCATTTCGTCAGCTCCATGGGCACCACCGGTACCATCATGGGCACCTCGCGCTACCTCAAGGAGCAGAATCCGAACGTGCAGATCGTCGGCCTGCAACCGATGGAGGGCGCTGCCATTCCCGGTATTCGCCGCTGGCCCGAAGAGTACCTGCCGCGCATCTATGAGTCCGATCGCATCGACCGCATCATCGATATGGGCCAGACCGAGGCCGAAGACGTGATGCGTCGTCTGGCGCGTGAAGAAGGCATTTTCTGTGGTGTGTCGTCCGGCGGTGCTGTAGCCGGCATGCTGCGCCTGTCCCGTGAAGTCGAGAACGCTGTGATCGTCGCCATTATTTGTGACCGCGGCGACCGCTACCTGTCGACCGGCGTCTACGACGCACCCAACTGATGGCCAAACACGTACGAGGGCTGCGCTTTCAGCCCGCCGGTGGCGTTAAAACCACGCAAGTGCCGGTTGGCAAGAAGCAACGCCTGGTCATCGAGCGCCTGGCCAGTGACGGCCGTGGCATCGGCTTTGTCGAGGGCCGCACCTGGTTCGTCGCCGGTAGCTTGGCGGGCGAAGAGGTCGAGGCGCGGGTGCTCAATGCTCGTGGCAAGGTGGTCGAGGCACGTACCGAGCGGGTATTGAAGGCCAGCGAGTCGCGCAGGCCTGCCGCCTGTGAGTATTTTGGCCGCTGCGGTGGTTGCAGCGTGCAGCACATGCCCCACGCCCAACAATTGACGCTCAAGCAGGACATGCTCGCCGAACAGTTGCAGCGCGTCGCCAATGTGACGCCCGAGCAATGGGCCGCACCACTGGTCGGTCCCGAGCTGGGCTACCGGCGCCGCGCGCGCGTTGCGGTGCGCTGGGACCAGAAGGCGCGACGCCTGGACGTCGGTTTTCGTGCAGCAGCCAGTCAGGATATTGTCGCTATCGGTCATTGCTCGGTGCTGGTGCCCGAGCTGCAGCCGCTCATGGAGCAATTGCCGGCGCTACTGGCGCGCCTCGGTAAACCTCAGGCGCTAGGGCATGTCGAGCTGTTCAGCGGCACATCGAAGGCGCTGTTGTTGCGTCATACCGCGCCGTTGTCCGAGGCCGATCTGGCGATCCTGCATGACTTTTGCAAGGTACACGGTGTACAGCTCTGGTTGCACGGCGACGGTGAGCCGTATCCGGCTGATCCTGATCATGCGCTGGGCTACCGGCTGGAACCGTGGAATCTGAACCTGGCCTGGCGGCCGGGAGATTTCATTCAGGTCAATGCAGTGGTCAATACCGCGATGATCGAGCAGGCCCTGGACTGGCTGGCGCCGCAACCGCAAGAGCGGGTCATGGACCTGTTCTGCGGGCTTGGCAACTTTGCCTTGCCGCTGGCGGGCAAAGTGCGTGAAGTGGTGGCAATCGAAGGTGTGCAAGTGATGGTCGACCGTGCCGGGCTCAATGCCCAGGCCAACGGGCTTGAAAACGTGACGTTCCGGCAGGCCGATCTTTCCGGGACTCTGGCTACGGCAGGTGGCGCTGTAGAGGGATTTTCTGCGGTACTCTTGGACCCGCCGCGCGACGGTGCCTTTGAAGTGGTACGCCAGATCGGCCAGTCAGGCGCCCGGCGTTTATTATATGTGTCATGTAACCCGGCAACCCTGGCCCGCGACACGGTCGAGCTGGTCAGGCAGGGCTACCGGTTAAAACGCGCCGGAATCCTCGACATGTTTCCGCAGACGGCGCATGTCGAGGCGATGGCTTTATTCGAAATGAGTGAGTGAGCAGCGGTTCAGAGGATCGAGCCGTTGCTGACAGGGAATCTCGTTTAATCCGACCGGCCCGCGAATGCCGGTGCTTGTGGGCCCCGCAAGTGGCATTCGCGCAGAAGGCAGGCGACTGTCGGCGCTATTCATCGCGCCGTAGGGAAGGTAATGCATGGTACAGGTGAGAGCACACCAGCCGGTCAACACCGACGGCAGTATCAATCTCGACGCGTGGCTCGATCATATCGTCAGCGTCGATCTGATTCTGGATCGCGAGGCCATGAAAGCGGCCTGCGAATTTGCCCGGCAAGCCGAGCAGCAGGAAAAAGTCACGGCCAACGATTGGGCCGACGGCACGTCCAGTTTTCAGACGGGCCTTGAAATCGCCGAGATTCTGGCCGATCTCAAGCTCGATCAGGACACCCTGATTGCGGCGGTCATTTATCGCGGCGTACGCGAAGGGGTCATTCCCCTGGCGCAGGTCGAGGAGCGTTTCGGCGCCACGGTCGCCAAGCTGATCGACGGCGTGCTGCGCATGGCCGCCATCAGCGCCAGCCTGAGCCCGCGTCAGTCGCTGGTGCTGGGCAGCCAGACCCAGGTCGAGAACCTGCGCAAGATGCTGGTGGCGATGGTCGACGACGTGCGCGTGGCGCTGATCAAGCTGGCCGAGCGTACGTGCGCGATTCGTGCGGTAAAAAATACCGACGAAGAAAAGCGCAACCGCGTCGCCCGCGAAGTCTTCGATATCTATGCACCACTGGCGCACCGCCTGGGCATCGGCCATATCAAGTGGGAGCTGGAAGACCTGTCTTTCCGCTACCTGGAGCCCGAGCAATACAAGCAGATTGCCAAGCTGCTGCACGAACGGCGTCTGGACCGCGAGCGCTTCATCAATGACGTGATGGGCCAGCTCGAAGGCGAGTTGCTGGCCACCGGCGTCAAGGCCGATATCAGCGGCCGTGCGAAACATATCTATTCGATCTGGCGCAAAATGCAGCGCAAGGGGCTGGCGTTCAGCCAGATCTACGACGTGCGTGCCGTGCGCGTGCTGGTCCCGGAAATGCGCGACTGCTACACCGCGCTGGGCATCGTGCACACCTTGTGGCGGCACATTCCCAAGGAGTTCGACGACTACATCGCCAACCCCAAGGAAAACGGCTATCGCTCGCTGCACACCGCCGTTATCGGCCCGGAAGGCAAGGTGCTGGAGGTGCAGATTCGCACCCACGCCATGCACGAAGAAGCCGAACTGGGCGTGTGCGCGCACTGGCGCTACAAGGGCACTGACGTCAAATCGGGCTCCAACCACTACGAAGAGAAAATCTCGTGGTTGCGCCAGGTGCTGGAATGGCACGAAGAACTTGGCGATATCGGTGGCCTGGCCGAGCAATTGCGGGTCGATATCGAACCTGACCGGGTGTATGTCTTCACCCCTGACGGCCACGCCATCGACCTGCCCAAAGGCTCTACGCCGCTTGACTTCGCTTACCGGGTGCACACCGAGATCGGCCACAATTGCCGTGGTGCCAAGATCAACGGGCGCATTGTGCCGCTCAACTACAGCCTGCAGACCGGTGAACAGGTCGAGATCATCACCAGCAAGCACGGTACGCCAAGCCGTGACTGGCTGAACTCCAACCTGGGCTACATCACCACCTCGCGGGCCCGTGCCAAGATCGTTCACTGGTTCAAGCTGCAGGCACGCGACCAGAACGTCGCCGCCGGCAAGACCTTGCTCGAACGCGAACTGGCGCGGGTGGCGCTGGGCCAGGTCGACTTCGACAAGCTGGCCGACAAGGCCAACTACAAGACCGCCGAAGACCTGTTTGCAGCCTTGGGTGCCGGTGATTTGCGCCTGACCCAACTGGTCAATCTGGCGCAACAGCAGGTCGAGCCAGAGCGCCTTAATGAAGTCGAACTGATCCCGCGCAAAGCCACCGGCTACCGGCCGGGCAAACGTGGCGATATCCAGATTCAGGGTGTGGGCAACCTGCTGACCCAGATCGCCGGCTGCTGCCAGCCGGTACCGGGCGATGCGATCGTCGGCTATATCACTCAAGGCCGCGGCGTGACCATTCACCGTCAGGACTGTGCCTCGGTCCTGCAACTGGGCGGTCGCGAACCTGAGCGGATCATCCAGGTCAGCTGGGGGCCGGCGCCGGTGCTCACGTATCCGGTGGACATCATCATTCGTGCCTACGACCGCTCCGGTTTGCTGCGTGACGTCACCCAGGTGCTGCTCAACGAGCGTATCAACGTCCTGGCGGTCAACACCCGCTCGAACAAGGAAGACAACACCGCGCTGATGTCGCTGACCATCGAGATTCCAGGGCTCGACGCACTGGGCCGTCTGCTGGGGCGGATTGCCCAGTTGCCGAACATCATCGAGACACGCCGCAACAAGACCTCATGATGATCGGCCCGTAGGAGCGGCTTCAGCCGCGAAGGTTACGACGCGAAATACCGGCGTCTGCGTTCCCGACTAAAGTCGGTCCTACGGGCGACCGAAGGAAGCCTATATGTACAAGCTTGAAGACCTGCTGAATCTGATGGCCCGGCTGCGTGATCCGCAGTACGGCTGCCCGTGGGATCTGAAGCAGACGTACGCCAGTATCGTGCCGCACACGCTGGAGGAGGCCTATGAAGTGGCCGACACCATCGAGCGCGCCGATTTTGCGCATTTGCAGGGTGAGCTGGGTGACCTGTTGTTTCAGGTGGTGTTCTACGCCCAACTGGCCAAGGAGGAAGGGCGCTTCGAGTTCGATGCGGTGGTCGATGGCATCACCCGCAAGCTGTTGCGCCGTCATCCGCATGTGTTTCCCACCGGCGAGTTGTATGCACCGCTGGAGACGCCGCGCCTGAGTGAAGCCGAGGTCAATCGGCGCTGGGACGAGATCAAGGCCCAGGAGCGCGCAGAGCAAGCGCAGGTGCCAGAGCAGTTGTCGTTGCTCGACGATGTGCCGGCGGCCTTGCCGGCGTTGTCGCGGGCCGGCAAGCTGCAAAAGCGTGCAGCCCAGGTGGGTTTCGACTGGCCGGCGGCGTTGCCGGTGGTCGACAAGGTGCGCGAAGAGCTCGATGAAGTGCTGGAGGCCATGGCCGACGGCGAGAGCGCTCAGGTGGCTGAGGAAATCGGTGATTTGCTGTTTTCAGTGGTCAACCTGGCGCGCCACCTTAAAGTCGACCCCGAAACTGCGCTACGCTCGGCAAACGGCAAGTTCGATCGACGCTTTCGTTTTATCGAGGCGACGGTACGGCAGCAGGGGCGAGCGCTCGAAGCCTGTAGCCTGGAAGAACTCGATGCCCTGTGGGGCGAAGCCAAACGTCAGGAAAAGAACCCGGCCCGTTGTGGCTGAGTGCGTGAAATCGAATAAGCGAGTAGACAATGAGCCTTTCCCTACGCGACCAATTGCTCAAGGCAGGTCTGGTCAACGAAAAGCAGGCCAAACAGGTCGGCAAAGCCAAACAGAAAGAACAGCGTCTGGTGCATAAAGGCCAGATCGAAGCCGACGACTCGCAAAAGCGTGCGGCCCAGGAAGCCATGGCCGAGAAGGCCAAGCGCGACCAGGAGCTTAACCGCCAGCAGCAGGAAAAGGTCGAGGCCAAAGCCCGCGCTGCGCAGATCAAGCAACTGATCGAAGTCTCGCGGCTGCCCAAGCTGACCACCGAAGACTATTACAACTTCGTCGACGACAAGAAGGTCAAGCGCATCTCGGTCAACACCCTGGTGCGCAACAAGCTCAGCAGCGGCTCACTGGCCATCGTGCACCATGGTGGCGGTTACGAGATCATTCCGCGTGAACCTGCGTTGAAGATTCAGGAACGCGATCCGCGCCGCATCGTCTTGCTCAACACCCCGACCGAAGCGCCGGATGCCGATGATCCGTATGCGGCTTATCAGATTCCTGACGATTTGATGTGGTAAGACCGGTTTACCGGTTTTGCGACGACTGCTTGCTCTCCAGTGCTTCAAGTTCTTGCTTGTAGCGCTGGGCGTCGGCTTCTTCATGAAACATGCCGACTAATTGATCCTGTTGGCGTACATCCCAGATGTGAATGCCGTGGGCAACGGTTTCGTGAGAAATGTGGGCTTCGTCGCGTTCAGTCACTGTTACGGTCATGGTGTGATCTCCCGATTCTGGAAACTGCGTCAACATGTCGCAGGCCTTCTTTATAGTTTTTGTTAGCTTGCTAAGTAAAGACCCCAGTCAGTGACAAACAGGCTGAAAATCCTTCGGTTTTCATGTAACCGATTGATATATAAAGAATTGATTGTTTCTTAATGTTTCATGAAAGATATTTCATCTCTTTTATGAAGGCGAAAAAAAGCCCCGGATCTCGCGAACCGGGGCTTTTTCGTTCTGGCTTAGCTGCCTTTGACGGCCTTGCCGTTGACGGTACCGTCCTGGAGCATGATGTTGTACTCCTTGCCGTCGGTCTCGACCTGTTGCAGGCGTACCAGCAGGTAATCCCAGTCCTTGGCGAACCAGAGCACCGTCGTACGCTTGCTCTGTGTCGGGTCGCGCACGCGTTCGACCTTGATCGCATCGATCTGGCCGGCTTTGGTATCGACCTTTTCCGAGCTCAGGACGCGGAAGTCATAAGTGTCCAGCTCGTCGCCGTCGACCACCTGGTAGCTCATGCTCTTCTTGCCGGCCGCCACATCGTGCTGCAAGGCCAGTTGATACGTGGACTTGTCGAGCACGCCGCGGTTGATCGGCAGCTTGATGGCATCGTTACGGTCGGTGCCGGTGACGAACTTGGTCGACCAGTCGAACACCAGGTCGACCTTCTTGGATTTACCCAGGCCGCTGCGCTCGAAGTGGTAGGTCTGCGGCACCATCACGTCTTTATCGACCTTCAGGGTGCTGGACTCGCTCAGGCTGGCGATGACCATCGACGCCTTGAAGTTGAGGTTCCAGACGCCGTCGGCGCCCGCTTGCAGACTGCGCTCGGCAGTGCCGCTCATGGGCAGTTGCTTCCAGTCGGCGGTGTAGCTGGCGGAGAAGGGCTGAAGGTCGGCTGCCTGGCTGGTGGGCAGGGCAAGCAGAGCAGCAGCGAAGAGCAGTGCACGACGCATGGGATCTCCTAGTTTCGAATCAGGTGGCCGCTGGCCGGGAGCAACTGGCCATCCAGGGTCGCACCCTGTTCGCCCAGGCACAAACGGCCTTCGGCAAACCAGCGGATGGCCAGCGGGTAAATCCGGTGTTCCTGAACATGGACGCGCTGCGCCAGGGTGGCGGGCGTGTCGTGCAACTCTACCGAAATCACCGACTGTACGACCAGTGGCCCGCCGTCGAGTTCCTCGGTGACGAAGTGCACACTGCAGCCATGTTCGGTGTCGCCGGCCTCCAGCGCTCGCTGATGGGTATGCAGCCCTTTGTAGAGCGGCAGCAGCGAAGGGTGGATATTGAGCAGGCGGCCTTGATAGTGGCGCACGAAGTCGCCGCTGAGAATACGCATGAAGCCTGCGAGTACAACGAGGTCTGGCTCGAAGCCGTCGATCAGTTCGGCGAGGGCGGCATCGAAGGCCTCGCGGCCCTCGAAATCCTTGTGGTTCAGTACGCGGGTGTCGATGCCCGCATCCTGAGCACGTTGCAGGCCGAAGGCATCGGCACGGTTGGAAATCACCGCGCAAATGCGCGCCGGGCTGTCGGCGTCACTGAAGCTGTCGATCATCGCTTGCAGGTTGCTGCCGGTACCCGACAGCAACACCACGACATTGCGTGTCGCTGGATGCGAAGCTGGCATCAATGCGCCTTGAGGTTTTTCAGCTCGACTTGAGCGGCGCCTTCGGCAGCGGTGCCGATCTGGCCGATCACCCACGGTTGCTCGCCTTCGGCGCGCAGCACGTTCAGCGCCTGCTCGACGTGTTCCTGAGCCACACAGATGACCATGCCGACGCCGCAGTTGAGGACGCGGTGCATTTCATGCTCTTCGACGTTGCCTTGTTGTTGCAGCCAGTCGAAGACCGCCGGGCGCTGCCAGCTGGCCACGTCGACCACGGCCTGTGCGCCTTCTGGCAGAACGCGCGGGATGTTGTCCAGCAGGCCGCCGCCGGTGATGTGGGCCATGGCCTTGACCGCGCCGGTGTCCTTGATCAGCTTGAGCAGTGGCTTGACGTAGATGCGCGTCGGGGCCATCAGCAGTTCGGTCAGCGGCTTGCCGTCGAGCTGGGTGTTTTCGATGTCGGCACCGGCGACTTCGATGATCTTGCGGATCAGCGAGTAACCGTTGGAGTGCGGGCCCGAAGACGGCAGGGCGATCAGGGCGTCGCCGCTGGCAACCCTGGAGCCGTCGATGATCTCGGCCTTTTCAACTACACCGACGCAGAAGCCGGCCAGGTCGTAGTCTTCGCCTTCGTACATGCCTGGCATTTCAGCGGTTTCGCCGCCGACCAGCGAGCAGCCAGCCAGTTCGCAACCAGCGCCAATGCCGGTTACAACGGCGGCGGCGGTGTCGACATTGAGCTTGCCGGTAGCGTAGTAGTCGAGGAAGAACAGCGGCTCGGCGCCGCACACCACCAGGTCGTTGACGCACATGGCGACCAGGTCGATGCCGATGGTGTCGTGCTTGTTCAGGTTCAGCGCCAGACGCAGCTTGGTGCCGACGCCGTCGGTGCCGGACACCAGCACAGGCTGCTTGTAGCCGGCCGGGATTTCGCAGAGTGCGCCGAAACCTCCCAGACCGCCCATGACCTCGGGGCGCGCGGTCCGCTTGGCCACGCCTTTGATGCGTTGGACCAATGCTTCACCGGCGTCGATGTCTACACCGGCGTCTTTGTAGCTCAGGGAGGGTTGCTTGCTCATAAAAAAATCCAGGCCTTTAGGGGGGATTCGGGGGATCGACCGTAACACCCGGGTCCAGTGTGGGCCAGCCTTGGCTGTGCCATTGTGGAGTCGGTGCCATCGTCGGTCTGTGAAGGCGCGCGATTTTAACAGGCTTGCTGCGTGGGGGCCATCCTTGGGCCGACGGGCAGAGCCCGGCGGTGCGGGCGTTCGCATTCGGTAAAGGCTGCAGCCTGTACAAACACGGCTTTAATGTGAATGAATGGGTGGTTTTTGTTGTCCCACGTCTCGTATTCACCTGCTGTCTTCCTTTTCGTTCGGGAACTGCCCATGCGTTTTTCCACCTGTCTTCTTCTTGGCTGCCTGGGTCTGGCGAGCCTGCCGGCGTTTGCGCAGACCGTGAACAATCTCTATCAAGTGCGCGAGCCAGTGACTGGCCAGTCGCCGCAGGAGCGTGACCGGGCCACTCAGGCGGCGGTGCAAACCCTGCTCCTGCGCCTGACTGGCAATGCCAAGGCGCCGCTGACTGAACTGCGCAAGAACCCGCAGAAAATCATCAGCCAGTTCGGCTATGAAGCCGGCCCGCCAGAGACACTGCTGGTGGATTTTGACCCGTCCAGCACCGACAGCGTCTTGCGCCAGGCCGGCCTGCCGATCTGGGGCAGCAATCGGCCGAGCATTCTTGGCTGGTGGCTGAACGATTCGGTCGAGGGTTCCAATCTGGTCGGCGACGGCCAGGCTGCCGCTGAACCGTTGCGCCGCGCCGCCGAGCATCGCGGGCTGCCGCTGCACTTGCCGCTGGCCGATCTGAGCGAGCAGGGGGTGGGCACCGCGCAACACCTGGCGGACAACGATGCTACTGAACTCAAGCAAGCCTCCGAGCGCTACGGCACCGATGCGATTCTGGCGGTGCATGCCCGTGAAGACGGCGGCCAATGGCAGGGCACCTGGCGGTTGTGGCTGGGCGACCAGCGCGAGCAGGGCACGGCCGCCGGCGCCAATCCAGAAGCGTTGGCCGATGCCGTGCTGCTGGCGGTGAGCGAACGCTTGGCGCCGCGTTTTGCCGTCAAGCCGGGCGCCGTCGCCAGTACGCAGCAATTGCAGGTCCAGGGCTCGACGCTGGAGCGCTATGCTGAACTGCACCGGTTGCTTGAACCGTTCGCTGGCCGGCTGGTGCTGGTCGAGGGCGACAAGCTGACCTTCGAGGTCAGTGCCAGCGCCGAACAGGTTCGCTCACAACTGGCACTGGCTCGCTTGCAAGAGGTGCCGGCCAGCGAGGCGGTCCCGGTGGATGCCACTGCGCCGGTTGCTCCGGGTGTCGCGCCGACTGATGCATCGCGGTTGTATTTCCGCTGGTAAGGCGGGCCTGTCAATGGTTTTCAGATGCAGAGGCATTAAATGACTGATACGCGGCGTTGGTTCTGGATTGGCGGGGCTGTTCTGCTGCTGGTCTTTCTGGGGTTGCTGCACACCATCCTGATGCCGTTTCTGGTGGCATTGCTGCTGGCTTACATGGGCGATCCGCTGGTGGATCGTCTTGAGCGGCTCGGTCTGTCGCGTACCCTGGGGGTGGTGGCGGTGTTCGCGCTGTTCACCCTGGTGTTGATGACCTTGCTGCTGGTGCTGGTACCCATGTTGTTCAGGCAGTTGATGCGCCTGTATGAGCTGGCGCCGCAGATACTTGACTGGCTGCAGCACACGGCGCTGCCGTGGGCGCAGGCGAAGTTCGGTCTGTCGGACGGCTTCTGGCGTTTCGACAAGCTCAAGACCTCTTTGTCCGGGCACATGAGCGAGGCGGGCGACATCGTCAGCATCGTGCTGTCCCAGGCCACCGCTTCAAGCCTGGCGCTGATCGGCTGGCTGACCAACCTGGTGCTGATCCCGGTGGTGTGCTTTTACCTGCTGCGCGACTGGGATGTGATGATGGCCAAAATCCACGGCCTGCTGCCGCGTCAGCGCGAGGCGCAGATCGTCAATCTGGCGGGTGAGTGCCATGAAGTGCTGGGGGCGTTCATTCGCGGCCAGTTGCTGGTGATGGTGGCTTTGGGTGTCATCTATGCCGCCGGCCTGATGCTGGTAGGGCTGGAGCTGGGGCTGTTGATTGGCGTCATCGCCGGACTGGCAGCTATCGTGCCTTATATGGGCTTCGTGATCGGCATTGGTGCTGCGTTGATTGCCGGCCTGTTCCAGTTCGGCGGCGATCTGTACCCGATGCTCGGCATCGTTGCCGTGTTTATGGTCGGGCAGGCGCTGGAAGGCATGGTCCTTACCCCGCTGCTGGTAGGCGACCGTATTGGCCTGCATCCGGTGGCGGTGATTTTCGCGATCCTGGCGGGCGGCGAGCTGTTCGGCTTTACCGGTATTTTATTGGCGCTGCCGGCGGCGGCGGTGATCATGGTGTTGTTGCGTCATGTTCATACGCTTTACAAGGACTCGGACGTGTATGCCGGCCCCCGCGATCCGCAGCTGTAGGCAGACTGCCTGATGGCACGACTGCAAGCCTTTGATTTTCCTTGAGGTGTGTCGCATTGTGCGGCCCGCCTTGCAGGTATAGACTTTGCATTCTTTTTTCCGAGGTTCGCTTGCTCCCAGGAAGCGCCCAGACAGCATGAAACCCGTTCAGCTGCCCCTGAGTGTGCGTCTGCGTGATGACGCCACCTTCATCAATTACTATCCCGGTGCCAATGCGGCGGCGCTGGGCTATGTCGAGCGCCTGTGTGAAGCAGACGCGGGGTGGACCGAGAGCCTCATCTATTTATGGGGCAAGGACGGGGTAGGGCGTACGCACCTGTTGCAGGCCGCGTGTTTGCGCTTCAAGCAGCTTGGCGAGCCTGCAGTGTATCTGCCGTTGGCGCAGTTGCTTGAAGAGGGGGTCGAGTTGTTCGATCACCTGGAGCAGTACGAGCTGGTGTGCCTGGACGACCTGCACGTCATTGCTGGCAAGCCGGACTGGGAAGAGGCGCTGTTTCATCTGTTCAACCGCCTGCGTGACAGCGGTCGGCGCTTGTTGATCGCCGCCTCCAAATCCCCGCGTGAACTGCAAATCAAGCTGCCGGACCTCAAGTCACGGTTGACCATGGCGTTAGTGTTCCAGATGCGCGGTTTGTCTGACGAAGACAAATTGCGTGCTCTGCAATTGCGCGCCTCGCGCCGTGGCCTGCACCTGACCGACGATGTCGGGCACTTTATCCTGACCCGTGGCACGCGCAGCATGAGTGCGCTGTTCGATCTGCTCGAGCGTCTTGATCAGGCCTCGCTGCAGGAAAAACGCAAGCTGACCATTCCGTTTCTCAAGGAAACCCTGGGGTGGTAGACGCCCCGGTCGACCCGCAACTGATCCGTCAGGCCGGCGCAGCCTTGCGCCATGCCAAACGCATTCTGGTGATTACCGGTGCCGGGCTGTCGGCCGATTCGGGTTTGCCGACCTATCGCGGCGTGAGCGGCCTGTATAACGGGCGCACCGAAGACGATCTGCCTATCGAAATGGCCTTGTCCGGGCCGATGCTGCGTCGCGACCCCGCGTTGTGCTGGAAATACATCGCCCAGTTGGGCAAAGCCTGTCTGGATGGCGAGCCCAATATTGCGCATTACGCCATCGCTCAGTTGCAGCGCCTCAAGCCCGAATGCTGGGTGCTGACGCAAAATGTCGATGGCTACCACCGTGCTGCCGGCAGTCCGTCGGATCGTTTGATCGAAATTCATGGGCAGATAGCGCCATTATTCTGTCAATCGTGCGGCGCCCAAGACCCGCATTTGAGTGAGCATCTGCAACGCCCTCTACCGCCTCTGTGCGGCGTTTGTAATGGCATTTTGCGACCCCCGGTGGTGTTGTTTCAGGAAATGCTTCCTGAGCGGGCTCTGGAGGCTCTGGAGCAGCAGATGCGTCTGGGCTTCGATGCGGTTCTAAGTATTGGCACCACTGCGAGTTTTCCTTATATACAGGAACCTGTGTTGCGCACGCGTGTCTCAGGTGGGTTTACCTTGGAAATCAATCCTTTAGCCACTGACTACAGTGCTGGCATGGACGTTTTTCTCAAGGGTCGGGCCGCACATGTCATGCCGGAACTCATAAGTCACATTTAATTCGATAGAATTTGCAAATCACTTTGATAGCGGGCATAGTCGCGGCTCCTCAATTTTTCACCCACGGTCGTGCCCATGCAGGTTGTTCGCTTAGCACCCCTCGTGCCACTCGTTTTCGCTACGTTTCTGTTCGGTTGCTCGACCCATTCATCGGTCACCCAGCCACAGCCTGAATACCAGGCTCAGTACACGAATTCCGTTACCGCCCAGTCCAGCGCACGCCGTGCTCATACTGCACAAATGCAGCAAGCACAAGAAGCTGAAGAAGAACTGGCCGAATTCTCCAAAGAAACCAACTATCAGTTGCCTCTGCTGGCCGACTCCATTCTGGAGCGTGGCAAGTCGCTGATCGGCACTCGTTATCGCTTCGGCGGCAGCTCGACCACGTCGGGTTTCGATTGCAGCGGTTTCATCAATTTCCTGTTCCGCGAAGAGGCCGGCATGAGCTTGCCGCGTTCGAGTCGCGAAATGATCAACATCGATGCGCCGCAAGTCGCGCGCAGTGACCTCAAGCCAGGCGATCTGCTGTTCTTCAGCACTGCCGGCCGTGGTCGGGTCAGCCATGCGGCGATCTATCTGGGCGGTGATCAGTTCATCCACTCCAGCAGCCGCCGCAGCGGTGGCGTGCGCATCGACAGTCTGGATGACTCGTACTGGAGCAAGACGTTCATCGAGGCCAAGCGTGCTTTGGTCATGGCGCCTGCCGCCGGTGAAGTACAAACCACTGCGATGACCTCGACCAGCGTGAAACCAGCTACTATCAAACGCCATAAATGACGTGATGCCCGGTCCCTGACCGGGCTTTGTATTTTTCGGCAACAAGGCCGCATCCGAATGGAGAAGTTGTGGTTATGTCGATGACATTGCGCCTGGCTGTAATTTCCCTTGCTGCGCTGCTTGGCGCCTGTGCCAGCGCGCCGCCGCCCCCGCAACCTCGTATCGTTCAGCGCCCTGTGCTGGCCGCGCCCGCTACCGTGCCTTCTCCTGCCGTCGAAGACGTGCTGTTCCGTGCGTTCAGTCTGGTGGGCACGCCGTATCGCTGGGGTGGCAATACTCCTGATTCCGGTTTCGATTGCAGCGGCCTGATCAGCTATGTCTACCGTGACATGGCCGGCATCAGCCTGCCGCGTTCCACGCGCGACATGATCGTGATGAATGTGCCCACTGTCGGTCGCGAACAATTGCAGACCGGCGATCTGGTGTTCTTCGCTACCTCTGGCGGTTCGCAGGTCTCGCATGCCGGTATCTATGTCGGCGAAGGGCGCTTTGTGCATGCGCCGGCTACCGGTGGTACGGTCAAGCTCGACAGCCTGAGCAAGCCGTATTGGCAGAAAGCCTATCTGAATGCCAAGCGCATCATTCGCCCGGAAAACCTGGCACAGAACGGCCGCTGACAGCAGCGGCCGACCCCCGTCTCACTGCTTGGCGGTCACTCGCCAGATCCTGTTGCCCACATCGTCGGCTACCAGCAAGCCGCCACGCTGGTCGTTGACCACACCGACCGGGCGCCCCAGCGCTTTTTCATCCTTGTTCAAGAACCCGGTCAGCACATCGATCGGCTGGCCATTGGGCTTGCCGTCCTTGAACGGGATGAACACCACTTTATAGCCACTGTGCGGTTTGCGATTCCATGAGCCGTGCTGGCCGATGAACAGCCCCTGATTGAACGGTGCCGCCAGGGTTTTTCCGTCGGCGAACACCAGGCCCAATGAAGCGGTGTGCGGGCCTACCGCGTAGTCTGGCGCGATGGCCTTGGCCACCAACTCCGGGTTTTGCGGCTCGACGCGCTTGTCGACATGCTGGCCGTAATAGCTGTAGGGCCAGCCATAAAAGCCGCCGTCCTGTACCGAGGTCACATAATCAGGCACCAGGTCGCTGCCAATTTCGTCGCGTTCGTTCACCGCCGTCCACAGTTTGCCGGTCACCGGTTCCCAGTCCATGCCGTTGGGGTTGCGCAAGCCTGAGGCGAAAATGCGCTTCTGGCCCGAGGCGCGGTCCACTTCCCAGATCGCCGCACGGCCTTGTTCCTGGTCCATGCCGTTCTCGCCGACATTGCTGTTGGAGCCGACGGTGACGTACAGCTTGCTGCCGTCTTGGCTGGCAATCACGTTCTTGGTCCAGTGATGGTTAAGCGGGCCGCCGGGCAGGTCGGTGACGGTGGTCGGCGCTGCGCTGATGCGGGTCTGGCCGCTTTCATAAGGGAAGCTGATCAGTCGGTCGGTGTCGGCCACATACAGGGTGTTGTCGACCAATGTGATGCCGAACGGCGAATTAAGGTTTTCCAGCAGCACCGAGCGGGTCTCGGCGATGCCATCGCGGTTTTCATCGCGCAGCAGGGTGATGCGGTTGGCGCTGGGCACGCCGGCGCCCGCACGGCTCATGACTTTTTGCGCTATCCAGTCGCGCAGACCGGAGCTGTCTTTGGCGGGGCCGTTGGACTCGGCCACCAGCACATCGCCATTGGGCAGCACATACAGCCAGCGCGGATGGTCCAGGCCCTCGGCAAACGCCGCCACCTGAGTGCCCGGTGCGGCGATGGGTTTAGCGCCTTCGGGCCAGCCGATGGCCGGGGCGATATTGACCGTCGGCATCAGGGTCTTGTTGGGCTCGGGTAATTGCGGAGTGGGGCCGAAACCGTCGGCCACTTGCAGCTTGGCGGTTTCGCCGCAGGCCGCCAGGCCGCCTGCGGTGAGCAGAATGAGTGCGTAACGCGGGTCGAGTCTGAGCATGCCGGGATCCATCTCGCAAAACCAAAGGAGGTTAAAGGATAGAGAAAGCGCCGTCCGGGAGGTTCAATTCAATACTGTTTGACGCTGTTTGCCCAACCCTCTACCCTTCGCCGCTTGTTTCAGGTGCCTTGCAATCATTGATTGGCGAGGTGAAACAGGGAAGCCGGTCAGGAGCCATCCGATCCCGGCGCTGCCCCCGCAACGGTAGATGAGTCGAGGCTGTGCCAACGCCACTGGTCTTCAGGTCCGGGAAGGCGCACCGCCTGGGATGGATATCCCGCTCATGAGCCCGGAGACCGGCCTGTCACTTTTTCACGGCATCACGGCGGGCGATGCTCTGCACAGGGTACGCGCCTGCGGCCCAATGCTGTCCTGTCGTCTGCTTTCGCGTGCCCCCCAGCGGAGAGCTGAGTGTGAACCAATCCCCTGAACGTGACGAACGCCATCTGGCGCGCATGCTGCGCAAAAAAGCCATTATCGATGAGCGCATTGCCAACTCCCCCAATGAATGCGGGTTGCTGCTGGTCTTGAGCGGCAACGGCAAGGGCAAAAGCAGCTCGGCGTTCGGCATGCTGGCCCGCGCCATGGGTCACGACATGCAGTGCGGTGTGGTGCAGTTCATCAAGGGCCGCAACAGCACGGGCGAAGAATTGTTTTTCCGGCGTTTTCCCGAGCAGGTGCGCTACCACGTGATGGGCGAGGGCTTTACCTGGGAAACCCAGGATCGCCAGCGCGATATCGCTGCCGCCGAGGCAGCGTGGGAAGTCTCGAAGCAATTGCTCAGCGACCCGGCCATCGGCCTGGTGATTCTCGACGAGCTCAACATCGCTCTCAAGCACGGTTACCTGGACCTGGATCAGGTCCTGAGCGACCTGCAAGCGCGTCCGCCGATGCAGCACGTGGTAGTTACCGGTCGCGGCGCCAGGCCGGAGCTGGTCGAGCTGGCCGATACCGTCTCGGAAATCGCCATGGTCAAGCACGCCTTCCAGGCTGGCATCCGTGCGCAAAAGGGCATCGAGCTGTGAGTGACGCTGCACGCCAATGTCCCGCTGTATTGATTGCTGCCCCGGCCTCAGGCCAAGGCAAGACCACAGTGACCGCAGCGTTGGCCCGGTTGCATCGCAATCAGGGCCGCAAGGTTCGCGTCTTCAAATGCGGCCCGGATTTTCTCGATCCGATGATTCTGGAGCGCGCCAGCGGTGCGCCGGTTTATCAGCTCGACCTGTGGATGATCGGCGTCGAAGAAAGCCGCCGCCTGTTGTGGGAAGCGGCCGGTGAGGCCGATCTGATTCTGATTGAAGGCGTCATGGGCCTGTTCGACGGCACGCCGTCCAGCGCCGATCTGGCGCGGCATTTCGGTGTGCCGGTGCTGGGCGTGATCGACGGCACCGCCATGGCCCAGACCTTCGGCGCCCTGGCGCTGGGGCTGGCGCGCTATCAGCCCGACCTGCCGTTTGCCGGTGTCCTGGCCAACCGGGTCGGCACTGTACGCCATGCGCAACTGCTGGAAAACAGCCTCACCGAAGGCCTGCGCTGGTACGGTGCACTGTCGCGGGAAACCGGCATCGAGTTGCCGAGCCGGCACTTGGGGCTGGTGCAAGCCAGCGAGCTGAACGACCTGGATGCCCGTCTGGACGCGGCGGCCCATGCCTTGGGCAGCACCTGCGAAGTCACGCTGCCGCCACCGGTAAGCTTTGCCGCCCCCGAATCGCAAGCGCTCGAGCCGCTACTGGCCGGCGTGCGCATCGCCATCGCCCGTGACGAGGCGTTTGCCTTCATCTATGGCGCCAGCCTTGATCTGCTGCGTGGCATGGGCGCCGAGTTGAGTTTTTTTTCGCCGATCCACGATACGCAACTGCCCGAAGCGGACAGCCTGTATCTGCCTGGCGGTTATCCCGAATTGCACCATGTGACCCTAGGCACCAACCAGTCGATGCGCGCCGCGATTGCTGCCCATCACGCGGCGGGCAAGCCGATATTGGCTGAATGCGGCGGTATGTTGTATCTGCTCGATGCGTTGACCGATGTCGAAGGTGTGCGCGTCGAACTGGCCGGTCTGCTGCCGGGGGAGGCGGTGATGCAAAAGCGCCTGGCGGCACTGGCCTTGCAGAACGTCGAGCTGCCCGAAGGCCTGCTGCGCGGCCACACCTATCATCATTCGTTGACCAGCACCGCACTTGAACCGATTGCCCGCGGCGTGAGCCCCAACGGCGGGCGTGGCGCCGAGGCGGTGTATCGTCAGGGCCGGCTGACGGCCTCGTATGTGCATTTTTACTTCCCCTCCAATCCCCAGGCGGTAGCGACGTTGTTCAAGCCATGAGCGATGCAGAATTCAGCCCCGATGAGCGCGCTGCGGTGTACCGGGCGATTGCCGAGCGCCGCGACATGCGCCACTTCAGCGGCGGTACGGTGGCGCCCGAACTGTTGGCACGGTTGCTGGAGGCCGCGCATCACGCGCCCAGCGTCGGCCTGATGCAGCCCTGGCGTTTCATCCGCATCAGCGACCCGGCCCTGCGCACCGCGTTACAGGCGCAGGTCGAAGAGGAGCGGGTATGCACCGCTCATGCACTGGGCGAGCGTGCCGATGATTTCATGAAGCTCAAGGTCGAAGGCATCAACGACTGCGCCGAAGTGATCGTCGCCGCGCTGATGGATGGCCGCGAGCAACATATCTTTGGTCGGCGCACCTTGCCGGAAATGGACATCGCGTCCTTGTCATGTGCGATTCAGAATATGTGGCTGGCCGCCCGTGCCGAAGGGCTGGGCATGGGCTGGGTGTCACTGTTCGACCCCGACGCGCTGGCCCGTTTGCTGAACATGCCGGACGGCGCGCGGCCGCTGGCGATTCTGTGTCTGGGGCCGGTCCAAGGCTTTTATCCAGCACCGATGCTGGTGCTCGAGGGTTGGGCGCAAGCGCGTCCGCTCAAACAATTGCTGTATGAAAATCAATGGGGAGTGCATCCATGAGTGTGGCGCTGTTGAGCGTGGCGGGGGTGGCGCTGGATGCGTTGCTCGGCGAACCGAAACGCTCGCATCCGCTGGTGGCGTTCGGGCGTTATGCCGAGCGTATCGAGCAACGTTTCAATGCCGCCGGCCGTGGCTGGCGCAGCCATGGCGTCACCGCCTGGGTGCTGGCCGTGGTGCCGTTGACGCTGCTGATCACGCTGCTCAGCTGGCTGCCGTACATCGGCACGCTGGTCGAGATTCTGGCGCTGTATTGTGCGTTGGGCATGCGCAGCCTGGGCGAGCATGTGCAGCCGGTAGCCGCCGCACTGCGCAGCGGTGACCTGGATGAGGCGCGCACGCGGGTCGGTTATCTGGTCAGCCGGCAAACCTCGGAGCTCGATGCCAATGGTGTCGCCCGGGCTGCCACCGAATCGGTGCTCGAAAACGGCAGTGACGCGGTGTTCGCCGCGCTGTTCTGGTTTGCTGTTGCGGGGGCGCCGGGCGTGGTGCTCTATCGGCTGAGCAATACGCTGGATGCCATGTGGGGCTATCGCAACGAACGCTTCGAGCGTTTCGGCTGGGCAGCAGCCAGGATCGACGACGTACTCAATTATGTACCGGCGCGGCTGGTGGCCTTGACCTACGCGGTGCTGGGCAAGACGCGTCTGGCGCTGCGCTGCTGGCGCACCCAGGCGCCAACCTGGGACAGCCCCAATGCCGGTCCCGTGATGGCGGCCGGTGCCGGGGCGCTGGGTGTCG
This sequence comes from Pseudomonas sp. 3A(2025), assembly GCF_054589175.1. Lineage (NCBI taxonomy): Bacteria > Pseudomonadati > Pseudomonadota > Gammaproteobacteria > Pseudomonadales > Pseudomonadaceae > Pseudomonas > Pseudomonas sp. 3A(2025). The sequence goes on along the minus strand of NZ_BAAILM010000113.1, from coordinate 402,470 downwards.
AGCTGGGCGGGCCGGCGATCTATCACGGCGAGCTGCATGAGCGGCCGCCGTTGGGTGAGGGCCAGCCTGCCGATGCCGAGTCCATCGAAGCCGGCTGGCAACTGGTGCAGCGCGGTGTCTGGCTGTGGCTGCTGGTGCTGTGCGCAGGAGCGCAATTGTATGCTTGAACACGGTGGCCGCTTGCGCGCTGCGGCGCAGCGCTATGGCATTCCCGAGTCCGAATGGCTCGACCTGTCTACCGGCATTGCGCCGTGGGCCTGGCCGATCCCGGCCATCGAGGCCCGCGACTGGGCACGTCTGCCAGAGGCCGACGACGGGCTTGAAGCGGCCGCTTGTGCCTACTACAGCGCGCCCCGTGCCTTGCCGCTGCCGGGTTCGCAAGCGGCCATTCAGGCGCTGCCGCGTTTGCGCAACGGCGGCAAGGTCGGCGTGGTGTCGCCCTGCTACGCCGAGCACGCGCATGCCTGGCGCAAGGGTGGCTTTCTGGTACGTGAAGTGCTGGCCCACGAAGTTGAGTTCTTTATCGACAGCTTCGACGTGCTGGTGGTGGTCAACCCGAATAATCCCACGGGCCTGCTGCTGGCGCCTGAGCGTCTGTTGGAGTGGCATGCGCGGTTGGCCGAGCGCGGTGGCTGGCTGGTGGTCGACGAAGCGTTCATGGACAACACCCAGGCGTCGAGCCTTGCCATCGAAAGCGGGCGTAGCGGCTTGATCGTATTGCGCTCGTTCGGCAAGTTCTTCGGTCTGGCCGGTGTACGCCTGGGCTTTGCCCTGGCCGATCTTGGTCTGCTCAAGGCGCTGGCCCGTGAAATCGGCCCGTGGGCCGTCAGTGGGCCTACGCGCAAGATCGGCCTGGCCTGCTTGAGCGATCAGGCCGGCCAGCAGGTGCAGCGCCAGCGCACCGAGCAGGCCGCCGCACGCCTGGCGGCACTGCTCGGTGCCCATGATCTGGCGCCCAGCGGCGGCTGCGCCTTGTTCCAGTGGCGGGTCACGGCGCATGCACAACCTTTATATGAGTTTGCCGCTCGGCGTGGGGTGTTGCTGCGCCTGTTTGCTGGCGAGTGCGCCGATACCGCCAGCCTGCGCATTGGCCTGCCGGTCAACGAGGCTGACTGGCAGCGCCTCGACACGCTGCTGCATGACTATCGCAAGGAATTGAAATGACCACCCTGATGGTGCAAGGCACCACTTCCGATGCCGGCAAGAGCACGCTGGTGACTGGCCTGTGCCGCTGGCTGGCCCGCCAGGGCGTCAGCGTTGTACCGTTCAAGCCGCAGAACATGGCCCTCAACAGCGCCGTGACCGCCGATGGCGGCGAAATCGGCCGCGCCCAGGCGGTGCAGGCCCAAGGCTGCGGGCTGCCACCGCATACCGACATGAACCCGGTGCTGCTCAAGCCCAACAGCGACACCGGCGCGCAGGTGATCATCCATGGCCGGGTGGTGACCACCATGAACGCGGTGGCCTATCACGGCTACAAGACCATCGCCATGCAGGCCGTGCTGGCCTCGCACCAGCGCCTGAGCGAACACTATCAAGTGGTGATGGTCGAGGGCGCGGGCTCGCCGGCCGAGATCAATCTGCGCGAGAACGATATCGCCAACATGGGTTTCGCCGAGGTAGTGGACTGCCCGGTGCTGCTGATCGCCGATATCAATCGCGGCGGGGTGTTCGCTCATCTGGTCGGCACGCTGGAGCTGCTGTCGCCCAGCGAGCAGGCGCGGGTCAAGGGCTTTGTGATCAACCGTTTTCGCGGTGATATCGCCTTGCTGCAACCGGGGCTCGACTGGCTGGAACAGCGCACCGGCAAGCCGGTGGTCGGCGTGCTGCCGTACCTGATGGACCTGCACCTTGAAGCTGAGGATGGCCTTGATCGGCGCCAGACCGACAAGGCCGAGCAAGTGCTGAACGTGCTGGTGCCGGTGCTGCCGCGCATCAGTAACCACACCGATTTCGACCCGCTGCGCCTGCATCCGCAGGTCAACCTGCAATTCATTGGCCCCGGCCAGCCGATTCCGGCCGCCGACCTGATCATCCTGCCCGGCTCCAAGAGTGTGCGCAGCGACCTGGCCTGGCTGCGCGCCAATGGCTGGGAAGAGGCCATCGCCCGGCACCTGCGCTATGGCGGCAAGCTGCTGGGTATCTGTGGCGGTCTGCAGATGCTCGGGCAGCAGTTGCATGACCCGCTGGGGCTTGAGGGCGCGCCGGGTTCCAGCCCTGGCCTGGGCCTGCTGGACATGAGCACGGTGCTCGAAAGCGAAAAACAATTGCGCAACGTGCGTGGCCGGCTGGCGCTGGAAGACGCCGAAGTGGCCGGCTACGAGATTCATGCCGGGGTGACCACTGGCGCTGCGCTGGCGCAATACGCGGTAACGCTGGATGACGGTCGCTGTGACGGTGCGCACAGCGCAGACGGGCAGATTTACGCCACTTACCTGCATGGCCTGTTCGAGTCGCCGGCGGCCTGCACCGCACTGCTGCGCTGGGCTGGGCTGCGCGAGGTGCAGAGCATCGATTACCACGCGCTGCGCGAATACGACATTGAGCGCCTGGCCGATCTGGTCGACACGCATCTGGATGTTGCCTTGCTCCGTCAGCTCTGCGGCCTGGAGGCTTATTGACATGCTGCAACTGATTCTCGGCGGCGCCCGTTCCGGCAAAAGCCGACTGGCTGAAGAACTGGCCACGCGCTGCGGGCTGGCGGTGACCTATATCGCCACCAGCCAGCCCGTGGACGGTGAACTCAACCAGCGCGTGGCCTTGCATCGCCAGCGTCGCCCGGACAGTTGGGGGCTGGTCGAAGAACCACTGGCCCTGGCCCGGGTGCTGCGCGAGCACGCCGCCAGCGACCACTGCCTGCTGGTCGATTGTTTGACTCTGTGGCTGACTAACTTGCTGATGCTCGACGATGCCGAGCGTTTGGCCGAAGAGCTCAAGGCGCTGCTCGAGAGCGTTGCCGAGTTGCCCGGCGAAATCATTTTTGTCAGCAATGAAACCGGGCTGGGCGTGGTGCCCCTCGGCGAGCTGACCCGTCGCTATGTCGACGAAGCCGGCCTGTTGCATCAAGCCCTGGCCGAGCGCTGCCAGCGCGTGGTGCTGACTGTGGCCGGCTTGCCCCTGACTTTGAAAGGAACCGCTCCATGACTCAATCCTGGTGGTTAGCGCCGGCTCAGGCAATCGATGTACCGGCCCGGGAAGCGGCGCTGGCGCGGCAACAGCAACTGACCAAGCCGGCCGGCTCGCTGGCGCAGCTGGAGCGTCTGGCCGTACAGATCGCCGGTTTGCAAGGGCGTGAAAAACCCAGCGTCGAGCGGCTGTGGATCTCGATCTTCGCCGGCGACCATGGTGTGGTCAGTGAGGGCGTTTCGGCCTATCCGCAGGCGGTGACCGGGCAGATGCTGAGCAACTTCGTCAGCGGCGGCGCAGCGATCAGCGTGCTGGCCCGGCAACTGGCGGCGCAACTGGACGTGGTCGACCTGGGCACCGTATCGCCCTTGAACCTGCCCGGCGTGCGCCATCTGCACCTGGGCGCCGGCACCGCAAACTTTGTCCAGGGGCCGGCAATGACCGTCGAGCAGGGCCACGCCGCCTTGCAGGCCGGGCGCGACAGCGTGCTGCGCGCCAAGGTTGCCGGCAGCGAGCTGTGGGTGGGCGGCGAAATGGGCATCGGCAACACTGCTGCGGCCAGCGCCGTGGCCTGCTCGGTGCTGGAATGCGCCGCGCCGTTGCTGGTCGGCCCTGGCACGGGCCTGAATGCCGAAGGCGTGCTGCACAAGACTGCCGTGATCGAGCGCGGTCTGGCGCTGCACGCCGAGCATGCCGGCGATCCGCTGTGCAGCCTGTTCTGCCTCGGTGGCTTCGAGATCGCGGCCCTGGTCGGGGCTTATCTGGCCTGTGCCCAGGAAGGCATCGTTGCGCTGGTCGATGGCTTTATCTGTAGCGTCGCCGCGTTGGTGGCGGTGCGCTTGAATCCATCCTGCCGTCCCTGGCTGTTGTTCGGTCATCGCGGTGCCGAAACCGGCCATCGCCACGTGCTCGAAGTGCTGCACGCCGAACCCTTGCTCGACCTCGGGCTACGCCTGGGCGAGGGCAGCGGTGCTGCGTTGGCGGTGCCGCTGGTGCGCCTGGCCTGTGAACTGCACAACGGCATGGCGACCTTTGCCGAAGCCGCGGTGGCGGACCGTCCTGCATGAGCCTGAGCCTGGACTTGCTCAGGCACGGTGAAACCGAACTGGGCGGTGGGCTGCGCGGCAGCCTGGACGACGCGCTGACCGACAATGGCTGGGCGCAGATGCACGCGGCTGTGGTTGATGGCGGTCCCTGGTCACGCATTGTCAGCTCGCCATTGCAGCGCTGTGCGCGTTTTGCCGAATCCCTGGCCGAACGCCTGCAACTGCCGCTGGCACTTGAACCGGGCTTGCAGGAGCTGCATTTCGGCGATTGGGAAGGGCGCAGCGCGGCGCAGATCATGGAAACCGACGCGACCGGACTCGGCGCCTTCTGGGATAACCCCTATACCTTTACCCCGCCCAACGGCGAGCCGGTGCAGGCCTTCGCCGCGCGAGTGCTGGGCAGCGTGCAGCGTCTGCAACAGCGACATGCCGGCGAGCGTCTGCTGTTGATCAGCCATGGCGGCGTCATGCGCCTGCTGCTGGCTCAGGCTCGTGGCTTGCCGCGTGAGCAACTGTTGCAAGTCGAGGTCGGTCATGGCGCCTTGTTGGCCATCAACGTCGCCGCCGATGGTCAACTAACGGAGCGCTGACATGTTGCCGTTCTGGATCGCCCTGCAATTTCTCAGCAGCCTGCCGGTACGTTTGCCGGGCATGCCCGAGCCCTGGCAGATGGGCCGTTCGTTGCTGTTTTATCCGCTGGTCGGTGGCTTGTTCGGAATCGTGCTGATCGGTTTGAGTCACCTGTTGAGCGGCACACCGCCGATGCTTCAGGCGGCGTTGCTGCTCAGTGCCTGGGTGCTGCTCAGCGGTGGTCTGCATCTGGATGGCCTTGCCGACAGTGCCGACGCCTGGCTGGGTGGCTTCGGCGACCGCGAACGTACCCTTACCATCATGAAGGATCCGCGCAGCGGGCCGATTGCCGTGGTCACTCTGGTGCTGGTGCTGTTGCTCAAGTTCACCGCGATTGTGACCTTGATCGATCAGCAGCAGACCCTCGGTCTGCTGCTGGCGCCACTGATCGGCCGCAGCGCTTTGCTGGGGCTGTTTCTGACCACGCCTTATGTGCGTTCAGGCGGGTTGGGCCAGGCGCTGGCCGATCATTTGCCGCGCCGGGCGGGGTGGCAGGTGCTGGCCGTGGTCGCAGTTGTGTGTCTATTGCTGGGAGGTTTTAGCGGGTTGCTGGTACTGATGGTGAGCGTGGGCGGATTTTATTGGCTTCGCCACGTGATGCTGCGCCGGCTGGGGGGCACCACCGGCGACACGGCCGGGGCGCTGCTGGAATTGCTTGAGGTGGCGGTGCTGGTGGGGCTTGCCCTGTAACATGCTGTAACCCATAGCAACCCCCTGTAAACCTTTGGCAAGGGCTGGACGGTCAACGAAGGCGTACCTTCTGAGCCTTTCCATCGACCAGGGAGGCTTTATGCGCCACTGGATATTTGCCAGCGTACTTGGGTGTTTCGGGCTGCCAGCCATGGCCGCCGATCTGATCGATTTCTGGGACACCCCGCGCCAGGGTGGCAACAGCTTCAACCGACTGGCGCCTGATCAGGACTACTTCAACGCGCTGAAAGGCTATGGGGCTACCTGGGTGCGGCTGTCCTGGGACAAGTGGCAGCCTGCCGAGCGTGATTTTCTGCTGGGTGATGCCGACGCCTACACCGGGCTCGATCAGACCGACCTCACGCGGCTCAAAGCCACGCTGGATCGTGCTCATCAGGCCGGTCTGAAAGTGGTGATTACACCCTTGTCACTGCCAGGCATGCGCTGGGCGCAGAACAATCAGGGTCAGTTCGATGATCGTCTATGGCAAGACCCACACTACCGGACGCAGGCTGCCGCCTACTGGCGCGATCTGGCGCAGGCGCTCAAGGATCATCCGGCTATCGCAGCCTATAACCTCATCAACGAACCGGCGCCGGAGAAACACAGCGATTTGCCCGAGCATGCTGAACTGACACAGATGCATCAATGGTATGCACGCGAGCAGGGTGGGCCACGAGACTTGCCAGCTTTCTATAAGACGCTGGTGGCGGCGATTCGAGAAGTGGATACAAAGACCCCGGTGATGCTTGATGCCGGCTGGTATGCCGCCGCCGATGCGTTTGGCTACTGGCCGGCAGCGCTGGCCGATGAGCGCGTGCTGTATAGCGTGCATATGTATGAGCCTTATGCAGCGATCAGTGCGCCCAACCTGCAGCGCAAGCAGCCTTTCACTTACCCTGGCGTGGTGCCCTTTGCTGGCGAGCCCAGGCTTTGGGCGCGCGCTCAGGTCGCAGCCTGGCTGCAACAGCCTCTGGACTGGGCGAAGAGGGTGGGTTTAGCGCCGTCGCGGCTGGTGGTCGGTGAATTTGGCTGTATGCGTCGCTTGCCTGGCTGTCGGCAGTATCTAGAGGATGTTCTGTCAGTGTTGGATCGCCAGCGTGTGCACTGGGCCTTCTACAGTTTTCGTGAAGACAGCTGGGACGGCATGGATTATGAGTTGGGGAGTGCCAAGGTGCCCTGGCCTTATTGGCAGGCGATCGAGCAAGGCACTCGTGACCCGTTACAGCGCAAGGCTACGGCAGAATTCGAACCTATTCGTCGCCGCTTGCAGCCCTGACACGTCCGAGAAACATCTTGCAATAAGCATAGTGCCAGCCTATATACCCGATGACAGGACCGAGATTGGTCTGATCCATTACTACAAAAACGGGTATACGCCCGCATGGCGTGCACTGCACGGAAGGAGTGACAATGACATCAGCCTGGCGAACCAGTGGCTGGATCATGGTGGGCAGTGCGTTGATTCTGGCGCTGTCGTTGGGCACGCGGCATGGCTTTGGCCTGTTCCTGTCGCCCATGAGCAGCGATTTTGGCTGGGGCCGTGAAGTATTTGCCTTTGCCATTGCCTTGCAAAACCTGCTGTGGGGTCTGGCGCAGCCGTTTGCCGGGGCACTTGCCGATCGCTATGGTTCGGCGCGTATCGTGGTGGTTGGCGGGGTGCTGTATGCCGCAGGCCTGGCGATGATGAGCATGGCCGATTCCCCCCTGAGCCTGTCTCTGAGCGCCGGCATCCTGATCGGCATTGGCCTGTCCGGGACCTCGTTTTCGATTCTGTTGAGTCTGGTTGGCCGCTCGTTGCCACCGGAGAAACGCAGCATGGGCATGGGCATCGCCAGTGCGGCGGGCTCGTTCGGTCAGTTCGCCATGTTGCCAGGCACCCTGGGCCTGATCGGCGGGCTGGGCTGGTCCAGTGCCTTGCTGGTGCTGGCTGCACTGGTGGCACTGATCGTACCGCTGGCGACGATGCTCAGGCAGAGCAAGCCGGTGGTGGTAGCAGGCCCGCAGCAAAGTCTCGGTGAAGCGCTGCGTGAAGCCTGTTCGCATTCGGGCTTCTGGCTGCTGGCGCTGGGCTTTTTCGTCTGCGGCTTTCAGGTGGTGTTCATCGGCCTGCACTTGCCGGCTTATCTGGTGGACCAGCACCTGCCTGCGCAGGTCGGCACCACGGTGCTGGCACTGGTGGGCCTGTTCAATATCTTCGGCACCTATACGGCAGGCTGGCTGGGCGGCAAGATGTCCAAGCCGCACCTGCTCAGTGCTATCTACCTGCTGCGTGCGGTGGTGATCGTGCTGTTTCTCTGGGTGCCACTCAGCCAGACTACGGCGTATCTGTTTGGCATCGCGATGGGGCTGTTGTGGCTATCGACCGTCCCGTTGACCAACGGTACCGTGGCGAGCATTTTCGGTGTGCGCAACCTTTCAATGCTCGCAGGCATCGTGTTTCTGTTCCATCAGTTGGGCTCGTTCATGGGCGGCTGGCTGGGTGGGGTGGTGTATGACCGCACCGGCAGCTACGACCTGGTCTGGCAGATCTCGGTGCTGCTCAGTGTTCTGGCCGCCGCGCTGAGCTGGCCGGTGCGCGAGCGCCCGGTGGCACGCCTGCAAGCCCAGGCGGTGGTGTGAGGCAAGCATGGCTTTGGCTGCCGGCACTGACAGGTGCCGGCGCACTGCTTTGGCTGGCCTGGTGGGGCTGGCAGCAGATGGGCCTGGCAGGCCTGCAGCTGGGTATGGGTAACTGCTGAAAACTCAATAAACGTTTTGCCTGCCACACGGCATTCGGCTGAGTGCAAATCGATGGCATATTGATTTTAGTATTCTCCAGTATTAGTTTGATTTTGAATTGCCACTGGCTTGCAATGGGCCATTACTCTTTTGTGTGAAAGTTCGACAAAGTTTGTAGGAAAAGGATGACTGGCTGCTCTGCGAACTTTTATATTCCTGAATGCTGCTATGATCTTCTTCATCGACTACCAGCGCCTGTTTTTGCAGCATGGAGTCTTTCTCCAGAGTCAATAAGGTTTTCGGGTTTTTGCCATTGTAAAGTTCTCCTGTGTGCAGTTTTTTGCAGCGGGGTGGTGTTCTTTTGATTTAAGAAAGGTATTGGCAGTGACGTGTCGTAGTAGTGTTCTGGGCCGGCTCAAGTCCAAGGAAGCATTGATTGGTATTGTCGGCCTTGGTTATGTCGGTTTGCCTCTTATGCTTCGCTATAACGCTGTGGGTTATCGTGTTATGGGAATCGATATCGACACGTTCAAAGTTGAAACACTTAACGGTGGTTCAAGTTATATCGAACATATACCGTGCGCCGCCATTACCAGGGCTTGCGCTTCAGGGTTCGAGGCCACTGCGGACTTTTCCCGTGCCGCGCAATGCGATGCATTGATTCTGTGTGTGCCGACGCCACTGAACAAATACCGTGAGCCGGACCTGAGCTTTGTGATCGATACGATCGAGGCGATCAGGCCCTGGCTACGTGAAGGCCAGATCGTCTCGCTTGAAAGCACCACGTATCCCGGCACCACTGAAGAAGAGCTGTTACCGCGCATGCAAGCGGGTAGCCTGACCGTTGGCGAGTCCATTTTTCTGGTCTATTCGCCGGAGCGTGAAGACCCAGGCAATCCCGATTTCCAGACGCAGACCATTCCCAAGGTGATTGGCGGGCATACCCCGCACTGCCTGGAAGTGGGGGTTGCGCTTTACGAACAGGTGATCGATCAGGTGGTGCCGGTCAGCTCCACCAAAGCGGCCGAGATGACCAAGTTGCTGGAGAACATCCATCGCGCCGTCAATATTGGCCTGGTCAACGAAATGAAAGTCGTTGCCGACCGCATGGGTATCGACATCTTCGAAGTGGTCGATGCCGCCGCCACCAAACCCTTCGGTTTCACCGCGTATTACCCAGGCCCCGGTCTGGGAGGGCACTGCATTCCCATCGACCCTTTCTATCTGACCTGGAAGGCCCGCGAATACGGGCTGCACACTCGTTTCATCGAGCTGTCGGGTGAGGTGAACCGGGCGATGCCCGAATACGTGGTCGGCAAGCTCATGGATGGCCTCAATCAGCGTGGCAAGGCGCTCAAGGGCTGTCACGTGCTGATTCTGGGCATCGCCTACAAGAAGAACGTCGACGACATGCGCGAGTCGCCCTCCGTCGAAATCATGGAGTTGATCGAGGCCAAAGGCGGCGTGGTCGCTTACAGCGATCCGCATGTGCCGTCCTTTCCAAAAATGCGCGAGCACCGTTTCGACCTGTGCAGCGAGCCGCTGACCGCAGACAACCTGGCGTCTTTCGATGCTGTGCTGCTGGCTACCGATCATGCCCGTTTCGACTATGAGCTGATTCGTCTGCACTCACGCCTGCTGGTCGACAGTCGTGGCCGATACCGCCAGCCCGAAGCTCACATCGTCAAAGCCTGATACGGCTGTCATCTGGAGTTGTCTATGCAACGTTTTGCTCTGCTGGGTGCTGCCGGCTACATCGCTCCCCGGCACATGCGTGCCATCAAGGAGACTGGCAACCAGTTGGTCAGTGCCTTTGATATCAATGACTCGGTGGGAATCATCGACAGCCTGTCGCCCGGGAGCGAGTTCTTCACCGAGTTCGAGCACTTCTACGACCATGCCTGGTCGCTGAAGCGACAGCCTGGCAAGGCGCTGGATTTCGTCTCGGTGTGCAGCCCCAATTACCTGCATCACGCGCATATCGGTGCGGGACTGCGGCTGGGCTGCGATGTGGTCTGTGAAAAGCCGCTGGTGCCGAGTGCTCACCAGCTCGATGACCTGACGCGAACCGAACAGGAAACCGGCCGCCGGCTGTGGAACATCCTGCAACTGCGCCATCACCCGTCGATCATCGACCTGAAAGCACGGGCAAGGCATGGTGCTGCACACAAGCATGAGGTCGACCTGACCTACATCACCTCGCGCGGCAAATGGTACATGCAGAGCTGGAAGGGCGACCCGCGCAAATCGTTCGGGGTGGCCACCAATATCGGTGTGCATTTCTACGACATGCTGCATTTCATCTTCGGCAAGCTGCAACGCAATGTTGTGCACTTTGCCGACCCGTACAAGGCGGCCGGTTACCTGGAGTACGAGAACGCCCGGGTACGCTGGTTCCTGTCGATCGATGCCAATGACCTGCCCGACACGGTCAAGGGACGCCAGTCCACATGGCGCTCGATCAGCGTCGACGGCCAGGAAATCGAGTTCTCCGAAGGCTTCACCGACCTGCACACCGCCAGCTATCAGGCGATCCTCGATGGCAGGGGCTACGGCATCGAGGATGCCCGCCACTGTGTCGAGACCGTCGAGACGATTCGTGGCATGGCGCCAGTGGTGGCTCGCGACGGTGAAGGCCATCCATTTCTGACCCGTCTGTTGCGCTGAGGTAATGATGACTTTTCAGGTTCATGGCAGCGCCATTGTCGATGAAGGCGCGCAAATCGGTGAAGGCAGCCGGGTCTGGCACTTCGTGCACGTGTGTGCCGGGGCCAGGATCGGCAAGGACTGCTCGCTGGGGCAGAACGTATTCGTCGGCAACCGGGTGGTGATCGGCGACGGGGTCAAGATCCAGAACAATGTCTCGGTCTACGACGATGTCACGCTGGGTGACGGGGTGTTCTGCGGCCCCAGCATGGTGTTTACCAATGTCCATAACCCGCGCGCGCTGATCGAGCGCAAGGCCGAGTATCGCAGCACGCTGGTTGGCAAGGGCGCCACGCTGGGGGCCAATTGCACCATCGTCTGTGGCGTGACCATTGGTGAATTCGCGTTTGTCGGTGCGGGCGCAGTGGTCAACCGGGATGTTGCGGCCTATGCGCTGGTGGTGGGGGTACCAGGGCGACAGATTGGCTGGATGAGCGAGTTCGGCGAGCAACTGGATCTGCCTCTGGAGGGCGAGGGCATCACCCGTTGCGAACACACTGGCACAGGTTATCGCCTGCAAGGCCGGATCGTGACCAAGGAGGCGGCGCATGATCGAGTTCATTGATCTCAAAACCCAGCAGGCGCGCCTCAAGCAACGTATCACGGCCGGTATCGAAAGGGTTCTGGCGCATGGTCAGTACATCCTTGGCCCGGAAGTCGCGGAGCTGGAAGACCGACTCAGCGCTTTTGTCGGTGTCAAACACTGCATCAGCGTGGCCAATGGTACCGATGCCTTGCAGATTGCCTTGATGGCCATCGGTGTCGGGCCGGGTGATGAAGTGATCACTCCGGGGTTCAGCTACATTGCCACCGCCGAAACCGTGGCCTTGCTCGGGGCAAAACCTGTGTACGTGGACATCGACCCGTTCACTTACACCCTGGACCCCGCGCTGCTGGAAGCAGCCATTACACCGCGTACCAAGGCCGTTATTCCGGTGTCATTGTTTGGCCAGTGCGCGGATTTCAAGCGCATCAATGCCATTGCCGACCGGCACGGCATCACGGTGATCGAGGATGCGGCGCAAAGCTTCGGTGCCACCTATAACGGGCGCCGCTCCTGCGGCCTGACCCGCATCGCCTGCACCAGCTTTTTCCCCAGCAAGCCCTTGGGGGGCTATGGCGATGGCGGTGCGTTGTTCACCAATGACGACGAACTGGCTGTGGTGTTGCGCCAGATTGCCCGCCATGGCCAAAGCGCGCATTACCACCATATCCGGGTCGGCGTGAACAGCCGGCTCGACACGTTGCAGGCGGCCATCCTGTTACCCAAGCTTGAAATCTTCAGCGAAGAACTCGAGCGGCGCCAGATCGTTGCCGATCGCTACAACGCATTGCTGCAGGCGGTGGGGATTTACACCACACCGCTGATCGAGATCGCTAATACCAGCGCCTGGGCGCAGTACACGCTACGCGTCGCCGAGCGTGACACGGTCCGCCAGGCTTTGAGCGATGCCGGGATTCCGACGGCGGTGCATTACCCGATTCCGCTGAACCGCCAGCCTGCCGTGGCAGACCCGTCGGCGCATCTGCCGGTCGGCGATCAAATGGCCAATGAGGTCATCAGCCTGCCGATGCATCCCTATCTGGATGAGTCGATCCAGGTGTACATCGTCAATGCATTGAAAGCGAGTATTCACCCATGACCTGCAAAGTCCTGACGGTCGTCGGTGCCCGTCCGCAATTTATCAAGGCGTCTGCCGTGTCCAGAGAAATGCTCAGGCACTCCGGGCGTATCCAGGAAGTGATGGTGCATACCGGCCAGCACTACGATGAAAACATGTCCCAGGTGTTCTTCGATGAGCTGAACATTCCCGTGCCCAGGTACAACCTGGAAGTGTGTGGCGGGGGGCATGGCGAGATGACCGGGCGGATGCTCGAAGGCATCGAGCGCATCCTGCTCGACGAGCGCCCGGACTGGGTGCTGGTCTACGGCGATACCAACTCCACGCTGGCCGGGGCGCTGGCGGCGGCCAAACTGAATATTCCGGTGGCGCATGTCGAGGCGGGCTTGCGCTCGTTCAACAGGCGCATGCCTGAAGAGATCAACCGGATTGTTGCTGACCGGGTCTCGACCCTGTTGCTGTGCCCGACTACGGTGGCTGTCGAGAATCTGGCCAGGGAGGGAAGGGTAGAGGGTGTTTCCAATGTGGGCGATGTCATGTACGACGTGGCGCTCTACTATCGTGAGCGGGCCAGATCCAGAAGCCGGATCCTGGCGCAGCTAGGGGTGCAGACAGGTCAATTTGCCTTGGCCACCTGCCATCGTGCAGAAAACACCGACGACCCTCATCGTCTGGCCGAGATCATGGCGGCGCTGAGTGACATTGCCCGGCAAATGCCGGTTGTCCTGCCTTTGCACCCTCGTACCCGAAAGTTGCTGCACGATTATGATCTGGCCTCTCACTTGACGTCCTTGCACGTGGTCGAGCCCTTGCCGTTTCTGGACATGATTGCCCTTGAGCAAGCCGCCAGTGTCATCCTCACCGACTCTGGCGGGGTCCAGAAAGAAGCGTACTTCTTCGGTGTGCCATGTATAACGCTGCGCGATGAAACCGAATGGGTTGAAACAGTCCGGCTTGGGTTCAACCAGTTGGTCGGTGCCCATCGTGAGGCGATTGTAGCTGCCGTCGACCGTCATGCGCTGCCCGGGAAGCGCACCGCCGTCTATGGCGATGGCCGTGCCGCCGGGAAAATCGTTTCGCGCCTGCAAGGTGTCGCACCATGAAGCCAATCGCGATGATCTGGCGTCACCACCATGTGCTCTGGGCGACGACGCTTACCGATATCCGTACCCGCTTTATTGGCACTGTGTTTGGTGCTGCCTGGATCGTCATTTACCCGTTGCTGTTTCTTGGGCTGTATGCCGTTGTCTACACCATGATTTACAAGGTGCGTGTGGCACAGTTCGGAACGTTTGATTATGTGCTGCTGATCTTTTGTGGCCTGGTGCCTTTCCTCGGCTTTGCCGAAGCATTGGGCAGTGGTGTGGGGTCGGTACTGGGTAACAAGGGACTGGTCAAGAATACGCTATTCCCCATTGAGTTGATTCCGGTGAAAACGGTATTGGCCAGTAGTGTGACCATGCTGGTCGGCCTGCTCATGCTGTTATGCATCTTGTGGTCCCGCGGCATTGTGCATTCGACCCAGTTGTTGATCCCGCTCATCTTGATTCTGCAGATCATATTTACCGTTGGGCTTATATGGATTCTGGCGGCGATCAACGTGTTCATTCCCGACCTGAGCCAGATGGTGGGCGTGCTGATTCTGTTCCTGATGCTGGTTTCGCCCATTGCCTACACGCATGAAATGATCCCGCAGGAACTCATTCCTTTCATGTACCCCAACCCTTTGTACTACCTGATCATGCTGTACCGGGATGCCGCGTTCATTGGCGAAGTGAAAATGGAGCTGCTGGGCATTTTCTCGATGATATCGATTGGCACACTCTGTCTCGGTGGATTCATTTTCTCTCGCCTTAAACCGCTGTTTTCCGATTATGTCTGAGCCCATCATCGAGCTGGCTTCAATAGCCAAGATGTACAGGATCTTCCGTTCGCCTCGTCATCGAATGATCGAAGCATTGGGATTGCCGATTGCACGTTCTGCGTATGAAGAGTTCTGGGCCGTGCGTAACCTGTCGTTGACGATCAACCCCGGTGAGCGGGTCGGTCTTATCGGGCGCAACGGTGCCGGCAAGAGCACCTTGCTCAAGTTGATCGCCGGCTTGATTCAGCCGACCGAAGGACGCTTGAAGGTCACGGGTAATGTTCAGGCATTAATGGAGCTGGGAACGGGGTTCCATCCTGAGTTCACCGGGCGCGCCAATGTCTTGTCATCTTTTGCCTACCAAGGCGTCACGGGCGCGCGGGCCAGGAAGCTTCTGGAAGACGTTCTGGATTTTGCCGAACTCGATGAATTTATCGACAAACCGGTCAAAACCTATTCCTCGGGCATGTATTCACGGCTGGCGTTCGCGGCGGCGACTGCTATCCGCCCGGAAATTCTGATCATCGATGAAATTCTCGGCGCCGGCGATGCCTACTTTGCAGCAAAGTCTGCAAGGCGCATGCGCACGTTGACCGCCGAGGGCTCTACGGTCCTGTTTGTCTCGCATGACATGTCGGCCGTGCAGATGATCTGCGACCGGGTGATATGGATCGAGCGTGGACGGATTATCGCCGATGGCGATCCCATCGAGATCGGTCGGTCTTATGCCGCCTCTATTCGCAAGCAGGAAGAGCTGCGGCTCAGGGCAATAAATCTCAAGCTCAGTCGGGGCGATGTCAGTGAACTCTTGACCGACTCGGATCAGGATCGGGTATCGATTCTTCGTCTCGTTACCGCCAGTGACACGGCGCCTGTCAGCCCACTGAGTGTGTATGAACTCCGGCTTGAGCGTAAAGGCGAGCTCATCGACAACGTATTGGTCGGTGAAGCGCTGGACGATGATCGTAATCAACGTGTGCATCTTCTGACTGCTCAGGGCTACATGAATTGGGGACCACCCGCAATCAATGCTCAGGGTATCAGTTATCGTGAGTTCAAGGAGTGTGGCGGTCAGTACCGGCATGCCCCCATCAGTATCAAGGTTCCCCTTGGCCTGGGAGTGCTGGATGAGTATTCGGTGGTTGTCAGGCATGGCGGTGCCACTGTCGGTGAACGTCTGTTGTTGCAGGTATTCGACGGGCTGGAGTACGCCACGCTGGGTGAGCTGAACGTCGCCGTTCAAGAAGAGCAAATGATCACCCAGTACTTTGCGCTGGGGATCGTGGACCGCTTGCCTGTCGATGAACAGGCCCCGATGTCGGGCGCGCGTTCCGAGTTTGAGTACGGTGAAGGCAGTGCCTGGATCGATGGGGTGGATTTCTTCGATCAGGAACAGGTGTCGCGTCGGGTCTTTTCCTTTGGTGAGCTTCTCGATGTCCGCATCCAGTGGGGCGCCCGGGCAGATATTCCTACAATGGCGTTCATTGTCTGTCTTTACGGGATGGATGGACGGTGTATCTCACAGGTACTGTCTCCGTTTGTCGCCGCTACGCGTGAACGTCGCAGAGGTGTCGTGCATGCCTGTTTCAATCCCTTGATGATCGGTGTCGGGGATTACGTTATCTCGATCGGGATTTTCGAGGGAATGACTCAAGGGCAGGCCAGCGGTCAGCGCCCGCTGGATGTACATGACCGCATGTACCGTATTCGCGTCGTTGCTCCGGGCGAGGTGCTTATGGAGCGCGGAGTCGTGGTCCATCCTGTCGATTGGAGTAGTCGGGAGGTGGCTGAATGAACAATAGCGCTGGAATCCGCTATTTTTCTCAGCAGGATCTCTGGAGTCGCAACGCGGTCTCCGAGCAACTGGCGGTAGCCCGGGAACTGATAGCCCTGATTCCCGATGATGTGGCGACCATTCTGGATGCCGGCTGTGGCAACGGGACCGTGACAAACGCGTTACTGCCGCACTGGGATGTCATTGGCTGCGATTTCAGCGAGTCTGCTGTCAGGCACCTCCACGGACCTGCCCTTGTGGCAGACCTGTGCGCAATCCCGTTTGCAGACAAACAGTTCGATCTTGTGCTGTCCAGTGACGTCATCGAGCACTTGCCCGACGCGGTCTATTCGCAGGCCTTGAAAGAGATCGCTCGTGTATCGTCACGCTATGTTCTGATCGCAGTGCCTTATCGAGAGTTGCTTGAAGCGGCGGGTATCGACTGTCCGGCCTGCGGCCATCGTTATCATGCTCATTTGCATCAACGCGCTTATGCCGTTGACGATGTGGTCTCCCTGTTCGCTCCCGAGTTCACCGCGATCAGCGTCCGGCTTGCTGGTGAGTGCTGGACCTTTGAAGACCCTGAGCTGGTGGGGATGGCCCGTCGGCTTTCAGGCCTGGATTATCCGTTCGAAGAGGCCGTATGCCCTGAGTGTGCAACTCGCCGCGGGCCTGTAGAGCAATCTGATCGTGCCCGTAAGGTGTATCGGCGGTTTGAGTCTCTCCAGGCCATGCTGGTGGCGCAGGGTTGCCGCGAAAGACCGCCGCGCAGTGAAATACTGGTGCTTTTCAAGCGTGACGCGCAGGCTGAAAAGAGCGAACTGATGGTGGAGTTGCCTGAGCCGGATGAAGCGCACAGGCTTCAGATTTCCAGTCTCATCGAACGTAGCGATCCCGTTAACTATCCGTGCCAGGCTTATCGTATTCAGAGTGGCGCGGGCTATTGCACCCTGGCACTTGTAAGGCGCCCCGCTGCATTGCGCCTGGTGTCGGGTAATTTCGAGACTGTCGAAGTATACGACCATGTGCGCGCACACTATGTAACGGTGTCGGTCGAGAATAAAAGCTCGGCATTTGAATTGCCGATCGTACCCTTCGGGCCGCATGGCTGCCTCTTGCGGATTCTGCACCCCAGTACAGACCTCGAATTTCAACTGACCCTTGAACATGCTGACTGGCTGAGTGGGGTGGATTGCTGTATGGGGGATGATTCTGCCATGGACCGGATCAGGCAGGATTCTGCCAGGCTATTGGCACTGACCGAGTCGCTGGAAACCGCTCGGGCCGAACTGGAGATTCGTTTTCAGGAAAAAGAGAGGACACTCAACGAATCGGTGCAATCGGCGGCTGAGCTTAATGAACTTGCCAATGAGATAGAAAGAAAACGTTCCGGAGTCGAAGAGCGTTTTGCCCGTTTCAGCCTGCTGTTGGCAGATAAGGAAACACAGATCGACGAACAGCGACAGAGGATCACAATCATGTCCTCTGATCAGCGTCGTCTCACGTCGGAGCAGTCACGTCTTGAGATTGAAAAGGGCGCCGTATTGCTTGATCTGGAAAGGCGCAAGCTTGAGTGTTCACGGCTTGCCCGTGACTTGAGTGAAGAAAAAAAACGGCATCAGGTACTTGTCGATGCCGTGGCTATTCATCAGGGGGCAGCCCGCCTGAGGGTGGCAGGAACGTGTAGAAAAGTCCTGGTCGTGTCGCACATGTACCCGCGTGACTATAATCCTGCCGGCGGTATTTTCGTTCACGAACAGGTCAAGGCTTTACGAGCGCAGGGGGTTGACGCCCGCGTTGTCAGCGGTGAACCCTTCTGGATAAATACGCTTAACCCCAGGCGGATAAAGCAGGCTCTGGATAGTTACCGTGCGCAGGTTCCAGGGGCATGGGAGGAGCGTGACGGTGTTCCGGTTATCCGGTTTCCATACATCGTCAGTGGCGCACTGCCTTTTCAGACACATGCGGCCACCTACACGCATGGCTTGATGCGCCAGGCCAAATGGCTGCATGACGATTTTCCCTTTGAGTTGGTTCATGCCCATACCGCATACACCGACGGAACAGCCGGTCGTCATCTGGCCGGAAAATTCAATGTACCTTTGGTGATTACTGAGCACACGGGGCCTTTTACGACGCTGACGAGAACGCGTTACCTCAAGCGCATGACGCAAAAGGCATTGAATGCCGCAGACCGTGTGATTGCCGTAAGTTCTGCGCTGTTGGGTGATATCAAAAACCAGGTTCAGCTAAAGCCTGACGTTCATTCGAGCATTATCGCCAATCTTGTCGATACCTGTTTTTTCATTGAGCAACCCCGTGCCCAAAACGGCCTGATTAATATGCTTTGGGTTGGACACTTTGTACCGGTCAAACGTGTACCGGTGCTTATTGAGGCGTTTGCCCGAGCGTTCAAATTACAGAGCCGGCTGCGCTTGCGCCTTGTTGGCAGTGGCGAGGGAATGAGTGAAGCCCGTCGCCTGACGCAGTCGTTGGGTGTTGCGGGGGTTGTCGAATTCCTCGGGCACGCGAGTCGAGAGCAACTTGTCGGGCACTATCGTGACTGTGATTTTCTGGTGATTGCCAGTGAGAGCGAGACGTTTGGCGTGGTCGCAATCGAGGCCATGAGCTGTGGCCGGCCTGTGCTGACGTCCAGCTGTGGCGGACCCGAAGACATTGTGACGCATCCACAACTGGGACGAATCGTCGACAAATCAGTCGATGCCCTGGCTGCTGGCATGCTGGAGATGGCGATTCAACGTGATGGGTTCGATGGACGCGTCATCCGGCAAGTTACCGAGTTGAGGTTTTCAGCGCCCAGTGTTGCGAAAAGACTGATCGCTATTTATTCGGGATTGCGAGTGGGGCATCGACTGTGACCCCCTCCAGACCTGTTCGTCGTGTTATTGAGAAACTCATGAAAAAGTACAGTATTCCTGTGATTCTGGCGATGTCCGTGATGGCTGCAATCGGACTGGGTTATTTTTGGCAGGGAGGTGAACGAGACAATATTTTTACCTGGCAGGTTGAACCTGTTATCAGAATTCAACCCGCGTCAGATGAATCCCTGCATGTAGAGTACCCAACGGTTTATAGCCTGGGCGAGGGCAAAGGGCTTCTGTATTCGGCGTACGGGGATGACGGCCGCTGGCGGATAAAGCTGGCAGTGGCCACAGCGGGAGATGACTTTGTCAAACAGGGCAATATTTTTGATGAAGCCAAGCTGCCTTTTAAAGGTGGGTATGCTTTTCCTTTTGTTTACCCGTCGACGGTTAACGGTAAAACCGTTTTGAACTTGTATTTCTCGGCGGCCGATGGTGATGATTCAAGTCGCTATACAGCGATCTATCATGCGGTCAGTGACACGGGCTTGACCTGGTCGGCGCCCGAGAAGTTACTGTCCGACAACGCGCTGGATCCTGTTGTCCTGACCTTGAACGGCCAGGATGTTATTGTCTATACCAGTGTTGTAGAGGGCGCCAATGTCATCAGGTCGGCGGCCTTGCCTTCTGCAGGAAAAGCGGGAGACATTCACACTGTCTATTCGTCGGCAAGCGGGTTTTACACGCTGGGGGCGATCAAGTCTGGCGGCCATCCGATACTGATTCTGGAAACCGAAAAAGACTGGGTTGCACTGTGCTTCAATGCCAGCGGACAACTGGTTCAGTCCTCCAAAAGCGCATTGCTTGAGTTCAAGAAAGATAAAGGCAGTCTTTGGAATGGCCTCAAGTATGGCATGTACTTCGTTTCTGAGAGTTCGCCTCCACACGTTTATTACAATGGTATTACCGGGTACGGTGCACCTGTGGGCGGCCAAGTGGGCGTTGGCACTTATGACCCCGAGAAGTTGGCCAGCAAACTGAACACTGCTCAGTGTCAGTGAAAACTTTAAAAACAACGGCTGACCTTGATGAATATTTTAATGACTACCGCCGATCACCTGATGATCGACAGACGCATTTTGCAGGAAGCCAGAACGCTGGTTGATCAGGGACATCGGGTGACTTTGCTGGCGGGCTTTGAATGCGAGCAGCGTGAGTCCTATGTTCAGGAGGGTATCCGGATCGAGCGTTTTGTTTTCGATTGGAGTGACTCCCGATTTTCCAGACTGGCGACACGTTACAGTCTGGTGCCGGGTTCAAGTATTCATCACTGGGCCTGGCGAGCGTTTCGGGCCTGGGCCAACCGCGTGGCTTTTCTGAACGTGTTTGAGTCTTTCATCCTTGATCGAATGATGGAATATCAGGTTGATATTCTGCACGTGCATGACTTTCCGATGCTGGCCCCCGCTGTCAGGCTGGCCGCTCTGCGTAACGTGCCGTTGATTTATGATGCCCATGAACTGTATTACGCTCAGGTGCAGTTACCGCGCGCGGTTCAGGCACGGTACAAGAAAAAAGAATCGCAACTCATCAAGCAGGTCGATGCGGCAATTACCGTGAACCCTTACATCGCCATGCTGATGGGGGAGCGCTATAACGTGCCGGCACCCCATGTCATCATGAATGCGGCCCCCAAAGTTCCTGTCTTGTCGGCCTCCCCGTTGCGCGAGCACTTTGGTATTTCTGCGAGCGCCAGGATTCTGTTGTATCAGGGATGGATTTCGGATCATCGTGGTATTGACCGAATCGTTAAGGCGGCTTCCCGTTTCAATGATGATATTTATCTTGTCATTGTCGGTTATGGGGCGTTTGAAGAGGCATTGAAGCAACAGGTTGCCGCATTGGATCTGACCCGTCGGGTATTCTTTTATGGAGGAGTGCCTTCGGATCAGTTACATGCCCTGACCTGTGATGCCGATCTGGGAATAATTCCCTACCACGGTGTCGACGAGAATAATTATTTTTGCAGCCCCAACAAGTTGTTCGAGTTTGCCATTGCCGAACTGCCTTTTATCAGCAATGACTTGCCGTTTCTTCGTGATATTGCCAATCGATACGGTAACGGTGTGATGGCAGACCTGAGTTTACCCGATGCCATTGCCAACAGTGTCAACCAGCTCTTTGGCGACTCTGCGCGCCTGGCTGCTCTGACACGCGGCGCGGCCGTGGCGCGCGAGGAGCTGAATTGGGATGTCGAGGCGCGCAAACTGCTGGCTATCTACCGGCGATTTATCAATTAGTTACTGATCGTTTTCATTGATTGGCCTTTTCAACGTCAGTTATTACTTACTGGGTCTTGGGTGTCTTATGTGTGGTATCGCAGGGAGTATCGGTATTTCAGGGTCGCCCGGGTCGATCATTGATTCTACTCGCCGGATGATGAACGCTATTGCTCATCGTGGTCCTGATGGCGAAGGGCTCTGGATCGATCCTGGCTGCCCGGTGGCCCTGGGGCACCGTCGCCTTGCCATCATAGACCCCGAACACGGCAAACAGCCGATGCTCACCGAAGACGGCCGCTTCATCGTGGTGTTCAACGGTGCGATCTATAACTATCTGGAACTGCGTCGTGAGCTGATCGGCAAGGGGCACCCGATTCACAGTTATTCGGACACCGAAGTGCTCCTGCATGCCTACCGGGAATGGGGCGAGTCGATGCTCGATCGCCTGCTGGGCATGTTCGCCTTTGCCATCTGGGACAGGCATCAACAGAAGCTGTTTTGCGCCCGGGACCGGATCGGCATCAAGCCGTTCTATTACCATTTCGATGGTCGGCGCCTGTTGTTCGCCTCCGAGATCAAGGCCATCCTGGCGGACGGCTCGGTGCCGGCGCAGGCCAGCCAGGAAGGTTTGCAGGATTACCTCACGTTTCAGTTCTGCCTCGATCAGAAGACCCTGTTCAAAGGCGTCGACAAGCTTGAGCCCGGACATTGCCTGACCGCCTGGTATGAAGGCAATTCGCTCAGAATTCGTGACCGGCAGTACTGGGATGTGCAGTACAACATCGATGAAGAGCATGACGAGCGCTATTTCATCGACACGCTGTCGGGCCTGATCGACGATTCGATTCGTTTGCACATGCGCTCCGATGTGCCGCTGGGGGCGCATCTTTCCGGTGGCCTGGACTCCAGCGCGATTGTTTGCCTGGCTTCGCGCATGCTTGGCGGCGAGCCGATGAATACGTTCACCGGAGCTTTCCACGAAGGTCCGCAGTTCGATGAGACCCGCTATGCCAGGGAGGTTTCGGTGTTTGCGGGCACCGACTACCATGAAATCTACATTCCGGCCGGTAACGAACTGGCCGATGTGCTGCCACGGCTGATGCATTTCATGGATGAGCCGTTGGCGGGGCCCGGTGTCATTCCCCAGTATTACGTTTCGCAACTGGCCAGCCAGCACGTGAAAGTAGTGCTGGGCGGGCAGGGCGGGGACGAGCTGTTTATCGGCTATGCCCGTTACATGGCGACCTACCTGGAAAAGTGCCTGTCGGGGGCTATCTATCAGACAGCCAGCCAGCACCGTTACGCCGTATCGCTGGAGTCTATCGTGGCGAACCTGCCGCTGCTGGCAACGTATCAGCCGATGCTTCAGGGGCTGTGGAAGGACGGGTTGTTCGGGCCTCATGATCAGCGTTATTTCAGCCTGGTGGATCGCAGCGAAGGCATGAGCCAGTTGTTTGACCAGGAGGCATTGCGCGGTAACCGCGATTATTCGCCCTTCGAGTCGTTCCAGCGCATTTTCAATCGTGACGGGCTGCACTCGCTGGTCAACCAGATGACCTATTTCGACCTTAAGGGCTCGTTGCCAGCGTTGCTGCATGTCGAGGATCGTACCAGCATGGCGGCATCCATCGAGTCGCGGGTGCCGTTGCTCGATCACCGGATCGTCGAGTTCATGGCGACCATCCCGCCTACTATCAAGTTTGCCAACGGGCGGATGAAGCATCTGTTCAAGGAGTCGGTACGCAGTGCGGTCCCTGCGAGCATTTTCGAGCGTCAGGACAAGATGGGGTTTCCGACGCCCTTGACCCAGTGGACCAAGGGCGTGGCGCGTGATTTCGTACGGGACACGTTGCTCAGTGAGCGTGCCCGTCAGCGCGGGCTGTATAACGTGGCAGCGGTCGAGAAGGCCCTGGCCAACGAGCATGAGTTCGGGCGTGTGGTCTGGGGGCTGTTGTGCCTTGAGCTGTGGCACCGCAACTTTATCGACGCAGACAGGCCGTCAGGCAATGTCTGAATCGCGACGTGTATTGATGCTCTGCAATGACCGGCAGATCGACCGGCGGATTCTTTTGCAGGCCGACAGCCTGCAGGAGGCCGGCTGGCAGGTGACGATCCTCGCGATGCCGCTCGACCAGGGCGGTGCCGAAGACGACCCGCGTGTCGTGCGCATTGGTGCCGGCAGCGAAGCGGCCGCTCGTCGTGAAAACCGCGTGCTGGCGGCCTACCGACTGGTGCGCCGTTACCTGCCGATGAATGGTCGTATGATGCGCTTGCTCAAGTCGGCCGCCTGGCGCTGGGTCGTCGATCAGGAGCGTTTCTACCTGAACCTTTTCCTTGCGCCGGGACGCGGGCATAGCGCCGACATTGTCGTGGCCCATGACCTGCCCATGCTGGCGGTGGCGCGTACGCTGGCGGCCGAATCTGGCGCACGGCTGGTCTATGACAGTCATGAGCTTTACAGCGAGCAAGAGTTTGCCCGCTGGCAACAGGCAACCTGGGCTGATATCGAGCGGCGTCACATTCAGGCGTGTGACCGGGTAATCACCGTCAATCCATCGATTGCTGCCGAACTGCAAAAACGTTACGGGTTGTCCGAGGTGTTTGTCATTCATAACGCCGAACGGCTTGAGCCGCCATTGCCACGCTCGCGCTACCTGCATGAGCGCTTTGGTATTGCCGAAGACCAGCAGATTCTGTTGTTTCAGGGTGGGCTCTCGGCCGGCCGCCATCTGACCGAGCTGGTCCAGGCCATGGGCTTGCTCAAGACGGCCAGTGTTCATCTGGTGTTGCTCGGCGACGGCCAGTTGGCTGAAGCATTACGCCGGTTGGTTGATCGCCTGGGGCTACAGCCGCGTGTGCATTTGCATCCGGCAGTGGCGCAGGCACGCTTGCTGTCGATCACCAGCACGGCAGATGCGGGCATCATTCCGTACCAGCCGATCTGCCTGAACAATTACTACTGCACGCCGAACAAACTGTTCGAATTCATTGCCGCCGGGCTGCCGATTCTGGCCAGCGATCTACCCGAGTTGCGCCGTCTGGTGCATGACCAGCAGATTGGGCGGGTCGGCGATTTGAGCAATGCCGTCCGGCTGGCTTGCGCAATCGATGATTTCTTCGCTGACCGACAGCGCCTGCAAGCCTGGCGCGACACGCTGCAACAGGTGCGCCAAACCTTGAGCTGGCAATGTGAGGGCGAGAAGCTCAAGCAGATCTATGAGGGGCTCCAGTGAAAGTTGCCGTGGTTTATCAGTATTACCAGGGGCATGGAGCGCCGGGCCATTCTCTGGTCTATGAGCTGACTCAGCATCTGGCCGAGCGCGGGCATGAGGTGACGGTGGTGTCTGGCGAGACCGGTTACATGCAGACCGAGCAGCCCGTATTGCCCTGGTATCGACGCCTGTTGCGCCGCGAGCAAGAGGGGGCGGTCAATGTCATTCGTACCTTTACCTACACCCAGTTGCACCGCAGCTATTCAGGCCGCTTGCTTGGGTTTATCTCGTTTTCGCTGACCGCCCCGATTGGCCTGCTGCGTATGCCGCGGCCGGATGTGGTGCTGGCCTCGTCACCGCCGATATTTCCGATGCTTCCTGTGTGGCTGGTGTGCAAGTTGCGCGGTATTCCGCTGGTGTTCGAGGTGCGCGATCTGTGGCCGGCCTCTGCGGTACAGATGGGCATCCTGCGCAACAGTCTGCTGATTTCAGTCATGTCGTGGATGGAGCGGCTGCTCTATCGGCAGGCCGCTCGCATCGTTACGCTCACCACCGGGATTCGCGACGACATTGTCGCCCGTGGCTGGCCGGCCGAGAAACTGCATGTGATTACCTGCGGTGTCGATCAACAAATGCTGTTCCCGGACTTGCCGGCAGGGCAGCGGATCCGCCGCGAACTGGGCTGGGAAAACTGCCATATCGTCCTGTATCTGGGGGCGATGGGCGAAGCCAATAATCTGAATGTGTTGCTGGAGGCTGCCCGCCACAGCCAGGACAAACGCGTGCGTTACCTGCTGGTCGGCGATGGGATGCGCAGGCCCTGGTTGCAGGCGCGCATCAAGGCGTTAGGGCTCGATAATGTGTTGATCCTGCCGCCGGTGCCCAAACATCAGGCCCGCGCCTATATCAATGCCGCTGATATTTGCGTAGTGACGCTGCTGGATATTCCGTTGTTTCTGGGGGCGATTCCGACCAAATTGCTCGATTACATGGCCTGTGCCCGGCCTGTGCTGTGCGGGGTGGCCGGCGAGGCCGGACAAATCGTCGAGAAGGCTGGCGCGGGGATCATATTTGGCGCCAACGATGCATTGCGTCTGTCTGAATTGATCGAGCGCATGCGCCATGACAAGGACGATTGCCGACTCATGGGGCAGCGAGCCGAAGCGTATGTACGCGAGCATTTCAATGCCGAAGATAATCGTCGCGCCATGGAGGCGGTGCTGATGAGCGTGGCGAAGTGCTGAAACCCTCGACAATGGAGTAATGTGTCAGGCATCACGCCAACCTACAGGGATGCCCGGATGACCATTCGCTGGATTTCGCTGCCAGCTTTACTGCTGGCTTTGAGCGGCGCGGTACACGCTGCCGACTGTCCGACCTTGTTGCAGGGCGAGTTGCCCAAGCTGCGGGCCAAAGAAACGATAGACCTGTGCCAGCGCTATGCCGGCAAGCCGCTAGTGGTGGTCAACACCGCCAGCTTTTGTGGCTTTACCTCACAATTCAAGGGACTTGAAGCGCTGAATCAGAAATACAAGGCGCAAGGCCTGGAGGTGCTGGGCGTGCCCTCCAACGATTTCAAGCAAGAGTCCAAAGACGGTGAAGAGACTGCCAAGGTTTGTTACGTCAACTACGGGGTGACGTTCACCATGACCGAGCCACAGCCGGTGCGAGGTGACGATGCTATCCCGTTGTTCAAGAGCCTGGCCGAGCAAAGCGGGGCGCCGCGCTGGAACTTTTACAAATATGTGGTCGATCGCCAGGGCAAGGTAATCGCATCTTTTGCCAGTACGACCAAACCGGATGATCCCGAGTTGCTTGCGGCCGTGGAAAAGGCTATTGCTTCGAAACCTTGACCGTTAGCCGTAGCACATGAAAAGCCCGCGATCATCGCTGATCGCGGGCTTTTTCGTATCTGGCCTGTAAGGTCAGAATTTGTAGGTCAGGGAAGTACCGAGGGTATGGGCGCTGTTGCGATAGTCAGCGTTGTAAGTGCCTTTGGTGGCACTGCTGTCACGCAGTTTGGCTTCGTCTTCACGCAGGTACAGGTAGGCAACGTCGATGGTGATGTCGTCGGTCGGACTCCAGCCGGCACCGAAGCTGACGATCTTGCGATCACCGGTCGGGATGCGTGGCGAACGGTGCGAGTTGCTGACCGGCGAATCGTCCATGGCCAGACCGGCGCGCAGGGTCCACTCGCGATTGACCTTATAGGCGGCACCGATGGCGTGGTACCAGGTGTCTTTCCATTCCTGTGGCTCGGAAATGAGTCCAATGCTCGGTGTCAATGGCGCAGGGGTCTTGTTGACCACGTCGATCGATTGCAGGCGACTCCAGCGTGTCCAGGTGCTGCCAGCATAAATGGTCCACTGATCGTCCAGTTGATGGGTGACAGAGAAGTCCACCGATTCCGGAGTGGTCAGATCAAGTGAAGCATCGTACTTCTGGCCGCTGAAAGGTCCGAAACCCGGGCCCTCGACCTTGGTCTTGCCCTTGAGCGTGTACTTGACCTTGGAGTGATAGGTCAGGCCCAGACGGGTAGCATCGGTGGCCTGGACCAGTACACCGGCATTGAAGCCGACGGCGGTGTCGTCGCCAGTGATGGTGACCTTGCCGTCGTTACGGCCCGGTGTGGCAGCCGTCAGGGTTCTGGAGCTCAGTTCGCCTTCGATGCGGTTAAGCGTCGGGCCGAAGCCGATCGACACCTTGTCGTTGAAGGCATAGCTGATGGTCGGCTGGACAGTGACGACCTTGACTTCACTCTTGTCCGACCAGTAGCGGCCGGCAAAGCCGCTTTCGTAGTCGGTCAACAGGCCGTAGGGGGCGTAGACGCCCAGGCCGAAGGTCCATTGCTCATTGAGCGGCTTGACGTAGTAACCCATGGGGACGGCAACTACGGGAACCATGTCGCCGTCGTTGCTGCCACCGAAGGTGCCACGGCCGTTGTCGATGTCGGTTTTGGCGAAGATGGCCGCCGCGCCGAGGCTGATCTGTTCGCGCTTTATGCGCGACATGCCGGCGGGGTTGCCGTTCACGGTGCTGGCATCCTCGGCGGCCGAGGAACGACCGGCAAAGCTGGTGCCCATGCCACTGATGCTCTGTTCGTTCAGGGCAAAGCCGGAAGCGAGCAGGTGTGAAGAAGCGAGACAGGCAGCAAATCCGAGTGTGGTCTTGAGCATTGGTTTTTTCATTATTAGTACTCCGTGAGAATCACCGCGTCGAAAGTATCAACATTTTTTACAGTGCGCTATAGGCTGAGGGGCCCGAAATAGAGCCTTTTCTTGTAGGACAATCCGACATTTGTGTCGCGAACGTCTTCGAACGTGCAAAACGGGAAGAATGTTCACGCAGGTGTAAAGAGAGGTGCGACATTGATTTGCCATGCTGTTACGAAATCTCTCAGGCACCCTTGGGGCTGAAATATCTGGCGCCAAATTCGGGCCATGGCCAAAGGGTCATCTTCGGCCGGCACAACAGTGGCATTGGCCTGAATCATCAGCCAGGCGATGGCCGTGGCATAGCGCAGGTTGACGGTGAGTTCCAGGTGGGGGCCTGTGAGAAATGCGTGCTGGCTGGCAAGACCGCGTACCTGGCTGGCCAGGTCAGGGTCCAGAGCGAGGTAATTGTCCCAAAGCTGTTGATGGCGTTGTTCGGGGATATGGTAGAGGCCATGACCGCGACGGCTGTCCAGCGCGGCGCCGAGAGCGGACTGGCTGGCAGCAATGCCCAGCAGCAGTGCTTCGGCACTGGAGGAGCGGTGGCCCAGGTAGGCCAGGGTCGGGCGGATGACGTGACGGTGCAAATCTACGGCTGCAATACCCATGAGACAGTCCACTCACTTCAGAAAAGTGGCCGGCGGACCCAGGCGCATGGCAGCGATGAATCAAAACGGGTCCGGCGGAAGCGGCAGGCCGCTTGAGTTCAAGTGTAGTGTCATATTTACGGTGTAAAGATCTGTTTTTACACCGTTTGCCGTTATGCAATGGCGCGCCTAGATCGGTTGGTGATTAGCCGTAACGATCCAGGGCTTGCGGTTGGTTCAGGCTGCCAGGGCCTGACGGGTGCGTTCGATGACGGCTTGCAGTGGCGCGCCGCTGGCGTATTGCTCCGGGTACAGGCGCTCGCTGTGACGGGCAATGCCGTGTTCGTTGACCAGCGTAAAGCTGAAGCTGCCCTTGCGTGCAGCAAGAATCAGGCAATGCATCGGAGCGAAGGCGTTGGTCAGGGCGCTGATGGCTTTCTGGGTGTGAGTGTTATGAATGGTCATGTGTGTAATGTTTCCTGAAACGGCATTCTTTGATGCCGCATATCCGTAAGGATTCCAGTAAACGCGGGCCTACAGATAATTATGTGGGCTGTGGCCGGGCGCAGAACCTGACTGGAATGAAAGCAGTCGGTTGAAGCGCGTCATATTATGAAAAGTGCGCTTGGGCTGACTGGTAGGTACTTGAGAGGACAGGCATCACGACAGGAGCTAAGGTTCCGTGCTCCGGTGAAGATCCTGATCAATTGCAGGTGGTTTGGTGGGGCATGGGCCTTGAGCGTACAGCGCATCGGCGGCTGCTGTAGCAAGGGGCATGTCCGGGGAACCGGCGAACGTGTCGCTCTGGTTATCGACAGTGCCTTTGAGAGGCTGCTGAAGAGAGCGGACTTGATCGACCTGAGAGAATTGATATTCAGCTTGGTACTAACGGTGAGAAGCCTACCGCATTTAAAGTGCTAATGACAGCCCCTTTTGAATTTAATTTTCAGGGCCTGTCAAGGTGTTTTGTTCACATAGCGGAGCAAGCTGCCACATCACTGTCACATCAGCGGCTAAGCGCTTGATTTATTGCAGTCAATTAATAAGTCAATGAAAAACATCGCTTTTTTGAACTGGTGAAAAAATCGACAGTTTGAGCCTAAGCCCCATGCCACGTGCCTTTGCGGGGGGTGAGAGGAGGTTGTCCACTGAGTTATCCACAGCTTCTGTGGATTGTCCCAAGGGGTGTCGGGGTGTATCAGGGGGTTTACCTATCACAAAAAAGGCGTAGAGTGTTCGGCCCTCCTCGATTTACCTCGCTGTTTTTTAGCCTTCATTGTGCCACCCCTCTCTTATGCCAGCCATTGTGCGCATAATGCTTGCGACCTGAATATCCATCCATGGAGTCGATATGGCGTTTGACCTCACCAGTCTGTTGCTGGGGCTCGGCCTTGCCGGATTACCTTTGCTGGCACTGGCCTGGCAGTTGCAACGCCGGCTGGCCGCGCGTGAGGCCGCCAGCGCGCTGCTCGATGAGCGCCTGAGCATGTCTCAACTGGCGCAGGACGGGCTCAATGCCCAGCTGGATGCCAGTCGCGACGAAATCAGTGACTTGAGCGAAGCCAATGCCGCCCG
The DNA here is from genome assembly GCF_054589175.1 of Pseudomonas sp. 3A(2025). Taxonomy (NCBI): domain Bacteria; kingdom Pseudomonadati; phylum Pseudomonadota; class Gammaproteobacteria; order Pseudomonadales; family Pseudomonadaceae; genus Pseudomonas; species Pseudomonas sp. 3A(2025). The sequence continues at coordinate 372,601 of NZ_BAAILM010000113.1, read as the reverse complement.
TCAGGCAGACCTCGCAGCGCTGCGCCGTGAAGTCGAGCTGTTGCGTGAAGAATGCGACGAGCGTCGCGATGCCGTGCAGGGCTGGAATCAGGAGCGGTCGGTCAAGGAGGCTGAACTGCGGCAACTGGAAGCCAGTCGCGCAGCCTTGCAGGCCGAGCTGCGCGAACAGCAGGACAGCCACCAGCAGCGCCTCAGTGACTTGCAAGGTTCGCGCGATGAGTTGCGAGCGCAGTTCGCCGAGCTTGCCGGGAAAATTTTCGATGAGCGCGAGCAACGCTTCGCCGAAACCAGCCAGCAGCAACTCGGCCAGTTGCTCAATCCGCTTAAAGAGCGCATTCAGTCGTTCGAGAAGCGGGTCGAGGAAAGCTACCAGAACGAAGCGCGTGAGCGTTTTTCTCTGAGCAAGGAGCTTGAGCGTCTGCAGCAGTTGAACCTGCGCCTGAGCGATGAGGCAACCAACCTGACCCAGGCACTCAAGGGGCAAAAGACCCAGGGCAATTGGGGGGAGTTGATTCTGGAGCGGGTGCTGGAGCATGCAGGCCTGACCAAGGGCCGCGAATACCAGACCCAGGTCAATCTCAGAAGTGCCGACGGCGAGCGTTTTCAGCCCGATGTGCTGATCATGTTGCCGGGTGACAAGCAGGTGGTAGTCGACGCCAAGGTCAGCCTGACCGCCTGGCAGCAATATGTCAGCGCCGCTGACGAGGTCATTGGCCAGGCGGCGCTCAAGCAACATGTGCTGTCGTTGCGTAACCACGTCAAGGGGCTGTCTGGCAAGGATTACAAGCGTCTTGAGGGGTTGCACAGCCTGGACTTCGTTTTATTGTTCGTGCCCATCGAGGCGGCCTTTGCCGCCGCCTTGCAAGTCGAGCCGAACCTGTTCCAGGAGGCCTTCGATCGGCAGATCGTGATTGTCAGCCCGACCACGCTGCTGGCCACCCTGCGGGTGATCGACAGCTTGTGGAAGCAGGAGCGTCAAAGTCAGAACGCACGGGAAATCGCCGAGCGGGCCGGCTGGCTGTACGACAAGTTTGTGTTGTTCATTCAGGACCTGGACGAAGTCGGCAATCGTTTGCAGCAACTGGATAAAGCCTATGGCGCGGCACGTAACAAACTGACCGAAGGGCGTGGCAATCTGGTCAGCCGCAGCGAGCAGTTGCGCTTGCTGGGCGCGCGCGCCAGCAAGAGCCTGCCGGCGGATTTGCTGGAGCGGGCAATGACCGACGAAGAGGGTCTGATGCACCTGCCGGAATGATCGTCATCAACGGCTCGCCGTTCATCGCCAAGCCGAGAAGTCCTGCGTGATTAATGTCACATTGCCCTTATGAAATATGATGTTTCTGGTTTACATTCGGCGAATTATTGAATTGGCTCTAGAATCATCTCAGGCAGCCGATAGTTAAACAGTCACAAGTTGCCGGTTTTTCCCTGAAGGGGGCGCGTATGAACAGTAAAGTGCAGGAATGGCTTCATGATCTCGGGGTTGCCCTTGGCCTGATCGAACGGCCGAAATTGCAGCCCATCCCGGTACGCAGCGACGACGAGCGACGCCGTCCACGTCGATGAGACTTGCTAAACCAGTAGCCTGTGCAGGTCGCGAAGGTGCCGCGCGTCTTTAATGCGGCGTTCTTTACGATCTGCGTTTTTCGTCAGGTGCGGTCTTATGAGCCGATTTGTCAGTGGCGTCGGCTTCCTGCTGCATCATTACGATCAGGTCGACCAGCATCGGCAGTGAGACGTGGTCGGGCCTGCGATTGGCGCGTTGCCTGATAAACCCCGGAAAGCGACAGGCGAACATGTGTTCGAGCCGTTTGAACAGCTCGTGGACATCATCGTCGTCCAGCACCAGTTCTTCAAAGGTCGAGTCTTCGTGAATCTGCGACTTGTCGACCAGAATGATGCCCAGCGCATCGAATACTCGTTGCTTTATCCCTTCGCGATCCATCTGGACCTCCGAGCGTATCGTGCTCTGACGAAGTCTTTCTAAAGCCGCTTCGGTGCTTGCAGGTTAGTTCAGCCGCACCTTGAATGAACTGTACTCCGACAGGCGCATCACCGCATCCGCGTTGGGATAGGTTGGGATAGACTGTGCGGCCGTGCCTGTTTTTCCGTTTCGAGGTTATTCATGTCCCGCGTCTGTTGCGAGCGCTGCCTGCGTCCGGCCAGTCATTGCCTCTGTACCTTGATTCCGAGCCTCGAAAGTCGTACCCGGGTGTTGGTGCTGCAACATCCCGGCGAGGTCAATCATGCCCTGAATACGGCGCGCCTGGCTGCGCTGGGCCTGCGCAACGCGCAGTTGCGGGTGGGGGAGGTGTTCGATGATTTACCCGCACTGCTCGACCTGCCCGGTTATCAGGCCCGGCTGTTGTTTCCGGGGCAGGGCGCCGAGGTGGTAACCCCCATGCCTTGCAATGCGCTGCCAACCTTACTGGTGGTGCCAGATGGCACTTGGCGCAAGGCGCGCAAAATCCTGCATCTCAATCCGTCATTGGCAGCCTTGCCCAGAGTCACGCTGGGCGAGGTGCCGGTGTCGCGTTACCGCCTGCGCAAGGCGCCCGCCCCTGAGGCGCTGTCGACTCTGGAGTCGATTGTGCAGGCGCTGAACGTGCTCGAGACGCCGGATGATTTCAATGCCTTGCTAAGGCCCTTCGAGGCCTTGATCGACCGGCAGATCGAAGCCATGGGCGAAGAGACCTTCCGTCGCAACCACTCCTGAAGAAAACACTTGTGAGGCTTATCTGCACACAGCTGTAACTGTGTGATCGGCGGTGGCGCGCCTAGAATGGCCCGCCTCTTCAATCCTCTGGGTTACCCGATGCATATTTCTTCCGGCCGCTGGCTGTTCGGCTTGAGCCTGGCGCTGTTGACGGCGTTGCTGTGGGGCATCCTGCCGGTCAAGCTCAAGCAGGTTTTGCAGGTCATGGACCCGGTCACAGTGACCTGGTATCGCTTGCTGGTATCCGGCGCGCTGCTGTTTGTCTGGCTCAAGACCATGGGCCGGTTGCCGAGCTTCAAGCCATTGGGGCGCAAAGGCAAAGGCCTGGTAGCCATGGCGGTGCTGGGGTTGGTGGGCAACTATGTGCTGTACCTGATCGGTCTGCGGGTACTTAGCCCAGGCACGACGCAACTGCTGATCCAGACCGGGCCGATCATGCTGTTGATCGGCAGCATTTTTGTCTTCAAAGAGCGCTTCAGCCTTGGTCAGGGCATAGGTCTTGCGGTGATGCTGCTGGGCTTCGGGCTGTTTTTCAACGAGCGTCTGGTCGAGCTTTTCACATCGTTTGGCGAATACACCGCTGGCGTACTGCTGGTGCTTTTGGCCTCGCTGGTCTGGACGTTCTACGGCTTGAGCCAGAAGCAGTTGCTGACGGTATGGGATTCGCGGCAGGTGATGATGGTGATTTACCTGTTTTGCGCGCTGCTGATCACGCCGTGGGCGCACCCGTTCGAGGTGCTGCAGTTGAGTCCGGTACAAGGCTTTCTGCTGCTGGCCTGTTGCCTTAATACCCTGGTTGCCTATGGCGCCTTTGCCGAGGCGCTGGCGCACTGGGAGGCCTCGAAAGTCAGTGCGACCCTGGCCCTGACGCCATTGGTGACGCTGGTGACGGTGGCCATTGCCGCCTGGCTATGGCCGGCCGATGTGCAGTCCGAGCAACTCAACCTGCTCGGTTATGGTGGGGCGGTGCTGGTGGTGGCGGGCTCGGCGCTGACGGCTTTGGGGCCGTCGCTGATTGCCGCGTGGCGAGCGCGGCGCTGATTTAACGCCGTCCCAACTGCTCGGCCTGACGAACCCAGTCTTGACGCTGGGCCTCGTTGGCGGTCTGGATCGGAGCGAATTCGGTCAGACGGCTGGTCTTGATCCCGCAAAAGCCCAGAATCGTGCGCACCATCTGCCGGTGCGCCGGTGCACCATACACCCAGCGGAAATAGCGTGGCGGGGTGTCCAGCGTCACCAGCAGTTCGGCACTGCGCCCGCGCAGCAGTTCGTTGGACGGGTCTTTGCGGCCATGGACCTTGAAGGCGAAACCGGGTGTGAAGGCCCGATCGAAAAAACCGCTGAGCAGGGTCGGGATACCGCCCCACCAGACCGGGTAGACAAACACCAGATGCTCGGCCCAGTGAATCTGACGCTGGGCATCGAGCAGGTCGGCTTCCAGCGTCTGGCTTTGCTCGTAGCCATTGTGCAGCACCGGATCGAACGCCAGTGAGCCAAGCCTGATGCTGCGAACCACATGGCCCTGGCTGCGCGCGCCTTGGGCATAGGCATCGCCCAGGGCGTGGCAGAGGCTTTTGGCTTTTGGGGTGCCGTGAATCACCAGGATGCGCTTGCCATTGCCTTCCAGTGGCGTCGCGCCACTTCGTGGGTCAGCCATGGGTGCCGGCCTCGAGCATTTTCTCCGGGCGCACCCATGTGTCGAACTCTTCCTCGGTCAGGTAGCCCAGGTCCAGCGCTGCCTGGCGCAGGGTCAGGCCTTCGGTGTAGGCCTTCTTGGCAATCTGCGCCGACTTGTCGTAGCCGATATGCGGGTTGAGGGCGGTGACCAGCATCAGGCCGCGTTCCAGGTGCTCGGCCATTTTTTCGGCATCGGGTTCCATGCCCGCAACGCAGTGTTCATTGAAGTTGCGGCAGCCGTCGGCCAGCAGTTCGATGGACTCCAGCAGGTTATGAATGATCACCGGCTTGTAGACGTTGAGCTGCAAATGTCCCTGGCTGGCGGCAAAACCAATCGTGACATCGTTGCCCATTACCTGGCAGGCCAGCATCGACAAGGCCTCGCACTGGGTCGGGTTGACTTTGCCGGGCATGATCGAACTGCCCGGTTCGTTGGCCGGCAAACGCACCTCGGCCAGCCCCCCGCGCGGGCCGGAACCCAGCAGGCGCAGGTCGTTGGCGATTTTCATCAGGCTGGTGGCCAGGGTTTTCAGCGCGCCCGACAGCGCGGCCAGTGGTTCATGGCCGGCCAGCGCGGCAAATTTGTTTGGCGCGGTGACAAATGGCAAGCCCGACAATGCAGCCAGTTCTGCGGCTACCGCTTCTGCAAAGCCTTTGGGCGCATTCAGACCGGTGCCCACGGCGGTGCCGCCCTGCGCCAGTTCGAAGACCGCTGGCAGGGTGGCGCGAATGGCTTTTTGCGAATAATCGAGCTGCGCGACAAACCCGGACAACTCCTGGCCAAAGGTGATCGGCGTGGCGTCCATCATGTGCGTGCGGCCAGTCTTGACCAGCTTGCTGTGCCGGGCCGACTGTTCGGCCAGTCCGCTGGACAGCTCGGCAATGGCGGGCAGCAGTTGTTCTTTCACCGCCTGAGCCGCAGCGATGTGCATGGCGGTAGGGAAGCAGTCGTTGGAGCTTTGTGAGCGGTTGACATGATCGTTGGGGTGCACTGGCGCCTTGCCGCCGCGGCCATTGCCGGCCAGCTCGTTGGCGCGTCCGGCGATCACCTCGTTGACGTTCATGTTGCTTTGCGTACCGCTGCCCGTCTGCCAGACGACCAGCGGAAACTGCTCGTCATGCTCGCCGGCCAGCACTTCGTCGGCGGCCTGTTCGATCAGCCGCGCAATGTCGGCCGGCAGGTCGCCATTGCGGTCGTTGACCCGGGCGGCGGCCTTCTTGATCAGGGTCAGGGCGTGGACAACCTGCAGCGGCATGCGCTGGCGACCAATGGCGAAGTTGATCAGCGAGCGCTGGGTCTGAGCGCCCCAATAGGCGTCCTCGGGGACTTCGATCGGGCCAAGGCTGTCGGTTTCAGTACGGCTCACAGGGCTGCTCCTTCATCTGCATTAAGGCCATTTTCCTCTCCTGGTCCATTACCCGGAGAGCCATTAGTTTAGTTGCCCATATACACGATCAGTTCCCGGTCATTGAACTTTTGCAAAAAAGTCCAAGGCTTGAGCCACGTGCGAACATGGGCGCAGAATGGTCGGCCTTGAGGTCATGCCTCGTCTGCTGAAAAAGGAAACCCGATGACCCGTTTTCGTGCCACATTCGCCGTGCTGGTCCTGGCCTGCGCCAGCGGTCAGGTACTTGCCGATACCGCCAGCCATAATGCCAGCGCCGAAACGCTCCTCAACCTGACCAATGCCGACAAGCTGGCCACGCCAATGTATGCCCAGGCGCAACAGCTGTTTGCCCAGCGTTTTGCCGAAGCCAAGGCGCCTGCCTCGAAAAAGGCCCTGCTGGAAACCTACCAGGCCAAGGCCAACACGGCACTGGACCAGGCCATCGGCTGGAACAAGCTCAAGCCGGACATGGTGCGCATCTACACCAATAACTTCACCGAAGCCGAACTCAAGGAACTGGTCAGTTTCTACCAGTCGCCGCTGGGCAAGAAAGTGTTGAGCAAGATGCCTGAGCTGGCCCAGCAGTCGGTCATGCTGATCCAGACCAAATCGCAAAGCGCGGTGCCGGTGGTCAACAAACTGCTTACCGACATGAGCGCCGAGCTTGAACCTTCCAAGGCCCAGGCACCGGCCACCAAGACTCCTTGAGAACTGATCATGAGCATGCAACAACGTATCGAATCGACCCTGGCGGCTCTGCAGCCCGAGCACTTGCAGGTGCTGGACGAAAGCCACATGCACAGCCGTGGCCTTGAGACCCACTACAAGGCCGTATTGGTCAGTGAGCAGTTCCAGGGGCTCAACGCCGTCAAGCGGCACCAGAAGGTCTATGGCGTGCTGGGCGAACTGATGAGCGAGTTTCACGCCCTTGCGTTGCATACCTACACCCCGGCCGAGTGGGCCGTGACCGGGGCAGCACCGGCGTCGCCGACCTGTGCCGGCGGTCATGTCTGAATGACGGTGAGCGGCCTGCAAAGGCCGCTCATGCACATGGCTTGATCCTGATCAATCGATGCGGCTGTCAGCCGTGCCTGTGTTTTTGCTAGAATCCGCGCCGCGCCGATTCTGGTCGCACGCTTTTGCGTTTCCGTTCTTGTCCGTCAGGCACTTTTTTATCCGGTAGGCCCTTTGCGAGGGTCACCACCTGGAGATTTTCATGACTCAAACATCGATGGCCCAGCCAATCGTCGTGGCCGCGCTGTACAAATTCGTCACCCTTGAAGACTACGTCAAATTGCGCGAGCCGCTGCTCAAGGCAATGGTCGACAACGACGTCAAAGGCACGTTATTGATCGCCGAAGAAGGCATCAACGGTACGGTTTCCGCAACGCGTGAAGGCATCGATGGCCTGCTGGCCTGGTTACGCAGCGATGCACGTCTGGTCGACATCGATCACAAAGAGTCGTTGTGCGACGAACAGCCGTTCTATCGCACCAAGGTCAAACTCAAAAAAGAGATCGTGACCCTGGGTGTGCCAGGCGTCGACCCGAACAAAAAGGTCGGCACCTACGTTGAGCCCAAGGACTGGAATGCGCTGATCAGCGATCCTGAAGTGCTGCTGATCGACACCCGTAACGACTATGAGGTCTCGATCGGCACCTTTGAAGGCGCCATCGATCCGCAGACCACTACGTTTCGCGAGTTTCCTGACTACATCAAGGAGCACTTCGACCCTGCGGTACACAAGAAAGTCGCGATGTTCTGCACCGGCGGCATTCGTTGCGAAAAGGCCTCCAGCTATATGTTGGGCGAGGGGTTCGAAGAGGTTTACCACCTCAAGGGCGGCATTCTCAAATACCTTGAAGAAGTCCCGCAGGAAGACACCAAGTGGCGTGGCGACTGTTTCGTTTTCGATAATCGCGTCACGGTGCGCCATGACCTCTCCGAAGGCGACTACGATCAATGCCATGCCTGCCGCACGCCGGTCAGCGTTGAAGATCGCGCCAGCGAGCATTACACCCCGGGCATCAGTTGCCCACACTGCTGGAACACGCTGAGCGAGAAGACCCGGCGCAGCGCAATCGACCGGCAAAAGCAGATCGAACTGGCCAAGGCGCGCAATCAGCCGCACCCGATCGGTTTCAACTACCGTCAACAACCGGAGGCCTGAGCCATGTCCGCTCGCCTGGTGTATGTCATGGACCCGATGTGTTCCTGGTGCTGGGGCTTTGCCCCGGTTGCCGAGGCGCTGGTACGTCAGGCTCAGGAGAGCGGCGTGGCACTGCACCTGGTGATGGGCGGCCTGCGCTCCAACGATGCGCCGCTGGAAGCTTCGACACGCCGCTACATTCTCGACCACTGGCAGTCGGTGGCGCAGGCCACCGGCCAGCCGTTTGCGTTCGAGGGCGCTTTGCCGGACGGCTTTGTCTACGACACCACGCCCGCCTGCCGGGCGGTGGTCACGGCCCGACAGCTCGATCCGCTGGCGGCGTGGCGACTGGTGGGGCTGATTCAGAGCGCGTTCTACGCCCAGGGGCGTGATGTGACTCAGCCTGCGATTCTGGTTGAACTGGCCGAACAGGCCGGCCTGCCGCGTCAGGCGTTTGCCGAGGCGTTCGATCATGTCGACAGCCTTGCCGCGACCCAAGCCGATTTTTCCTGGTCTCAGGGCTTGGGTATCGCCGGCTTTCCGACCCTGCTGGCCGAACGTAACGGGCAATTGGCTTTGCTGACCAACGGTTATCAGCCGCTGGAGGCGCTGGCGCCGTTGCTGGGGCGCTGGCTGGAGCGTGCTGCCTGTGCCTGACAGCCCCGGTGCTACTGACGATCGACTGAGCTGGGCTGAAATTCGCAGGTTGGTGCTGCAAAACAAGAAAGCCTTGTGGGCCGCCAATGGCGTGGCGGTGATGGCCACGCTGTGCAGTGTGCCGATTCCGTTGCTGTTGCCGTTGCTGGTCGACGAAGTGCTGCTTGGGCATGGCGATACTGCGTTGCGATTTATGGACCGCCTGCTGCCTGAGGGTTTGCAGAAGGCGGTCGGCTATATCGGCCTGATGCTGTTGCTGACCTTGCTGCTGCGCCTGGGCGCCTTGCTGTTCAACGTCTTGCAGGCGCGACTGTTCGCGCGTTTGTCCAAAGACATCGTTTACCGCATCCGCTTGCGCCTGATCGAGCGCCTCAAGCGCATTGCCCTGCGCGAATACGAAAGCCTGGGCAGCGGCACGGTGACCACCCATCTGGTCACCGACCTCGATACGCTGGATAAATTTGTCGGTGAAACCCTGAGCCGCTTTCTGGTGGCCATGCTCAGCCTGGCCGGGACATCGGCCATTCTGGTATGGATGCACTGGAAGCTGGCGTTGCTGATTCTGTTGTTCAATCCGTTGGTGGTGATGGCCACAGTGCGTCTGGGCAAGCGCGTCAAGCACCTCAAGAAGCTGGAAAACGACAGCACTGGGCGCTTTACCGAGACCCTGAGCGAAACCCTGGAGGCGATTCAGGAAGTGCGCGCCAGCAACCGTCAGGGCTTTTTTCTCGGCCGGCTGGGACTGCGTGCCCGCGAGGTGCGCGATTACGCGGTCAACTCGCAGTGGAAAAGCGATGCCTCCGGGCGTGCCAGTGCCCTGCTGTTTCAGTTTGGCATCGATATCTTTCGTGCTGCAGCGATGCTCACCGTGCTGTTTTCAGACCTGTCGATCGGCCAGATGCTGGCAGTGTTCAGTTACCTGTGGTTCATGATCAGCCCTGTCGAGCAACTGCTGAACCTGCAATACGCCTGGTACGCCGCCGGTGGCGCGCTGACCCGTATCAACGAGCTGTTGGCGCGTGCCGATGAACCGCATTACCCGGGCGGCGTCGATCCGTTCGCAGGCCATGACACCGTAGGCATTGAGGTGCGTGGCCTGAGCTTTGGCTATGGCACGGAGCGGGTGCTGGACCAGTTGAACCTGACCATCACACCGGGCGAGAAGGTGGCCATCGTGGGTGCCAGTGGCGGCGGCAAGAGCACGCTGGTGCAATTGCTGCTGGGGTTGTACACCCCCGACAGCGGCACGATTCGTTTTGGTGGCGCAACCCAGCAGCAGATCGGCCTGGCGCACCTGCGCGAGCACGTGTCGGTGGTGCTGCAACATCCGGCATTGTTCAACGACAGCGTGCGCGCCAATCTGACCATGGGCCGCACGTGCAGTGACGAGGATTGCTGGCAGGCGCTGGGTATCGCGCAGTTGCAAGACACCGTGCGCAGCATGCCGCAGGGTCTGGATACAGTGCTTGGTCGCTCTGGCGTACGCTTGTCCGGTGGTCAGCGCCAGCGCCTGGCGATTGCCCGCATGGTCCTGGCCGAGCCCAGGGTGGTGATTCTCGACGAAGCGACCTCGGCACTGGATGCGGCCACCGAATACAATCTGCATCAGGCGCTGGGGCGCTTTCTGCACGGGCGCACCACGCTGATCATCGCGCACCGCTTGTCGGCAGTGAAACAGGCTGACCGGGTGCTGGTGTTCGATGGCGGGCGTATTGCCGAAGATGGCGACCATCAGCAATTGATGGCCGAAGGCGGTTTGTACGCCAGGCTCTACGGTCATTTGCAGCAAGTCTGAGACCCGCTTCACTTTTGAGTCCGCCCAATCGGTGGATCTGGCCTAGTCTGAGGTCAGGATACTCAGTCGGCAGTCGGTGAACGGAATTCATGAAGCCCCCGCGACCTCTCGCAAAGCCCCGTTTGATGGGGATTGTCTGGCCCTTTATTGCCATCGCGCTGTTTCAGGTACTGCTGGGGTGTTTCAGCCTGTACCTGATGTCGGCGGTGCGCAGCTATGTCGGTGGTGAAAGCCTTTGGTCCAAGGGGCAGAAGGACGCCATTCATTATCTGGACCTGTATGTACTGAGCCGTAACGAACATGACTGGCTCCGGTACCGTCAGGCTATCGCCATTCCTCAGGGTGACCGCCAGTTGCGTGAGGCGCTGGACCGGCCCGAGCCTGACCTGGCGGCGGCACGGGCCGGTATTCTGCAAGGCGGCAATCACCCGCAGGATGCCGCTGGCATCATCTGGTTGTATCGCTATTTCAGCGACGTCGAGCCGATGCAGCAGGCCTTGCACTGGTGGACGCTGGGCGACGCTTACCTGAGTGAGCTCGACGCCCTGGCACAGACGTTGCGCGAGCGGATTGCCCTGGGTGAACCGACGCCGGCCGAGATAGCCTTGTGGCGCGAGCGCATCGATAGCCTGAATGCGCAAATCAGCCCGGCGGCCATGGCTTTCAGCGATTCGCTGGGGGCTGGCTCCCGGCAGTTGCTGGCCGTGCTGGTGGGCATCAATCTGGTGACGGCGTTGAGCCTGATCGTGCTGGCGTTATTGCGCACCCATAAATTGCTGGTACTGCGTCGGGCCATCGCCGATGCCTTGCGTCGGGAAAAGGAGCGGGCACAGATTACCCTGGCGTCGATCGGTGACGGGGTCATCAGTACCGATGCCGAGGGCGGCATCGTCTACATGAATCCAGCGGCCGAGAAACTTACCCACTGGCAAGCCGCGCAGGCCAGCGGCATGCCCCTGGCAGCGTTGTTTCATCTGCTGGACGAGAGTGATCGCCACGACAGCTCGATGCTGATCGAGCATATTCAGCGCGGGCAGCTCAAAAGTGGCAGTGTGCATTGCAAGCTGATCCAGCGCCTGGACGGCAGCACGGTGCCGGTGGCGCTGGTGGGGTCGCCGATTCACATCGATGGCCAGGTCAGTGGCGCGGTGCTGGTGCTGCACGACCTGACCCAGGAGCGCCAGTACGTGGCCAACCTGTCCTGGCAGGCCGCGCATGATCCGCTGACCGGGCTGGTCAATCGCAGCGAGTTCGAATACCACCTTGAGCAGTTGCTGGGCCGTGAAGGTGTCGGTCATGCGTTGCTGTTGCTTGATCTGGACCAGTTCAAGCTGATCAACGACGGCCACGGTCATGCCGCTGGTGATCAGTTACTGCGTCATCTGTGCACGGTGCTGCCTCAGGGCCTGCGCGAAGGCGACACCCTGGCGCGGCTGGGGGGTGACGAGTTCGGCATTCTGCTGCACGAGTGCTCGCCACAGGCTGCGCAGGAAATTGCCGAAGGTCTGCTGCGCATGGTCGAAAACCTGCATTTCGTCTGGAAGGGTCGCACCTTCATGGCCACCGCCAGCATTGGCGTGGTGTTGATCGATGCCGCCCGGCTGAGCCTGGAGGATGCACTGCGTGCGGCCGATCTTGCGTGTTACATGGCCAAGGAAAAAGGTCGCAACCGGGTGCAGGTCTATCACCCCGATGACCTGGAGTTGTCCTTGCGTTCCGGGGAAATGGCCTGGATTCAGCGCTTGCACATGGCACTGGAAGAGGATCGCTTTTGCCTGTATGCCCAGGAAATTGCTCCGATAACGCCTGAGGACAACGATCACGACCAGCGTCATATCGAGATCCTGCTGCGCTTGCGCGATGAGTCGGGGAATATCGTGGTGCCAGACCGGTTTATTCCTGCCGCCGAGCGGTTCGGCCTGATGACGACACTGGACCGTTGGGTGGTGCGCTCGGTGTTTCGGTTGATTGCGCAAAGTCGTGAAAGCGAATCCGATCAGGTGCCGCGTACCTTGTGTGCGATCAATCTGTCGGGTGCGAGCATCGGCGATACGGCCTTTCTGGAATACCTCAAGCAGCAGTTTCGCAGCCATGGCGTTGCGCCTGGCATGATCTGTTTCGAGATCACCGAAACCACCGCCATCGCTGACCTGGGGCGTGCCATCGCGTTCATCAACGAGCTCAAGGCGCTGGGGTGCCTGTTTTCACTGGACGATTTTTGTGCTGGTATGTCTTCGTTCGCTTACCTCAAGCACCTGCCGGTGGACTTTCTCAAGATCGACGGCAGTTTCGTCAAGGATATGCTCGATAACGCGGTCAACCGCTCGATGGTCGAGGTGATCAATCACATCGGTCATGTCATGGGCAAGCGCACTATCGCCGAATATGTCGAGACGCCACTGATTGAGGGCGTCCTGCGTGAAATGGGCGTGGACTTTGCCCAGGGCTACCTGATCGGTCGCCCCGAGCTGCTGACGCGTGAAAGTCTCTATAAAAAACCGGTACGGCTAGGCGTGCAGCCAGTACCGCAACAACCAGGCCCGGGGCGCAGTGCCTCCGCTTACCGGGCATAGATCCCAACGCAAGGATTTCTAACAGGAGTTATACAGTGATCGAAACTTTCGTCAGAACCGGCCCGCTCATGGAGGCCGGCAGTTACCCCCTCTGGGCGCAGCAACTGATCAATGATTGCAGCGCCGCCAAGGCCCGTGTGGTCGGGCACGAGCTTTACCAGCGCATGCGCGACGGGCGCCTGAACCCCGCCACGATGCGCAACTACCTGATCGGCGGCTGGCCGGTGGTCGAGCAGTTTGCTGTTTATATGGCGCAGAACCTGACCAAGACCCGCTTTGCCCGCCATCCCGGCGAAGACATGGCGCGGCGCTGGCTGATGCGCAACATTCGTGTCGAACTCAATCATGCCGACTATTGGGTCAACTGGTGCCAGGCCCATGATGTCAGCCTGGACGACCTCAAGGCCCAGCGTGTACCGCCCGAACTGCACGCCCTGAGCCACTGGTGTGCGCAGAGCTGTGCCAGTGACAGCCTGGCGGTGGCAATGGCGGCCACCAACTACGCCATCGAAGGGGCTACCGGGGAGTGGTCGGCACTGGTCTGCTCTACCGGCGTTTATGCGCAGGGGTTCCCGGACGAGTCACGCAAGCGGGCCATGAAGTGGCTGAAAATGCACGCCCAGTACGACGATGCCCATCCCTGGGAGGCACTGGAAATCATCTGCACGCTGGTCGGCAATCACGCCAGCGAGGCTCAGCAGTACGAACTGCGCCAGGCGATCACTCGCAGTTACGACTACATGCACCTGTTTCTGGAGCGCTGCATGCAGTCCGAGCGCCAGGAGCGCAGTAAAACGGCGCGTGAACGGGTTGCACAACCTGCGTGATCGATGCCGGCTTCAACCGGCCATCATCATGCGATTACGGCCTTCGCGCTTGGCTACATAAAGGGCGCTGTCGGCGCGGCGCAGCAGGCTGTCGGTAGATTCGGCCGGCAACAACGTCGAGCAACCCAGGCTGATACTTGGCCTGAGGTTGCCCAGGCTGCTGAAGTCCAGGTCCTGCACCGCCTGGCGCAGGCGTTCGCCGACCAGTGCGGCGGTGTCGCGGTCGGTATTTGCCAGAATGATCACGAACTCTTCACCCCCATAGCGAAACACCCGGTCGACATTGCGCACCTGGCTTTTCAAGGTCTGGGCGATGATCTTGAGTACGTGGTCACCGTTGAAATGGCCATGAGTGTCGTTGATGCGCTTGAAGTGATCGATGTCCAGCATCAACAGCGACAGCGGCTGCCGGTGACGCAGCGAAGCTTCTGCTTCGCGTGACAGGGTTTGTTCCATGGCGACCCGGTTGCCGGTTTCGGTCAGTGGGTCGCGCATGGCGTTCTGAATGGCCATGCGATAGAGCAGGGCGTTGCGCAGCGGATACAACAGGCAGCCCGACAAGTCTTCGAGTTCATCGCGCTGAGTGTCATCGAGCGGCTGCTGCCGGTGAAGGGTCAGTTGGCCAAGCGATTCACCTTCATGGCTGAGGCTGTAGCTGGACACCTCGGTGCTGTTCTCGCCCAGTTGCAATTGCAGGTCACTGGCCGTGTGGCTGTAGAGCAGGCCGTCGAGCGTCAGATAAGGCTGCAGGCTCTGAAAAAACAGGGTCAGGATGCGATCGGCTTCCAGACTGGTTTGCAGTTGCTGCGCCAGGTGCAGCCTCAATTGCGCCAGATCCATGGGGTGGCGAGCGACCGATGAACGATTCTGTGCGCGGTTTTGCGCATCCAGGTGCTGCACGACACGGGTGTCGATGGCCATTGAATCGATCCGGGTGGGAGAACTCATGTCTTCACTCCTCAGCACATTCCTTGCTGGCTGGATGGGTTAGAGCGAAACTCGTGCCATTCGGTTCATTCATCCCTGAATTTCGGAAAATCAACGGCTTGCAGGCAGGGTTCAGAGCAATACGGCGGCATTAGCTTGACGCTGTGAATGTTTTTAACCGACTGATGCGTCAGATTGTGTCGAAGCATCGTCGCCTTGAGCACTGTTTTGCATCATTGGGCGTTGAATGCCTGACCATTGATACCGGTGCTGTCGGGCCCCATCAAGTACAAATAGACGGGCATGATCTGCTCAGGCGTCGGGTTGACCAGCGGGTCTTCCGCCGGGTACGCCTGGGCGCGCATGTCGGTGCGCGTGGCGCCGGGATTGACGCTGTTGGCGCGTACCGCCGCCACACCGTTCATTTCGTCGGCCAGGGTCTGCATCAATCCTTCGGTGGCAAATTTCGACACGCCATAGGCACCCCACTGCGCGCGGCCCTTGCGTCCGACACTGCTGGAGGTGAACACCACCGAGGCGTCGGCCGACTGTATCAGCGACGGCAGCAGCGCGTGGGTCAGCATGAACATGGCATTGACGTTGATGTGCATCACGCGCATGAACTGCTCGCCAGGCAACTGCGCAAGCGGCATGCGTGGGCCGATGATCGAAGCATTGTGCAGCAGGCCGTCGAGGGCGCCGAAGCGTTTATCGATCATCGAGGCCAGCTCGTCGTAGTGCGGTGCCTGGGCAGTTTCCAGATCGAAGGGGATTACCACAGGTTGCGGGTGACCGGCGGCGTTGATCCGGTCATGAACCTGAGTCAGGCTGGCTTCGGTCTTGCCCAGCAGCAGTACCGTGGCACCGTGGGCGGCAAAGGTTGCAGCCGCAGCGGCACCGATACCACGTCCTGCACCGGTAACCAGAATGACCCGGCCGTTGAGCAAGCCGGGGCGTGCGGCGTAATCGAACATCGTTAACCTCCTGGAAATGACAGCGGGTTGCAGCTTTCAGCAACTGCAGAGGGCGTTGTCGAGCACCTTGCGCAGCTCCAGCGGGTGGTCGACCACCACATCGGCGCCCCAATGGCTGGGGTTGTCGTTGGGGTGGATATAGCCATAGCGTACCGCAGCGGTGCGGGTGCCGGCGTCGCGACCCGACTCGATGTCGCGCAGGTCGTCGCCGACGAACAACACGCTGGCAGGGTCCAGGTCCAGTTGCTTGCACGCCAGGATCAGCGGTTCAGGGTGCGGCTTGCTGTAGGTCACGTGGTCCGGGCAGATCAACAGCGCCGAGCGTTCGGCCAGGCCCAGGCGCTCCATGATGGGGGCAGCAAAGCGCACCGGCTTGTTGGTGACCACGCCCCAGATCAGCCCGGCCTTTTCGATGTCGGCGAGCAATTGGCCCATGCCGTCGAACAACCGGGTGTGGACGGCGCAGTCGGCCTGGTAACGCTGCAGAAACTCCAGGCGCAGGGCCTCGAATTCCGGGGCATTGGGCGACAGGGCGAAGGTCGCGGCGACCATGGCCTTGGCGCCACCGGAGATTTCATCGCGGATCAGCTTGTCGTCTACCGCCGGGAAGCCGCGTTCGGCCAGCATCGCCTGGCAGATGGCGATGAAGTCCGGCGCGGTGTCCAGCAAGGTACCGTCCATGTCGAACAGGATGGCTCGCAGGCGCATGCTCAAGCCTCCTTCACGGTCTGGATCATGTAATTGACGTCGACATCGCCCGACAGCTTGTAGTGCTTGGTCAGCGGGTTGTAGGTCAGGCCGATGATGTCCTTGACCTGCAGGCCGGTGGCGCGACTCCAGGCACCCAGCTCGGAAGGGCGGATGAATTTCTTGAAGTCATGGGTGCCGCGCGGCAGCAGGTTGAGAATGTACTCGGCGCCGACGATGGCGAACAGGTAAGCCTTGGGGTTGCGGTTGATGGTCGAGAAGAACACCTGGCCGCCAGGCTTGACCATGCGGTAGCAGGCCGCGATCACAGAAGACGGGTCCGGCACGTGTTCAAGCATTTCCAGGCAGGTGACCACGTCATACTGCTCGGGCATTTCCAGGGCCATGTCTTCGGCGGTGATCTGCCGGTACTCGACCTCTACGCCGGACTCAAGCTGGTGCAGGCGGGCCACGGCCAGTGGCGCTTCGCCCATGTCGATGCCGGTCACCGTGGCGCCGCGCAAGGCCATGGCCTCGCTGAGAATGCCGCCGCCACAGCCGACATCGAGGACGTTCTTGCCGGCCAGGCTGACGCGCTCGTCGATCCAGTTGACCCGCAGCGGGTTGATGTCGTGCAGGGGCTTGAATTCGCTTTCGCGGTCCCACCAGCGATGGGCAAGGGCCTCGAATTTGGCGATTTCTGCGCGGTCGACGTTGCTCATGGGGTGTCCCTCTTTAACTCTGGATTCGGTGTGATCCGGCGGCCGGCAAAAGGCCTGGCACTGATGATGAGCCGGTGCAGCATTATTCGGTGTGGCCGGCAATGCGCCGGCCCCAGGCAATGGCGGTGTCGCACAAGGCCTGTTCGTCCATGCGGGTCAGGCGGCCATCTTCGAGCAATGGCTTGCCGGCCACCCACACATGGCGCACGCAGTCGCGGTTGCAGGTGTAGATCAGTTGCGAGACCGGGTCGTAGATCGGCTGCTGGTTCAGCCCGCTGAGATCGAAGGCGACCATGTCGGCAGCCTTGCCAATCTCCAGCGAGCCGGTTTCTGCCTGAATGCCCATGGCCCGGGCTCCGTTGAGCGTGGCCATACGCAACGCCCTGTGGGCGTCCAGCGCGGTGGCAGAGCCGGCCACGGCCTTGGCCAGCAAGGCGGCGGTGCGGGTTTCGCCCAGCAGGTCGAGGTCATTGTTACTGGCTGCGCCATCGGTGCCGATGGCCACATTGACCCCGGCCTGCCACAGGCGTTCGACCGGGCAAAAGCCGCTGGCCAGTTTCAGGTTCGACTCGGGGCAGTGAACCACGCTGGTGTTACTTTCTACCAGCAAGGTCAGGTCTTCGTCGCTGATCTGGGTCATGTGCACCGTTTGCAGGCGCGGGCCCAGCAGGCCCAGCCGCTGCAGGCGCGCCAGCGGGCGCTCCTGGTGCTGTTCGAGGGATTGCTCGACCTCGAAGGCGGTTTCGTGCACATGCATGTGGATCATGGCATCGAGCTCATCGGCGATGACCCGTACCCGCTCCAGATTTTCGTCGCTGACGGTGTACGGGGCATGCGGGCCGAAGGCAACCTTGATGCGCGAATGGTGCGCCAGGTCGTTGAACAGCTCGATGCCTATGTGCAGGGCTTCGTCGATGTTGCGCGCGCCGGGCACCGGGAAATCCAGCACCGGCACACAGATTTGTGCGCGCATACCGCTGTTGTGCACCCGTTCGGCAGCGACTTTGGGATAAAAATACATGTCCGAGAAACAGGTGATGCCGCCCTTGAGCTGTTCGGCGATGGCCAGATCGGTACCGTCGCGCACGAAGGCTTCATCGACCCATTTACCCTCGGCTGGCCAGATGTGCTCCTGCAACCAGGTCATCAGCGGCAAGTCATCGGCCAGGCCGCGGAACAGGGTCATCGCCGCATGGCCATGGGCATTGATCAGGCCGGGGGCGAGCAACATGCCGGGCAGTTCGATGACTTGCGTACTGGGCCGGCGCAGGGCCTCGGCACGTGGCCCGATCCAGGCGATCAGGCCGTCGCGGATGCCAATGCCATGCTCCTTGAGCACCACACCTGCAGGTTCGACCGGCACCAGCCAGGCGGGCAGGAGCAGCAAATCGAAGGGCGTGTGGGGTGTTGGCATGACAAGGCTTCCGGGGTTTGTTCAGATTGTGTAAAACGCTTGCAAGGATAACGTCGGCGTCAATGGCACGCGCTCTGTCTATAAAGGTCTGTATCAAGGGTGATGGCGAAGTATACCCGAGCGTCCTTAAGGTGGGCTCGCTATAATCGACCGCTTTTTTATTCGGGTTTTGATTGTGAAAACGGAGTGGGCGATGCGCGATCGGTTATTGGCTGCGGAGAAAGTACAGGCCATCGATTGGCGGGATGACGCTCTTTACCTGCTGGATCAGCGGGCATTGCCGTTTGAGGAAACCTGGCTGGCCTGTCACAGTGCGGCCGGCGTGGCTGAGGCGATTCGCGACATGGTGGTGCGCGGTGCCCAGGCCATTGGCATCAGTGCGGCCTATGGCCTGGTGCTGGGCGCTCGCACGCGGATCGCCGCCGGTGGCGACTGGCAGACAGCGCTGCAAGCAGATTTCAGCCTCTTGGCCGATGCACGGCCTACGGCGGTCAACCTCGGTTGGGCGCTGAATCGTCTGCGTGAGCGCCTGCAACGCCTCAAGCCGGGTGAAGACCCGCTGGCGGCCCTGGAGGCCGAGGCACTGGCAATTCACTTGAGCGATCGTGAAGCCAACCTGACCATGGCGCAGCTGGGCGCCGAACTGATCCGCAAGCATCAGGGCAATCTGCAAACCGTGTTGACTCACTGCAACGCCGGTGCATTGGCTACCGGCGGTGTCGGTACGGCGCTGGGGGTAATTCGTGCGGCGTATCTGGAGGGCATGATCGAGCGTGTATACGTCGACGAAACCCGCCCATGGTTGCAAGGCTCGCGCCTGACGGCCTGGGAACTGCTCAACGATGGCGTGCCGGTCACGCTTAATGCCGATGGCGCCGCGGCACACCTGATGCGCACCAAAGGCATTACCTGGGTGATCGTCGGCGCCGACCGGATTACCGCCAATGGTGATGTGGCCAACAAGATCGGCACCTACCAACTGGCGGTCGCGGCCATGCACCATGGCGTGCGCTTCATGGTCGTGGCGCCGAGTTCGAGCATCGACATGAGCATGCCCAGCGGTGACGATATCATTCTGGAAGAGCGTGACGGCCGTGAGTTGCTGGAGCTGGGCGGGCAGCGGGTAGGGGCTGATGTCGATGTGTTCAATCCGGTATTCGATGTCACCCCGGCCGACCTGATCGATGCCATCGTCACCGAGAAGGGCGTCGTCGAGCGGCCCGATACGGCCAAGCTGGCGCAGTTGATGAGTCGCAAGCACTTGCACTGAGTGCTGGCTAATGGTCATCAGCGTCATTATCTCTGTGCGCAGTCTTCTCTGCGGGCCTGTGAGCGCTTCTCGGACGACTTACGTCCGGATGGCTCGTTTCTGGCTCTTGCAAAGGATAGGAGCGTAGCGGCGGTTGTGGTAACATCCGGCGGTTTCCGGGGACGCTAATCGCAGTCCCTCCTACTGCGCAGATCCATGGCGTAACCCGTTGATTTGTCGTAAATCGCCGTCTGGCCGTAGCCAGTGGCGGCGAGCCTTGGCCGTTCCGCAAGGAATGGCGGGGTTTCACCAGAAAAAGGAATCAGGCTTCTCATGGGTGAACTGGCCAAAGAAATTCTCCCGGTCAATATCGAAGACGAGCTGAAACAGTCCTACCTCGACTACGCCATGAGCGTAATCGTCGGTCGAGCGCTGCCGGATGCGCGCGATGGCCTGAAGCCCGTGCATCGGCGTGTGCTGTATGCCATGAGCGAATTGGGCAACGACTGGAACAAGCCGTACAAGAAGTCTGCCCGTGTGGTCGGCGATGTGATCGGTAAGTACCACCCGCATGGCGACACCGCTGTCTACGACACCATCGTGCGTATGGCCCAGCCGTTCTCGCTGCGCTACCTGCTGGTCGACGGTCAGGGCAACTTCGGTTCGGTCGACGGCGACAACGCCGCTGCGATGCGATACACCGAAGTGCGCATGACCAAGCTGGCTCACGAGTTGCTGGCCGACCTGCACAAAGAAACCGTGGACTGGGTGCCCAACTACGACGGCACCGAGCTGATCCCGGCGGTCATGCCGACCCGGATCCCCAACCTGCTGGTCAACGGCTCCAGCGGTATCGCCGTGGGCATGGCGACCAACATTCCGCCGCACAACCTGGGCGAGGTCATCGACGGCTGCCTGGCGCTGATCGACAACCCCGACCTGACGATCGATGAACTGATGCAGTTCATCCCCGGCCCCGACTTCCCGACGGCGGGCATCATCAATGGTCGCGCCGGTATCGTCGAGGCCTATCGCACGGGTCGCGGCCGCATCTACATGCGCGCCCGTTCCACGATCGAGGACATCGACAAGGTCGGTGGTCGCCAGCAGATCGTCATTACCGAACTGCCGTACCAGCTCAACAAGGCTCGTCTGATCGAAAAGATCGCCGAGCTGGTCAAAGAGAAAAAGCTCGAAGGTATCACCGAGCTGCGCGACGAGTCCGACAAGGACGGCATGCGCGTGGTCATCGAGTTGCGCCGTGGCGAAGTGCCTGAGGTCATCCTCAACAATCTTTATGCCCAGACCCAGCTGCAAAGCGTGTTCGGCATCAACATCGTTGCCCTGATCGACGGCCGTCCGCGCATTCTCAATCTCAAGGACCTGCTGGAAGCCTTCGTGCGTCACCGCCGCGAAGTCGTGACCCGGCGTACCGTGTTCGAACTGCGCAAGGCGCGCGAACGCGGTCATATCCTTGAAGGCCAGGCCGTTGCGCTGTCGAATATCGATCCTGTCATCGCCCTGATCAAGGCTTCGCCGTCGCCGGCCGAGGCCAAGGAAGGGCTGATCAGCACCGCCTGGGAATCCAGTGCTGTGGTCGAGATGGTCGAGCGCGCCGGTGCCGACTCGTGCCGCCCGGAAAACCTCGATCCGCAATACGGTCTGCGTGACGGCAAGTATTACCTGTCACCCGAGCAGGCTCAGGCCATCCTTGAGTTGCGTCTGCACCGCCTGACCGGTCTTGAACACGAGAAGTTGCTGGGCGAGTACCAGGAAATTCTCAAGCAGATCGGCGAGCTGATCCGCATCCTCAACAGTGCCGAGCGACTGATGGAAGTCATTCGCGAAGAGCTGGAAGTGATTCGCGCCGAATACGGCGATGTGCGCCGCACCGAGATTCTCGATGCGCGTCTGGACCTGACGCTGGGCGACCTGATCACCGAAGAAGACCGCGTGGTGACCATTTCCCACGGTGGCTATGCCAAGACCCAGCCGCTGACTGCCTATCAGGCCCAGCGTCGCGGTGGCAAGGGCAAGTCGGCCACCGGCATCAAGGACGAGGATTACATTTCGCACCTGCTGGTCGCCAACAGTCACACCACGCTGCTGATGTTCTCCAGCAAAGGCAAGGTGTACTGGCTCAAGACCTACGAAATTCCGGAAGCTTCGCGTGCTGCGCGTGGTCGTCCGCTGGTCAACCTGCTGCCGTTGAGCGAGGGTGAATACATCACCACCATGTTGCCGGTGGATCTGGAAGCCATGCGCAAGCAGGCTGACGAAGAAGGCGAAGTCATCGAAGGCGAAATCGATGACGAGAACAGTGGCGAAACCGAAGAAGAGCGCAAGGCGCGCATCAAGGCTGCAGACAAGAAGAAGGCTCCGTTCATCTTCATGTCCACCGCCAACGGTACGGTCAAGAAGACCCCGCTGGTTGCATTCAGTCGTCAGCGTAGCGTGGGCTTGATCGCCCTTGAGCTCGACGAAGGCGACATCCTGATTTCGGCAGCCATCACTGATGGCGAGCAGGAAATCATGCTGTTCTCTGACGGCGGCAAGGTTACGCGCTTCAAGGAATCCGACGTTCGCGCCATGGGCCGTACCGCTCGTGGCGTTCGCGGCATGCGTCTGCCAGAAGGGCAGAAGCTGATTTCGATGCTGATTCCAGAAGAAGGCAGCCAGATTCTCACCGCTTCCGAGCGTGGTTATGGCAAGCGTACGGCGATTTCCGAGTTCCCTGAATACAAACGTGGCGGGCAGGGCGTTATCGCCATGGTCAGCAACGAACGTAACGGCCGTCTGGTCGGCGCGGTTCAGGTGCTTGATGGCGAGGAGATCATGTTGATCTCCGATCAGGGCACGCTGGTGCGTACCCGTGTTGGTGAAGTGTCCAGCCTGGGGCGTAATACCCAGGGCGTGACGCTGATCAAGCTGGCCAGCGACGAGAAGCTGGTGGGCCTTGAGCGGGTTCAGGAACCCTCGGAAAGCGAAGAGGAAGAAGAGTCCGTGCTGGACGAGCAGGCGCTTGAAGGCGGCGAGGCTGCTGCTGACGGTCTGCCGCAAGACAGCGTAGAAGACGAAGAGCCGCAAGGCTGAGTGATGAAGTAAATCAGTTGAGGGCTGGCTCGTTTGTGCGTGCACATACCTGTCCAGCCCTTGCTACGTTTCGGCGGCGCAACGTAGCGCGAACAGACCCAACGCATTTGACGAGAGTGGATATGAGCAAGCGAGTCTTTAACTTCTGCGCAGGCCCTGCTGCGCTCCCGGAAGCTGTGCTGTTGCGTGCCCAGGCCGAGCTCCTGGACTGGCATGGCAAAGGTTTGTCGGTCATGGAAATGAGCCATCGCAGCGATGAGTTCGTGTCCATCGCCAACAAGGCCGAGCAGGATTTTCGCGACCTGCTGAATATCCCCTCCAACTACAAGGTGCTGTTCCTGCAGGGCGGCGCCAGTCAGCAGTTTGCCCAGATCGCCCTGAACCTGTTGCCGGAAAACGGCGAGGCCGATTACGTCGACACCGGTATCTGGTCGCAGAAGGCTATCGAAGAGGCGTCGCGCTACGGCAAGGTCAATGTGGCCGCGACGGCCAAGCCTTATGACTACTTCGCCATCCCGGGTCAGGACGAGTGGACGCTGTCGAAAAACGCAGCCTACGTTCACTACGCGCCCAACGAGACCATCGGCGGTCTGGAATTCAACTGGATTCCCGAAACCGGCGACGTGCCGCTGGTTGCCGACATGTCCTCTGACATTCTCTCGCGTCCGGTCGATATTTCCCGTTTCGGCATGATCTACGCCGGCGCCCAGAAAAACATCGGCCCCAGCGGCATCGTGGTGGTCATCATCCGTGAAGACCTGCTGGGCCGCGCCCGCGCCCTGTGCCCGACCATGCTCAACTACAAGGTCGCGGCCGATAACGGCTCGATGTACAACACCCCGCCGACCCTGGCCTGGTACCTGTCCGGCCTGGTGTTCGAGTGGCTCAAGGAGCAGGGCGGTGTCGAGGCCATGGCAAGGGTCAATGAACTCAAGCAGCGCACGCTGTACGACTACATCGATGCCAGCGCGTTGTACAACAACCCGATCAACAAGGCTGACCGCTCGTGGATGAACGTGCCGTTCCGCCTGGCCGATGACCGCCTGGACAAGCCGTTTCTGGTCGGCGCCGAGGCCAATGGCCTGCTCAACCTCAAGGGGCACCGTTCGGTCGGTGGCATGCGCGCTTCGATCTACAATGCCGTAGGCCTGGATGCGGTCAACGCGCTGGTGGCCTACATGAAAGATTTCGAGAAGGAACACGGCTGATGTCCGAGCAGGAACTCAAGGCGCTGCGGGTGCGTATCGACGCACTCGACGAGAAGATTCAAGAGCTGATCGGCGAGCGTGCCCGCTGTGCCCAGGAAGTGGCGCGGGTCAAGATGTCTTCGCTCGCCGAAGGCGAAGTGCCGGTGTTCTATCGCCCGGAGCGTGAAGCCCAGGTGCTCAAGCGGGTCATGGAGCGTAATCGCGGCCCTTTGAGCAACGAAGAAATGGCCCGGTTGTTCCGCGAGATCATGTCGTCGTGCCTGGCCCTTGAGATGCCGCTGAATGTCGCCTACCTGGGGCCTGAGGGCACGTTCACCCAGGCCGCCGCCATGAAGCACTTTGGTCATGCTGTGGTCAGCAAGCCAATGGCGGCCATCGACGAAGTGTTCCGTGAAGTGGTGGCCGGTGCGGTGAACTTTGGTGTCGTGCCGGTGGAGAACTCCACCGAAGGTGCGGTCAACCACACCCTCGACAGCTTCCTTGAGCACGACATGGTGATCTGTGGTGAAGTCGAGCTGCGCATTCACCACCATTTGCTGGTGGGCGAGAGCACCAAGACCCAGAGCATCACCCGTATCTACTCGCATGCCCAGTCGCTGGCGCAGTGCCGCAAGTGGCTGGATGCGCATTACCCGAACGTCGAGCGCGTGGCTGTCGCCAGCAACGCCGAAGCGGCCAAGCGGGTCAAGAGCGAGTGGAACTCGGCGGCCATTGCCGGTGATATGGCGGCCAGCCTGTACGGCCTGACCCGTCTGGCGGAAAAGATCGAAGATCGCCCGGACAACTCCACGCGCTTTTTGATTATCGGCAATCAGGAAGTGCCGCCGACCGGCGACGACAAGACTTCGATCATCGTCTCGATGAGCAACAAGCCCGGTGCCCTGCACGAGTTGTTGGTGCCATTCCATGAAAATGGCCTGGACCTGACCCGCATCGAAACCCGTCCGTCGCGCAGCGGCAAGTGGACCTACGTGTTCTTCATCGACTTCGTCGGTCATCACCAGGACCCGCTGGTCAAGGCAGTGCTGGAGACGATTCGTCAGGAAGCCGTGGCCCTGAAAATACTGGGCTCGTACCCCAAAGCGGTGCTGTGACGTCATGACAGTGCAATCGAGCGGGCCGTTGATCGGTCGCCTGGTGGTGGTCGGACTCGGCCTGATCGGCGGCTCCTTTGCCAAGGGCATTCGGCAGAGCGGGTTGTGTCGTGAGGTGGTTGGTGTCGATCTGGACCCGCAGTCGCGGCATCTGGCCGTCGAGCTGGGGGTGGTCGACCGCTGTGAGGCGGATCTGGCCAGTGCCTGTTGCGGCGCTGATGTGATCCAGCTGGCGGTGCCGATCCTGGCCATGGAAAAAGTGCTGGCCCGGTTGGCGCCCCTTGATCTGGGCAATGCCATTCTCACCGACGTCGGCAGTGCCAAGGGCAATGTGGTGCGTGCAGCACAGCAGG
Source organism: Pseudomonas sp. 3A(2025) (assembly GCF_054589175.1). Classification (NCBI taxonomy): domain Bacteria; kingdom Pseudomonadati; phylum Pseudomonadota; class Gammaproteobacteria; order Pseudomonadales; family Pseudomonadaceae; genus Pseudomonas; species Pseudomonas sp. 3A(2025). The sequence goes on along the minus strand of NZ_BAAILM010000113.1, from coordinate 347,098 downwards.
CCTTTGGTGCCATGCCTGTGCGCTTCGTGCCGGGGCATCCGATTGCCGGGTCCGAACAGAGTGGGGTCGAGGCTTCCAATGCCGAGCTGTTTCGCCGCCATAAGGTGATTCTCACGCCGTTGCCGGACACCGATCCTCAAGCGGTCAGTGTGGTGCATCGACTGTGGGCTGCGTTAGGCGCCGATGTCGAGCACATGCGCGTCGAACGGCATGATGAGGTGTTGGCGGCGACCAGTCATCTGCCGCATTTGCTGGCGTTCAACCTGGTGGATTCGCTGGCCAAGCGTAACGAGAACCTGGAAATCTTCCGCTATGCGGCGGGTGGCTTTCGCGACTTTACCCGGATTGCCGGCAGCGATCCTGTGATGTGGCACGACATCTTTCTGGCCAACCGCGAGGCGGTATTGCGCACGCTGGACCTCTACCGCAGTGACCTGGATGACCTGCGTGAAGCGGTCGAGGCCGGTGACGGGCATCAGTTGCTCGGGGTCTTCACGCGGGCGCGCATGGCGCGTGAGCATTTCGGCAAGATTCTCGCCCGGCGCGCGTATGTAGAGCCGCAGGCTGAGGTCGATCGGGTGTTTGTCGCCAGCCCCGGCAGTCAGGTCAATGGCTGCTTGCGGGTGCCGGGCGATAAGTCCATTTCCCATCGAGCGATCATTTTTGGCTCGCTGGCCGAAGGCACTACCGAGGTCGAAGGGTTCGTCGAGGGCGAAGATGCCTTGGCGACCTTGCAGGCGTTCCGTGACATGGGCGTGGTCATCGAGGGGCCCCACCATGGTCGGGTGACGATTCATGGGGTCGGCCTGCATGGTTTGAAATCCGCGCCGGGGCCGATCTATCTGGGCAATTCCGGGACCTCGATGCGACTGCTGTCCGGTCTTCTGGCAGCGCAGAGCTTCGACAGCACCCTGACCGGCAATGCGACCTTGTCCAGGCGTTCGATGAGTCGCGTGGTCGAGCCGCTGCAGGCCATGGGCGCCGTCATCGAGACTGACGCCGGAGGCTGTGCGCCGCTGGTCATCCGTGGTGGGCGGCAACTGGTCGGACAGGTGTGCGAATCGCCGTTGGCCAGTGCGCAGGTCAAGTCCTGCCTGTTGCTGGCCGGGTTGTACGCCGAGGGCCGTACCGTCGTGAATGAGCCGGCTGCGACCCGTGACCATACCGAGCGGTTGCTGCAAGGCTTTGGCTATCCGCTGGAGCGCAGCGAAGGTCGAGTCACTGTCGAGTCGGGGCATCGCTTGCAGGCTGCACATATCGAGGTGCCGGGGGATATTTCTTCGGCGGCGTTCTTCATGGTGGCGGCTTCCATCGGCGAAGGCTGTGAGCTATTGCTTGAACATGTTGGTGTTAATCCAACCCGCACCGGGGTCATCGATATTCTGCGCCTGATGGGCGCCGATATTGGCCTGGAAAACGTCCGGCAAGTGGGCGGCGAGCCCGTGGCTGACATTCGGGTGCGCTCGGCGCCGCTGGTCGGAATCAACATTCCCGAGGCGCTGGTGCCGCTGGCTGTCGACGAATTTCCGGTGTTGTTCATTGCGGCCGCCTGCGCCCGTGGCTGCACGGTCTTGCGCGGCGCCCAGGTATTGCGCGGTAGAGACTCCGATCGTATCCAGCTGATGGCCGACGGCTTGCAGGTGCTGGGGATCAATGCCCAGCCTACGGCCGATGGCATCATTATCGAAGGTGGCGCGCTCGCGGGCGGCGACATCAATGCTCATGGCGATCATCGTGTTGCCATGGCTTTCAGTGTTGCCGCCTTGCGGGCAGCGGCGCCGATCCGGATTCGTGGCTGTGCCAATGTCGCGACATCCTTTCCCAATTTCCTGGCGCTGTGCGCTCAAGTCGGTATGTCTGTTGCGCAAGAGGACCCATCGTGAAGATCAAAGCACCTGTTATTACCATCGACGGACCCAGCGGTTCGGGCAAGGGCACCATTGCAGGTTTGCTGGCCAGCCAGTTGGGCTGGTGCCTGCTCGATTCCGGTGCGTTGTACCGCCTGCTGGCGTTTGCAGCGAGCAATCATGGGGTCGACCTGACCAATGAAGAAGCGCTCAAATTGCTCGCGGCGCATCTGGATGTGCAGTTCGTTGCCGGCGAAAACGGCCAGGGCCAGCGTATTATCCTGGAAGGCGACGAAGTGACCCAGGCCATCCGCAACGAGCAGGTCGGTAGCGGTGCCTCGCAGGTGGCCTCGTTGCCGGCGGTGCGCGATGCCTTGCTGCAGCGCCAGCGGGCGTTTCAAGAGGCGCCGGGCCTGGTGGCCGATGGCCGGGACATGGGAACCGTGGTTTTTCCTGACGCACCCTTGAAGATTTTTCTGACCGCCAGTGCTGAAGAACGTGCGCGTCGCCGTTACCTGCAGTTGAAGGCCAAGGGTGATGATGTTAGTCTTACGAGTCTGCTAGATGAGATACGTGTCCGCGACGAGCGTGACACCCAGCGAGCGGTTGCGCCGCTCAAACCAGCGCACGACGCCATTCAGCTGGATTCCACGGAATTGTCCATCGAGCAGGTGCTGCAACGCATCCTGAGCGAAGTCGCGCTACGCGACATCGCCGGATGACCAAGACGTCTTGCGGGGGACCAGACAACGTCCCGCAGGCATCTCTTATATGAACGAAACCCACGTGGTCTGGAACGTGGCAGATGGGCGTATTCTTCGCCCTTGATCAACAGGAATTAAAATGAGCGAAAGCTTTGCAGAACTTTTTGAAGAAAGCCTGAAAACCCTGAACCTTCAGCCAGGCGCAATCATTACCGGTATCGTTGTCGACATCGACGGCGACTGGGTAACTGTACACGCCGGTCTGAAGTCCGAAGGCGTCATCCCGCTCGAGCAGTTCTACAACGATGCGGGCGAGCTGACCATCAAGGTCGGTGACGAAGTTCACGTAGCGCTGGACGCGGTCGAAGACGGCTTTGGCGAAACCAAGCTGTCCCGCGAGAAAGCCAAGCGCGCCGAGTGCTGGATTGTTCTGGAAGCAGCTTTCGCCGCTGAAGAAGTGGTCAAGGGCGTTATCAACGGCAAGGTCAAGGGCGGTTTCACCGTCGACGTCAACGGCATCCGTGCGTTCCTGCCGGGTTCGCTGGTCGACGTCCGTCCAGTGCGCGACACCACGCACCTGGAAGGCAAAGAGCTCGAGTTCAAGGTCATCAAGCTGGACCAGAAGCGCAACAACGTTGTCGTTTCCCGTCGCAGTGTCCTGGAAGCCGAGAACAGCGCCGAGCGTGAAGCTCTGCTGGAATCCTTGCAGGAAGGTCAGCAAGTCAAAGGTATCGTCAAAAACCTCACCGACTACGGCGCGTTCGTGGACCTGGGTGGCGTCGATGGCCTGCTGCACATCACCGACATGGCCTGGAAGCGTATCAAGCATCCATCGGAAATCGTCAATGTTGGCGACGAGATCGATGTCAAGGTTCTGAAGTACGATCGCGAGCGCAATCGTGTTTCCCTGGGTCTGAAGCAACTGGGCGAAGACCCATGGGTTGCTATCAAGGCTCGTTACCCAGAGAGCACCCGCGTGACTGCACGCGTTACCAACCTGACCGACTACGGCTGCTTCGCAGAGCTGGAAGAAGGCGTGGAAGGTCTGGTGCACGTTTCCGAAATGGACTGGACCAACAAGAACATCCACCCTTCGAAAGTCGTTCAGGTTGGCGACGAAGTGGAAGTCATGGTTCTGGACATCGACGAAGAGCGTCGTCGTATCTCCCTGGGCATCAAACAGTGCAAGTCCAACCCGTGGGAAGACTTCTCTGGCCAGTTCAACAAGGGCGACCGTATCTCCGGCACCATCAAGTCGATCACCGATTTCGGTATCTTCATTGGTCTGGACGGCGGCATCGACGGTCTGGTTCACCTGTCCGACATCTCCTGGAACGAAGCCGGTGAAGAAGCCGTTCGTCGCTTCAAGAAGGGCGACGAGCTGGACACCGTCATCCTGTCGGTTGACCCGGAGCGCGAGCGCATCTCCCTGGGTATCAAGCAACTGGAAAGCGATCCGTTCTCCGAGTACGTCACTGTCAATGACAAAGGCGCTATCGTTCGCGGTATCGTGAAAGAAGTTGACGCCAAGGGCGCTATCGTCACCCTGGCCGATGACATCGAAGCGACTCTGAAAGCTTCCGAAATCAGCCGCGACCGCGTTGAAGACGCGCGTAACGTCCTGAAAGAAGGCGAAGAGATCGAAGCGAAGATCATCAGTGTTGACCGCAAGAGCCGCGTAATCAGCCTGTCGATCAAGTCGAAAGACGTCGAAGAAGAGAAAGAAGCTATTCAGAGCCTGCGCAACAAGCCTGAAGTAGCTGAAAGCACCGGTCCGACCACCATTGGTGATCTGCTGCGTGCCCAGATGGAAAAACAGAACTAAGTTCTGCTTTACCGCTGAGAAAAAGGGCGACTTCGGTCGCCCTTTTTTGTGGGCGTCAGAAATGTTTAGTCACTTTTTCTCTTGCTCCCCTGATCCTTTTTCAGGCGCTCAGGCTGCACTGCAAATGCTGGCAGGCCGCAAGCTGCCGTAAGTCGTGCTCTGATCGCCTGGATTTTCAGGGTTGAGATGCTTCACATAAGTCAAGATGCAGGCTGTTCAAATTCATCCGGTCATGCTAAAACCTTTGAAGCGCTGATCTAGCTGCTTGAAAAAGAAGGGAAAATTATGACGAAGTCGGAGTTGATCGAACGAATTGTCACCCATCAGGGGCTGCTTTCATCCAAGGATGTCGAGCTGGCCATCAAGACCATGCTTGAGCAAATGTCTCAATGCCTGGCCACTGGCGATCGTATCGAGATCCGGGGTTTTGGCAGCTTCTCATTGCATTACCGGGCCCCTCGTCTGGGGCGTAACCCAAAGACCGGTCAGTCGGTCAGTCTGGACGGCAAGTTCGTTCCTCACTTCAAGCCGGGCAAGGAGTTGCGTGACCGGGTGAACGAGGATGAAGAGGACTTTGTCCACGCAGAGAGGGATTAGTCGATGCGCACGTTTAAAAGAGTCTTTTCGGTTGCGATCCTGTTGTTGCTGATTGCAGTCACCGCTGTATTCGTCCTGGAGAATCGCCAGCTTGTCGGCCTGACATTCTTTGGCTGGTCAGCTCCGCAATTGTCCCTGGCGGTTCCCGTTATCCTTGCCTTGCTTTTGGGCATGCTGATCGGCCCGCTGCTTGCGTGGTTTGCCGGGCTGAGAAAAAAATCTGTGGTTTCCACGCGTTCTGCCTGATACAGCTACTGGCTGTTTACATTGAGCCTGCTTGCCTTGCAGGCTGTTGTAAGATTTTATCTGGCGCCCTGCGAGATTTTTCATCTCGTTGTGTAGGATTTTTCTTTCATGTGAGATGGAAATTTCTGTTTGCTTTGTAGTTGAAGTTTATTTGCGCTCTTCATGGCCCTATCGCCGGCATACTTCGCCAATCTGGCAGGGTTCACTGTCTTGAGTTGAAGTTTTCCTTTGCTTGAAAACTCGCTCCCTCCATGCAAAATGCGCCTCTTCTATTGCGAAACCTGCCTGCCGAGGTTTCAGCGGATCTGCCTGAAATCCTGATGGCGGGGTCCCCATGATGAGGTCACTGAATGCACTATCCGCATATTCTTCATCACGGCGCGACCCTGCGCGTGACGGGCTCTTGTCATCAACTGTTCGTGGATTCGCAGCACAGCCTGCTGATCGATTGCGGAGCCGATAATGACGTGGTGAACCCTGACGCGCTGGGCGTCATACCGGCGACGCTCAAGGCAGTGATCATCACTCATGTCCATAACGATCATGTCGGTCGACTGCCCGAGCTCATGGCGTCAGGCTTCAAGGGGCCGATTTTGTGCAGCGATGCTTCTGCCAGGCTGTTGCCTCTGGTCATGGAGGATGTGCTCAAGCATGGTTATGCCCATGACAGCCAGGACGCGAAGCGTTTCCTGGAGGTCCTGCGGCGCAGGATCGTCGCCTTGCCGTTCGAGCGCTGGTTCACCATGGTCGATACGGCCTCGCTGCGGTGCCGTTTGCGCTTGCAGCGTGCCGGTCATATTTTGGGCTCGGCCTATGTCGAATGTGACCTGCAATACCCCCTGGAAGGTCGGGAAGAGCGGGTGGTGTTTTCCGGTGATCTTGGCGCTTGTCATACGCCTATTCTGCGTAGCCCGCGTTCGCCGGAATACGCCGATGTTCTGGTTCTGGAAAGTACCTATGGTGACCGGCTCCACGCAGACCGCACCCAGCGGCAGGCGCGTCTGGAGCGGGCTATTGATCGGGCCCTGGAAGACGGAGGCACTGTGCTGCTGCCGTCGTTCAGTATCGGGCGTACTCAGGAGTTGTTGTACGAGCTCGAAGACATTCTGCGTCGTAAAGCACTAGTGAGTCCTGTGAGTGCCGCACAGCAAGGCGCAGCGCCTGGGGCACTCATCGATTGGGCGCAACTGCCGGTGATCCTTGATTCGCCGTTGGCCAGTCGTTTTACCAAGGTCTATCGTGCGTTTCATGCCGACTGGGATCCTGGGGCTCAACAACGACTGGCTGAAGGGCGAGCGTCGCTGGGTTTTGATCAGATGGTGACTGTCGACGGTCATACGCAACATGTGAAAACGGTTAACTATCTGGCCAGTACAGCGCGTCCGGCCATTGTGATTGCGGGCAGTGGCATGTGTTCAGGAGGGCGAATCGTCAATTACCTCAAGGCCATGCTGGGTGATTCCCGGCACACTATCGTATTCGTCGGCTACCAGGCCAAGGGCACACCGGGTCGGGTCATTCAGGCTCAAGAGCAGGCAAGCGAGCCTGGGCGCGTCGAACTGGAGGGTGTGTCTTACGACATTCGTGCCGGTGTCTGTACCGTTGCCGGCTACTCTGCACATGCGGATCAACAGGGCTTGTTATCATTCGTGACCGGCATGGCGCAATGGCCTGGCCAGATACGTCTGGTGCACGGTGAAAGTGCGGCCAAGAAGGCGTTGGGGCAACGCCTTGTCCGTGTCTATCGCCAGCACAACAGAGCGCTTGAGTTATTGATTCCGGGCCGTGATAAAGAGCCTTGGCATAGTTAAGGGTGATACGTGTGGAAGTTTAATGAAATCGATCCGTAGGATATAACCTACATTCAACTAAGTATTTTCCTTGCGTACGAATCAACTATTTTGTCGGTGCCAGGGCCTCCAGGTTTGTATCGTTCTGTCAGCAATCGTTCGTTGTGTTCAGGGGTGGCTGGCCATGCGCTACTGCGCTGCGAAAGACCGTTCGCCGAGAGGCGTTGATGCTAGACTGGCCGCACTGTTTCAAATGAACTTCAAGTCGTGGGTCGAAATAATGAAAGGCAACGCATGACAGGCCTGCCTGTTTCTATTGCGGTCACTGGTGCAACAGGCTTTGTCGGAAGTGCAATCGTTCGACATCTTGTGGACACTACTTCGCATCGAGTCCGTGTTGCGGTTCGTCGTGATTACCCCCAGGCCGATACACGCATTGAAGTTGTCAGGGTGGGCGATCTTTCACCGCACAATCAATGGCAGGCGCTTGTGGCGGACTGCGATGTGGTTATTCACTGCGCAGCCCGCGTGCATGTTCTGCACGAAACGGCTGCCGATGCTGAAGCGCACTACGTGCGCGACAATGTTGCAGCCACCCTGAATCTGGCCGAACACGCTGCAAAGGCCGGGGTCAAGCGGTTCATTTTCATCAGTTCGATCAAGGTCAATGGCGAGCATTCGCCCTTGGGCTTGCCGTTCAAGGCCGATGACTGTGCCCGGCCGCTGGACCCTTACGGGGCGTCCAAGCGGGACGCTGAACAAGGCTTGCGCGAGCTGGCCGGGCGGACCGCGATGGAGGTGGTCATTGTGCGCCCAGTGCTGGTCTATGGCCCTGGGGTCAAGGCCAACTTTCTGAACATGATGCGCTGGCTGGACAAAGGCATACCCCTGCCGCTGGGGGCTATCGATAATCGCCGTAGCCTGGTTGCGCTGGCCAACCTGGTGGACCTGGTGGTGAGGTGTATCGATCATCCGCGCGCGGCCAATCAGACCTTTCTGGTCAGCGACGGCCATGACCTGTCCACTACGCAGTTGTTGCAGCGTATGGCCAGGGCGCTTGGCAAGCCTGCTCGTTTGCTCCCGGTGCCGGTGTGGTTGCTTGCCGGCCTCGCCACGCTGCTGGGCAAGCGCGCATTTTCACAACGTTTGTGCAGTTCGCTGCAAGTTGATATCGACAAGACTCGTACGCTTCTCGACTGGACGCCGCCTGTCGGCATCGATCAAGCGATGAGTGAAACGGCCGCTTATTATCTGGAACACAAAAAACATGCTTGAGTGGTTGTGGGTCGTCGCGATTGCCCTGTTATCCCTGTCGTTGACCGCAGTGGTCCGGCGCTATGCCTTGTCCAGAAGCCTCATGGACATTCCCAATGCGCGCAGCTCGCACTCCATACCCACTCCGCGGGGCGGTGGTGTGTCAATCGTGATCGCCTTTGTATTGGCTGTTGCTCTGCTGGGCGCCGGCGGGCTGGTTGGCGGCGATTTCGCGCTGGCCATGATCGGGGGGGGCGGTCTGGTTGCAGTCATCGGCTTCATGGATGACCACGGTCATATCGCTGCGCGCTGGCGTTTGCTGGGGCATTTTGCGGCGGCGGCCTGGGCATTGTTCTGGCTGGGAGGGCTGGCACCGCTGGACATTCTTGGCTGGCGGCTGGAGTCGGGCTGGGTGGGGGCGATTCTGGCGGCTTTTTATCTGGTGTGGATGCTCAACCTCTACAACTTCATGGACGGAATTGATGGCATTGCCAGTGTCGAAGCGGTAACAGTTTGCGTTGGCGCTTGTCTTATCTATTCGGTCGCAGGTTTTGGTGCTCTGATTGCTGCGCCTGCGTTACTGGCAGCGTCTGTATCGGGCTTTCTGTACTGGAACTTCCCGCCAGCGCGAATCTTCATGGGCGATGCGGGCAGTGGTTTTCTGGGTATTGCACTGGGCGTGCTGTCATTGCAGGCCGCCTGGGCATCGCCATTGCTGTTCTGGGCCTGGCTGATTTTGCTGGGAAGCTTTGTGGTCGATGCCACGCTGACCTTGTTGCGGCGTCTGCTGCGTGGCGAGAAGGTGTATCAGGCGCATCGCAGCCATGCTTATCAGTTCGCCTCGCGTCATTACGGCAGTCATCTGCCGGTGACTCTGGCGGTCGCCATCATCAATATTGGCTGGCTGCTGCCATGGGCCTTTGCCGTGGCACTGGGCTGGATCGACGGGCTTGCGGGTGTAGTGCTGGCGTATGTGCCACTGGTGGCGCTGGCCTGGAAGTTCGACGCAGGTCGGGCCGAGGGTAATTGACCCGACGGGATTGGGCTTTTTCATATAGATTGTCAAATCGTATCTGCGTATTTCTAAAGTAGAGGTTCGCAGGGACGACTCAAAAGAGGTGAAAGGGATTGGTTGAGGGAGTCATGGACAAATTGCGAGCTTTTCTGTTGGCGCTGCCGCGTCGGCAAAAGCGAATAATTCAGGTCTCGACCGATGTTTTGCTGGTCTGGATTGCCCTGTGGGCGTCGTTTCTGGTTCGCCTGGGAATCGATGACCTGATCAACCCCCTGGAGAAGCACACCTGGCTGTTTATCAGTGCGCCGGTGGTCGCCATCCCGTTGTTCATTCGTTTCGGTATGTACCGGGCGGTGATGCGCTATTTTGGCAACGATGCGCTGATCGCCATCATCAAGGCCGTAACCTTGTCTGCCTTGATCCTGGGCTGCATGGTCTATGCCTACAGCAATCATCAGCAGATCGTGCCGCGCTCGATCATGTTCAACTACTGGTGGCTGAGCATGGTCATGATCGGCGGTCTGCGCCTGGCGATGCGCCAGTATTTTCTCGGTGACTGGTTCGCTGCAGTGCAGCATGTGCCTTTCGCCAATCGCGACGATGGTCTGCGCAAGGTAGCGATCTATGGCGCCGGTGCCGCCGGCAACCAGTTGGTCGCCGCGCTGCGCATGGGGCGTCTGATGCGTCCTGTGGCTTTTATCGACGATGACGAGTCGATTTCCAATCGGGTCATTTCTGGCTTGCAGGTCTACAAGCCCCGGCATATCCAGCGCATGATCGAGGTCACCGGCGCCCAGGAAATCCTCCTGGCGATTCCATCCTCGACCCGCGGCCGGCGCCGTGAAGTCCTGGGTTATCTCGAAGGATTTCCGCTGCACGTACGCAGCGTGCCTGGCTTCATGGACCTGGCGGCAGGTCGGGTCAAGGTCGACGATTTGCAGGAAATCGACATTGCCGACTTGCTGGGCCGTGATTCGGTACCGGCCCGGGACAACTTGCTGGAGCATTGCATCAAGGGGCAGACCGTGCTGGTGACGGGCGCAGGTGGCTCCATCGGTTCGGAGCTGTGCCGACAGATACTGCTGTTGAAGCCAACCGTGTTGCTATTGTTCGACCACAGCGAATTCAACCTCTACACCATTCTCTGCGAGCTTGAGCAGCGCATCCATCGCGAGTCGTTGACCGTCAAGCTGTTGCCCATACTGGGGTCGGTGCGCAATCACCCCAAGCTGGTCGACATCATGAAAACCTGGAAGGTCGACACGGTCTACCACGCTGCCGCCTACAAACACGTGCCGATGGTCGAGCACAACATCGCCGAAGGCGTGGTCAATAACGTGGTCGGCACCCTCAATACTGCTCAGGCAGCCTTGCAGGCCGGGGTCGCCAACTTTGTGTTGATCTCGACCGACAAGGCCGTCAGGCCTACCAATGTGATGGGCAGCACCAAGCGCTTGTCCGAAATGATCCTTCAGGCCCTGAGCCGTGAGGCGGCACCGGTGATGTTTGGCGACCAGTCCAATGTGCATCAGGTCAACAAGACCCGTTTCAGCATGGTCCGCTTCGGTAACGTACTGGGGTCCTCGGGCTCGGTGATTCCGCTGTTTCACAAGCAGATCCAGTCGGGCGGCCCGCTGACGGTCACTCATCCAAAGATTACCCGGTATTTCATGACCATTCCGGAGGCCGCGCAACTGGTCATCCAGGCAGGCTCCATGGGGCAGGGCGGTGATGTGTTTGTACTCGACATGGGCGAGCCGGTCAGGATCATCGAACTGGCCGAGAAGATGATTCATCTTTCCGGGCTGAGCATCCGTTCGGAAAAGAACCCGCATGGCGACATTTCCATCGAGTTCACCGGCCTGCGACCCGGCGAGAAACTCTACGAAGAGTTACTGATTGGCGACAATGTCGTGGCCACCGAGCACCCGATGATCATGAGTGCCAGCGAAGATTACCTGCCGTGGGAGGTCATGAAAGTGTTGTTGACAAGGTTGCTGACAGCCGTCAACAACGACGACTACACCACCGTGCGCCAGTTATTGCGCGATACGGTCAGCGGTTATGCGCCCGAAGGTGAAATCGTTGACTGGATTTATCAGGAGCGTCGTCAGGAACCTTGAAAAACCCGGCTGTTTCAAGCGGGATTTGTAAGCATTTTTAAGGACATACGCCGACACGCTCTGGCGTTGTCGCAGGCCCGTGGATTGAACTAGTTTGCAAGGGCAGCACTGGACTGCTGCCTCGAACCTGTGAACTTACGGAGTACCTGTTATGCGTAATGCCTTGTTTTCATCCCTTCTGGCGGCCGTGCTGACCACTGTCTCGATGGGCGCCATGGCGAACTCGCCAACGCCTCCAGCCGCCGCGTCCACGCAGGCTGCGACAACCGCGACGCAGCAGTCCGTCGACAAGACCAACATCAACATGGCCGATGCCGAAACCCTGCAAAAAAACCTGTCCGGCATCGGCGCCAACAAGGCCAATGCGATCGTGGCCTACCGCGAAGCCAATGGCAGCTTTACCTCGGTCGACGAGCTGCTTGAAGTCAAAGGCGTCGGCAAGACCCTGCTGGATCGCAATCGCGATCGGGTCAGCATCGAATAAATCCATCCCCCCACACACGTTACCAAAGGCCGATCAGTGATCGGCCTTTGTGCGTCTGCACCCTGAGAATCTGCACCTTGACACATTGAATGTCGGTCGACATATTAATATTTAAATGATGACCAACATATCAAGGCCTTGAGCGTATCAAGGCCCAGTCAAGGGGTTCATATGAGCACGCGGCGCATCGTGGTAACTGGCATGGGGCTGGTAACACCATTGGGAACCGGGCTTGAAACGGTCTGGCAGCGCTTGCTGGACGGGCAGTCGGGCATTGTCCGCTTGCCTGACGACGTCGTGCGGGATCTGCCGACCCAGGTAGGTGGGCGCGTACGCGGAATCGATGAAGACAGCGTAGCCGGCTTCGACCCTGAAATGGCAGCGTCTGCCAAAGAGCAGAAAAAGATGGACCGCTTCATCCTGTTTGCTCTGGCAGGCGCGCGACAAGCGCTGAATCAGGCCGGCTGGGTCGCAGTAACTGAATCGCAGCAGGAGCGTACCGCGACAGTGATCGGCTCCGGTGTCGGCGGCTTCGGCTCGATTGCCGAGGCGGTACGCACTACCGACAACCGTGGCCCACGGCGTTTGTCACCGTTCACCATCCCGTCGTTTCTGGTCAATCTGGCTGCCGGGCATGTGTCGATCCAGCATGGTTTCAAAGGGCCGCTGGGGGCACCGGTGACGGCCTGTGCCGCCGGTGTGCAGGCGATTGGCGATGCGGCGCGGATGATTCGCGACGGTGAGGCCGACATTGCCTTGTGCGGCGGCGCAGAGGCAGCGATCGATCGGGTCAGCCTGGCCGGGTTTGCCGCTGCCAGGGCGTTGTCCAGCGCTTTCAACGAGACACCTGAACGTGCCTCGAGGCCTTTCGATCAGGACCGTGATGGTTTTGTCATGGGCGAGGGGGCGGGCATGCTGGTCATCGAGTCGCTGGAACATGCCCTTGCGCGGGGAGCTACGCCGATTGTCGAGATCGTCGGGTATGGCACCAGCGCCGACGCATACCATCTCACGGCAGGCCCTGAAGATGGCAGTGGTGCGCAACGAGCGATGCGCTGCGCCATTCGTCAGGCCGGTATCCAGGCCGCGCAAATCCAGCACCTCAACGCCCATGCAACCTCAACGCCAGTGGGCGATAAAGGCGAACTCGCAGCGATCAAGGCGGTGTTTGGCGAACACAATGCGGTGGCGGTGACTTCCACCAAATCGGCTACCGGCCACCTGTTGGGCGCGGCAGGTGGCATTGAAGCGGTGTTTACAGCTCTGGCCATTCGTGACCAGATTATTCCGGCGACGCTGAACCTCGATCACCCTGACGATGCGGCGCAAGGTGTAGACATTGTGCGCGGTGCTGCACGCTCGATGCCTATCGAGTACGCCTTGTCCAACGGCTTCGGCTTTGGCGGGGTCAACGCCAGTCTGTTGTTACGGCGCTGGACCGCCTGAGGGTGCCTCTGAGGAGTTAACCCTCTTGCTTGAGGCTGGCGGCGGCTGTCTGCAGGATATGCTCGGACAATTGCGGGTCCTGCACGCTGCGCGCCAGTACCAGGGCGCCGATCAGGGTTGAGAACATCATCAGGCTGCGGGCTGACGTATCAGGACCTTGCAGCTGTTGTTCGATAAAGGCCAGGCGCAACGCCAGAGCTTCATCGGTCAAGGCGCTGGGCTGCTCGCGCTGGCCCAGTTCGGCGCACAGGGTCGGTAACGGGCAGCCTTGCTCGGGGCTGTCGCGATGTTTGGCCGACAGGTACAAATCAATGAAGTCGTGCAGCGGGTTATCAGCTGTTTGCAGCGCATCGACGCGCTGGCGCATCTCGTCGACTGCGCAATTGAGCGCTTGTTCGATCAAATCGTCCTTGGACTTGAAGTGCGCATAAAAACCGCCATGGGTCAGCCCCAGGGCCTTCATCAAGGGCTGCAGACCGGTCGCCCCGATGCCATCGCGACGAAAGCGCACCGACGCCTCCTTGACGATTTTCTGGTGGGTCTGGCTCTTGTGGTTCTGGGTGTAACGCATGTACCGGCTCCTGATCGGGACGCTTGATAAAGTGTGCAAAATTCTTGCATGAATAACCGTTTATCGTGCGACTAGTGTGCATTTTGCGTGAATTAAATGCGCATGATCGCCACAAAATCCGATGATTGTTGAGCTTTTGATCCGATAGTCCTTGCTTTCCGTTTCTGATCGCGGAAAATCGCGACCCTGTTTTTCAGGGTGGGCGCCGCGCTGCCAATGACCGCGGTGTTCTGCTTTTGCGCTAACCGGCAACGGAGACACGACCGGATGAACGATCAGGCCAATGGCGTCGCAGAACGCCTGGATGCAGCCCCCGCAGCCAGTACCGCGTGGAATCGTAACGACACCACCTGGATGCTCGGGCTGTTCGGCACCGCCATCGGTGCTGGCACCTTGTTCCTGCCCATCAGCGCGGGCATGGGCGGCTTCTGGCCGCTGCTGGCCCTGGCCGTGCTGGCGTTTCCGATGACCTTCTATGCGCACCGCGGCCTGACCCGCTTCGTACTCTCGGGCCGCAACGGTGGCGATATCACCGAGGTGGTCGAGGAGCACTTCGGCAAGGGCGCAGGCGCCATGATCACCCTGCTGTACTTCTTTGCCATCTTCCCGATCCTGCTGATCTACAGCGTGGGCCTGACCAATACGGTCAGCAGCTTCATGCAGCATCAGATGCACATCGAGCCACCACCGCGTGCCTTGCTGGCCTTCGTGCTGATTCTCGGCCTGCTGGCAGTGGTACGTTGTGGCGAGCGGGTGATCGTCAAGGTCATGAGCCTGATGGTCTATCCGTTCATCGTTTCGTTGCTGTTCCTGTCGGTGTATCTGATTCCGCACTGGAACGGCGGTATTCTCAGCACTGCCAGCACGCTGCCTGAGCCTTCAAGCTTTTTGCCCGCGCTGTGGCTGGCCATTCCGGTGATGGTGTTCTCGTTCAACCATACGCCGATCATTTCGGCGTTCGCCGTCGACCAGAAGCGCCTGTATGGCGATCAGGCCGAAGTGCGCAGCTCGCGTATCCTGTCCCGTGCCCACCTGTTGATGGTGTTCATGGTGCTGTTCTTTGTATTCAGTTGTGTCTTTACCCTGTCGCCTGCGCAACTGGCCGAAGCCAAGGACCAGAACCTGTCGATCCTGTCTTACCTGGCCAACCACTTCAGCAATCCGACCATCGCACTGGTTGCACCGCTGATTGCCCTGGTGGCAATTTCCAAATCGTTCCTGGGCCACTACATCGGCGCCAGCGAGGGCTTGAAAGGCCTGGTGCTCAAATCGGGCCTGCGCCCGGGCGCCAAGACTCTGGATCGCCTGACCGCGCTGGCCATGCTGCTGGTGTGCTGGATCGTGGCCACACTCAACCCCAGTATCCTGCGCATGATCGAAACCCTGGGTGGTCCGGTCATTTCGGTGCTGCTGTTCCTGATGCCGATGTACGCCATCCGCAAGGTACCTGCCATGCGTCAATACGCTGGCAAGCTGTCGAACGTGTTCGTCGTGGTTGCAGGCGTCGTGGCCATCTCGGCGCTGATCTGGTCCCTGACACACTAAGTCATACGGTACTGCAGAGCCCTGCCGCCAGGCGGGGCTCTTGTGACGGCTTCAGTTGGGGTGTAGCGGCCGTGTCATGTACATGATGTTTGCGTACTCATACACATACTGACGGCCTGCATGGCTGGTCAGGCGTAACTGGTCGATCAACTGTCGCTCTTTCTTGCTCAGGTATCTCAACGCCGGACTGTCGCTGGACTTCAGGCGATCACGTTCATGGGCGTCAGGGAATGCAATGACGTTCGTCATGAAAAATCTCCTTGGGTATAGGTCCTTGTTGTACTGCGCCTTCACATAGCCCTATCACATAGTCCCGTCATGTAGCCCGTCATACGGCCACGACGCACCTTACCCAGAAAATCCGCACACCGGCAAGCCCGTAAATGCGGGGCATGTCACAGCGCTTGTGTGATGTCGAACACCTGACGCTGGCCGTTGACCACGATCTCGACACTATCGTCTTGCAGTTTGCCGAGCAGGCTCTGGCCCAAGGGTGCCCGAGCAGTGATGACCGTGATCAGGCAGTCATCGACATGGATCTTCAGACCGGCGGCATCCGGGCCGAGAAACAGGTAGCGCGTTTCGCCATTGGCGCTTTCGAGGGTCACCAGATCACCCACCTGAATACCCCGTGACTCATCGAAGGGCTTGGCCGACGCTGCGCGGTACAGCGCCAGCGACTGGCGAATTTCGTCGACGCGGCGCGCTTGGCCTGCGGCCAGATACGAGGCTTCAAGGCCTAGTGTGTCGTATTTGTTCTCGGCGATATTTTCTTCATGGGTCGCCGCTTCATAAGCGGTCTGCGCCGCACGCTGGGCGATGTCCAGGTCGAACTGCAAACGATCGGTGATCAATTGCAGCAGGTGAGTCTTGTTCATTCTCTATCCACAGAATTCATTGATGCCGTTGCGGCTCTTGTCGCTCGGGGCGGTGCGGTCTTGCTGCATCCAGAAATCGCACTTGGCACGATTGAAGTTATTCCTGCGCTGGCTGTCGGCATACTCACGGGCCTGGCGCGCTTCGTTTTCACGCAGGTTCTGCTGATATTTGTCGAACAAGGCGTCAGGTTGTGTTGCAGCAGGAGCGGCGGGCGGGGCGATCAGCCTGACGGCTGCCGCTTGCAGCGCCTGGGTCTGCTCGGCGGGCAAGCTCTTGTACAGCAGCAGGCCGGTCAGGGCCACGGCGACGGCACCGAGCCAGATACCCAGTGCAATGCACAGAATCAGCTTGAGAGAGACATACACTTCGCGGCGACTGCTATAGGACGGCATGGCGATCACTTCCGGGCGCGGGACGACAGGGGCAATTGTGCCACGAGCGGTGCTGGTACAAGCGCATTGATCTATGGACAATCGGCTTTTTCGCCGTCTGGCCTTGTGGAGCCACCATGCAAGTCTCTTGGGACATCTTCTGCGATGTCGTGGATAACTATGGCGATGTAGGCGTCACCTGGCGCCTGGCGCGTCAACTGGTCGCCGAGCACCCTTGTGCTGTGCGTCTGTGGATCAACGACCTGGCCGCATTCGTGCGCTTGTGCCCGGATGCCGATGGCGCAGCCGCCGTGCAGTGGCACGCCGGCGTACAGGTGTGTCATTGGGCCGAACCCTGGCAGCCGGTCACGGTGCCCGATGTGGTGCTCGAAGCCTTTGCCTGTCGCCTGCCGCCGACCTATACCGAAGCGATGCTGCAACGCACGCCCAGGCCATTGTGGCTGAATCTGGATTATCTGAGCGCCGAAGACTGGGTCAGCGGCTGTCATGGCCTGCCTTCACCCCAGGCCAACGGCTTGAAGAAGTTCTTCTTTTTTCCGGGCTTCAACGACCGCACCGGCGGCCTGTTGCGTGAACAGGGGATACTCGAACAGCGCCAGGCTTTTCAGGGCGATTTACAGGCGCAGCGCGATTTTCTGCAAGGTCTGGGTGTGCAGCCTGATGAAGGTTCGCGGCTGATCTCGTTGTTCGCCTATGAAAACCCGAATCTGGGCAGTTGGCTGGATGCGCTGGCGGGCGAGGGGCAGGCCACTCACTTGCTGGTACCACCGGGGCGAATTCTGGGTGATTTGCAGCGCTGGCTGGGTGAAGCGGATCTTGAGGTGGGCGCCATTCGTCGGCGCGGTGCATTGACCGTACAGGTCGTGCCGTTCGTTCGTCAGCAAGATTATGACCGCTTGTTGTGGTGCTGCGATTTCAATGTGGTGCGCGGCGAAGACTCGTTTGTGCGTGCGCAATGGGCGGCGCGGCCGATGCTTTGGCATATCTATCAGCAGGACGGCGACGCCCACGAGCCCAAGCTTGATGCGTTCGTCGAGCTTTACAGCGCCGGGCTGTCGGTCGAGGCCGCGCAGGCCCTGGCCGGCTTCTGGCGTGCCTGGAGCGCAGGCGAGGCGCTGGGTGAGCACTGGCAGCGTTTTTCCAGACACTGGCCACAACTTCGTCAACAGGCCGCCGACTGGTGTGAACGGCAAGGCATACGGCGCGATCTTGCCGAGGCGCTGGTACAGTTTTACCGAAATTCGCTATGATATGCGGCCTTGATATCAGGCTCTGTACGGAAACTGCCTGCGCAGGCTATTTCTCGTACAGAGCCTTTGGTTAATTCCATCCAATTTCGGATATATGCAATGAAAACTGGTAAAGAGCTGAAACCCGGTACCGTGATCCGTATCGACAACGATCCTTGGCTGGTACAAAAGGCCGAGTTCACCAAGTCCGGTCGTAACAGCGCAATCATGAAGACCAAGCTGAAGAACCTGCTGACCGGTTACAAGACTGAAACCGTATACGGCGCAGACGACAAGCTGGATGACGTGATTCTGGACCGCAAGGAAGCCACCCTGTCTTTCATCAGCGGTGACACCTACACGTTCATGGACACCACCGACTACACCATGTACGAACTGAACGCCGAAGACATCGAGTCCGTTCTGCCATTCGTCGAAGAAGGCATGACCGACGTCTGCGAAGCCGTGTTCTTCGAAGAGCGCCTGGTTTCCGTAGAGCTGCCGACCACCATCGTGCGTCAGGTTGACTACACCGAAGGCTCCGCTCGTGGCGACACGTCGGGCAAGGTCATGAAGCCTGCCAAACTGAAAAACGGCACAGAGCTGAGCGTGGCCGACTTCATCGAAATCGGCGACATGATCGAGATCGATACCCGTGAAGGCGGTTCGTACAAAGGCCGTGCCAAATAAGCACTGCTTTGTAACTGCGTTCCACAAAAAAGCCCGCATGATTGCGGGCTTTTTTGCATCTGGCGTTTGCTGATCAAACGGTGACGTGCAGACGTACATCGACATTGCCACGGGTGGCGTTGGAGTACGGGCACACCTGGTGGGCGGCGTCGACCAGTTGCTGGGCGTCGGCTTGCTCAAGGCCCGGCAGGCTGATGTGCAGGTCGATGTCCAGACCGAAGCCACCAGGAATCTGGCCGATGCCGACATGGGCGGTGATCGACGCGTCAGCCGGGATGCTGCGCTTGGCCTGGCCGGCCACGAACTTCAGGGCACCAATGAAGCAGGCCGAATAACCGGCGGCAAACAATTGCTCAGGGTTGGTCGCTGCGCCACCCGCACCGCCAAGCTCTTTCGGCGTCGCCAGTTTGACGTCGAGGATCTGGTCGCTGGAAATCGCGCGACCGTCACGGCCGCCGGTGGAAGTGGCAACAGCAGTATAGAGCGCTTGCATGGTGTGACCTCACAGTGGTTATTTGGCGAGCAAAAGGTTTGTGCGCCAACTGAATGTAAGGTCAATGTAGTTCGCAATTACCTTGCGCGCAAGTTAATTTTTGAAAATGATGAATCAGAAGCTATACGTCCCTGTCACCACCACGCTGCGCGGGTCGCCCAGGCGGATCTGGCCGGCGCTGGTGGCCGAGCTGTAATAGGTGCGATCGGTCATGTTGTTCAGCGCCGCCCGCAAGTCCCAGTCTTTCTGGCGGTAACCGGCCAGCGCGTCCCAGCGGCCGTAGCCCGGCAGCACGGCGGTGTTCTGGTTGTCGGCATAACGCTGGCCGACCAGAGTCAGACCGGTTTCGGCGTACCAGCCCATTTCCGGCTTCCAGGTGAGAAATACGCTGGCGTTGCGTTTGGCGACGTTGCTGACCCGATTACCTTCCAGGCCGTTGTTGTCTTTGACAATGGTCGCGTCCTGAATACCGATGCCGCCACGCATGGACCAGTTGCCGGTCAGTTGCCCGGTCGCGGTCAGCTCGATGCCGCGTGAGCGTTGCAGGCCGGTGAGAATGGTCAGGCCCGGATTATCCGGGTCGGTGGTGCGGCGGTTGTAGAGCTCCAGCTCGTAGACGGCCAGGGTGGTACTCAGGCGATCCTCCAGCCAGTCGCTCTTGACGCCGATTTCTTTCTGCCTGGTCAGCTCCGGGCTCAGGTCGTTGGTATTGCCCGCAGCGCCCGGCGTGATGCCGATCAAACCGCCGCCGACCGGCGAAAAGGTTTTGCTCCATGAGGCATAGAACGAATGATCGACCAGCGGCGTCCACACCACGCCAACCCGTGGGCTGGTGCTGTGGCTGTCGCGCTCTTCGCTGATACCGCGCAGGCGGTTGGTGGTGTCGACCTCGAAGCGGTCGTAGCGCAGGCCGCCCAGTAATTGCCACTGATCGTTGATGCGCAACTGGTCCTGAACATACAGGGCGCGGCTTTCGACCTCGGTGTAGTTGCTGCTCGACGGGACCATCAGCCCGGTATGACGACGGTTGCGGTCTGGATTGAACGGGTCCAGAGACGGCACGGCCTGGCTGCCCGCACCGCTGGTGGCCCCCGTGTACAGTTTCGGGTCGCGGCGCTGGCTGCCCGTTTCAATGCCGGTCAGCAGGCGATGTTCAAGGCCGAAGGTGTCGAAGCTGCCTTCAAGCTCAACGTTATTGAAAACGTTGCGGGTGCGCAGGTCCTGTTGCCAGTGCTGGCGGGCGACCAGCCCGGTAGCGGGGGTGTAGCCGGTCAGATAAGTATTGTCGAAGTCGCTGTCGAGCTTGAATACACCCAGGGTCTGACGCAGTTGCCAGTGCTCATTTATGTCATAGCTCAGGCGCGAGCGCAGCGATTGCGCCTTGTCATCGATGAAGTCGCGGCTATCGCCATACGTGGTGTCGCGGCCGACATCCGCCGGGCGGCCATTGATGCTGGGAATGCCGCGATCCGGGGTGCGATCGAAGCGGCTGTATTCGTACTGCACCAGCCAGTTGAGATCGGGGGTGAGCTGCCAGCTCATCGAGGGTGCGAACAACTGCCGATGACTGGAGATACCGTCGCGAAAGCTGTTGCTGTCCATATTGCCCATGTTCAGACGCAGGCTGATGTTGTCGCTGGGGTCGCTGCTCAAGTCGGCATAGAGACTGCGCAGGTCTTCGCTGCCGCCCTGGACTTCGATCTTCGAACGACGCCCGGCTTGTGGCGCCTTGCTCACCCGGTTGACGATGCCGCCCTGGCTGCCGCGTCCGTACAGCACCGCCGCCGGGCCTTTGAGCACTTCGAGGCGTTCGATATTGTGCAGGTCGCGCACGTACTGGCTGTCGTCGCGAATACCATCCAGATAAAAGTCATTGCTGGCATCGAAGCCGCGAATGCGCAGGCCGTCGAAACGGGTGTCGCCACTGTTGCTGACGTTGGGCAGGCCGCTCAAGGCGGTGCCCAGGTCATTGACGCCGTAGTCGAGCACATTGGCGGTCTTGACCGTGTCGATGGCCTGCGGCACATAGCGCACCGGTGTCGAGGTGCGGGTCGCGGTGCTGACCTCTTTGACCCGAGGACTGGACTCGTCTTGTTCAACGTCGGCGTTGATCGACAAGGCCGGCAGGGTAGTGGGGGCAGCGCAAGCGAAGCCCGCGCCGAGCAAGGCCGAAATACCGAGGGCCAGGGGCGTAAGGCGTGAAGGGGCAGACATGAGGTGATGCATCCTGAGTGTGTGGCGTTATAGTTTTAGGATGCGAATGGTAATGCTTACTATTTGCTGCTGCTAAAGCTTCCTTGTCTGCCTGGTAGTGATTTTGTTACATATTATGTCTGAGTCATCTGAAAGCGTTATCCTAGACGCGTGCCCAGGTTCGCCAGGAGTCTTACTACAGGTGTGCTTGCAGGCTGTCGCGCAGGCTTAGCAGTTGTTCTTGTAGTTCACGCAGTTTTTTCAGGTCCAGGCCGCTGGCCGAAAAAATGCAGTTAGGCACGCTCAAGGCTTTTTGCTGCAAGGCGCGGCCCTGTTCGGTCAGGTACAACTGCACAACGCGCTCGTCCTGTTTGCTACGTGTGCGGTTGATCAAGCCTTCGGCTTCCAGGCGTTTGAGCAGCGGCGTCAGCGAGCCGGGGTCGGTCAGCAGGCGGGTGCTGACATCGCTGACGGTCAGGCCATCCTGTTCCCAGAGCACCAGCATCGCCAGGTATTGCGGGTAGGTCAGGCCCAAAGCCTGAAGCAGTGGCTTGTAGACCTTGGTCATCGACAGCGAAGTGGAATACAGCGCGAAACACAGTTGGTTATCGAGACGCAGTGCGTCGCAAGCGGCGTTGTCGGTCATGGACAATCCTGATTCAAAGCAAATAGGCGTTTAATTTAGTGCTGCAATCTTTATTGCACCAGATAATTCATGCCATAGCGTCCAATAGCCGGGTTGAGGAAAACGTGTGATCGAGGTGGTGATGTTCGTGTTGCTCGGGGCCGCCATGGGCACCCTGGGAGGATTGTTCGGTATCGGCGGTGGCCTGGTGGCGATTCCGGTGCTGGGCGTGGTGTTCGGCCTGGATCAGCAACTGGCCCAAGGCACGGCGTTGTTGATGGTGTTGCCCAATGTGCTGCTGGCGCTGTGGCGCTACAACCAGCGCAACCGCATTCGCCTCAAGCATGCATTGCTATTGATTGTGCCCAGCTTTGCCTTGGCCTGGCTGACATCGTTATGGGCGGTACGCATCGACCCCTCAAGCATGCGTCTGGGCTTCGTAATTTTTCTGTTGGTGCTGATCGCCTTCAATCTGATGCAGATGATCCGCAGCAGCGCACGGATCGGCGGTACCGGGCTCAAGCGCGAGCGCTGGCTGTGGGTGCTGGGGGGCGTTTCAGGGATTACCGGCGGCCTGTTCGGGGTCGGCGGTGGCGTTGTCGCCACGCCGATT
The DNA here is from genome assembly GCF_054589175.1 of Pseudomonas sp. 3A(2025). Classification (NCBI taxonomy): domain Bacteria; kingdom Pseudomonadati; phylum Pseudomonadota; class Gammaproteobacteria; order Pseudomonadales; family Pseudomonadaceae; genus Pseudomonas; species Pseudomonas sp. 3A(2025). The sequence continues at coordinate 324,537 of NZ_BAAILM010000113.1, read as the reverse complement.
CTGACCAGCCTGTTCGGCGCCAGTCAGGTGGTTGCCCAAGGCCTGGCGTTGGCACTGGCGACGCCAAGTACCGGTATTACCCTGCTGACCTATGCGTGGCATCAGCATGTCGACTGGCACATGGGTATTCCACTGGCCATCGGCGGCCTGGCCAGTATCAGTTGGGGGGTGAAACTGGCCCACTCGATGCCCGAGCGGCGGTTACGCACGCTGTTCTGTGTATTTCTGATGTTCTGCGCACTCGTTTTAGCCTTGAAAGTCTAAAGCGGCAAGCTGCAAGTTTTAAGCTACAAGCTAAAGCCACATCGCGTACTGCCTGATGCTTTTAACTTGCAGCTTACCGCTTGAAGCTGTGCGTGCTCAGGCACGCACTCCCTTGAGAGTCTCGGCAATCAGGAACGCCAGTTCCAGCGACTGGTCGGCGTTCATTCGCGGGTCGCAGTGGGTGTGGTAACGATCCGATAGACCGTCTTCGGTGATCGGCCGGGCGCCACCGATGCATTCGGTGACGTTCTGGCCGGTCATCTCGATATGAATCCCGCCGGCATGCGTACCTTCAGCCTGGTGTACCTGGAAGAACTGCTTCACCTCGCTGAGAATCTGCGCGAAATCCCGGGTCTTGTAACCGCTGCTGGCCTTGATGGTGTTGCCGTGCATCGGGTCGGAACTCCACAGCACCTGGCGGCCTTCACGTTCCACGGCACGAATCAGTGCAGGCAAGTGGTCGCCGACCTTGTTGGCGCCCATGCGTGCGATCAGGTTCAGGCGGCCGGGATCGTTGTCCGGGTTAAGCACATCGATCAGGCGGATCAGGTCTTCGGTGTTCATGCTCGGCCCGACCTTGACACCGATCGGGTTATGCACACCGCGTAAAAACTCGACATGCGCGCCGTCCAGTTGCCGGGTCCGGTCGCCGATCCACAGCATGTGCGCCGAACAATCGTAGTAATCCTGGGTCAGGCTGTCGCGGCGTACGAAGGCTTCTTCGTAGTTGAGCAGGAGTGCTTCGTGGGCGGTGAAGAAGCTGGTCTCGCGCAATTGCGGCGCGGTATCCAGGCCGCAGGCACGCATGAAGGCCAGGGTTTCGTCGATGCGGTCGGCCAGTTGCCCGTACTTTTGCGCCAGCGCCGAGTTGGCGATGAAATCCAGGTTCCACTGGTGCACCTGATGCAGGTCGGCAAAGCCGCCCTGGGCAAAGGCGCGCAGCAGGTTGAGAGTCGCGGTGGACTGGTGATACGCCTGCAGCAGGCGGTCGGGGTCCGGCACGCGGCTTTTGCTGTCGAAACCGATGCCGTTGACGATGTCGCCCCGGTACGCCGGCAGGGTCACGCCAGCGATGGTTTCATCGTTGGAGGAGCGCGGCTTGGCAAACTGGCCGGCCATACGCCCGACCTTGACCACCGGGCAGCCGGCAGCAAAGGTCATGACAATGGCCATTTGCAGCAAGACCTTGAAGGTGTCGCGGATCTTGGCCGCCGAAAACTCGGCGAAACTCTCGGCGCAATCGCCGCCCTGTAACAGAAAAGCACGACCCTGCGTCACTTCGGCAAACTGGCGACGCAATTCGCGGGCCTCGCCGGCGAATACCAGCGGCGGAAAACTGGCCAGGCTCTGCTCGACGCGTTGCACATGCGCGGCGTCGGGGTAGAGGGGTTGTTGCTGGATCGGCAAGGCCCGCCAGCTGTCCGGGCTCCACGTTGGCTTCATTATTGTTGACTCTTTTATCAGGGCTGATCGAGGGCCGTATGGTAGCAGTTCGACAAAGCCACGCGCTTGGCCGACAATTCGCGCTTTGCGCGCTGCCAGGGCATGCGCGCGCTGGTCAGGAGAGGTCATGACTCACGAGCGTGAGGAACGGGTTCTGGCTGAAGTCCATGACGATTTCGGCAAGATCCGCGTACTGGAAGTGGACGACTACCGCTTCCTCGAATTCGGCGATGCCATCGAGCAAAGCTGCACCTTCACCGCCGACCCGAGCTGGCTGGAGTACGACTACACTCGCGCCATGCTGGTCGGCGCGCTGTGCCATGATGCGCCGGAAAGCGCCTTGTTCCTCGGTCTCGGCGCCGGCACCCTGACCCAGGCCTGCTTGAAGTTCCTGCCTCTGGAAGACGTCGAAGCCATCGAACTGCGCCCCGAAGTGCCGCGTCTGGCCATGGAGTACATGGGCCTGGACGACGATCCACGCTTGTATGTGCGTATTGGCGATGCCGTGCAGCTGCTTGAAACAGCCGAGCCTGCCGACCTGATCTTCGTCGACCTGTACACCGATGTCGGCCCGGGCGTCGGGCACCTGGCCTGGGTGTTTCTGGAGAACTGCCAGAAGCGCCTGAACCCCGGCGGCTGGCTGATCATCAACCAGTGGGCCGCCGACGACGGTCGACCACTGGGGGCAGCGCTATTTCGGGGCCTCTATCACCGGCATTATTGGGAGCTGCCGGTCAAGGAGGGCAATGTGATTCTGATCGTTCCGGCCGACCTCGATCAGGACCTGTGCAAAGAGTCGCTGGTCGAGCGCGCCGAAGCCCTCGCGCCCCGGTTGGGTTATTCGTTACAGGCGTTGATCCGCGATCTGCGTCCGGCAACCTGAAACAGCGGTCTGAAACGCTGTGGCGGGCGAGGCATTTTGTCGCGCCCGACCAACGGTGGAGGCCGGTTTTTTCGCCGAACATGAATCGTTTTAGCAGGCGCAGGCGGATAATTGCCACTGCGCAGGCCATTACAGCGAAAAAACCAAGGCTCAGGCCACATGAAACATGCGTTTTGTGCGTAACAATTCATAAAAAAAGCCTCACTTACCCGTGCAATTCCGGTATAGTGCGCGCCGGCCTTTACAGGGCCGTTATCCAGGCGATGCACTCACCGGAGCCTGCTTCGGTTGCGGGTTCGCAGCGCGAACTAACCTGGTTAATCCATTCATCAATTGTTTTCGCAAATCCCCGCCACAAAGCAGCCAGGGTGACTCTTGAGTCGTACACGGCACGCGCAGCTTTGCAGCATGGGTCTTTGCGGATGCACCAGAGGCAGACCCATGACCCAGGAAATTGGCGGCTTCGCCGCTCTCGACCTTCACCCTAGTATTGTTGCCGCCGTCATCGCGACTGGCTACGAAGAGCCTTCGGCCATTCAGCAGCAATCGATCCCAATTATTCTTGCCGGCCACGACATGATCGGTCAGGCGCAGACAGGCACCGGTAAAACCGCCGCCTTCGCCCTGCCTATCCTGAGCCGTATCGACCCGAGCAAGCGTGAGCCTCAGGCCCTGATCCTGGCGCCCACCCGCGAGCTGGCACTGCAAGTCGCCACCGCCTTCGAAACCTACGCCAAGCAAATGCCAGGCGTGAACGTGGTTGCCGTCTACGGCGGCGCGCCGATGGGCCCGCAGCTCAAGGCTATCCGTAATGGCGCGCAAATCGTCGTCGCCACCCCGGGTCGTCTGTGCGATCACCTGCGTCGTGACGAAAAAGTCCTCGCCACCGTGAACCATCTGGTTCTGGACGAGGCTGACGAAATGCTCAAGCTGGGCTTCATGGATGACCTCGAAGTCATCTTCGCGGCCATGCCTGAGACCCGTCAGACCGTTCTGTTCTCGGCCACCTTGCCTCAGTCGATCCGTGCCATTGCCGAGCGCCACCTGCGCGATCCGCAGCACGTCAAGATCCAGACCAAGACCCAGACCGTTACCAAGATCGAGCAGGCTCACCTGCTGGTTCACGCTGACCAGAAAACCAACGCGGTCCTGAGCCTGCTGGAAGTCGAAGACTTCGACGCGCTGATCATGTTCGTGCGCACCAAGCAAGCTACCCTGGACCTGGCCAGCGCCCTGGAAGCCAAAGGCTACAAGGCTGCTGCCCTGAACGGTGACATCGCCCAGAACCAGCGTGAGCGCGTCATCGACTCGCTCAAGGATGGCCGTCTGGACATCGTGGTTGCGACCGACGTTGCCGCGCGTGGTCTGGACGTTCCGCGCATCACCCACGTATTCAACGTGGACATGCCGTACGATCCAGAGTCCTACGTTCACCGTATCGGCCGTACCGGCCGTGCCGGTCGCGAAGGCCGCGCACTGCTGCTGGTCACCCCGCGTGAGCGCCGCATGCTGCAGGTTATCGAGCGTGTGACCAACCAGAAGGTGGCTGAAGTTCGCCTGCCGGACGCCGCCACCATTCTCAGCGCCCGCATCAAGAAGCTGACCAACAGCCTGACGCCGCTGGTGGCCGATGCCGAAGCCAGCCACGGTGAACTGCTCGACCGTCTGACCGTTGACATCGGTTGCTCGCCACGTGCGCTGGCTGCTGCCCTGCTGCGCAAGGCTACCCTGGGTCAGGCCCTGACCATGGCAGACATCGAGCGCGAGCGCCCACTGGTGCCGAACAACGCCCCGCGTGGCGATCGCCCTGAGCGTTCCGGTGCCGATCGCGCCGATCGTGGTGACCGTCCAGAGCGCGAGCGTCGTGCGCCGCTGCCACTTGCCGAAGGCCGTGCCCGTTGCCGTACCGCGCTGGGTGCGCGTGACGGTATCGCCGCCAAGAACCTGCTCGGCGCCATCCTCAACGAAGGTGGCCTGGCCCGTGACGCAATCGGTCGCATCCAGATCCGTGACAGCTTCAGCCTGGTTGAACTGCCGGAAGAAGGCCTGGAGCGTCTGCTGACCAAGCTGAAAGACACCCGTGTCGCCGGTAAGCAACTGAAGCTGCGCCGGTATCGCGAAGACTGATTCAGTCTGAATGAAAAAATCCCCGACTGGTTCGGGGATTTTTTTTGCCTGTGTTTTTTAGGCGCGCATCAATCGAAACGGTAGATGTCCATCCCCAGCGCGCCGAGGGTAAAGCCCTGATGTGCGATGTTGAATGTGCCGCCGGCGCCACGGGCAAAGTACAGCGGCAGCAGGTGTTCGTCGCTGGGGTGGTTGCGTACGGCGTGGGGTGCAAGGCGGCGGTAGTCGTGCAATGAGGCTTCGTCATCGCTGGCCAGTTTTTCGATCATCCAGTCACGGAACTCAAGCGCCCAGCCGGTAGCCCGTTCCGGCCCTGCGTGCCAGTCCAGTTCGCGCAGGTTATGGGTGATGCTGCCGGAGCCGATGATCAGAATGCCCTGTTCGCGCAGCCCCGCCAGCGCCTTGCCGACGCGGGTCTGCAAGGCCGGACCCTGTCGGCTGGGCAGTGAGACCTGCACAACCGGGATGTCGGCGTTCGGGTACATCAATGACAGTGGCACCCAGACGCCGTGGTCAAACGGTCGCTGGTTGTCGATGTGCACCGGCAAGCCGCTGGCCTCAAGTCGCGCGATCACCTCTCGGGACACCTCTGGCGCACCGACGGCAGGGTATTGCACAGCAAACAGCTCAGGCGGAAAGCCACCGAAGTCGTGCCAGGTTTCCGGTTGTGGATTGATATTGACGCTCAGATGAGCGCTTTCCCAGTGCGCCGAGACGATGACGATAGCGCGTGGGCGGGGCAGTTCGGCGGCAAGTTGCGCCAGGGCAGGGCCACTGGCACCTGGCTCCAGTGCCAGCATGGGCGAGCCGTGGGAAATGAACAGGCTGGGAAACATGAAAGGCCTCCTGAAAATGAGCAATGGCCTATCTTCAGGTACAAGACCTATCCGGATCTAATATAAGTTCTGCGGCCTTATGATCGAATTTATCGAAGTGTCTGACGCAAAAAGGGCGACTCACGTCGCCCTTTGCTTAACCTCGCCGCAAGGATCAGCCGCGCTGGCGCAAGGCCTCGATGCGTTCTTCCAGTGGCGGGTGGCTCATGAACAAGCCGGCCAGACCGTGCTTGAGGCCGCCATTGATGCCGAAGGCGCTCAGGGTGGCGGGCATTTGCACCGGCACGCCCTGTTCGGCGCGCAGGCGCTGCAGGGCGCCAATCATGGCCTGGGCGCCGGCCAGTTGTGCGCCGGCTGCGTCGGCGCGGTATTCGCGCTTGCGCGAGAACCACATGACAATGGCGCTGGCCAGAAAGCCCAGTACCAGTTCGGCAAAGATCGTCGTGATGTAATAAGCGATGCCCTGGCCGTTCTCCGTCTTGAAGATGACCTTGTCGACAAAGTTGCCGATGATGCGCGCAAAGAACATCACGAAGGTGTTCACCACGCCCTGCACCAGCGCCATGGTCACCATGTCGCCGTTGGCCACGTGGCCGATTTCATGCGCCAGTACCGCCTTGACTTCATCGGGCGAGAAACGCTCGAGCATGCCCTGGCTGACCGCCACCAGGGCGTCGTTGCGGTTCCAGCCGGTGGCGAAGGCATTGGCCTCGTAGGCCGGGAAGATACCGACCTCGGGGGTCTTGATGCCGGCTTCACGCGCCAGTTGCTCGACGGTTTGCAGCAGCCATTGTTCATGCCGGGTGCGAGGCTGGGTAATGATCTGCGTGCCCGTGCTCATTTTTGCCGACCATTTGGAGATCAGCAGCGAGAACAGCGAGCCTGCAAAGCCGAACACAGCGCAGAACACCAGCAGCTGATTGAGGTTCAGATCCACCCCGTTGGCCGCCATGAACCCGTTGAAGCCAAACAGGCTCAGGGTGATGCTGGCAATCAGCACCACCGCCAGGTTGGTGGCCAGAAACAGCAAGATGCGCATCATGGTCGAAACGTTCTCCTCGGGACAAATATGTAACGCGATGCCGGGTATATAAGGCGATGCCAGTCGCTATTCAACAGAGGGACTATTTCAAACTGTGTCGTTTTCTTGCAGGCAAGGGTAAACCGCTCAGGCTGAACGCAAGCTGAGAGAGGTACAGGCGGGGCGGGTGCTGACTGTCCCTGCCTTGGGCGGCAGGGACAGCAGAGGCGGGAGTTACTGGCGGTAGCCTTTGAGGAAATTGCCGATGCGACCGATGGCCTGTTCGAGGTCGTCGACGCGCGGCAAGGTCACCACGCGGAAGTGGTCCGGCCATGGCCAGTTGAACGCCGTGCCTTGAACGATCAGCAGCTTTTCCGACAGCAGCAGGTCGAGGGCGAACTTCTCGTCGTTATGGATCGGGCAGACTTTCGGGTCGATCCGCGGGAAGGCATACAGCGCGCCCATGGGTTTGACGCAACTGACGCCGGGGATGTCGTTGAGCAACTCCCAGGTACGGTTGCGCTGTTCCAGCAGGCGGCCTGGTGGCAGTACCAGGTCATTGATGCTCTGGTAGCCGCCCAGTGCGGTCTGAATGGCATGCTGGCTCGGCACGTTGGCGCACAGGCGCATGTTGGCCAGCATGTCGATGCCCTCGATGTAGCTTTGCGCGGCATGCTTGGGTCCGGAAATGGCCAGCCAGCCGGAACGAAAGCCCGCCACGCGGTACGATTTGGACAGCCCGTTGAAAGTCAGGCACAGCACGTCGGGTGCCAGCGAGGCGGTGCTGATGTGCACGGCTTCGTCGTAAAGAATCTTGTCGTAGATCTCGTCCGAGAACACCACCAGGTTATGTTGGCGCGCCAGCTCCAGCATGCCCAGCAGCACTTCCCTGGGATAAACGGCGCCCGTCGGGTTGTTCGGGTTGATGATCACCAGCGCTTTGGTGTTGGGGGTGATCTTGGCCTTGATGTCGGCAAGATCAGGCCACCAGTTGACCTGCTCGTCGCACAGGTAATGCACCGGGTTGCCACCGGCCAGGCTTACGGCGGCGGTCCACAATGGGTAGTCGGGGGCCGGGATCAGCACCTCGTCGCCATTGTTGAGCAGAGCCTGCATCGACATCACGATCAGCTCGGAGACGCCGTTGCCCAGGTAGATGTCTTCGATGCCGACGCCTTCGACCTGTTTCTGCTGGTAGTACTGCATGACCGCCTTGCGGGCGCTGAACAGGCCCTTGGAGTCACTGTAGCCCTGTGCGGTGGGCAGGTTGCGGATCACGTCCTGAAGGATTTCATCCGGGGCTTCAAAGCCGAATGGCGCCGGGTTGCCGATGTTCAGCTTGAGGATGCGATGGCCTTCCTCTTCCAGGCGTTTGGCGTGCTTGAGCACAGGCCCGCGGATGTCATAGCAGACGTTGGCGAGCTTGTTCGATTTGCTGAACTGCATGTGGATGATCCCGAAAATGGACGTGCGATTGCCTGAGCAACGATCTGGCGGCACAACTGGCCGTGAAAATTGGGTTTGTCTGGGTCAGAAGCGGGTGACAGACTGACGACTGATGAGGCGCAATCATACGTGCCACCCGACCTGTGGAAAAGACACAGATCGGGGTTTTTCGGACGCGGAGGTGTACCAGTGGACAAGTTGCAAAAGACCCGTGAAGAGTGGGAAGCGATGCTCGACCCCCTGCAATATCAGGTGTGCCGGCTCAAAGGCACCGAGCGGCCGTATACCGGCAAATATACCGACACCAAAACCGATGGCGTCTATCATTGCGTGTGCTGCGACCTTGCCCTGTTCGATTCCAGGACCAAGTTCGACTCCGGTTGTGGCTGGCCCAGCTTCTATGATGTGATCGACGACGGCGCGGTGGTCGAAGTGCGCGATATCAGCCACGGCATGATCCGCACCGAAACCGTCTGCGCGCGCTGCGATGCGCACCTGGGCCATGTATTTCCCGATGGCCCGCCGCCTACCGGCCTGCGCTACTGCATCAATTCGGTGTGCCTGACCCTGGTGCCGCGCGATCTTGCAGCCACCCCCAACGCCTGACGGATACGGACCTGACCATGAGCAACAATCTGCTGAACATTCCCTGCACGACCCTCAAAGGCGAGCGCAAGACGTTCGGTGACGTGGCCGGCAAGGTGACGCTGGTGGTCAATACCGCCAGCCAGTGCGGCTTCACCCCGCAATACAAGGGGCTGGAGCAGCTATGGCAGCGTTACCGCGAGCGTGGGCTGGTCGTACTGGGCTTTCCGTGCAACCAGTTTGGTCGCCAGGAGCCCGGCAGTGCGCGAGACATCGGCGAATTCTGCGAATTGAACTTCGGCGTCAGCTTCCCGCTGTTCGGCAAGGTCGACGTCAATGGCGATGCCGCGCACCCGCTGTTCGTCGAACTCAAGCAGCAGGCTCCCGGATTGTTGGGTACCCGGCGCATCAAGTGGAATTTCACCAAGTTCCTGATTGGCCAGGATGGGCGGGTTCAGCGCTTCTCGCCACTGGTCAAGCCGCAGGCGCTTGAGGCGCAGATCGAAGCCCTGCTTTCTTGATAATCACTGGGCGATATGCGGCAGCCCTGTGTATTCCTGGGTTGCCGGTACCCACTGGTCGAGCATGTTCAGCAACTCTGTGCGACGAAACGGTTTAGCCAGGTAATCGTCCATTCCGGCGTCCCGGCAGCGCTCACGCTCTTCGGGCATGGCGTTGGCGGTCAGGGCGACGATTGGCAGGTTTGGCCAGCGCCCGCTATGTCTGATCTGCCGGCTGGCTTCGTAGCCATCCATCACCGGCATATTGCAGTCCATCAGCACCAGATCGAACTGGCCGTGTTCCAGCGCCTCCAGCGCCTCGCCACCATGGCCGCTGATGGTCACCTCGCAGCCAAGCTTGTGCAGCATGCCCTTGGCCACCATCTGATTGACCGGGTTGTCTTCTACCAGCAGCACGCGCGCCTTGCAGGGTGCAGTGGTTTCTTTGGGCTGGTCTTCGCCGTCGGGCGTCTCCTGGCGCAGGGCGCGGCGCAGGATCTGGTACAGCGCGTTGCGTGCCAGGGGCCTGGCCAGTTGTTGCAGCGGCGCCAGTGCGCTGACCTGTTCGGCGGGCATGAAATTGCCATAGGCGGTGACCAGCAGGATCGGCACCGAGGTACCACGGCGGATGTCGAACAGACACTCGGGGCAGTCGGTGATCAGCAGGTCGGGGCGGGTTTCGGCTTCAAGAAACGTACTGGCCTCATCGATGCTGCGCCGCTCCAGCGTGACGCCCCAGCCAGGCAACTGATTGCCCAGCAACTCCACCAGGCCGCTGCCGGCCATGCTGATCACCGTGACGCGCCCGCTCAGGCGCGTGTGCGGGACGGCATCGAGGTGCACCGGCAGGGGCAGTTCAGCGCTGAAACGGCTGCCAAAGCCAGGTTGCGACTCGATGTCTAACTGGCCACTCATCGCCTCGCAGAGGTTGTGGGTCAGCGACAGACCAAGGCCGGTACCGCCAAACTGTCGGGTGATCGCCGTCTCGGCCTGCGTGAATGGCTGGATGATTCTTGTCTGGGCTTCACGGGCAATACCAATGCCGGTGTCGCGCACTTCGATGCGCACCCGGTGAGTCTGGCTTTCGCTGTCCTGATAATGGCTCAGGCGCACATCCACCCGGCCGAAGCGGGTAAATTTCAAGGCATTGGACAGCAGGTTGCTGACGATTTGCCGCACCCGTGTCGGATCGCCCAGCACCGAGGCCGGAAAGTCCGGCGCGATCAGGCACGTCAGCTCGACGCTGGGCGCGGTGTTCTGTGACAGCAGGATGGCGGTGTCTTCGACCAGAGAGCACAGGTCAAAGGGAATGCGCTCGAACTCCAGATGTCCGGCATTGAACTTGGACATGTCGAGAATATCGTTGAGCAGCTCGACCAGCACCTTGCCCGAGTCGTGGGCGATCATAAGTTGCTGGCGCTGTTCGCGACCGAGCGGGCCGTCCAGCGACAAGGCCAGCATGCCCAGCAGGCCATTGAGCGGGGTGCGGATTTCGTGACTCATATGGGCCAGAAATGCCGAACGCGCCTGCGCCATGTCCAGGGCTGTGCTGCGCGCCAGTTGCAGTTCTTCGTTGGACTGGCTCAGGCGCAAATTGCTCGCCTTGAGTTCAGTGGTGCGTGCCGCGACGATATTTTCCAGTTCGTCCAGGTGCCGGGTCAGCCGGTCTTCGGCTTCGCGACGCTGGGAAAATTCGCTGGCCACGGTGGCGATCTGGCTGTTGACCACATCGACCAGCACGCCAATTTCGTCATGCTCGTGGCCGGGCGGGCAGATCATCTTGTCTTGCTCGCGACGGCGGGGGTCGTGGTGGGTGAGGGCGCGAATCAGGTCGACCAGGGGTTTGGTCAGGGTGATATAGAACAGGCTGCACAAGAGTGCCGCCAGTACCAGGCTGCGCACGAAACCATTGAGCAGCGTGATTTCGGCGCGCTGCAGGAACGGGCTGCCGAAGGCGAAAGTGTCGACGGTAAGGCGCAAGGTGCCGATGGGTTCATTGGGCATGCTGTCCAGGCCCAGGGGGTGCTCGAATTCGCGGGTTTCTCCGAACAGGTAGTCGCTGAGCAGGCGAAAGCGTCCGGTGGTCATGGGGCGGTCGACGCTGGCCAGGACCATATTGTTGTTATCGGTCAGCCGTGCGCTGATCACCGCCGATGAGTGCAGCAGGCCCAGAGTCAGCTCCTGCGCCAGTTCGCCGTCCAGGTTGTAGGCAATGCGTGAGGCCGGGTTGTGGCTGATTTCCAGCAAGGCGTGAATTTCACGATCGATGGAGGCGTCTTCGCTGGCATAATCGAGGCCGATCTGGAACAGGCTGAGCAGGGTGCCGAGCACAAAACCGATGGCGACGGCCAGGCGTGCCTGTTTGAACGACAACCTGTTGGTAAAGGCTATATCCATAGGTACTGCTACTTCCGGTCTGGATTGCGCTCGTAGCATAGCCGATCACAGGTCCGGTTAAATCGGTCAATAGACAAGGAGATACAGTGGATTCCCGGCTCAATGCTTTTCTTGAACGCGCAGAAGCTGTGCTGGCACGTCTGGAGCCCTTGCTCCCAGCGCCGCGCCAGACCATTGACTGGTCGCACAGCCTGGCCGCACGCTGGGTGCGCGAGGGGCGTAGCGGCTATCTGCTGCCCCTTGAGGTCAGTCTCGACATGCGCCTGTCCGACCTGATCGGTGTGGACCTGCAACGTGACCAATTGGGTCGCAACACCCGCCAGTTCATCGACGGCCTGCCCGCCAACCATGCGTTGCTATGGGGCTCGCGCGGCACCGGCAAGTCTTCGCTGGTGCGTGCCTTGCTGGCCGAGTACCACGACGCCGGCCTGCGTCTGATCGAGATCGAGCGCGATCATCTGGGCGACCTGCCGCGCCTGGTCGAGCAACTGCAAACACTGCCGCAGCGCTTTGTCCTGTTCTGCGACGACCTGTCGTTCGAGGCGGGCGAGGGCGATTACCGTGTGCTTAAAAGCGTTCTTGATGGCTCACTGGAACAGGCCCCGGACAACGTTCTGTTGTACGCCACTTCCAACCGCCGCCATCTGGTCCCGGAAAAAGAAAGCGATAACCTCAACTGGAAGCACGTCGATGGCGAGCTGCACCCCAGCGAGGCAGTGGAAGACAAGATCGCGTTGTCAGACCGTTTCGGGCTGTGGCTGTCGTTCTACCCTTTTACCCAATCGCATTATCTGGATGTCGTCGAGCACTGGATTGGCCAGCTGGCCGGCGCGGCAGGCCTGAGCTGGCAGCGCGACGAAGCGCTGGATATTCTGGCCGTGCGTTGGGCCACCGGGCGTGGTAACCGTAATGGACGCTGCGCCTATCAGTTCGCCCGCTACTGGGTGGGCCTGCAACTGCTGGAGCAGCACCCATGATCGACCTCAGTGAAGCGGGCGAAGGCCTGCAAGGTTATGCATTGCTGGCGGCCCAGTTGCAGTCCCTGCTGGCCGACGAGCGCGACTTCATCGCCAATGCGGCGCAGTTTTCTGCCTTTCTGTATACCCAGCTCGATGACCTCAACTGGGCGGGCTTTTACCTGAACCGTAATGAAGAGCTGGTGCTGGGGCCGTTTCAGGGACAAATCGCCTGTGTACGCATTCCCTTCGGGCGCGGCGTATGCGGTACGGCGGCACTCAGCCGGCAGACCCAACGCGTCGAGGACGTGCATGCCTTTGCCGGGCATATCGCCTGCGACAGTGCGTCGAACAGTGAATTGGTGGTGCCATTGATCAAGGACGGGCGCCTGATCGGCGTTCTGGACCTGGACAGTCCCAGCCTGGGACGTTTTACCGTGCAGGATCAGCAGGGTATCGAACGCCTGGCGGCGATCTTTGTGCAAGCCAGCGACTGCTGAGCCTGTCTGTTGGTTTCAGCGTGCGCATGGCCTGCATGCGCACGCTGAGCCGGGTCATCAGTCGTAGATGACCTTCTTCTTCCATTCGGTCTGCTCGGCGTCGGCTTTCAAGCCTTCGGTCAGCGCGTTCTCGTCGTCGTCCGTCGGAGCGGTATTGGTCAGCACGATCGAATTGACGCGCGCCAGCTGTTTTTCCATGGCCGCCAACTGGTTCTGATACGTCACAGGGTCCGGCTGGTTGCGCAGATAGTTGACGCCCCGCTCGAATGCCAGGCGCGCCTGGCCGGGTTGCTCCTGGTTCATCGCCTCCTGGCCGAGCGTATTGAAGAACTCGATGTGCAGCAACACCAGAATGTGGCGAATTTCACGGATCCAGTGCTTCGCTTCACTGGTATGCAGAAAGCCATCGTGCGCGCCGCGAGTCACCTGGGCGTGCAGCGCTTCCAATAGAAAGCGTACATCCTTGGCCTTGGCTTCGGTCTGGATGGGAGTGACCGGGTTGCCGATCGGAATCGCCTCGCCCTTGGCGACCAGTTCTTCAAGCTCCTCGGCGCGGAACTTGAGCTGGGCATTGGCCTTGTCCAGATTCAGCATGCGCTGTACCACATTAAGCTCAAGGCGTGTCAGCAAGAGCTTGAGGGCTGGCGTCATCAGTTGCCCGGGGAATGTTTCACTTATTTCGGAGCAGCGACGCAGGCGATCGTTGAGTTCGACTTTATGACGTGCCTTGTCCAGCTTTTTGTTCTCAGCCACATGATTGAGGTAACCGATTGCTATAAGCAGTGCGATACCCACCAGTATGAGCACCGTGATCATGAGTGGTGTCACTGTGCAGACCTCTTTTTTAGTCCAGGTAATTGATGGCGAGTGTAGTGGCTAAGCACTATTGCGCCTAGATGTTGTTATCCGCTTCTGCCGCAAAATCTTGATGACCATAGCGGCATGAGGCGACCTGCGGTTGGACCCCCAATCATCACGAAGTATTTGATTTAAATAAATTTTCAGATGGGGGTTGACGACCTTTCAATCCATCCATACAATGCGCGCCACTTACAGCGTAAAGCACACAGCGAAACGCGGTAAGGAGTGAAGTTGTAGTGTGTCCCCTTCGTCTAGTGGCCTAGGACACCGCCCTTTCACGGCGGTAACAGGGGTTCGAGTCCCCTAGGGGACGCCATATAAGCGGGAATAGCTCAGTTGGTAGAGCACGACCTTGCCAAGGTCGGGGTCGCGAGTTCGAGTCTCGTTTCCCGCTCCAGTTTCAAGCAGTGCTGCTCAGGCGGTGCTGGTGAAAACAGAAAGTGACCGTTTGTCACCTTCTGGTTAGTTTGAAACATTCTGTATATGTTTCGGGCAACGTCCCCTTCGTCTAGTGGCCTAGGACACCGCCCTTTC
>NZ_BAAILM010000113.1:271377-310047 GCF_054589175.1 Pseudomonas sp. 3A(2025) | reverse complement strand
GGTAACAGGGGTTCGAGTCCCCTAGGGGACGCCATTAAGCGGGAATAGCTCAGTTGGTAGAGCACGACCTTGCCAAGGTCGGGGTCGCGAGTTCGAGTCTCGTTTCCCGCTCCAAATATGGCGTTGAAGCTTTCGGGCTTCAGGGCAAAAAAATCACCTCGACCTGTTCGAGGTGTTTTTTTTAAAGCGGTTGCAAAAAAGCGGGAATAGCTCAGTTGGTAGAGCACGACCTTGCCAAGGTCGGGGTCGCGAGTTCGAGTCTCGTTTCCCGCTCCATATTGTAAAAAAGGACCTTCGGGTCCTTTTTTTGTGCGCGCGAAAAAACATCGCTCTAGGTGGCGTGCAGCAGCGCGGAGCTTGCCCGTACCTGCAACTGCGGGGCGAGAATGATCGACTCGGCGGGCTCGCCCTTGATGCGTTTTTGCAGCAACTCCACCGCGTGCATGCCCATCTGCGCCAGTGGCAGGCGCACACTGGTCAGCGGCACAAACAGTTCTTTGGCCAGCGCAATATCGTTGAAACCCACCACGGCAATGTCCTTGCCCGGCTCCAGTCCCTTGTCGCGCGCCGCGCCCATCAGGCCGATGGCAAGAAAGTCGTTGACCGCAAAAAACGCCTGCGGGGCAGGGCGGAGTCCCAGCAGATACTCACCTTGCTTGTGCCCGGTGAGGCTGTCAAAAGGGCCGTTGAGTGTCCATTCCGGGCGCAGCACGATGCCTTTCTCACGGTAATAACGGATAAAACCACGGGTGCGATCGGCGCCGGTGGAGGCGTGCCGTTCCCCTGCCAGGATCGCCACATCGCGACAGCCCTGTTGGTAGAGGTGTTCGGCCGCCAGCCAGCCGCCCAGTTCGTCATCGCTGCCCGCCGTCAGGTGCCCGCTGATCTGGCGGCTGACGAGTACGTAAGGAATGTGCTTGCGCTGCAGCAAGTCCAGCAGGGGTTGGGCTTCGCCCACATGCGAGTCACCGACGATCAATCCGGCCACCGAGCGGCGCAAGGCGTGCTCGGCGCGCGCCATTTGCCGCACCTGCTGGTCGTCGGTGTTGGAAACGAAGGTGTGATAGCCGGCTTGCTCGGCCGCACTGTCGATGCTGTCGTAAATGGTCGCCATCACCAGGTCGGTGAGACGCGGCATCAGCACGCAGATCTCCTGGCTTTTGCGCAATTTCAGGTTGGATGCCTGCGTGTTCGGCTGATAATCCAGCGCTTTGGCCAGCGCGCGGATACGCGCCACGACCTCGGCCGAAGCCGCTCGCTCGACCCCTGCCGGATCGCCATTGAGCACCCGTGACACCGTTGAAACGTGTATCCCCAGTGTGGTCGCCATGGACTTCAGTGTGGCGGGGCGAGCTTGATTCGGCATGTTTGTGGGGCTTCCAACCGGCTGTTTTCTTGCGCGCGATTCTATCCCAATCGATGCGCCAGCCCTCGAAATAAATCTTTACCCAAACGATTGACTAACAGTTTTTCAAACTCTACATTTCGCCAACCCAAACGTTTGGGTAAAAAAATAAAAATACGCCGGACGCGGCCGATTTTTTGACTTCTGCCATCACTTGAAGAGTCAGATCCTATGAACAGTCCCGCTATCCCGCGTTTTCGCTATCAGATTTTCTTCCTGATCATGCTGATGGCCTTGCTCAACTACATCGACCGCGGCGCGATTTCCTATGCCTCGGCGAGCATTCTTCCCGAGTACGGCTTCGACAAGGCTGACTGGGGCAATGTGTTGGGGTTCTTCGGTTACGGCTACATTCTCGGCGCGCTGATCGGTGGCATTCTGGCTGACCGTTTCGGCGCCAAACGCATCTGGCTGATTGCCGGCGCCGCCTGGTCGATCTTCGAGATCGCTACCGCGTTTGCAGGCGACCTGGGGCTTGCGTTCATGGGCGGTTCGGCTATGGCCGGTTTCGCCACCATTCGTGTGTTGTTCGGCTTTGCCGAAGGCCCGGCCTACTCGGTGATCAACAAAAGCGTCGCCAACTGGGCCACGCCGAAGGAGCGGGGCTTCGTGGTGTCGGTCGGACTGTTGAGCACCCCGCTCGGTGCACTGCTGACGGCGCCGGTGGCGGTCGGCCTGCAAACCCTGACCGGCGACTGGCGCAGCATGTTCGTGGTGCTTGGCGTGGTCAGCCTGGCACTGCTGATTTTCTTCATGACGCGCTTCACCAATACCCCCGATGAAAACCCGCGCATGTCGAAGGCCGAGCGTGACTTTCTGCGTCAGGAGCGTGCCGCTTCAGCCCACGCCTCACCCGCTGATGCCCGCGTTACGCCGGTGTGGCATTTCTTCAAGAACAAGGACCTGCTGCTCAACGCGGTCGGTTACTTCTCGTTCGTGTACGTGACCTTCCTGCTGCTGACCTGGACCCCCAAGTACCTGCAGGACGAGTTTCACTACAACCTGTCGTCGCTGTGGTACATGGGCATGATTCCCTGGACCGGCGCCTGTTTCACTGTATTGCTGGGCGGCAAGATCTCCGACCTGCTGCTGCGCCGCACCGGCAACCTGAAAGTGGCGCGTAGCTGGCTGGCCGCCACCTGCCTGCTGTTGACCACGCTGTGCTTCATCCTGGTCTCCCAGGCCCAGACGGTGTGGGGCGTGATTGCCCTGATGACCGTGGCCAACGCACTTAATGCGCTGCCGAACTCGGTGTACTGGGCGGTGGTAATCGACACCGCGCCGTCGAACCGGGTAGGCGCCTACAGCGGCATGACGCACTTCATTGCCAACACCGCTTCGTTTATTGCGCCGATGCTGACCGGCTACCTGACCGTGCGTTATGGCTACTCGTCGATGTTCGTGGCAGCGGCTGTCGCCACGGCGCTAGGCATGAGCGCGATGCTGATGGTGCGCCCCGGCAGTCGCAACGTTGCACCTTCCCCTTTGCCAGCAGCGGTTTGATGGAGTTGTCTGTATGAATTTTGCGAAGCCTGCTCACGCTGGTTATTTTTTCGGTCAGTCGGTCGTCGAGCTTGCCCGACGCCTGCGTGCGGGCAGCCTGACCAGTGTCGAGCTGACGCAGGCGGCCCTGGACAGCATCGAGCGCCTGAACCCACTCTTGAACGCTTTTGTTTGTGTCGATGCGCCCGTGGCGCTGGCGCAGGCGCGCAAGGCCGATGAGCTGTTCGCTCAAGGCCAGGACCTCGGACCGTTGCAAGGTATTCCGCTGGCGGTCAAAGACAACATCGATACGTTCGACTACGTCACCACCTACGGCTCGGCGCATTTTGCGGGGTTCAGGCCCGAGCACGATGCTGTGTGTGTGCAGCGTCTGCGTGAGGCCGGCGCGGTCATCGTCGGCAAGACCCTGACCCATGAATTCGCCTACGGGCCGACGGGCGACCGCTCGTTGCAGGGCGCGGCGCGCAATCCCTGGGACGCCCGTTACATCACCGGCGGTTCCAGCGCCGGCAGCGCGGCGGCGGTCGCCAGCGGCATGGTGCCACTGGCGCTGGGCACCGATACCGGTGGGTCGATCCGTATTCCGGCGGCGTTGTGCGGCGCGGTCGGTTTCAAGCCGTCGTTTGCCTGCGTGCCGCTTGCGGGGGTGTTCCCGCTGGCATCGAGCCTTGATCATGTCGGTCCCATCGCCAACCATGTCGAGGATGCGCGCCTGTTGTTCGAGGTGATTGCCGGGCGGGCGTGCGCGCCGCTGGTCAGCGCCCGACCGCTGCGGGTGGGCTGGATCACCTCCGGTAGCTTCGGCCCGGTCGACGTAGAGGTGGATCGCCAGGTGTACCAGGCGGCGCAAAAACTGTTTGGCGAGGGGCTGCAAGAAGTCGCCGACCTGCAAGGGCTGTCGGCCGAAATGAAAGACACCTTGCTGATGTTGCAGCGCGCCGAGGCCTACGATGTGCACGCCGAACGCATGCAGCATGCGCCGCACATGTTCGAGCAAGAGGTGCGCGAACGCCTTGAGTTGTCGCGTGAGGTCAGGGGCTGGCAATACATTCGCGCGCAGGCCGGTCAGTTACGGCTCAAGGCGGCGATGGCGCAGGTGTTCGAGCGTTATGACGTTCTGGTTTCGCCCTGTGTGCCGATCATCGCGACCCCGGTGGATGCGCGAGAGGTGCGGGTTGGCGAGCAGGACATCGATGTGCGCGCTGCCGTGCTCAGCCATACCAGTGCCTGGAACCTCACCGGCTTGCCTGCGATCAGCCTGCCGGTGGGGCAGGTGAGGGGCATGCCGGTGGGGCTGCAGGTCATTGCGGCGGCGGGAGACGATGATCACTTGTTGCAGGTGATGGCGCAGCGATTCGTACGGGGATAGTGGGTGGTGGTCAATCCCCGAAAGGCCCGGCCGCCGTGAAGGCGCCACCTTGCAGACCGGCAGTCCGATCATCTGCCGGCGCTGCCGGTTGCGCTTCCAGCTTCTTGCGAAACTGCTCCGAGCTGTCCTGCGGGTTGAAGCCCAGGTGCGCCGCGTAGCGGTTGTTCCACCACAGGTCGCGGTTGTTCGACACGCCATACACCACGGTGTGGCCAACGTTTTCGGCCAGCAGTGCGCGCTCTACCAGGTGCGCAAGGTCCTGATAGCTCAGCCAGGTGCTGAGCATGCGCAGGTTGCGGGGCTCGGGAAATGACGAACCAATACGCAAGCTGACGGTTTCGATGCCGTAGCGATGGAAATAGAACGTCGCCAGGTCTTCGCCATACGACTTGGACAGCGCGTAATAGCAGTCCGGGCGGCGCAGCGAGTGCGCATCGAGCTGCTCGGTCTGTGGGTAGAAACCGGTGACGTGGTTGGAGCTGGCGAATACCACTCGTTTGATGCCGTGTTTGCGCGCCGCTTCATAAATATGAAAGGTGCCGCGGATATTGGCCTCAAGAATCTCTTCGAAGGCACGCTCCGTAGAAATCCCGCCCAGATGCACGATGGCATCCACGTCATTGGCCAGTGCAAGCACGCCAGCCTTGTCGGCCAGGTTGCAGTTGATGACTTCTTCGTGAT
Organism: Pseudomonas sp. 3A(2025); assembly: GCF_054589175.1. Taxonomy (NCBI): domain Bacteria; kingdom Pseudomonadati; phylum Pseudomonadota; class Gammaproteobacteria; order Pseudomonadales; family Pseudomonadaceae; genus Pseudomonas; species Pseudomonas sp. 3A(2025). Next base: position 305,089 of record NZ_BAAILM010000113.1, on the reverse strand, counting down.
CGCCGGCGGACGGCGCCATCGGGCTGATGTCGGATGCGCGCACCACATTGGCATGGGCTTGCAGCGCTTCGCGCAGGATCTGCCCGAGTCCACCGGCAGCGCCGGTCAACAGCAGGCGGTTGAAGGGTTTGTTTGTGGTCATGACGGTGCCTTTGCTTGCAGTTGCGGGGTGTAAAAACACAACCGGGCAGCCTGGGCTGCCCGGTAGGGGGGATTACAAGAAGTTGTACTGGATACCCAGGCGCCAGCGGGCCTGACGGTCATCGGTGGTGGAGCTGACTTTGATGTCACCCACTTCCATGAACGGCTGCCACTGCTTGTTGATCCTGTAGCGCACGATCAGGTTCTGTTCGTAGTCGCTCTTCTTGTTGTCGTAGCGGATGTAGTCGGTATCGAAGTAGATGTACTGGTACTCGAAGCCCCATGGACCTTTGGGGGTGTAACCCAGCCAGCCTTCCAGACGCGTCGTGTTCTGGTCGTCCTTGGCGCGGTCAGGCTTGCTACGATCGATCTGATCGCGGTCCAGGCTTTTCGCGTCATAGCGAACGCGAGTGGCGACGTACCACTCATCAGTGATCTTGTAGTTGTACTTCAGGCCGAATTTATAGGTGGTGAAATCCTTGCCGCTGTCCATCTGGAACGCCGGCTGCAACGACGAATTGGCACTCAACTTGTAGTTGTAGTCCGCGGTGAATTCATGGCCGTTGTTGACCATGTTGTCGTACGCGACGTCTTCGCGGTCGCCTGCAGTCTTGTATTTGATTTCGGCAGCAAGACCCAGACCATTGTCCATCCGGTAGCTGAGCTTGATCCGGTCGGAGTGGATGCTGTCGTCTTCGGTGAAGCCGTGGCGGTAGTTGATGCTGGCGGAGTCTGCACAAGCGTAGAACGACAGGCCGAGTGCGCTTACAGCAATCAGGTTGCGGAATGTAGTGTTCATGCGATCTTCTTTTTTTGTTGTTGTTGAGGTCGGAATGAGGCGTATGTGGCTATCGGGTGTGTGGCGTGGTGGGTGGGCTCCGGTGGTGAATTTCCAAATAAGTTATCGTACGACTTTTCAGTTGTCTACGATTTATTGAAATGTTGTCATATCACTTGCTTAAAAGGCTCTATTTCAGTGTTTTCAGGGGTGTATATGGATTTGTCTGGCAGGTAAAGGTGAGGGGAATGCTCGGAAAACCTGCTTTTTAAAAGTTTGGCAGGGGGTACTTTTCAAACGTTGTATGATGACGTAGGATCGTTCTCACGGCACGACACACCGGCCACAAATCCAAGAAAAAGGCTCAACGTCCATGATCATTACTGCTGTTAACGTCCAGGTGTTTTCCTACCCAACCCGCCGCGCTGTCGACAGCGCCGGCCATGCCCATCCGGGCGATGTGACCCAGGCCAAAATGGCCTTGCTGCGGATCAAGACCGAATGCGGTAACGAAGGTTATGCACTGGGTGCCCCTGAACTCATCCGTCCTTACGTGCTGGATAACTTCGTACGCAAAGTGCTGGTGGGTGCCAACGCATTCGATCGCGAAAAGATCTGGCACGACCTGGCGCACTGGCAGCGCGGCAGCGCCAGCCAGTTGACCGACCGCGCCCTGGCGCTGGTTGAACAGGCACTGTGGGACTGGGCAGGACGCAAGCTGAACCTGCCGGTGCACAAGCTGATCGGCGGCTATCGCGACAAGGTGCCGGCGTATGGCTCGACCATGTGCGGTGACGAACTCGAAGGCGGTCTGTCGACCCCGGAAGAATACGGTCGCTTCGCGGAAACCCTGGTCAAGCGCGGCTACAAGGCAATCAAACTGCACACCTGGATGCCGCCAGTCTCGTTCGCACCGAGCGTGAGCATGGACATCAAGGCCTGCGCCGCTGTACGTGAGGCCGTCGGTCCTGATATCGCCCTGATGATCGACGGTTATCACTGGTACAGCCGCACCGAAGCCCTGACCATCGGCCGTGCCCTTGAGAAGCTCAATTTCGCCTGGTTCGAAGAGCCGATGATGGAAGACTCCGCCGAGTCCTATGCCTGGCTGGCGGGGCAACTGGACATCCCGATCCTGGGCCCGGAAAGCCTGGGCGGCAAACACCTGAGCCGTGCCAGCTGGGTGAAGAACGATGTCTGCGACATCCTGCGTGCCGGCGTGGCCGGGGTCGGTGGTATCGCCCCGTGCCTGAAAGTGGCACACATGGCCGAGTCGTTCGGCATGGATTGCGAGATTCATGGCAATGGTGCGGCGAACCTCGCCGTGGTCGGCGCCATCAAGAACTGCACCTGGTACGAGCGCGGCCTGCTGCACCCGTTCCTGGACTACGACGAAGTACCGGCGTACCTCACCCGTCTGGTCGACCCAATGGATAAAGACGGCTTCGTACACCTGTCCGACCTGCCTGGCCTGGGCGAAGACATCGACTTCAACTTCGTGGAAACCAACACGCTACAAAGCTACTGATTCGTGCATGGCGGCACGCGCCATCGCGTGTCGCCCGAGAGTCCAATAACTATAAAAAGGCTATCTCACATGACCGTTCTCCCCAAATTCTGGGCGGGGGTTTTTGCCGCATCGCTGGCGATGACCTCAGTCCCTGCTGCATTCGCCAAGACCCCTGCCGATCAGTTGATCGTCGGCATGAGCATGATCAACCTGTTGTCCCTGGACCCGGCAGCCGCCACCGGCCTGGATGTCTCTGAGGTCAACGCCAACCTGTACGACATGCTGTTGGTGCAGGACGTCAAGCAGCCTGACATCCTGCAACCGGCCCTGGCTCAGAGCTGGACCGTCAGCGACGACCGCAAGACCCTGACCTTCAACCTGCGCAAGGACGTCAAGTTTCAGTCCGGCAACCTGCTGACTGCCGAAGACGTCGCCTGGTCCCTGCAGCGTGTGCTCAAGCTCAACCTCGCCCTGGCCTCCACCTGGAAAGCCTACGGCTTCACCGCCGGTAACGTGGCCCAGTACATGCGCGCCACCGACGACTACACCTTCGTCGTCGAACTGCCACGCCCGACCGACCCGATGTTGGTGCTCAACACCCTGGCCACCTCGCCAAGCGCGTTCATTCTCGACCGCAAGGTCGTGCAAAAGAACCAGAAAGGCGATGACATGGGCGGCGCCTGGCTGACCACCCATGCCGCCGGCAGCGGCCCGTTCATTCTCAATGACTGGCGCGCCAACGACGTGATCCTGATGACCCGCTTCGACGGTTACTGGGGCGGTCCTGCCAAGCTCAAGCGCATCGTCATGCGCAACATGACCGAGTCGCAGTCGCTGCGCCTGATGGTCGAGCGCGGCGACCTCGACCTTGCCAAAGGCATGTCCGCACCCGATATCGCCGCCCTTGAAAAATCCGATAAGGTCCGTGCCGAAACCGTACAGCGCGGCACCCTTTATTACGTGGCCCTGAGCGTCAAGAACAAACCCTACGACGATGCCCGCGTGCGCAAGGCGGTTCGTTCGCTGATCGACTATCAGGGCATCAACCAGACTGTGATGCCGCACTACGGCCAGCTCAACCAGCGTCCGCTGCCACTGGGTCTGCCTGCACGCCTGGACGATCCGGGCTACACCCTGAACGTGGCCGAGGCGAAAAAACTGCTGACCGAAGCCGGTTACCCCGATGGCTTCAAGACCACCATCCGCGTGCTCACCGAGCCGCCGTTCATCAACATCGCTTCCAGCCTGCAATCGACTCTGGCCCAGGCCGGCATCCAGGCGACCATCATCACTGGCACCGGTAACCAGATCTACGGCGCCATGCGTGAGCGCAGCTTCGACATCCTGGTCGGGCGCGGCGGTGGCGGTGCCGAACGGCATCCGCACTCAAGCCTGCGCACGCTGGTGTACAACCCGGACAACCGCGACGAAGCCAAGCTGAGCAACTTCCAGGGCTGGCGCACCTCGTTCTACAGCCCCGAGTTGAACACCCTGATCGAGAAGGCCGAAGTCGAGCCCGACAAGGCACAGCAACTGGCGCAGTACCAGCAGATCCAGACCCTTCTGGACCAGCAGGTGGGCGCGATCATGCCGGTGTCGCAGATGACGGACACCGTGGTGCTGTACCACGACGTGCAGAACTACCAGGGCCACACCGCGGCCACCACCCGCTATAAAGACGTCTACAAGTCGCGTTGAGTGGCAGAGGGGCGTGCGCGCCCCTTACACCTCGGTGATTGGTAAAGCTATCTCAGGAGCCTGTTATGTTTCTTTCGACTGCCTCTGTTCTGGGCGCCCGCGTGTCCGGAACTGCCCGCCGGGCAAGCACCGTTCTGGTGACCTTGCTGGGTCTGCTGGCGCTGACATTCTTCATTGGTCGGGTCATGCCACTGGACCCGGTGCTGGCCGTGGTCGGCCCGGACGCCGACAGCTCCACCTATGACCAGGTGTACCGCTCGATGGGCCTGGACAGACCGATCTGGACCCAGTTCGGGATGTACCTCAACGATTTGCTGCACGGTGATTTCGGCAACGCGCTGCTCACCGGCCACCCGGTGCTGGATGACATCCGCCGCGTCTTCCCGGCGACCATCGAACTGGCCACCCTGGCCATTCTGTTCGGCATCGTCATCGGCTTGCCGCTGGGCGTGATCGCCGCCAGCAACCAGGGCCGTATCGGTGACCATATCGCGCGGGTGATCACCCTGTTCGGTTACTCCACGCCGATTTTCTGGGTCGGCATGATGGGCCTGCTGATCTTCTACGCCTGGCTCGGCTGGGCAGGCGGTGCAGGGCGTATCGACCTGGCCTACGACGGCATGGTGCCGGACGTCACCGGCATGCTGTTGATCGACACGGCACTGGCCCGCGACTGGGATGCCTTTTCCAGTGCGCTGCGCCACATCGTCTTGCCGGGCCTGATCCTGGGCCTGAACTCGGTGGCCTACATCAGCCGCATGACCCGCAGCTTCATGCTTGAACAGCTGTCGCAGGAATACATCATTACCGCACGGGTCAAGGGCCTGTCGCGTCGCCAGGTGGTCTGGAACCACGCGTTTCGCAACATTCTCGTGCAGTTGCTCACCGTCGTCGCGCTGGCCTACGGCTCGCTGCTCGAAGGCGCGGTGTTGATCGAAACCGTATTTGCCTGGCCCGGTTTTGGCCAGTACCTGACCAGCAGCCTGATGCTGGGTGACATGAACGCGGTGATGGGGTGTGTGTTGGTGATCGGTCTGATCTTCGTCGCCCTCAACCTGATCAGCGATGCCCTGTACAAAGTGTTCGACCCAAGGACCCGATAAGCCTCTGAGCTGTCGCGAACACCACGAATAACTATAAAAAGAAGGACGTTCACATGAAGACTGTATTCCCGACCCTGCGCATGAGCCTGCTGGGCACGATCCTGGCGCTGAGCCCTCTGGCTGCGGTGTACGCCAAGACGCCTGCCGACCAATTGATCGTCGGCATGAGCATGGTCAACCTGTTCTCTATTGATCCTGCCAACGCACCGGGCCTGGATGCCTCAGGCGTCAACGCCAACCTGTATGACACGCTGATCAAGCGCGACAACGGCAGCCCGGACAAACACCTGCCGCAACTGGCCGAGAGCTGGACGGTGAGTGAAGACGGCAAGCAGATTACCTTCAAACTGCGCAGCGACGTCAAGTTTCACTCCGGCAATGCCCTGACCGCCGAAGACGTGGCCTGGTCGCTGTACCGGGTGATGAAGCTCAACTTCGGCCTGGCCACCACCTGGAAAGCCTACGGTTACACCACTGAAAACATTCAGGGCCTGATTCGTGCCACTGACAAGCACACCCTGGTGGTCGACCTGCCACAGCCCACCAACCCGCTGTTGATGATCGACTCGCTGGCGGTCTCGCCGAGTGCGGTCGTGGTCGACCGCCAACTGGCCCTGAAAAACGAGAAAAACGGTGATCTGGGCGCCGCCTGGCTGGTCACCAACGAAGCCGGCAGCGGCCCGTTCACCCTGACCAAATGGAGCGCCAACGACTCCTTGGTGCTGACCCGTTTCGACGGTTACTGGGGCGGTCCTGCAAAAATGAAGCGGGTGCTGGTGCGGCACATGACCGAGTCGCAATCGTTGCGCCTTATGCTGGAGCGCGGCGACCTCGACCTGGCCTTCGGCATGGCCGCACCCGACATCAAGGCCATTGAAAGCAACAAAGCGCTGCAAGTTCAGGCGCTGCCACGCGGCACCATGTACTACGTGGCCATGAGCATGAAACAGCCGGAGTTCGCCAACAAGAAAGTCCGTGAAGCGGTGCGTAACCTGATCGACTACAAAGGTCTGGACGAGCAGGTCATGCCGCACTACGGCACGCTCAACCAGCAGCCGATGCAACTGGGCCTGGAAGCGCGCCTGCCAGACCCCGGCTACAAAATGGACGTGGCCAAGGCCAAGGCGCTGCTGACCGAGGCCGGCTACCCGCAAGGCTTCACCACCACCATCCGTACCTTGTCCGAGCCGCCGTTCATCGACATCGCGGCGCGCATGCAGTCGACCCTGGCCGAAGGCGGGATCAAGGCCAGCATCGTCACCGGTACCGGTAACCAGGTCTACGGCGCCATGCGCGCCCGTAACTTCGAGATGATCGTGGCCCGCGGTGCCGAGCGTTATCCGCACCCGTATTTCAGCCTGCGGACTTTCGTCTACAACCCCGACAACAGCGACAACGCCGGTCTGCCCAACTTCCAGGGCTGGCGCGCCTCGTTCTTCAATCAGCAGATCAACGAGCTGATCGACCAGTTGGGTGTCGAGCGTGACGCCGGCAAGCGCCTGAGCATGTACCACCAGGTCCAGAAACTGTACGACCAGGACGCTGGCCCGATCATGATCGTCTCGCAGATGACCGACACCGCCGTCAGTGCCGTGGACGTCAAGGGTTTCACTGGCGATGACGCCGAGGCGACCCGTTACCAGGGTGTCTACAAACAACGCTGAACACCGCCCGGAGCGCCTGCGGGTGCACCGGGTGGCCATGATTTCAAATCGAGAGCATGCCGATGATAGCCAACATGTCTTCTACCGAATCAGCCGTTAAGCCAAAAGCCGACACGCCCGCTTCCAGTATGGAAGCGCTGTATAAAAGCAGCCTGAAGGTGCTTAACCACTTGCTGCGCAACCCGATGACCCTGGCGGGCCTGCTGGTGGCATTGCTGCTGGTCGTGGTCGCCGCCTTCGCGCCATGGATTGCCACCCATGATCCGGTGGTGCAAAACCTCGCCGGTGCCTTGCAGGCCCCAGGTTCTGCACACTGGTTCGGCACCGACGAGTACGGCCGCGATATCTTCAGCCGGCTGGTGTACGGCTCGCGCATCACCCTGTACATCATTGCCCTGGTGACCATTATCGTCGGCCCCATCGGGCTGTTCATCGGCACCGTCTCCGGTTACTTCGGCGGCATTGTCGACACGGTGTTCATGCGCATCACCGACATCTTCATTTCGTTCCCCAGCCTGGTACTGGCCCTGGCCTTCATCGCGGCCCTCGGCCCAGGTCTTGAGCACGCCGTGGTCGCCATCGCGCTGACCTCCTGGCCACCGATTGCGCGTCTGGCACGGGCTGAAACCCTGTCGCTGCGCAAGGCTGACTTCGTCGTCGCCGTCGAACTGCAAGGCGCGTCTTCAACGCGCATCATCCTCAAGCACATCGTGCCGATGTGCATGTCGTCGGTGATCATCCGCCTGACCATGAACATGGCCGGCATCATCCTCACCGCTGCGGCACTGGGCTTTCTGGGCCTGGGCGCACAGGCGCCGCTGCCGGAGTGGGGTGCAATGATTTCCACCGGTCGTCGCTACATGCTCGAGTGCTGGTGGCTGGTAGCAGTACCGGGTGGCGCGATCATGCTGGTCAGCCTTGCGTTCAACCTGTTGGGCGATGGCCTGCGGGACATCCTCGATCCGCGCAGCGAATAACTGGAGGCTTTATGTCGACGATCAAACTCAATGTCGATTCGCTCAATGTGCGTTTCGTCAACGGCAAGAAAGTAATGCACGCGGTTCGCGATGTGTCGTTCACCCTGGGCCGCGAGAAGCTCGCCATCGTCGGTGAGTCAGGTTCAGGCAAGTCCACCGTCGGGCGCAGCCTGCTCAAGTTGCACCCCGGCAGCGCACAGATCACCGCCAAGGCCTTGCAGTTCGGCGATATCGACCTGCTGAACGCCAGCGAAAAGGCCATGCAAAAGATTCGTGGCCAGCGCATCTCGATGATCATGCAAGACCCTAAATATTCGCTCAATCCGGTGGTCAAGGTCGGCGACCAGATCGCCGAGGCGTATCTGGCCCACCACAAGGCCAGCCGTGCCGAGGCCCGCGACCGGGTGTTGCTGATGCTCGAAAAGGTCCACATCCGCGACCCCAAGCGCGTCTACAACCTGTACCCGCATGAAGTCAGCGGCGGCATGGGCCAGCGCATCATGATCGCCATGATGGTGATCACCAACCCTGAGGTGATCATCGCCGACGAGCCGACCTCGGCCCTCGACGTGTCGGTGCGCCAGCAGGTGCTCAACGTGCTCGAAGAACTGGTGGTCGAGCAGCAGATGGGCCTGATTTTCGTCAGCCACGACCTCAACCTGGTGCGCAACTATTGCGACCGCGTGCTGGTGATGTACGCGGGGCGCGTGGTCGAGTCGCTGGCTGCCTGCGATCTGCAATACGCCGAACACCCTTATACCCGTGGCCTGCTGGCGGCCTTGCCCAGCATGGACAACCGCCGCCCACGCTTGCCGGTGTTGCAACGCGACCCGCAATGGCTCACCGCCTGAGGTAACTGACCATGTCCATGATCCAAGCACAATCGTTGAACCTGAGCTTCGGCGTAGGTCCTGCGCTCAACCAGGTGTTGCACGACGTCAACCTCAGTGTCGAAGACGGCGAGTCGTTCGGCCTGGTCGGTGAGTCGGGCTCCGGCAAGACCACCGTCCTGCGTTGTCTGGCCGGTCAGTACCGGCACTGGAGCGGGGCGCTGAGCATTGCCGGCGTGCCGTTGCAGCACAAGATTCCCAAGGACCACTTCCGCAAGGTGCAGATGGTGTTCCAGGACCCCTATGGCTCGCTGCACCCGCGCCATACCGTCGACACCGCCCTGCGCGAACCGCTGACCATCCACGCCATGGACGATCGCGATGACCGCATCAACGACATCCTGCTCAAGGTCGGCCTCAACGACAGCTTCCGCTATCGTTACCCGCACCAGTTGTCCGGTGGTCAGCGTCAGCGCGTGGCGATTGCCCGTGCGCTGATTCTCGAACCGCGGGTGTTGCTGCTCGACGAGCCGACCTCGGCCCTCGATGTCTCGGTACAGGCCGAAATCCTCAACCTGCTCTCGGACCTGCGCCAGCGCGAGAAACTTACCTACCTGATGGTCACCCATGACCTGGGCGTGGTCAGCCACCTGTGCGACAAGGTCGCGGTGATGCAGCAGGGACGCATCGTCGAACGCCTGGACAGCCAGGCATTGAGCCAGGACCTGGCCACCCACGACTACACGCGCATGCTGGTGCAAGCCAGCCGTGACTTCAGCGCCGAGTCGCCGCGCGCAGCGGTCTGATTGCCAGCGCTTCAAGCAAACGGTTGTTGTCGACCTGACGGGTCGTGCTGATCAGATTCTGATCAGCACGCTGCCCGCAGCAAGACTGTGGGTGTCGCTATTTAAAACGCACAGGAAGGCGTAATGAAGCTCCATCATCGACTCACGCTCATGGTGTTGTGTGCGGTACTGGGTCTGCTTGTGATTGCAGGCTTCGGCCTGAGCGCCTTGCGCTCCAACATGCTGGAAAACAAACGCAGTGAAATTTACGCCGTGCTGAACCTGGCCGCTCAGCAGGTGGCGTATTTTCAAGAGCAGGAAAAGCTTGGCCGCCTGACGCATCAGGACGCTCAGGCCAAAGCCATCGAGGCCTTGTCGAGCCTGCGCGACGGCAAGAAATCCTATGTCTGGGCGCGCACCACAGGCGCCCTGGGTCTGGTCCATCCCAACCCCGATGTCATCGGCAAGGTCGATGTCGGTGTGATCCAGCCGGACGGCCGAACCAAATGGCAGACCTATCTGGATGGCCTGCAAGGCAAGCGCTACGCCTTCTTCGACGACCTGGCCAAGTACCCGGGCGCCGAACAGGCGGTGCCGAAGATCAATGGCATTATCCGCATCGAGGGCTGGGACTGGCTGGTCGGTTTCGGCATTTTTGTCGACGACATCGACGCCGTGTTCTGGCACCTGGCCTGGCAATTCTTTGCGGTCGGCCTGCTGACGGTATTGGTCACCACCGCGCTGGCGGTGAGCATGTCGAGGGGTATCTACCGCAGCCTGGGCGGCGAGCCGCAATACGCCAGCCAAGTGGCCCGTGCGATTGCCGCCGGAAACCTCAGTTTGCCGGTGCTGGGGCGCTTCGGCCCCGACAGCCTGCTGGCGGCCGTGGCAACCATGCAAGCCAGCCTGCGCGACATGATCGTCAGTATCCAGAGCGGCTCGCAGTTGCTGGGCCAGGCCGCCAATGGCCTGACCGGGCAAATGCAACGGATCGACCATGCCTCGCAGCAGACCTCGGAAGCCACGACAGCGACGGCGGCGGCCATCGAGCAGATGTCGGTCACCATCGACCATATTTCTTCCAGTGCCAGAGAAACCGAAAGCAACTCGGCACGCTCGGCGCAACTGGCGGGCGAGGGCGAGCAGCGGGTGATCGAGGCGGCAGCCGCCATTGCCCAGGTGTCGAGCCAGGTCGAAGGCGCTTCGCAGCGCATCGCGGGATTGGTCAAGCGCACCCAGGAAATCGACGGCATCACCAGTACCATCAGTAACATTGCCAGCCAGACCAACCTGCTGGCGCTGAACGCGGCCATTGAAGCCGCTCGGGCCGGCGAGCAAGGGCGCGGTTTTGCCGTGGTGGCCGATGAAGTGCGCAATCTGGCACAACGCACAGCGCTGGCCACCCAGGACATCACCCGCATGATCAGCTCGATTCAGGTCGACACCGATTCGGTGGTCGAGAGCATGGTCGCCGTGACCCCGCAAGTGGCGACCGGCCTGGCCCTGGCCGAACAAGCCGCCGGTGCGCTGCGCGACATCAACAGTGGCGCTTCACTGACCCTGATCCAGGTCCGTGAAGTGGCCAGCGCCACCTCCGAACAAAGCCTGGCCAGTGCCAGCGTGGCGCAGAACATCGAGAGCATTGCCAACCGGGTCGAAGAGTCGGCCACCTCGGTGCGTGCCGCCAACGATAACCTGCATTCGCTGGAGCGTCTGGCCGATCAACTGCGTGACGCCGTCGCGCGCTTTCACTTGTAGTTTGCGCCCCATCACTCAAGGAAAAACGCTATGCCGCACTGCATCATCGATTGCCCCGTCAGCCTGGCCCAACACGTGGGCGAACAAGTCCTGCTGGCCACCGTCCACGATGCCCTGGACGCCTTTGGTGTATTCAAACCGGGCGACATCAAGGTCCGCCTGAACGGCTTCAGCCACTACCGTTGCGGTGAAACCCAGGACGACTTCGTGCATGTCGCGCTGTACCTGTTCGCCGGGCGCAGCGCCGAGCAGCAACGCAGCCTGGCCTCGGCCACGGTGGCGGCACTGGTAGCGTTATTGCCAGCGGTCGAGGCCATATCGATGGATGTCAGGGAGATGCCCAAGGCGACGTTCGTCAACCGCAGCCAGTACCTCGAAGAGGCCGGGTTATCGGCCTGACTCCGATGCTTTAACCCCGATTCATACAATAACAAGGAAGACCCCATGCCCTCTGTACACCCCTCTGTAACGCTGCCTCGTTTCCCGCTGGCAAAATCGGCCTGTGCCGCGCTGCTCATGGGCTTCAGCCTGCCGCTGCTGGCACTCGAAGCGCCGGTCAAGGTGCAGGTGCCGACCCTGGCCTATGACGACCAGCAGATCATTCTGGTCTGGGAAAAACCGGCCGGTCATGCCGATATCCAGGACTACCGCGTGTACGCCAACGGCAAGTTGCTGGGCGCCAGCAATGCCAACAATGATCAGGTATCGCCGGCCAAGCCCTACATCGACCGCTTCTACGAGCAGGATACGCGCAACTTCCATCACCGCATCTCGATCCACAGCTTCACCGCCCAAGGCCTGGCGCCTGACACCGAATACCGCTTCACGGTGCGTTCGGTGGGCCGCGACGGCAAGGAATCGGCTGACAGTGCCACCGTTGTGCAGCGCACCACGGCCGTGCCTGCCTTGTTCGATGTGAAGAAACACGGCGCCAAGGGCGATGGCACCACGCTGGACACTGCGGCGATCCAGAGCGCCATCGACGCCTGCACCGCCGGCTGCAGGGTGCTGTTGCCGGCAGGCACCTACAAAAGTGGCGCGCTGTACCTCAAGAGCAACATGACCCTTGAAATCGCCGAGGGCGCGACCCTGCTGGGCTCCGAGCGTGCCGAAGACTACCCGCGCGACGGTTATATCCAGTACCCGTATTCCACCACCGTGCGCCCGGCTTCGCTGATCAATGCCTTGCCGCGTGACCCGCGCAAGCACCAGGCGTTCGAGAACATCCGCATCGTCGGCAAGGGCACCATCGACGGCAACGGCTGGAAGCGCAAGGCTGATGTGGTCGACGAGCGTGGCCAGTCGCTGCCGTTCTACCTGCCCAGCGACAACACCCGCTACATGCAGGACGGCATCCTGGCCAAGGTCCAGGTCGAACGTGCAGTGGCCGAGGGCCTGAACGTCAAAGACGCTTATGGGCAGATGCGCTCGTCGCTGATCACCCTGCGCGATGTCAAGAACGTGTTCTACGGCGGCTTCACCGTACTCAACCCGGCGTACCACGGCATCATGAATCTTGAAACCGAGAACGTGGTGATGGCCAACACCACACACAAGACCTACGACGCCAACAACGGCGATGGCATCGAGTTCGCCAACAGCCGCGGCGCCATGGTGTTCAACAACTTCTTCGACACCGGCGATGACTGCGTCAACTTTGCAGCCGGCACCGGCGCCGAGGCCGTCAAGCAAAAGCCCCAGGAAGAGGCGTGGATCTTCAACAACTACTTCCGCAAAGGTCACGGCATGGTAGTCGCGGGCAGCCATACCGGCGCATGGATCCAGAACATCGTGGCTGAAGACAACGTCTCCGATGGCACCGATGCCGGCTTGCGCATGAAGAGCACCAATTTCATGGGCGGTGGCGCACGCAATATCACCTTCCGTGATTCGGCGATTCGTAACACGGTCAAGCAGGCCTTTATCTTCACCCTCGATTACCACGACCCCAACGCCAAGCTCGATTACCAGCGCTCGACCATCCCGGGCCAGTTCCGCGATGTACGGGTCAGCGACGTGACGGTGGAAAACGCCAACACGGCGATTGAGGTCAAGGGTGACAGCGAACACGATGCCTACCACCAGGAACTGGTGTTCGAGCGGGTGCGCTTCAGTGGTCCGGCGGTGGCGAAGATCAACGGCCTGAAAGACTCGCGCTTCGATAACGTGCGCTTCAGCGAGACCGGTCAGGCGCCATCATGGCAGGTCAGCAACAGCCAGGGCCTGACCTTCAACGAGGTCGAGCCAAAACCGCAATGATCGCGACGCCTTACTCCTGGTAAAGCGCTTGTGACTGTTGCGCTTCACGCAGGCGCATGCGGCTATTGCTCAGGTGCAGGTACATGGCCGCACGCGCCGCATCCACCTGGCGGCTGGTAATGGCATCGAAGATCTGCTGGTGTTCCAGGTTGATCCCCGCCAGGTAGGTGCTGCGACTGGTTTGCCCGGTATACGCCGAGTTCATGCGGGTGCGCGGGATCAGCTTGGTCCCCAGGTGCTTCATGATGTCGATCAGATAAAGATTGCCGGAGGCCTTGGCGATCTGCAGGTGAAACTGAAAGTCGGCATTGGTGGTACTGCCGGACTTTTCCGGGCCCAGCAACAGAGCCTTCAGCGCATGCTCGACCTCGGCAAGGGCTTGCGGGGTGGCGCGTTCGGCCGCCATACCCGCCGCTTGCACTTCGACACTCAGGCGAAATTCGAGCAAATCCAGTACATCGGACAACTGCACGATCGTGGCCGGGCCAATGGTAAAACCCTCGGGCGCCGGCATATCGAGTACAAAAGTGCCAACCCCGTGGCGGGTTTCAACCAGTCCTGCCGCCTGCAAGCGCGACAGGGCATCGCGTACCACGGTGCGACTGACCCCTTCGGCGTGCATGATGTCTGCTTCGGTGGGCATTTTTTCGCCACGCTTGAGCGTGCCGTCGCGCATGCGCTGCGCAAAACGTTCAACCAGAGATTCCGCAAGGCGACGAGGTTTGTTCGGAGCGGGTGATAATGAATCCGGCATTGTCAAACTCTACTAAGACCGACGGGGATTATAATGCGAATCAGCGCAAGGCTGTGCTTATACTCCTGACATCTTCTGGTTCGAATGGATCCCTGCATGCCGAGTTCTTCTCCTGAACGACGCCTGAGTCTGGCCCAGCAACTGGTGCTCGACTTGTCGCGTCAAATCCTTGCCGGCGAACTGCCGGCGGGCAGTAAATTACCCACCGAACAGGCCTTGACCCTGGAACGCGGCGTCAGCCGCACCGTGGTGCGCGAAGCCATGTCGCGCTTGCAGGCCGAGGGCCTGGTCGAAACCCGCCGGGGCATTGGCACCTTCGTGGTCGACGCCACCGGGCCAGGTGATTTTCAGGGCAGCCGCGATGTCGAGGGCGCCGCCCTGGATGTGGTCGCCCTGATCGAGCTGCGTCTGAGCCTGGAGATCGAGGCGGCAGCCATTGCCGCGCAACGGGCCAACGCCGATCAATTGCAGGCCCTGCGCGCGGCACTGGATCAGGCCAATGGCCTGGCGCCGGTCAGCGAAGAGCGCGGGCACATCGATTTTCAGTTTCACCTGCAGATTGCCCTGTGCACCGGCAACCGCTTCTTTATCGATGCCATGACGCACATGGGCAATACGCGAATGACCGCCGTGCAACAGCCCGCCATCGCCATGACTGAGCAGCAACGCACATGGCACATTCGTGAGCGCGAGCAGATTTACGCCGCCATTGCGCACGCCGACACCGAGGGCGCCCGCGCCGCGATGCGCCTGCACCTGACCAATTGCCTGCACCAGGCGCGCATCGCTGCGGCAGCAGGGATCACATCAGCGCCCTGATATGCGCCGCCATCGCGGCTTCGAATGGCGCGAGCGCGCGAATCTGCGATTGTTCGGCGAGCCGTTGCGCCGCGCCCAGATGCTGCTCGGCCAGGCGTTTGTCGCCCTGCAATGCAGCCCGCAGCGCATTGCAACGCGGGGTCAGGATAGGCGCGTACCACTCGACATCGCGATTACGCTTGAGGGTATCGAGGCTGTCGGCATTGGCCTGAGCCATGGCCTGGCAGAAACGCATTTCCTGTTCCACCAGCGCAATGGTGGCCGCGCAGGGCTTGAGCGCAGCGGGGTTGGCGGCCAGCAACGCTTTCATCTCCTCATGCAGGCGCAAGGTACCCGGCCAGTCACCGGCGGTTTGCAAGGCGCTGAGCCTTAGCGACAGGGCAATCAACGGCATCGGCATCGGTTGCAGGTCCAACTGTTCAAGATCGGCGGCCGGCAGTTGCTCGGCAGCAACGCCTGCCGTGTATAACG
This sequence comes from Pseudomonas sp. 3A(2025), assembly GCF_054589175.1. Lineage (NCBI taxonomy): Bacteria > Pseudomonadati > Pseudomonadota > Gammaproteobacteria > Pseudomonadales > Pseudomonadaceae > Pseudomonas > Pseudomonas sp. 3A(2025). Next base: position 289,542 of record NZ_BAAILM010000113.1, on the reverse strand, counting down.
CCAGCAGGCGCGCATGGGCAAAGGCGGGCTGGCCTTCGTCGGGCTTGCGCCACCAGGTCAGCAACTGAAAGCCATCGCTGTGTACCCGGCTTTGAGTGGGGATCAGGTTGCAGAGCCCCAGCGTCAGGTTGATCGTGGCAAAGGCCAGCAGCAGATTGGGATATGGCCAGAAAATTGCGCTCAGCCCCAGCGAGACCAGGCCCACCAGCACGTTCAGCAGCGGGCCCATCGCAACAAACAGCAGTTGCGCGGGTCGCATCGGCTTATAAGGGGTATGCACCGCAAACACATAGCCGAGCAGCGACAGGAAACTGAACCCGCGCCACCCGCGTACCCGGCAACCATACTTGTGCAACTGCAGCTCGATGCCAAACACCTGCACATACAGCACGGTCATTCCGGCCAGGCGGGCGCCCAGCCAGTGACCGGCCTCATGCACGCAGGTGGCAAGCACCAGCATGATGAGGATCAACACCACGGTGGCCAGCAGCGGGCTTGCCCAGTCAAACGACGAGCCCAGAACAATACCGGTAACAGCGCAGCCGGCGCTGTAGACCAGCACTTGCAGTGCCGTCATCAGCCAGTTGTACATCCGTGTCGTTCCGGTCGTCATGGGCCGCCTTCAGTCAAAGGGATTTCAGGTACTCGATCACAGGTGCAATATTGCCAGGTTGCGGCGCTCGCGCAATCACGTCCTCAGCCTGGCACCACGGATAATCCAGGCCTTGCAACCAATCCATGACCGGTAGCAAGTCATTGACTGTATTGACCTGCATGTGTTCGATGCCGATGGTCAAATGCATCACCAGTCCCGACGCTGGATCGAACTGCCAGTGATATTGACCACAGCCCACGCGCACCTCTGCGGTGTCTTTGACCGACATGCCCACCAGCCATTTACAGGTGTGTGCCGCTACCCCTTTGGCCGGTGGTTCGCCGAGGCAGAAGGTGTAGATGTTTTCATACTGCTGGTTGAAGCGACTGACCAGAACCTGTGCAATGGCGGCGGCGCCTTCGACCCTGGACGGAAAGCTGATGGCGCTGGTGTTGACCACCATTTCCAGCGTTGCCTGGGGCGCGAATGCCTGGCGCAGCAGGTCGGGTCGATTGCCATCCTTGGCTCGAATGTAGGTCTCGATAGCGCGGTCGGGGGTTTGCATGTGGGCCTCAGGGCTCCTCTCAAAATACTGCCAGATGACTGTTGAGAATGTCGGTGACCACCATATGCCCCGGTTTGTGGGTGATGGCGAATGAAGGGCGGGCGCTGCGAATGGCTTGCTGGGGCGTGACGCCGCAAGCCCAGAATACCGGGATTTCGCCGGGTTTGATCAGCGAGCGCTCGCCAAAGTCGGGCGCATCCACATCGCGAATACCGATCTGCGCCGGGTCGCCCAGATGCACCGGCGCACCGTGCACACTCGGAAACCGCGAGGTGACCTGCACGGCGCGGATGGCCTGCGCCGGGGTCATCGGGCGCATGCTCACCACCGTGGTACCACCGAAACGCCCAGCCTTGCCATTGGCAATGTTGGAGACGTACATCGGCACATTGGTGCCTTGTTCGATATGGCGAATCGGTACCCCGGCTTCAAGCAGCGCGCCTTCAAAGGAAAACGAACAGCCAATCACGAAGCCTACCAGGTCATCGTTCCACAGGTCTTTCAGGTTCGTCACCTCGTCTACTTGCTCACCGTCGCGGAACACACAGTAAGCAGGCACATCGCCGATCAGGTCGACATCGCCCAGCTCAGGCACCCGGCTGTCACCCGGCTCGGTCATGCCGATAATAGGGCACGACTTGGGATTAAGACGCGCGAAGCGCAAGAATTCATCGGCGTATTCTCTTGGCAGAATGGCCAGGTTGCCTTGCGTGTAGCCAGGGCAGACATCGGCAGTGGGAGCCGTAAAACGGCCGGCCCGAACGGCCTGGCGAAACTCGGAGGGGTTGTTCCAGAGGGTGCTCATCGTCAAGGCTCCAGCCTTACACAGGGGAACTCATTCTTTGAACAACGCCCAGGCTGTGTCTATCGAGTAATAATCGCCCTGGCTGTTCAATTTTACTGAACAGGTTCTTTATCCAGCAGGTCATCCCAGGCTGACGATCCAGTGCTCCCCCTGGCGCTTGCAGTAAGTACGGCAGACCTTGCCGACGATGTCGGCCACCTCGGCCACCAGCGGCGATACATTCTTCATATGCGAGGTGCCGATCCTGAATGACGCAGGGCTGGGCAGCGGCAGTTCCTGCAGCTCGCCACTGTCCAGGCAGTCCTTGACCAGAATCCCTGGCATGATCGCCACGCCAACGCCTTCTCTGACCAGAGACACCAGTGCCGCCAATGACGGTGAACCCGATATCCGCAGCTCGCTGGCCAGCACGCCGTGTTCTGCTGCCAGTTGCCGGGCGAGGTTGACCGCGGCCTCGTAGGGCGCGGAGCCGCGCATTTGCGTCAACAGTTGCTGGCCCAACACTTTGCGCACCCGGTCGCGTGCCGGCACCGTTCGCGGGCGTGCGACCCAATGAATGGGCACGTCGGCAATCGCTCGGGTCATGGCAAAGGGATTATCGCCGTCATCGGCGATCACCCGCACGATCAGGTCGACTTCGCGGCGCATCAGTTGCTCTTTGGCGTGCACGGTCAATTCAACCGACAGGTCGATCGTGACATCGGGCAGGGTCCGGCTCATGAACTTCATGAAGTCCGGTAAAAAGGTGTGCACGACGGTCTCGATCACGGCGATGCGGATACGCCCTTGTGCTCTGGCGGGCGAACTGGCGGCCCGTTGAAAGCTCTGGGTCGCCTCCAGCAGGCGCTGCGCATGCGGCAGCAAACGCAGACCCTCATCGGTGATCTGCAGGGTCTTATGGTCCCAGTTGAACAGCACCGTACCCAGTTCTTCCTCCAGCTTGCGCACCCGCATGGAAATGGCACCGGGCGTGGAATTCAACTGTTTGGCCACTTGCCGCACGCTGCCGACATGGGCCAGCAGCACGAAGGTTTCTACGAATCGGGTATTCATATCGCCGCCTTGCCGGTCTGGCTGGTAGGCCGCACAAGGTCGAGCAGGTTGTCCCTGGACTTCAGGCTTTGCAGAATGATGTCGGAGCGGATGTCCGTCACCCCCGGCGTGGCATTCAACTGGTTGACGATAAAGTCGGTGTAATGCGTGAGGTTGCGGGTGCGCACCCGCAACAGATAGTTGCTGGCACCGGTCACGATCCAGGCATCGGCAACTTCCGGCCAGCGTTGCAGGGCTTCGGCAAATCGCTCGTGCCAGCCTTCGATATCCTGTCGCACATTGACGTTGACCATCGCATGCACCTCGATCCCCAGTTTGGCGGCGTCCAGTCGAACGCCGTAACCGGCAATGATCCCTTCGCTTTCCAGATTGCGTAAACGACGCAGGCAGGCCGAGGGCGATAGCGAGATTTTTTCGGCAAGATCCTGATTGCTCATGCGCCCGTCCTGATTCAGAAACGCCAGGATGCGCAGATCAATACTGTCCAGTTTCATGAGTGCAGAATCCTTCGTTTTTTATGTTCTTGTTCGAATAATCTGCGGATTAAATCGCATTGGCTCGATGAATTGGCAAGATAATTCTGTCTCCTCGCCGATAAAATTCTGTTCAGGCTTCGAGGGAGCACAACAATAATGAAACCTGAAAAAGCGTGGTGGGACATCAGCCCGCCACTCAATACGCACACCCCCACATGGCCGGGCGACACGCCGTTTCAAGAGGAACGCGTCTGGGCCGTCGGGCCACAATGCCCGGTCAATGTCGGGCGCATAACGCTGTCTCCTCATACCGGGGCGCATGTCGATGCACCCTTGCACTACAGCGCCGACGGCCTGCCGATCGGCGAGGTCTCGCTCGATATCTACATGGGGCCGTGCCGGGTCATTTATTGCCTGGGCAGTGGCGCGCTGGTCGAGCCTGCGGATATCGAGCATCAACTCGATGACGTGCCCGCCCGTGTGCTGCTGCGCACCTATCAAACGGCTCCACTGACCCACTGGGACCCGGACTTTACCGCCGTCGCGCCGGCCACCATCGAACTACTGGCCCGCCGTGGCGTTCGCCTGATCGGCATCGACACCCCGTCGCTCGATCCTCAGAACTCCAAGACGCTGGACGCTCACCACACGGTCGAGCGCTTCGATATGGCGATTCTGGAAGGCATCGTGCTGGATGCCGTGCCCGAAGGCGACTTTGAACTGATTGCCTTGCCCCTGCGCTTCTCTCATCTGGACGCCAGTCCGGTTCGCGCCGTATTGCGGCCCCTGAAAGGATAAACACCCATGTCGACAGAACAAGAACAACACCTGCGCGAGCTGGATCTCGCCGACCCTCTGGCGGCCCTGCGCGATGAGTTTGCCTTGCCTGAGGGCGTAATTTATCTGGACGGCAACTCATTGGGTGCCCGCCCAAAGGCGTCGCTGGCCAGGGCCACGCAGATGATCGAAAAAGAGTGGGGCGAGGGCCTGATTCGCAGCTGGAACACGGCGCAGTGGAGCACCTTGTCGACCCGGCTGGGTGACAAGCTGGCGACCCTGATCGGCGCCGACAGCGGTGAGGTGGCGATTACCGATACCACCACCGTCAACCTGTTCAAGATTCTTGCGGCCGGGCTGCGCATTCAGACCGAACGCGCCCCGCAGCGCAAAATCATTCTGTCCGAGCTGCACAACTTCCCCGCCGACCTGTATGTCATCGAAGGCCTGGCCGACCTGTTGCAGCAAGGCTACGAGCTGCGCCTGATCGATAAGCCGCACGACCTGGCGTCGCTGCTGAACGAGCAGGTGGCGCTGGTGCTGCTGACTCACGTCAACTACAAGAGCGGGCACATGTACGACATGACCGCCACCACCGAGCTGATCCATCAGCACGGCGCGCTGGCCTTGTGGGACCTGGCGCACTCGGCCGGTGCCGTGCCGGTTGAGCTCAAGGCCGCCAATGCCGACTATGCGATTGGCTGCACCTACAAATACCTCAATGGCGGGCCCGGTTCGCCGGCCTTCGTCTGGGTTTCGCCGGCGCTGTGCGACAAGGCCTGGCAGCCACTGTCGGGCTGGTGGGGGCATGCGCGACAGTTTGCGATGGAGCCGCACTACGAGCCGGCTTCGGGCATTGCTCGCTACTTGTGCGGCACCCAGCCGCTGGTGTCGCTGGGCATGGTCGAGTGCGGCCTGGATATTTTCGCCAAAACCAGCATGCAGGCCCTGCGCACTAAATCGCTGGCGCTGACTGACCTGTTCATCCAGTTGGTCGAGGAGCGCTGCAAGGATCACCCGCTGACCCTGATTACTCCACGCGTGCACGACCAGCGTGGCAGCCACGTCAGCTTCGAACACCCCGAAGGCTATGCCGTGGTGCAGGCACTGATTGCCAAAGGCGTGATCGGCGACTACCGCGAGCCGCGCATCATGCGCTTTGGTTTTACCCCGCTGTACACCTCGTTTGTCGATGTCGGGCTTGCCGTGCAGGCGCTGGTCGAGGTGCTCGACAACGAGCAATGGCGCGATCCGCAATTCCAGACCCGTCATTCAGTGACTTGAGGAGCGCCCCATGAGCCAATGCCCGTACTCTCAAGCCAACGCTACCCAGGCCAATGCCACTCAAACCTGGCACGACGCCAAACTGGATTTCACCGATGCCATGTCATACGGTGATTACCTGGACCTCAAGCGGGTTCTCAGCGCCCAGCATCCGCTATCGAGTGACCACAACGAGTTGTTGTTCATCATTCAGCATCAGACCTCCGAGCTGTGGATGAAGCTGATGCTGCACGAGCTGCGCGCCGCGCGTGAGCAACTGAAACTCAACGATCTGCCGCCGGCGTTCAAGATGCTGGCGCGTGTCTCGCGCATCTTCGATCAACTGGTGCATGCCTGGACCGTGCTGGCGACCATGACGCCGAGCGAATACGTGGCGTTTCGTCCGTCGCTCGGCGAGTCCTCCGGGTTCCAGTCATTCCAGTACCGCGAGATCGAATTCATCCTCGGCAACAAGAGCGTGCCGCTGTTGCAGCCCCACGCGCATCGCCCGGAACTGATGGCCGAACTGCAAAAGACCCTTGAAGCGCCTTCGCTTTACGACGAAGCCATTGGCCTGCTGGCCAAGGCCGGGCTTGAAATCAGCCCCGAGCGCTTGGCGCGGGTTTCAAATTCACGGACTCAGCATGATGAGTCGGTGGAGGCGGCGTGGAAAATCGTCTACCAGCAACCGCATCAATACTGGGACCTGTATCAACTGGCCGAGAAGTTCATCGACCTCGAAGACTCGTTCCGGCAATGGCGTTTCCGCCATGTAACAACCGTCGAACGCATCATCGGCTTCAAGAAAGGCTCCGGCGGCACCGAAGGCGTCGGTTACTTGCGCAAGATGCTCGACACCGAACTGTTTCCTGAACTCTGGAGCCTGCGCTCTACCTTGTGATGGCATGGCATTTACAAGCTATAGCGACTGAACACGGACATCGTAGGAGCTGCTTTAGCAGCGAAAATTTATCAGGCACTTCCACTTCAGCGCCTGACATGGCCATTTCGCTGCTGAAGCAGCTCCTACGAGAGACGCGCTCAGCCATGAGATAGAAGACAACCTGACTTTCTGTTACCCACTTAATCCAATAATAAAAAGGTACGTCATGAACGATCATCCAACGGCCGAGTTGAAACGCGGCCTCAGCAGTCGGCATATCCAGCTGATTGCGCTGGGCGGTGCGATCGGCACCGGGCTGTTTCTGGGCTCGGCAGGGGTATTGAAAACAGCCGGGCCCTCAATGATTCTGGGTTACGCGATTGCCGGATTCATTGCTTTTCTGATCATGCGCCAGCTGGGCGAGATGGTGGTTCAGGAACCGGTGGCAGGCTCTTTCGGTTACTTCGCCACACAGTACTGGGGACGCTTCGCCGGTTTTCTGTCGGGCTGGAACTACTGGATGATGTACGCCCTGGTGTGCATGGCCGAACTGACCGCCGTGGGCAAGTACGTGCAGTTCTGGTGGCCGCAAATACCCATCTGGGCCAGTGCGGCTGCCTTCTTTGTACTGGTCAATCTGATCAACCTGACCCACGTCAAAGCCTTTGGCGAGACCGAGTTCTGGTTCGCGATCATCAAGGTGTTCGCCATTATCGGCATGATCTGCCTGGCCAGTTACCTGCTGGTCAGCGGTGACGGCGGTCCGCAGGCCTCGGTCAGTAACCTGTGGGCGCACGGCGGTTTCTTTCCCAACGGTGTTGGCGGAATGATGATGGCGATGGCCTTCATCCTGTTTGCCTTTGGCGGCATGGAAATGATCGGTATTACCGCTGCCGAGTCCGATAACCCACGGCGGGTGATTCCCAAGGCGATCAATCAGGTGGTGTACCGCATCATCATCTTCTATGTCGGCGCCCTGACCTTGCTGCTGTCGCTGTATCCGTGGGATCAGTTGCTGGTCAGCCTGTCGGCTTCGCAAGACGCCTATGGCGCCAGCCCGTTCGTGAAGATCTTCTCACTGATCGGCAGTGATGTTGCCGCCCATGTCCTGAACTTCGTGATCCTGACCGCTGCCTTGTCGGTTTATAACAGTGGCGCCTATTGCATGAGCCGCATGCTGTTTGGCCTGGCCGAACAAGGCAATGCGCCCAAGGTGTTCCTCAAGGTCAATCAACGGGGTGTGCCCGTGCCGGCGGTGATTGCCAGCGCCGCTGTAACCGGCGTATGCCTGCTGATCAACTACCTGGTGCCGGGCAATGCCTTTGAACTGATGATGACCCTGGCCGTGGCGGCGCTGTTGATCAACTGGGTCATGATCACCTTGACCCACGTGCGCTTTCGCAAGGCCATGAACGCCAGGGGCGAGGCATTGTTGTTCAAGGCGCTGTGGTACCCGGCCGGCAATATCCTGTGCCTGGCGTTCATGGCGATGATCCTGATCATCATGCTGATGATTCCCGGCATCCGTATTTCAGTGTTCATGATTCCCGCCTGGATAGGGGTGTTGTGGTGCGCGTTCAGGTTCAAGCGGCCATCGGTCCCTGATATCAAGGTCGGTGCTATGGGGGCTGTTGTCCGGGATTGATCTTCAATACGTCGAGGCGCCGAACGGTGCAGGGGCACTGTCATTTCTGTCAGGTGTGCGGCAAAGACGGATCTGCTAGCTTTCGGTTGTCCGCAAATCAAGGAAGCGGACCGATTGTCCAAGGACATCAAATGAACGGCTCCAGCAGTCAGGAAGTCGGGCTAGCCATGCGCTGTCCAGGTGACTTTCTTAACTGATGGAGATAGCACCATGAGAAACAGAGACCTCAAACTTCTGATCAAGGACACGCTGGATCAGATTTTCGCCTATATCGAAGCCGGCCAACCCCGGCACGGGCGCGTGACCAGCCCAAAGTCGCGCTCGGTCATCTTGTTTGAAAGAGGAGAAATCGATCTGGGTCAGTCCAATGAAGTCGAAGGTGGCAAGGGGTTTCCCGGCACTGAAGGCGACTACAAGGATCCTGATGCTCCCGATGATGTACTGGGTAAGGCGCCGCCAGCAGATGGCTTGATTGCCAGCGGCGGGCATACCGATGAGCGCATTTTGCTCAACAGGCCAGGAGACATCTGGCCCAAGCACCCGGTCAAATCCAGCTCGACCTTGACCATCGAATGGAATTACTCGATGCCGCATAAGACGCGGCGCTGGACTTACTGGCTCACCAGAGAGGGCTGGGACGACAATGAACAACTGGTCAGGGCGCACCTGGAAGATGCCCCTATCCATACCGTTCTGAATACGTATCAGCCTTATTGGGGGGCTGACGCGGAAAAAGAATTGATGGTGAGGAACCCTACGATTCATGATATTCCCCTGCCTGAGCGTACAGGCCACCATGTACTGCTGGCCATCTGGAATATCGCCGACACCGCAGCAGCTTTCTATCAGGTGATCGATCTGGACTTTACGGATACCCCATAAAGGCGCGACCTCTTGACGCCGGGCTTTATTCCTGGAAGCGGCTCAACCGGTAGGGCTCAAGTCGTGGCCGCGTCATGGTTGCCCAGGCTTGAGCCTTGCCGACAAGCATCTCAGCCGTTACCGCCGCCTGGGTCAGCCCCAGATGTTGATGGCCGAACGCGAGCAAAACCCGACCGTTTTCTACCTGATCGATGATCGGCAGCGAGTCCGGCAGCGAGGGCCGAAAGCCCATCCATGGCGTAGCGCCTTCGGCATTCAGTTCATTCCTGAACAAGCCTTTGCTCAACCGATGCAACTGCCAGGCCCGCTCCATTCTCGGCGGGCGCTGCAGGCCTGCGAACTCCACCGTGCCGGCCAGCCGCAAGCCGCCGTTCATGGGCGTCATGATGAACTTGCGCTCCAGTGAGGTCACCGCAAACGGCAGGCGCTGCGCCTCGTTGGGCAGCATCAGGTGATAGCCGCGCTCGGTGTCCAGCGGCACTTTTTTACCGGTCAGTGCCTGAGTCAGCCCGGCCGAATGCGCGCCACAGGCAATCAACACCCGGTGCGCCTGTAACGGGCCTTGTGCTGTGGTCAGGCATACGCCTTGTGGGTGCATATACCCGCCCGAGACCTCGCGCTGCATAAACTGCACGCCACAGGCTTTGGCCGCGTCGACCAGCGCGTTGACCACCTGATACGGGTCGATAAAGTGCCCGGTGCCGGGAAAAAACAGCCCGCCCTGAATATGCCCGCTCAACGCCGGAACCTTGTCGCGCACCTGTGCCGCCTGCCAGTGCTCGACAGGCACCTGTTGCTGGCGCATGCGCGCCTGCAAGGCCTCTAGAGCGGCCCGCGACTCGGCGCGCTCGAACATCAATAGCGAGCCCTCGTGCCGGAACAGCTCGGGCCGCTCGATACTGGTCAGCAAACGTTGCCACGCCGCCAGGCTGCGTTCATTGAGTGCACGAAGGCCCGCCACCGTACGCTGGAAGGGCTCGGGGCGCAGGTTCAGCAGCAGGCGGGTCAGCCAGGGCAGGGCGTGCGGCAGGTATTTCCAGTCCAGGCGCAACGGCCCCATCGGGTCCATGAGCATGCCTGGCAGGCGCTTGAGAATCGACGCATCGGCAATCGGGAACACCTGTTCGGTGGCCAGATGCCCGGCATTGCCGAACGACGCGCCCTGGCCTGGCGCCTGGCGGTCGACGAGCACCACGCGCAGGTTCTGCCGGGCCAGTTGCAGGGCGCAGGCGACACCGACGATCCCTGCGCCGACTACGATGATGTCTGCTGTGTCCTGTGCCTGCATGGGCGCTCCGTTGGTAAGGTGAGGCATTGATTGCAGTAATCAGGTGAAGTCTTGCTCGGCCGACCACTGCGCGTACCAGTGGCGAAACAGCGTGTACTGCTGCTCGGCATAACCGCGCTGGGCTTTGCTGAGGGTGTCGGTCTCATTGAAGTGCAAGGTGTATTCGAGGTCGCCGTTGAGCACCATCAGGTGTTTGTAATACAGCACCAGATCAGCGCCTTCATCGAACGACGACAACACCGCCAGCGCCGATTCCAGCTCCGTAGCCTGACGCCGGGCCCTGGCATCGCCAAGGGCGGCCTGTTTGCTCAAAGCCACCAGTTGCAGCACCTCACGCGGCAGGGCGTTGCCGATGCCGGTAATCGCGCCGCTGGCGTTGCAGTTGACAAAGCCATGCACCACTTGGGTGTCGACGCCGACCATCAGCGTTACGGCATCGTCGCCTGAAGTGATGTGCTCGGCGGCATAACGCAGGTCGGCCGCGCCGCCAAATTCCTTGAAGCCGATCAGGTTCGGGTGCTGGCGGCGCAGCTCGAAAAACAGCTCGGCGCGGGTCGCAAAGCCGTAGTACGGGCTGTTGTAGATCACCGCCGGCAGGTTCGGCGCCGCGTCCAGAATCGCCGCAAAGTGGGCTTTTTGTGCTGCTGCCGACGAGCCGCGCGACAGCACCCGCGGGATGACCATCAGGCCATGCGCGCCGACGTTGGCCGCATGGGCGGCATGCGCCACCGCTTCACGGCTGTTGACCGCGCCGGTGCCGACCACGGTCGGCACGCCTGCCGCCACTAGGCGTGCCACACCTTCCTGGCGCTCGGCCTCGGTGAGCAACGGCCAGTCGCCCATCGAGCCGCAATACACCACGGCGCTCATGCCGATATCGATCAGCTCGCGGCCCTTGCGCACCAGCGCATCGAAGTCCGGTTTGCGCTCGGCGGTGCACGGGGTCATCAGGGCGGGCAGGGTGCCGTTAAACGGATTGCTGTTCATCGCGATTCCTCGATTCGATTCGGAGTAGAGAAGGGGGCGTATCAGATGCCCCAGGCAAACGGATCCTGTTCATCGATCAGCAGCGTGCTGTCGGCAGTCATGTGGGCGCGGCCGGTGATAAACGGCCGCACGCGCTCGCCATCCCATTTATAGCGACCTTCGAAACGGCTGCCGGTGATGCTCGCCTGCACCCAGCGTTCACCCGGCGCCAGCTTGCCGTCGGCGGCCAGGCACGCCAGCTTGGCGCTGGTGCCGGTACCGCAGGGCGAGCGGTCGTAGGCTTTGCCGGGGCACATGACAAAGTTGCGGCTGTCGGCCTGATCGTCATCGGCAAACAGTTCTATATGGTCGATCGGCGCGCCGTCGGCGCCATGAATGCCTTGATCCTGCAACGCCTGGAGCATCTTCCAGGTCAGGTCGGTCAGACGCTCGGCATTGCTCAATTGCAGCGTCTCGCCGTGTTCGCTGACCAGAAAGAACCAGTTACCGCCCCAGGCAATGTCGCCGTGAAACAGCCCGTAGCCAGGCACCTCTACTGCGACCTGCTGGCGGTAGCGATACGACGGCACATTGCCAATGGTCACCTCGCCATCGTCATGCAAGGTGGCGGTCACCAGGCCGACTGGCGTATCGATGCGGTGCTCGCCGGGGCCGATGCCGCCCAGGTGCTGCAGGGACGCAATCAGGCCGATGGTGCCGTGGCCGCACATGCCCAGATACCCTGCGTTATTGAAAAAGATCACCCCGCACACAGCGCCCGCTGTCACTGGCGCGCACAGCAGTGCGCCGACCAGCACATCGTTGCCGCGCGGCTCCAGCAGGCAGGCGCGGCGCCACTGGTCATGCGTGTCACGCAGGGCATCGCGTTGCTCGGCAATGGTCGCGCCCGGCAGCGCGGGAAAACCGTCGATCACCAGACGCGTGGGCTCGCCGCCGGTGTGCGAATCAATGACCCGGACCTGTTTCATGCTTTTATCCCTTGAGACGATGGCGGGGAAGACGTGGCTCTACAGTGCGCTCATCGACTAGGCAACGCTTGAGGGTTTTCGTCATGCGCGATGACGAAATCGGCACAGTCTGGCAATCTGCGCTTCGGCGCTAAAGCTAGGGAATGAGGACATGATGCAATCGGCACTGGCAGCACTGGCTCAGGAAAACCCCGCACAGCGACCGGAAACCATCGACCAGCTACTGGCCGGCGCCCTGGCGCTGTTGCCCATGCTCGATGTGATCCCCAATGCGGTGATCTTCATCAAGGATGTGCAGGCGCGCTACCTGCTGGCCAACCATACGCTGGTGCAGCGCTGTGGCTTCAAGCACCTGGCGCCGTTGCTGGGCAAGACCAGCGCCGACGTGTTTCCGGCACAGTTGGGCAGCGGCTACACCGAGCAGGACCGGCGCGTGCTGGAAAAAGGCCAGGTGCTGGAAGACCAGCTGGAGCTGCACTTGTACGGCAGCCGCCAGCCCGGCTGGTGCCTGACCCACAAGCGGCCCTTGTACAACCGCCGTGATGAAATCATCGGCCTGGTAGGGATTTCGGTGGACCTGCAATCGGCCAGCGATAGCCACCCGGCTTACCAGCGTCTGGCGGCGGTGGACGACTATATTCGCGCGCACTTCCAGCGGCCCATCAGCCTCAGTGAGTTGACCGCCCTGGCCGGCATCTCCGTGGCGCAACTGGAGCGCTACTGCAAGCGGGTGTTCCACCTCACGCCCCGGCAGATGATCCACAAGGTGCGCCTGGAACACGCCCACCGGCTGTTGCACACCGACTTGCCGATCACCGAGGTTGCCCTGCAATGCGGCTACACCGACCACAGCGCTTTCAGCCGCCAGTTCAAGACCCTGACCGGTTTTACGCCGCGCCAGTATCGGCAAGCGCGCTCTATCAGGTGATGAGTTTTAATGCATCTTTTTCATATTAGGTTATGACTAAATTGCATTTCACAAGCGGTACGCTTCTCGATAGCTTATGCGAAAAGGTTTTTAGCAACGGTTAATTTATAACCGCTAATGCGCGATTCGCTATCAAGGAGACCCCTATGAGCGTTCAATTCATCGGCATGATCGGTCACCGACTGTCCTCGGAAACGCTGGCTGCGGCCGGCCCCATCTTTGACAAGGCCTTTATCGTCGACAGCGCCCAGGCCCACGAACAGGCAGGCTTCGACCGTATTCTGGTCGGTTACTGGTCCGATCAACCGGATGGCTTCCTGGTCACCGCGCTGGCCGGCCAGGCCACTTCGAAAATCAACTTCCTGCTCGCCCATCGCCCGGGCTTCGTTTCGCCGACCCTGGCGGCGCGCAAGCTGGCGACGCTGGACCATGTGCTCGACGGCCGCCTGGCGGTGCACATCATCAGTGGCGGCAGCGATGCCGAGCAGCGCAAGGACGGCGACTACCTCGACCACGACCAGCGCTACGCCCGCAGCGATGAGTTTCTTGACGTGGTGCGCCGGGTCTGGACCGACGAAAAACCCTTCGATCACCAAGGCACTTTCTATCAGGCACAAGGCGCGTTCTCGGCGATCAAGCCGCTGCAACAGCCGCACTTGCCGGTGTATTTCGGTGGCTCGTCCGAGGCCGCCTTGCAGGTGGCCGGCAAGCACGCCGATGTCTTCGCCTTGTGGGGCGAGTCACTGGAGCAGACCCGCGAGACCATCGAAAAGGTTCGCGCCCAGGCGGCCCGTCACGGCCGTGAAGTGCAGTTCAGCGTGTCGTTCCGGCCAATCGTCGCTGCCACCGAAGACGCCGCCTGGGCCAAGGCCGACCAGATCCTGACCGTCGCCCGCCAGCGCATCGAACAGGCCGGTCCCGTGATCGCCCACAAGCCGCAAAGCGTCGGCGCCCAGCGCCTGCGTGACACGGTGGCCAAGGGGGATCGCGTCGACGAGCGGCTGTGGACCGGCATTGCCGGGCTGGTCGGCGGTGGCCACAACTCCACCGCGCTGGTCGGCACCCCCGAGCAAGTGGCCGATGCCTTTGTCGCCTACTACGAGCTTGGCGTGACCACCTTTCTGATCCGTGGTTTCGACCCGATCGAAGACGCCCGTGATTACGGCCGCGAACTGCTGCCGCTGACCCGCGCCAAAATTGCGGCCCGTCAGGGCTGATCCCATCCTTTCCTGAATCGACTCAGGCAGTCAGAGACCGCACACGCGGATCGGGCTCCCCATTCCAGGCCGTTGCGGCCCGTGGAGACTTATCGTGCGTAAACCCCTGCAACTGGCCGTCGGCCTGCTCGCTGCTGCCTTGAGCTTTTCTGCCTCGGCGCTGACCCTGAATGTCGGCGACCAGAGCTTCAATACCCGTGCGGTGATGGAAGCGGCCAAGGTGCTTGATGACCTGCCCTATACCCTGGAATTCAAGCAATTCACCGCCGGCTCGCCGGTAGCCGAAGCGCTCAACGTCGGCAGCCTCGACATCGGCTTGCTGGGCGATGCGCCGCCGCTGTTTCTCGGCGCGCTGGGTGCACCGATCAAAGTGATTGCGGTCAGCCGTCAGAACCTTGATGGCGTGGCGATCCTGGTCGCCAAGGACTCGCCGATCAAGACCCTGGCTGATCTGCGCGGCAAGCGCGCCGCGATCTGGAAGGGCTCCTGGAGTCAGCAACTGCTGCTCACCGCGCTGGACAAGGCCGGCGTGCCGCGTGATGCGCTGGAGCTGCGTTACCTCAGCGCACTGGACGCCTCCCATGCACTGGACGGCGGTTCGGTGGATGTCATCGCCACCTGGGAGCCCTATGTGACTCAACAGGAACGCCAGGGCGCGCGCGTACTGGCCACCGCTAAAGACCTGATCCCGGCGCAGAGCTACGTGGTCGCCAATGACAAGGCCATCGTCGAAAAACGCGCCGCCATCGAAGACTTTCTCAAGCGTCTGAAAAAAGCCCGTGACTGGGCACGTCAGGATGCTGCGCACACCGAGCAATATGCCGATGCCTGGGCCCAGCGCACGCGTGCCGACAGCGACATCGCCCGTGCCTGGTTCGGCCGCGCCCGCACCGACCTCGGCCCGCTGGATGCCTCGGTCATCAGCGGCGCGCAGCAGACCGTCGACTTCTTCAGCGGCCTGGGGTTGATCAAGTCTTATCCTGCGGCCAGCCTGTTCGATCAGTCGTTCAGCGCTGTCCTGCAAACCCCTGTGGCCCAGGCAACCGTCAAGGTGCAGCCATGAAACTCTGGCAGGCGCGGGTCAGCGATGCCCGCGACGTCTGCGCAGGATTGCTGTTTCTGGGCTTTGGCGGCGTGGCGTTGAGCCTGGCTGGCGAGTACAGCATCGGCACGGTGATGCGCATGGGCGCCGGTTACTTTCCGCTGTTGATCGGCGCACTGCTCAGCGCACTGGGCGCGTTCATTCTGCTGCGCGGGCTGGCGTTTTCCGAAGAGCAGGTCGGGCTGGGCGGGTTGTTCAGCTGGCGTCCGGGGCTGTCGATCATCGGCAGCGTGGTGGCGTTTGCTGTGCTACTGCCGAGCCTCGGCCTGGCACTGGCGACCCTGGCGATGACCTTGCTCAGCGGCCTGGCGCGGCGCAAGGCCAGCTTCACCGAACTGACTGTGCTGGGCAGCGTGCTGGGTGGTTTCAGTGCACTGGTATTTGCCTGGGCACTGGGCCTGAACCTGCCCGTGTTGCCGGTCTGAGGATTGGTCATGGAGCTGCTTGCACACCTGAGTATGGGCCTGGATGCGGCCTTCACGGTCCAGAACCTGCTGTATTGCCTGCTGGGTGTGACCCTCGGCACCCTGGTCGGCGTCTTGCCGGGGCTGGGGCCGGTGGCGACCATCGCCATGCTGCTGCCGATCACCTACGGGCTGACGCCGTCGGCGGCGCTGATCATGCTTTCGGGCATCTATTACGGCGCGCAATACGGCGGCTCGACCACCGCGATTCTGGTCAACCTGCCGGGCGAATCGTCCTCGGTGGTCACCTGCATTGACGGCCACGCCATGGCGCGACAGGGCAGGGCGGGCGCGGCGCTGGCGATTGCCGCCATTGGCTCGTTCATCGCCGGCAGCCTGGCGATTCTATTATTGGCCGCTGCTGCGACACCGCTGGCAGCCTTTGCCTTGCAGTTCGGGCCGGCCGATTACTTCTCGCTGATGCTACTGGGTCTGGTCGCCGCCATCGTTCTGGCCCAGGGCGATGTGCTGCGCGCTTTGGCGATGACCATTCTCGGCCTGTTGCTGGGCATGGTCGGCACCGATGTGAACTCCGGCGTCGAGCGCTTCACCTTCGGCCTGCCGCAACTGAGTGACGGCATCAGCTTCGTGGTGATCTCGATGGGCATCTTCGGCATCGCCGAGATCATCGCCAACCTGGAACGCGACCACACCGGCCAGCAAAAAATCGCCCGTGTCGGGCGCCTGTTGCCCAGCCGCGACGACTATCGTCGCTCATGGAAGCCGATTCTGCGTGGCACAGGGTTGGGCTCGTTGCTGGGGATCCTGCCCGGCGGCGGCGCGATGCTCGGCTCGTTCGCCTCGTACATGATCGAAAAACGCCTGGCCAAACAGCCCGAGCGCTTCGGCCAGGGCGCCATCGAAGGCGTCGCCGGGCCTGAGTCGGCCAACAACGCTGGTGCACAGACCTCGTTCATTCCGATGCTGGTCATGGGCCTGCCGTCGAATGCGGTCATGGCGCTGATGGCCGGCGCGATGATGATCCACTGCATCGTGCCCGGCCCGCAGGTGATCGAAGAGCGCCCCGAGCTGTTCTGGGGCCTGATCGTCAGCATGTGGATCGGCAACCTGTTGCTGCTGGTGCTCAACCTGCCCTTGGTCGGCATCTGGGTGCGCCTGCTGTCGGTGCCGTACCGTTTGCTGTACCCGGCGATTCTGCTGTTCTGCTGCATCGGCGTGTACAGCGTCAACAACAGCCTGTTCGACGTGCTGCTGACCGTGGGTTTCGGCTTGCTCGGTTACCTGTTCATCAAGCTGCGCTGCGAACCGGCGCCGCTGCTGCTGGGCTACATCCTCGGCCCCATGATGGAAGAAAACCTGCGCCGCGCCATGTTGCTGTCGCGCGGCGATCCGTTGGTGTTTTTCCAGCGCCCGCTGAGCCTGACCCTGCTGATCGTGACCGCTGTGATCATCGCGCTGATGCTGCTGCCGCGCTTTCGCGCCACCCGCCAGGTGGCCTTCAGTGAAGACTGACCTTATCTGTTCAACCCTGATTTTTTCCAATCCTGAACAACGAGCCGTACTTGACGTCCTCCCCCACCTCGATCTTCGATCATCGCCACAGGTGCAAAGGAAGGGGATTCCTGCTTCACAGAGCACAGCCTCAGGCTACTTGAGCCATTGGTCTTACACGCTCTCCACAGGCTAGCACCGTGAGTCCCACGGCTTTGATATTCTTTGCAGCATTGGTGTCGCGGTCATGCTCGGCGTTGCACGATGGGCATGCCCACGTTCGAGTTGAGAGTGACAATCTGACCAGTACATGACCACAACCTGAACAGGTTTTGCTGCTCGGGTACCACTGATCAATCCTCACGATCTGCCGGCCCGCCCAGTCCCCCTTGTACTCCAGCTGCCGAGCGAACTCACCCCAGCCGGCATCGGCAATGGCTTTGGACAGCGTGCGGTTCCTGATCATGTTTTTGACTTTCAAAGACTCGACGCAGATCACTTGGTTTTCGTTGATCAATCTGCGCGACACCTGATGAAGGTTGTCCTGGCGGGCATCTGAAATTTTTGCGTGCAGCCTGGCCACCTTGCGTTTCGCTTTCAGGCGATTGGCTGAGCCGAGCTTCTTTTTGGCCAGTCGGCGCTGTAGCAGCGCGAGCCGGGCGGCGTATTTGGCCGTGTGTTTTGGATTGGGCTCTTTCTTCCCGTCGCATCGCGTAAACAGGTCTGTGATCCCCAGATCAATACCGATCATGCGGGGTGAGACAGCAAGCTTTTCAGGCTCAAAGTCACACAGCAGGGACACGAAATAACGACCG
>NZ_BAAILM010000113.1:19240-271218 GCF_054589175.1 Pseudomonas sp. 3A(2025) | reverse complement strand
CCAGCGAATATCAAGGGGCACCTTGCTTTTCGCAATGAAAAGCTTGCCGTCGACATACTTGAAGGCGCTGCGCGTGAACTCGGCGGACTGACGATGGTGTTTCTTTTTGAATGAAGGGTATCCGGAGCGCTTTTCGAAGAAATTGATGAAAGCCTTTTGCTGGTGGCGAAGCACCTGCTGCAGAGGAACGCTGGAGACCTCGTTGAGCCATGCCTTCTCTGGATCTTTCTTCAACCGGGTCAACGCCGCATTAGCGCGAGTAAAGCCAATGTTCGTCTTGTCTTCGGCGTAAGCTTTGGAGCGAAAATCCAGGATGTAATTGTAGACGTAGCGTACACAGCCAAAGGTTTTCTCCAGTAGCAGTTTTTGCTCTGAAGTGGGGTAAAACCTGAATTTATAGGCGCGTTTGCTCATCGATGGATAGTGCCATTAAACTGTATATATGTACAGCCAATGCGACTACGTCGCGCTCATTTCCTCCCCACCTGAAGGAAGGGGTTTCTCGGAGCAATCTGGATGAAAAAGACCACCGCAATTCTCGCCGGCCTCGCGCTGGGCGTCATGGCCAGCCTGGCCCAGGCCGACACCTGGCCAAGCCGCCCGGTCACCCTGATCGTGCCGTTCCCGCCCGGTGGCGCGGCCGACACTGTCGGGCGCTACTACGCCGAGCAACTGTCGACCTCGCTCGGCCAGCCGGTGGTGGTTGAAAACAAACCCGGCGCCGGCACCGCCATCGCCGCCGAATACGCGGCCAAAGCCAAGCCCGACGGCTATATCCTGTCGCTGGCCACCGCCGGGCAACTGACCATCCTGCCCAACCTGCAAAGCGACCTGCGCTTCGACGCGCTGAAAGACTTCACCCCGGTCGCGGTGCTGGCCTCGGTGCCCAACGTCGTTGCGGTCAATGCCAGCAGCAAGATCAATACCCTGCAAGAACTGATCAGCGAAGCCAAGGCGCGCCCCGGCGCCCTCAGTTACTCGTCGTGCGGCAACGGCACGCTGTGCCACTTGTCTGGCGAACTGCTGAAAAACCTGGCCGGTATCGACCTGCTGCATGTGCCCTACAAAGGCAGTGCGCCAGCCGTGACCGGCCTGCTGGGCGGTGAAGTGGATGTCGCGGTCGACACCGTCACCGTGCTGGCGCCACAGATCAAGGCCGGCAAACTCAAGGGCCTGGTGCTCAGCAGCGCCGAGCCTTCGCCGCTGCTGCCGGGCGTGCCGGGTGCGCTGCAAGCCGGCCTGCCAGGTTTCGTGGCCTCCGGCTGGTTCGGCATCGTCCTGCCAAAAGACGCACCGCCCGCGGTGGTCGAGCGCTTGAGCGGCGCGATCAAGGTCATCGCCGACGCCCCCCAAACCGCCGAGCGCTTTGCACAGAACGGCATCACCCTGGAAAAAAGCACGCCGGCCGAATTCGGTCAGTTGATCGCCGATGACCACAAGCGCTGGGTGAGGTGATTGGTGCGGCGAAGGTGAAGATTGAATAAACGCTACGCGCCCAGAATACCCGCAGGCAGCAGCGCTTCAATGCGCGCTGCCTGCGCCCGCTCATAGGCAATATCGCCGTCATCCCAGCGGTCATACTCCATCTCGATCTGCAGGTCGCCTTGCCGCAAGGTGGCCCAGGAATGATCGAGGCCGCCGCCTTTGCTCAACGTCCAGCCGTGCAACGCCAGGTGATCGCGCAAGGCGATCCAGTCGCTGAGGGTGATGCTGTGGATCCTGATCAGGTCTGACAATCGAGCGGTCCTTGCCAAGGTTCATAGACATATATCGCCACACATTTACTTGTGAATCCAGCTCATAAGCCTGTGCCGGTGCGGCTGTCTAGTGCGCCTTGCTGCGCTGACTTAAGGTTTTACAGCCATGCCTTGCCAACGTCTGTGTAAGGCACTGAAAAACTGCCCTTCTTGCAGGAATTCCTTGAATGAAACCTCTGATAGGCCCACTTGTTGCCTTGTCGCTCATGGCCGCAGAAGCCGGCGCGCAGGCCAGCAGCCAGATCCGTATCAGTACTGCGGGTTCATCGCCCTCGGTACAGGGCGCGGAGCAACACTTCACCGGCAAGGTGCGGGTCGATGGTCTGTTCAAGGCCGATGCACCGGCGCGTATCGGTGGCGGCACGGTGACCTTCGAGCCCGGCGCACGCACCGCCTGGCATACCCATCCGCTGAGCCAGACGCTGATTGTCACTGCAGGCCTTGGCTACGTGCAGCAGCAGGGCGGCCCGCGTCAGGAAATTCGTCCGGGTGACATCGTCTGGATCCCGCCGCAGGTTCGTCATTGGCATGGTGCATCGGCCACCACTGCGATGACGCACATTGCCCTTGCCGAGGTCGACAATGGCAAGACCGTGACCTGGGAGCAGAAGGTCACCGATGCCGAATACAACGCTGCGTCGTTACCCGCTCAGGCCAAAGACACCGCGCCGCCCGCCTCGAACACGCTGTCGGCCAGGCAACGGGCAATTCCATTGATTGCCGCCTTTATGGCCACCGGCGACATTCCCAAACTCAATACGGCCTTGAATCAAGGTCTGGACGCTGGTTTGAGCATCAGCGAGTCGCGGGAAATCCTGGTTCAGCTTTACGCCTATGTCGGTTTTCCGCGCAGCCTCAATGCGCTGGATGAACTGATGAAGGTCGTGCAGGCGCGCCAGCAACGAGGGCTTCAGGACGCGCCAGGCCGCGAGCCCAGCCGGAAGGTTGCGACGGGCGAGGCCTTGTTGGCCGCAGGCACCGCCAATCAGACGCGCATTTCCGGCGGCCCGGTCAAAGGTCCGGTGTTCGACTTCGCGCCGGTGATCAACCGGTTTTTGCAAGCGCACCTGTTCGGCGACATTTTCGAGCGCGACAACCTCGACTGGCAAAGCCGCGAGCTGGCCACCGTCGGCGCGCTGGCGGCCACCAAGGGTGTCGAGGCGCAATTGCGCTCGCACATGCGCGCCAGCCTGCGCGTAGGGCTGAGCGCCGAACAACTGCGCCAGTTGGTCGAGGTATTGGGCGAGCACAGCGACGAACACACCGACGAGCGTGCCAATACCGCTCTGACCCAGGCACTGGCGGCTGCGCAGGGATGAGCATGAACACAGTAAAAACACTGCTGGGCCTTGCGCTGTTCAGTACACTGGTCGCCTGCGCCACCCATTCCGGCGACACGGCGGGGCCCTTGCTGATTCAGGAGCAGGGCAGCTTCGCCGCTGGCGGCACGATGACCACCGCACCGGGCACGTTCAACCCGCGCAAACCCATGGTCGCCGATGGACAGACCTTCCATGGCGATCACGCCTACGCCTTCTACCAGATCCCGGCCAATGCCCGAAAGCTACCGCTGGTCATGTGGCACGGCGCGGGCCAGTCCGCCAAAACCTGGGAAACCACGGCCGACGGTCGTGAAGGTTTCCAGACGATTTTTCTGCGCCGCAGGTTCGGCGTGTACCTGATCGACCAGCCACGTCGCGGCGATGCCGGGCGCAGCATGATCGAGGCGACGATCAAGCCGGTGCCGGATGAACAACTCTGGTTCAACCAGTTCCGCATCGGCCTGTGGCCCGATTATTTCGATGGCGTGCAGGTCGCCCGCGATGCACAGACGCGCGAGCAGTTTTTCCGCGCCATGACACCCAACACCGGACCGTTCGACATGGGGGTGGTGTCCGAGGGCGTCTCGGCGGTGTTCGACCGCATCGGCCCCGGCATCCTGTTTACACACTCGCAGGGCGGCGGACCGGGTTGGCTGACCGCGATCCGCAACGACAAGGTCAAGGCCATCGTGGCCTTCGAGCCGGGCAGCAGCTTTGTCTTTGCGCAAGGTGAAGTGCCGGCGCCGATTCCCAGCGCCTTCGACACGGTGCAGGGCACCGCGGTACCGCTGGCGCAGTTCCAGGCGCTGACGCGCATTCCGATTCTGCTGCTGTATGGCGACAACATTCCGCAGCAGGCCGTCGACTTGCCGGCTCAGGACAGCTGGCGCGCGCGGCTGGCGATGGCCCGGTTGTGGCGCGACGCCGTCAACCGGCATGGCGGCGACGTCAGGCTGGTGCACTTGCCGCAAGAAGGCATCAAGGGCAACACCCACTTCCCGATGTCGGACCTGAACAATGTTGAGATCGCCGACCTGGTCTCCGGATTTCTAGCGGAAAAACACCTGGACTGACGCTCGCGTCGACGCCCATATTTTTTAATGCTCTGGAGAGCTCGAATGCCCCATTCCTTTTTGAAAGCTTCACTCATGGCCGCCGTGGTTGGTCTGTCTGCCGGCGAGGCGCTGGCGGCAGACTACAAAAAGAACCCGTTTACCCTGGCCTACGACGGTGCGATCAGCGGCAATGAGCCGGGCAAGGTCAATATCTATCCCGTGAGCTACACGCTCAATGGCCTGGATATCGCCGCCAATGTTTACACGCCTGCAAACTACGACCCGAAGAAAGCCTACCCGACAGTCGTGGTAGCGCACCCCAACGGCGGGGTCAAAGAGCAAGTGGCAGGCCTGTATGCCCAGCGTCTGGCAGAACAGGGCTACATCACCATCACCGCCGATGCCGCCTGGCAGGGCGCCAGCGCAGGGCAGCCACGCAGCGTCGACAAGCCCGCCAATCGCATCGAGGATATCCACGGCATGGCCGACTTTATCGCAGGCTATGCCGGCGTCGATGCTCAACGCCTCGGTTTGCTCGGCATCTGTGGCGGCGGCGGGTATTCGCTGGCAGCGGCGCAAACGGACAAGCGCTTCAAGTCAGTGGCAACCGTCAGCATGTTCAATTCCGGGCGGGTACGTCGCAATGGCTACGCCGACTCGCAACTGGACACCGTGCAGCAACGCTTGCAGCAGGCATCGGCGGCGCGTGCCCAGCAAGCGGCCGGCGGTGAGGTGTTGTATTCGGGGGATGCCAACCTGACCGACGAGCAGATCGCCAAACTGCCTTTCGACCTGTACCGCCAGGGCTATGAGTATTACTGGAAAACCCACGCGCACCCCAACTCGACCTTCAAGTACACCACCAGCAGCCTGCTCGACCTGATGCGTTTCGATGCCACCGACCAGATTGGCTTGATCCGGCAGCCCTTGCTGATGATCGCGGGCAGTCGGGCCGACAGCCTGTACATGACCGAAGACTCCTTCGCCAAGGCCACCGGCACCCAGGACAAGGAACTGTTCAAAATCGACGGGGCCACGCATATCGAAACGTACTGGGTGCCCCGGTATGTCGACGCGGCCCTGGGCAAACTGACCGCGTTTTACGCAAGAACCCTGTAGTTGCCGTTATTTGCCCAGCCCGGCCAGTACCTCGGCCGCCGTAGTCACCTGACGAAAGTGATGTTTCCACAGCTCGATGCCCATCTTTGCCGACCTGTCCAGCGATGAACCCACGGTCAGGTCGGTGATCAGCGTCGGGTTAAGCCCCGCATCGAACAGCGCAAAGCCTGCCGCCAGCACGCAGGTTTCGGTCTGCAGGCCACACACCAGCACCCGCTCGACGCCCAGGCCCTTGAGGTATTCAAGGGTTTCGGGCGTCTGCCCGTAACCGTGCTTCACAAAAACTTCATCGGCTTCGATCAGGCTCTCATCCTCAGTGGCAGGGTGCCAGCCGAGTTGTTTCTCGAACGGAGTGACCTGCTCGTCATACAGTTCTATCGAGGCGACCGTGGGGATGTTTGCCGACAAAAAACGAATGCGGTCGATGAGCCACTCCGGCGGGCTGAAAGTGGACTGCACGTCGACGATGAGCAAGACCTGCTCCATGAACTTCTCCCGAACGGTACTTGAAAGGCGCGGAGTATATCGCCAGCAAGCGCTGCGTCGCGTTTCGATCTATGCTGACGAAGTGTCATGCCTGATTGCCATGTTCTTTAACCGGATCACCTTGATGGGTCTTTTGACCAGACGTTCGCGCCGCTCACGTGCAAGAGCCGTTTACCTGCAAAGCGCAGCACTGGCTGCTGCGCTGCTTTGTTCGACATATCCGGTGGTGGCTGGCCCCGTCGATGTCTTCGTGCCCGATGCGCCGCCGCTGACCATGTCAGGCCCGGACGGTCGCCATGGGATCGTCGGCGATGCGACCCTCAAGGCCGCCGCGTTGGCCGGTTATGACTTGCACCTTCTGACCTTGCCCTGGTCGCGGGGCCAGCGCACCGTGCAGCTCGGCGAGGACCTGCTGATCATCCCGCTGTCGCGCACCCCGGACAGGGAGGCGAATTACACCTGGATCGCACCGATCATGAGCATGGACCGCGCGTTTTTCAGCCTGGACAAACGCGTTGAAACCTTTGAACAGGCGCGCCAGACCTATCGCCGGATTGCGGTCGGCATGGGCAGCGCCCAAGAGCAGAAGCTGCGCGATGAGGGTTTCAGCGACGAGCAGATCTATTCGTTGAAAATCGGCGACAACCCGGCGCAGATGTTGCTATTGGGCCGCGTCGATGCGTGGTTCAACGGCGTACCGGAAAGCCGCTATATCTGGCGCGGCGTTTCCAGCAAACCGTTGCTGATGAGCCCGGTGCTGATGACCACCGACCTGTACCTGGCGTGCTCGAAAACCTGCAACGAAACGATGATTCAGCGTTTCAGAAAGGCCGTCGACACCTTGCGCGGCGACGGCACGATCGAGCGGATCGTCGATGAATATCTTGGGGATTTACCTTAAGTTGCAAGCTGCAAGCTGCAAGCTGCAAGCTACAAGCTACAAGCTACAAGATAAAAGCGCGCATGACGCCCAATTGCTTGCGGCTTACAGCTTACGGCTTGCAGCTTATAACTCAATATTTCCAGCTCACCGACGCCATGACGTTACGCGGCGCGCCGTAGTTGCTGGAGCCTGCGGTCTGGTACAGCGACAGCAAGTACTTCTGGTCAAAGACGTTGTTCAGGTTCAGCGAGGTGCTCCAGTGCTCGTTGAAGTCGTAGCTGGTCATCAGGTCGACCAGCGCGTAGGCGTCCTGGCTGACGCGGCTGTTAGAGTCGGCTTCGGTTGCGCTTTGCCATTGCACGCGGGTGCCGACCTTCGCTTGCGGCAGGCCGGGCAGGCGGTAAGTCACGCTGCCGCGCACGCTGTGGTTGGGCACATAGCGGCGCGCCTTGTCGCCGTCGTTGTCTTCGATGCGCACGTAGGTGTAGCCGGCGGCCAGTTCCAGGCCCGGCAGGGCTTCGCCTGAGGCTTCAAGCTCGACGCCCCGGCTCTTGAAGTCCACGCCACGGTACGCGTATTGGCCGTTGATGATCTCGCCGGTGGTTTCGGCGACGTTCTGCTGGTCGGTCTTGAACACCGCGGCGGTCAGGGTCAGGCGGTCGTCGAGCAGGCTACCCTTGATGCCGGCCTCGGTGCTTTTGCCTTCCAGCGGTTCGATCACGCCACCGGCGGTGCTGCGCAGGTATTGCGGCTTGAAGATCTCGGTCCAGCTGGCGTACAGGCTCCACTGCGGAGTCAGGTCGTAAACCACGCCGGTATACGGCGTCACCTTGCCGTGTACGCGGGTGTCGTGGGGTGAGCCATAGCCCATGCCTTCGCCGTCGGCGCTGAGCATGCGCGCGCCGACGATCCAGTGCAGGTCGTCGGTCAGGCTGAAGCGCGCGCCGCTGAACAGGCTTTTCTGCCGGTCGGTGAAGTGCTGTGTATTGAGGTCGTCGGTGTAGGTCAGCGCAGGCTCGATCACATTACCGGCCAAGGCGTCGGCGAGGCTGACAATCTGGTTGCCGGACGCATCGCGGTAATGCCCGCGCTCGTCGTGGCGGCTGCGGCCGTAATTGGCGCCCACGGTAAAGTCGTGCTCGCGGCCGAACAGGCTGAAAGGCCCCGACAGCTGTGCCTCGCCAGTGATCTGGTGCTCGGTGCTGGTGGTGCGGTTGATGTAGGCATACACATCGCTGGCGGTTGCCGGGATGGCGTAGAGCATCTGGGTGTCCTGATGCTGATTGACCCCCGTAACGGTGATCGTGCTGTGCCAGCCATTGCCGAAGTCGTGTGCCAGCTCGGCGAAGGCGCGTTGGGTGTGGATGTTCCAGTAGGTCCACGGCTGGCCGATGCTCGAGCTGCGGCTGCTGTAGTGGATGCGGTTGCCGGCGTAGTCGGCAATCGGCAGGGCGCCCCAGGTGCTGCCGTTGGAGTTGCTCTTCTGGTCGGAGTAGCCGACGGTCAGGGTGTCGGCATCCGACAGGTCGAAGGCCAGCAAACCGGCCGCCACATTGATCTCGTGGCTGTAGCGGTCCAGGTACGAATTACCCTTGTCGTGCGCATAGATAAAGCGCCCGCGCACGTTGCCGCTGTCGTTCAGCGGGCCGCCGACATCGACGTCCAGGCGGCGGTTGTCCCACGAGCCTGCGCTGGTATTGATTTTCGCCTCAAAGGTGTCGGTCGGGCGTTTGCGCACCGCGTTGACCGTGGCCGACGGGTTGCCCGCGCCGCTCATCAAGCCGTTGGCGCCGTGCAGCACGTCGATCTGCTCGAACTCGGCCAGGTCCTGATCGCCCAGCAGTACGCCTGACGAAAAGGGCATGCCCATGCCGTCGTACTCGAAGTTGTCGATGGTGAAACCGCGCGAGGTGAAGGCGGTGCGGTCGGTTTCAAACTGCTCGACAGTGACCGTCGGTGCACTGCGCAGCGCATCTTTCACGCTGGTGAGCTTGAAGTCTTCGATCTGCTGGGCGGTCACGGTGCTGATCGCCTGCGGCGTTTCCTTGTTGCTCAGGCCCAGGCGCGTGGTGCTGGCGGCCGGGGCACGGCGGGCAGCGTAGTCATTGACGCCATCGGCCAGGGCGCCCTGGCGCGAGGCATCGATCACGGTGGCATCCAGCGTCAGACCGTCGCTATTGAGCGGCTGTACGCTCAGCGCGCCACTGGCGGTGACCCGCAGGCTCAGGCCGGTACCTTGCAGACTCTGGCGCACGGCTTCTTGAGAGCTGAGCTGGCCACGCAGCGCTTGCGCCTGACGACCTGCGACATCGGCCGGTACGAACAGCACCTGACGGCCGCTGACCTGGCCGATGCTGATCAGGGTGTTGGCCAAGGGACCGGCGGCGACGTTGAAG
The DNA here is from genome assembly GCF_054589175.1 of Pseudomonas sp. 3A(2025). Lineage (NCBI taxonomy): Bacteria > Pseudomonadati > Pseudomonadota > Gammaproteobacteria > Pseudomonadales > Pseudomonadaceae > Pseudomonas > Pseudomonas sp. 3A(2025). The sequence goes on along the minus strand of NZ_BAAILM010000113.1, from coordinate 262,200 downwards.
TCGTACACAGCGTCGGCGGCAAAGGTGCTGAAGCTGGCCAGACACCCGCTGATGACCAGCGCGAATGAGGAATTTGGATGCATGAAGGAGGGCTCGACAAAGGGTTCTGCGGGACGCGAATAACGCGGTACTGCCTGGTATGTGACGCGAGCCTGGAAAATTTTCAGGGGCAATATGAAAAAAATCAGACTCTGTCGATGCGCGTCCACAAGCCCAGGTAGTTTTCGATCCGCAAGGGCAGCACATCCTTGAGCGCAGCCAGCGCGCCCTGGCTGTCATCCAGGGTGAATACGCCAGAAATACGCAGTGCGGCGGCCCTGCTTGAAACCTGCAACACGCCACGGTGGTAGGGCACAAGGTGCTCGATGACATTGCCCAGCGACTGGTCATGCACCTCCAGCAGTCCACGCGTCCAGCTGCGTTCGTTGGTGTGCTGCGCCGCGATCGCCTGCCAGGTGCTGCCATCGAATGCCAGGCCCTGGCCTGCTGTCAGCGTCTGCTGTCGCTGCGCGGTGCGCAATTGCAACTGGCCGCTCATGGCCCACAGCTGCGCCTGATTGTCCTGGCGCGACAGCAGGCAACTGCCGCCTTCAAGCCAGGCTTCACCCCACGGGCAGGCCAGCACGAACGGCCGCCCCGGCTCACTGCGCACCTCGGCCAGCACCGCGCCGCGCAACAGTTGCACGCGGCGCTGGCTGGCGTTGAAATCCAGATCGACCGAGCTTTCGGCATTCAGCAACAGGGTCGAGCCATCGTCCAGCGTGAACGAACGCCGCTGCGCAGTGGTGGTGCGCAAGTCGGCACCCCAGCGTGTGTACAGCGGGCTGCTTTGTTGAGTGAGTAAATGCGCGCCCACCGCTACGGCACCCAGCCCCAGTGCACCGCGCAACACCCGCCGGCGCGTATGGCCGCTGTTGCGCAAGGCATGCGTAGAGCCGGGCTGTTGGGCAAGAGGGCTGAGCGTGCGGTTCAACTGCTGCTGCAAGGCCAGCCACGCCTGGCGATGGCTGGCATCGGCGTCCAGCCAGCCCTGCAACTGGCGCTGCGAGACATCGTCGAAAGCGCCCGACGAACGCCGCGCATACCATTCGATGGCCTGCGCCACCGCCGGCGGCAAGCCGCTCAAGGGGCCGCTCGATAGCAAGCGGTCAGGCCTTGCACCACATACTGATGCACGCGCGTCACCGAGACACCGAGGTCGGCGGCGATCTGCGCATAGGTCAAACCATCGAGCTGGCTGGACAGAAACGCCGACCGCGCCTTGGAAGACAGGCCGTCGAGCAACCGGTCGATCTCCATCAAGGCCTCCATCACCAGCCAGTGCTCCTGCGGCGACGGTGCAGTCGCCTCCGGCAGCGTTGCCAGCGCCTCAAGGTAAGCCTGCTCGATGTCGTTGCGCCGCCAGCGGGCAAAGATCAACCGTTTGCCGATGGTACTCAGCAATGCCCGGGGTTCGCGGATGCTCTGCGGGTCGGGCATCGCCACGACCTGGGCAAAGGTCTCCGAAGCCAGGTCGGCGGCGTCCTCGCGACAGTTCAGGCGCACGCGCAGACGATCGAGCAGCCAGCCGTGATGATCACCAAACAGACGGTGCAGAATCTGCTGGCGGGACGGGGAATCGGGAGAATGACTGGCAATCAAGGCGGCTGACCTTTAGCGAATGACACTTATTCTCAATGGTGGCAATGTTGTCAATAGATTGCAAGGTCGAGTGTTTGAAGCTTTGATCAGACCGATGCTGTTGAAAGGCGCATCATGACAGAACCGATCAACATCCTTGGTGCTATGATCGGGTTGTTAATGGAGGGATGCTCGATGACCCAAGCCGCTGCCGTCAGTGTTGCCAGTCAAATACGCCAACTCGCCAAGACCCACAAGATCACCGCTGAGCGTGACGGGTTAAGCCATATGGCTATGACCATAACCCGCCTTGCGGGTGATCAGGTCGAACTCGACAACGTTGAACAACTGCTGATCAACCTCAAACGCAAAGGTGTTCTCGACAGGGCGCAAACGCTGGAACTGCAAGGGCGCTATATGCAGGAAAAAAGGCGTGCAAAAAAGAAACTCAGCGCGTGAGTTTCGATCCTTTCGGCGATTTTGAAACAGCCGGTTATCTTCAGAATAGCCAAGGCCTCAAGGACCCTGTCGAAGTCAAAGAGTCCGAGCACTTTGTTTTCGAATTGGGTATTCAAGAGGCGCTTGTATGCCTTGAACAAAAGCATTTGCTTGATTACGAAGCGGTTCTGCAGATTCATGAAATCCTGTTTGGCGGATTTTATCCATGGGCGGGCAAGGATCGTAACGAGCTGATTCCACATCTTGCGGTGTTCAAAGGGGCGCTGGATGACCCCGACAGTACGGTATTCGAGCATCCAGACTTGATCAGAAGGTCTGTCGATTACGCGCTCAAGCTCGCCGCAAACATGTCCAGATTCAAGGAAAAACCAGGTGAGGTCATGGGTCAACTGGCGTTCGCTCGTCCTTTTCTGGATGGCAACGGGCGCACTCTCTTGCTTGTGTTCATGGAGCTGAGTTATCGGGCCGGCTTCACCATTGATTGGTCCAGAACACGCAAAGACAACTACCTTAAAGCACTCAGCGACGAGATTCGTGATCCCTTCAACGGGCATCTTGACCAGTACCTCAAGCCCTATGTCATTGAAATCGTCAGTCGTGAACAGTGGCCGCAAATCATTGGCGGCATTCGCGGTCTTGATGGTCTCGACAAAGGCAACATTGCCTACGCAAGCCTCGATAACCCAGAGGTGCAGCAGATCTATAAAACTTATCGGGCTGGGCATCGCGTGGCCCCGGACTCTCCAGAAACGGATGGCTGAGCTGCGTTGGTAGACGGTATCTGACATTTCTGATCCTGATACTGCCCTCTTGCACCCTCAAACCGCCCTCCAGTAGCATTGCGATCAATTATCAAATGCACTTGCAGGTCTGTTCGATTGACTAACGCCGACGCTCTTTCCGACGCTGCAAGTGCCAGCGTGCGCACGCTTTATCTGGACCACCATGCCTGGTTGATCAACTGGCTGCGCAAGCGCCTGCACCCTGCCGACGGGGCGGCCGATCTGGCTCAGGACACCTTTGTGCATCTGCTGGGCAGACCGCAACTGGCGGTGCAGTTGCAGGCACCGCGGGCCTGGCTGGGCACCGTAGCGCGTGGGTTGCTGGTCGACAGGGTTCGTCGCCAGCGCTATGAGCGGGCTTACCTTGAGGCCTTGAGCCTGGCACCCGAGGCCGAAGCGCCTTCTGCGCAAGATCAGTATTTGATGTTTGAACTGCTGACCCGGATCGATGCCTTGCTGGATGGCCTGGCGCCCAATGTACGCAGTGCATTTTTGCTGTCGCGCCTGGAGGGCCTGACCTATAGCGCAATTGCCGCGCAGCTCAAGGTCAGCGTGCCGTCAGTGGAAAAGTACATCGCCAAAGCGGTGCGCCATTGCTATCTGGCCCAGTTGTAAGCCATGGCCGACACGTTGCCTTTTCCTGATCGGGTTCTGGATCAGGCGATTCTCTGGCATGTAAGGCTGACCTCCGGTGAGGTTTCGCCAGAGCAGGCCGAGCGCTGTCTGGCCTGGCGCCGCGCCGATGCCAGCCACGAGGCCGCCTGGCAAGCGCTGCAAGGCAGCGAGCGGCTGTTTGCGCCGTTACCGGCTGCCCAGGCTCACGCGGCAGTAAAAGCGTTGACCGAAGTTGGCGCCTCACGCCGTCAGGCCATGAAACTGCTGGGGCTGGGCCTGGGTGTCGGTGGCGCCGGCTGGCTGGGCTGGCAACAGCCGGTGGTCAGTGCCTGGCGTGCCGATTACGCCACCGGCACCGGCCAGCAGCGCAGCATCACCCTGGCCGATGGCAGCCGCTTGCAGCTCAATACCGACACCGCCGTCAATGTGCGATTCAGCGCACAACGGCGCGATATTGAGCTGATGCGCGGAGAAATGTTCATTCATACCGGCAAGGACCCCTTGCGTCCGCTGCGGGTCGCTGCCGCGCAGGCGTCGTTACGGGCCATCGGCACAGCGTTCTCGGTACGCGAGATGCCTGAGACCACGTTGCTTTGCGTGACCGAGGGCGAGGTGGCCATCGAGCAGGGTGGCGCTGAAAGCCGTGTTCTGGCCGGTCAGAACGTAGCAATCAGCCGTTCGGGCAGCCAACAGCCGACGCAGGTCGGGCTTGATCCGTATGCATGGGCACAGGGCGCAATCAGCGCCCGGCGCGCACGCCTGGGGACGCTGATCGCCGAGTTTGCCCGCTACCGCCACGGCTGGCTGGCCTGCGACCCGGCGGTAGCGCAACTGGAGGTTTCGGGCGTGTTCCAGATCAACGATCTGGAGCGGGCGCTGGATACCCTGGCCGGCAGACTGCCGATCCATATCCAGCGCTTTACACCCTGGTGGGCACGGATAGTTGCGCGTCAGGCGTAAAAAACTTCAGCGCAGCGTTATGGTATTTGCCGCGCCATTCGACATGAGAACACCACTTCATCAGTTGCAAGGAGCCCTCATGTCGTCGCATCCCCCTTTACCCGCCAGGCGCCTGGTCAAAACCCTGTGCAGTGCGGCACTGCTCGGTCTGCTCGCCAGCACGACGGCCATGGCTGCCGAGCCCGTTCAGCACTACGCCATTCCTGCCGGAACACTGGAAGATTCTCTCAATCGTTTTGCCCAGGCAGGCGGCATTACCCTGACCTTCGATGCGGGTTGGGTGAGTGGCAAGCGTGCGCCTGCGCTCAATGGTGATTACAGCGCGGCAGACGGGCTGGCAGCCTTGCTGGCGGGGAATGGCCTGGCGGCAACGCGCAATGCCAGCGGGCACTGGTCAGTGGTGCAGGCACAAAGTGCCGGGACGGTACAACTGGACAGCACGAGTATCAACAGCCGTGGGTTGGGTGAAGTGACCGAGAATACCGGTTCATACACCACCGGGCAGACCAGCACCGCGACCCGGTTCGGGCTGTCGTTGCGCCAGACCCCGCAATCGGTGACCGTGATTCCCCGTCAGGTCATGACCGATCAGCATCTGGCGTCACTGGACGAGGTGGTCAAATTCACCCCTGGGCTGTCCAGCAACCATCGTGACAGCGAGCGCTACACGTTTTACGCCCGTGGTTTCCAGATCCAGAATTTCGAATACGATGGCATCCCCGCGCAAATCACTAACGAATCCCAGCAATTCACTAGCACTCTGGCCGATATGGCGATCTATGACCGCGTTGAAGTCGTGCGTGGCGCCACTGGCCTGCTCAGCGGCGCCGGTAACCCGTCGGCGACACTCAATCTGGTACGCAAACGCCCCACCGATAAATTCCAGGGCTATGTGTCGGGCGAGGCAGGTTCATGGAACACCGGACGTACCGAGGCGGATGTGTCCGGGCCGCTGACCGAAACCGGGAATATCCGTGGTCGTGTGGTGGGCGTTTATGAAAAGGCCGACTCGTTCGTCGACTGGTACAAGACCGACAAGCGCGTGCTGTATGGCGCTGTGGATATCGACCTGTCGCCCGATACGTTGCTGCGTCTGAGCCTGGACTACCAGAACAACAATTCCGACGGCGTCAGCTTTGGTCACATCCCGTTGTTCAACAATGACGGCCGTGCCACCGATTTCTCCCGCTCGTTCAACCCCGCTGCACGCTGGAGTTACCTGAACAATACCCAGTACAGTTTCGCCACCCAGCTGGAGCACGAACTGGCCAACGACTGGACCCTCAAGGCGGCTTACAGTCATCAGTATGCCTATCGTCACGGTGTGACGGGTTCGGCCAGTGCCGGCGCGCCCGACCCGCTGACCGGTGCAGGTGTGTCGATGTACATCAACCGGCTGGACAGCTACCAGACCCAGGACAACGCTGACCTGTTCGTCACCGGGCCGTTCCAGCTCGGTGGCCGCGAGCATGAGCTGGTGCTGGGCAGTAACGTGGCTTACACCCATCTCAACTACCCGACCTATGAGCGCGCCACACCGGCCGTTGACAACATCTACCAATGGGACGGCGACCCGCACGGCAAACCGCATCTGGCCAAGACCGAGGAGAGCATGAGCCGCCTGAGCCAATCGGGTTTGTATAGCGCTGTGCGGCTCAAGCCGTATGACCCGCTGACGATCATCCTGGGGACACGGGTGAGCTGGTGGAACCAGAAGGACGACAGCAGCGATGATCTGACCGGTGAAGTCACTGGTCGCGATCGAACCCGCAAGTCGGGCGTGGTTACCCCCTATGCCGGTGTGGTGCTGGACCTGAACGACACCTATTCGGTGTACGCCAGCTACACGCATATTTTCTTGCCGCAGACGTATTACAAGACGGCCGGCAATACCTCGCTGGCGCCGCTGGAAGGTGACAACTATGAGCTCGGTATCAAGGGTGAGTTCTATGACGGCGCTTTGAACGCCAGTGCAGCGATCTTCGAGGTCAAGCAGAAGAACACCCCGCAACTGGTCGACGACACGGGTCCGCAGGAAATCTACCGTGCCATCGCCGGCACCACCACGCGGGGTTTCGAAACCGAGATTTCCGGTGAGGTGCTGCCCGGCTTGAACCTGATCGGTGGCTACACCTATCGCGAGTCCAGTGACAAGGACGGTAATCGCGTGCAAACCAACCAGCCGATGAACCTGCTCAAACTGGGCACCACCTGGCGTCTGCCTGGCGACTGGAACAAACTGACCGTGGGCGGTAATTTCGTTTGGCAGAGCGACATCTACGCAGTCAATGAAGCCTTCGAGACCAAGGCCTACCAGCGTGACTACGGCGTCATTGGCTTGTTGGCCAACTACGCCGTCGACGATCACCTGAGCGTTGGAGTGAACCTCAACAACCTGCTCGACAAGAAATACTACGACGGGCTTGGCACCTTCAACTCAGGCTCTTATGGCGAGCCTCGCAATCTGGTGGCTCATGCGCGCTGGCGTTTCTGATGATGGCGCTACAGCTCGCCGTACTGTAGGAGCGCGCTTGCCCGCGACTGGGCGCGAAGCGGCCATAAAAATTGATGAAACGCTGATATTTCACGACTGCTGCGCAGCCGGTCGCAGGCAAGCGCGTTCTCATCAAACATAAAATAACTTATTGATTTTATTGAATTAAAAACACCACTTGTAGGAGGGAGCGGGCGGCGATCCGTCTCTGCTGGCGATTGAGCGCGAAGCGCTCACAGAAATCGTCGAAACGCTGCGAATCTACGACTGCTGCGCAGCCGATCGCCAGCAAAGCTGCCTCCTACAGGTCCCATGTTTGCTGCGCGACAGCGCGGCGCCATGGCGTCGGGTGATCTCCTACGGGACCAGCACCGGCTCACGCACATACCGGTCACCAAACATCGCCTCCAGATTGCGCACCTTGGGCAAGTCGTTAACCACGATATAGCCATGGTTCGGATGATTGGTCAGGAAGTTCTGGTGGTAATCCTCGGCCGCATAAAAGCCCGCCAGCGGTTCAAGGCGGGTGATGATCGGTTTGGCATATACATGCGCGGCATCAAGCTGGGCAATGTAGTCCTGGGCGATGCGCTTCTGCGCGTCATCCTGAACAAAGATCGCCGAGCGGTACTGCGTGCCGCGATCCGGGCCCTGGCGGTTGAGTTGGGTCGGGTCGTGGGCCACCGAGAAGAACACTTGCAGCAGGGTGCCGTAGCTGACCTGCTGCGGGTCGTAGGTGATCTGCACCGCTTCGGCATGCCCGGTGTCGCCGCCGCCGACCTGTTCGTAATGGGCGGTTTGGGCGCTGCCGCCAGCATAGCCGGACACCGCCTGGCTGACGCCGCGCACGTGCTGGAATACACCTTGCACCCCCCAGAAGCAGCCGCCAGCGAATATCGCCGTGGCGCTGTGGGCGCTGTCGCTGGCCAGGTCGTGGGCCGGTGGCGGGATGACCACCGCCTCTTCGGCGGCCATCGAGCAGGCGCTAAGTTGCAGGAAGGCCAGCCCGGCGAGGGCGGGCATCAAGCGTTTGAGGGGAAAACGGTTCAATAAACGCATGGCAAACTCCTGGCTCGATCAGCCAAAGGTAAAGGCGTAGGCGTGTACGCCGGGGTCGAGAAATTCGATATCGAAGGTGTGTTCGCCTGCGCTGTCCGGCTGGCGCAGCAACTGATACAGGCGTTGTTCGGTGACCGTGCCACTGCCGTCGGCGTTCACGTCAACGCCGTGGGCATCGGCCGGTGGCTTGCCGTCCATCGTGACCTTGAAGCGCACCGGTTTGCCGTCGGCCGATGGCCCCAGCACCAAGTGCACATCACGGGCCTTGAAGCGGTAAGCGATGTGTCCATTGGCGGCATTCAGCACGGCGCTTTCGTCATTGACCTGCCACTGGCCCGCCAGGCCCCAGTCGTTGAGTTTCAGGCTGCCGGGCAGGGTGTAGTCCGCCACGCGATCAGCTTGCAGGCCACCCGGTGACACGAAACGCTCGGCCCGATCATGACCTAGCCAGGTTTCCGGCGAGCGCAGGCCTTTAGTGGCCGCCTGTTGTGCGCCGGTGGCATCGACCTTGACCATACCGGCGTCCACTTCGCTGTGACCGGCCTCGCGCAGCAGTTGCTGGATGACCCGTTCCGATTCGTCATACTTGCCTTCGCCAAAATGGTGATAGCGAATATTGCCGTTGGCATCGATAAAGTAATGCGCCGGCCAGTACTGGTTATTGAAGGCTCGCCAGATGGCGTAATCGTTGTCGATGGCCACCGGGTAGTTCACGCCCAGGTCGCGAGTGGCCTTTTTCACGTTGTCGATGTCACGCTCGAAGGCGAATTCCGGGGCATGTACGCCGATCACCACCAGGCCCTGATCGCGGTATTTTTCGGCCCAGGCTTTGACATAGGGCAGGCTGCGCAGGCAGTTGATGCATGAGTAAGTCCAGAAATCGACCAGCACCACCTTGCCTTTAAGCGCCTCGCGGCTGAGCGGTGGCGAGTTGAGCCATTGCACGGCGCCATCCAGCGCGGGCAGGGTGCCTTCGACCGCAAGACTCGGGGCCAGGCCTGGCTTGGCCGCCATCATCATCGCGCCGCTGTCGGACTGTTCGGTCAGGCCCTCGACCAGCCGTTGCTCAAGACTGCCGGTGCTGGCGGTCGACAGGCGGGTCAGCAGGCCGGTGTCCAGGCCCAGCGCAATCGCCGCTACGCCGGCGAGCATGACTGCGCCCAGCCCGCGACGCAGCCACTGGCCGGCACCAAGGGTGCGTTTCATGACCGCAAACAGCTTGCCGCCCACCAGCAAGGCCAGCGCCAGCGAGGTGGCCGCGCCGGCCGCATACGCCAGCAACAAAAGGCTGCTGCCGACGCTGGCGCCTTGCAACGCGGCACCGGTCAGCACCAGGCCAAGAATCGGCCCTGCGCAGGGTGCCCACAACAGGCCGGTGGCGATGCCGATCAGCAACGAGGTGCCGGCATGGGGCTGCTTTGTCTTCCCGGCCGCGTTGTTAAGCCGGTTGCCGGCCGTCACCAGCGGGCGGGTCAGGCGTTCGGCCAGGCCGGGCAACAGCAGCGTAAGGGCAAACAGCGCGATAAACGCCAATGCCAGCCAGCGACCGTACTGGTTGAGGCGCACCACCCAGCCACCGCCGACCGCCGCCAGGGTCGCCACCAGGGCAAAGGTCAGGCCCATGCCGGCCAGCAACGGCAGGCCGTTACGCAAAAACGGACGACCACCGCGGGCGAACACAAATGGCAGTACTGGCAAGATGCACGGGCTGAGAATGGTCAGCAGGCCGCCCAGATAGGCAAGGATGATCAGCAACATGATGGGTCCTCTCAGGCAGCCTTGGCAGTGAAGGTCATGGCGGCGCCGTTCATGCAGTAGCGCAGGCCGGTCGGGCGCGGGCCGTCATCGAACACATGGCCCAGATGGCCGCCGCAACGCCGGCAGTGCACCTCGGTGCGGAGCATGCCGTAGGCGCGGTCGCTGCGTTGACCCACGGCCTGGTCCAGCGGTTGCCAGAAGCTTGGCCAGCCGGTGTGGCTGTCGAATTTGGTCTCCGAGGCAAACAGCGGTAACTGGCAGCCGGCGCAGGCGAAGGTGCCGGCGCGGTGTTCGTCGTTGAGCGGACTGCTGTAAGGCCGTTCGGTGGCTTCCTGGCGCAGCACGCGGTATTGCTCGTCGTTCAGCCGCTGGCGCCACTCGTCATCGGTATGGCTGACTTCGAAACTGCCCACGGCGTCGTCTTCAGGCTGCAGGTTGCGGCTGTCGGCCAAACGCGGTAGTACGCCGAAGGCGGCGGCCGCCACGCCCAGTGTTCCGGCACTGAGCAACAGGTTTCGTCTTGAGAGCATGATCGTGTCCGTCCCTTTAGTGATGGGCTCAGGCTACGGCCGGGCGACTCGCCAAATCCTCACGCAGAGTTAAACAATTCGTGATAACTGCCCTGATCGGCCTGTGTGAGAATGTCGCTCAATCAATAACCGAGCGGCGAATGCGATGGAGCAGGCCAAACGCGTGCTGGTGGTCGAGGACGATGTCCACATCGCCGACCTGATCTGCCTGCACCTGCGCGACGAGCGTTTCGAGGTGGTGCACAGCGCCGACGGCGAGCAAGGCCTGCGCCTGCTGGAGCAGGGCGGCTGGGATGCGCTGATTCTCGACCTGATGCTACCCGGCGTCGATGGCCTGGAAATCTGCCGGCGCGCCCGGGCCATGACCCGCTATACGCCGATCATCATCACCAGTGCCCGCTCCAGCGAAATGCACCGCATCCTCGGTCTGGAGCTGGGCGCCGATGATTACCTCGCCAAGCCGTTCTCGATGATGGAGCTGGTCGCGCGGGTCAAGGCGCTGCTGCGCCGGGTCGAGGCCATGGCGCGTAACTTGCGCCTGGACAGCGGCCGCCTTGAGGTGGCCGGCCTGGCCATCGACCCGATCAGCCGGGAAGCGGCGCTGCATGGCAGTGCGCTGGACCTGACCCCGCGCGAATTCGACCTGTTGTACTTCTTCGCCCGCCAGCCGGGCACGGTGTTTTCACGCATGCAACTGCTTGACGCGGTGTGGGGTTATAGCCATGAAGGCTACGAACACACGGTCAACACCCACATCAACCGCCTGCGCGCCAAGATCGAAGCCGACCCGTCGAGCCCTGCGCGTATCCTGACGGTGTGGGGCCGTGGCTATAAATTTGCCGCGCCAGGAGAGGCCTGATGAAAAAGGCTTTCACGCTGAGCCTGACCCGGCGCCTGGCGCTGGTCTTCGCATTACTGTTGCTGGTGTGTTGTGGTTCGTCGATCTGGTTGCAGATGCGCTCCAGCCGCATGCATGAACTGGAAGTGGTGCAAGAGCTGTCCCGCGATCTGGCCCGGCATATTGCCAGTGACACGCAACTGATGGACGCCAACGGCCTGATGCCCGGTGCGCTGCGCGAACTGTTCAGCCAGTTGATGCTGGTCAACCCCAGCGTCGAGGTGTACCTGCTGGACATCGACGGGCGCATCATCGGCGATGCGGCGCCGCGCAACCGGTTGTTGCGCGATCACATCGAGCTGGCACCGATCCAGCGCTTTCTTGCCGGCGACCCGCTGCCGATTACCGGCGACGACCCACGCAGCCTTGAGGGGCGCAAGGTGTTCAGCGTGGCGCCGCTAATGGTTGCCGGGCACCGCGCCGGGTTTCTTTATGTCGTGCTGCTCGGCGAAGCCCACGATCGCTTCGCCGAGCGCGGGGCGACCAGCGAGGCGCTGACCACGGCGGTCTGGGCCATTGGCCTGATCGCCACGCTGTGCCTGCTGGCCGGCCTTGCGGCATTTGCCTGGATTACCCGGCCGCTGCGGCGCCTGACCGAAGCGCTGGAGCGCTTCGACATCGACGCCAGTGTCGACCCTGTGCCCTTGAGCGGCCACAGTGGCCGGGGTGATGAAATCGGCGCGCTGGAAAGTACCTTTGCCCAGATGCAGACCCGGCTGGCCGAGCAACTGCGCGCCCTCAATCGTCAGGAGCAAGAGCGCCGCGAGCTGGTGGCGAACATCTCCCACGACCTGCGCACTCCGCTGGCGTCCCTGCACGGCTATCTGGAAGTGCTGTCGATCAAGGGCGAGCACCTGAGTGCCGAGGAACGCCAGCGTTATCTGGCCACCGCGCTGGACCAGAGCCGCAAGGTCGGCGGTCTGGCCCAGGCGTTACTGGAGCTGGTGCGCCTGGAACACGGCTTCGTCAAACCGGTGATCGAACGTTTCTCGCCGCTGGATCTGTTGCAGGATGTACTACAGAAGTTCGAGTTGAGCGCTGAAACCCGGCACATCACCCTCGACGCGAAGATCCCCGGCCGCGTGCAGGACGTGTATGCCGATCTGGGGCTGATCGAGCGGGTATTGACCAATCTGCTGGACAACGCCTTGCGCCATACGCCGGAACGCGGCACGGTGACGCTGCAACTGGAGCCGCTGGGCGAACAGGTAAACTTCATTGTGGCCGATACCGGCCCAGGCATCGCTGCCGAACTGCGCGAAGGCCTGTTTTTGCGGCCTTTTACCATTGGCGGCGCGCGTCGCGATGGCGGCTTGGGGTTGCGCATCGTCTATCAGATCCTGCAACTGCACGGCGTCACGATTGAACTGCTGGACAGGCCGGGACAGGGCGCGACTTTGCGCTTCGGGTTGCCGACGCAGATCTAGCGTGGTGCACTGAGCGCCGCCGTTAAGGTCTATGCTTGCCTTGCCCGCTCGAACAGGAGCCTCCTTGAACACCCAGCCGTTTGCCAGGCAGCGCACATGAAGCATTCGACACTTGTTGCAGCACTGCTCTGTCTGTTGTACGGACATCAGGTCAATGCCGATCCTTATCAGGTCGTGACCGAAGAGTGGGCGCCGTACAATTTTCAGGACAACGATCAGCTCACTGGCATGACCACGGAGATCGTCCGGGCCATCATGGCGCTCACACACGATGACTTCGAAATGCTGCTGTTACCCAGTATGCGCGCCAGTTATGTCCTGAAGAATCGGCCCAAAACCATCATGTATTCCATGTTCCGCACGCCTGAGCGCGAGCCGTTGTACAAGTGGGTCGGGCCGATCGTCGAAGAGTCCATCCATGCCTGGCAGTTGTCCAGTGCGCCGCCGTTGGACACCCTGGAGCAATTGCAGCGTGCGGCGCAGATCACCACGCGCCATGCGGGCCTGGTGCCCGACAGGCTTCAGGCGCAGGGCTTCGATAATCTCGACAGAAGTGCCGTCGATAACCGCCAGCTTTACCGCATGCTGCTGGCCGGGCGTACCAGCGTCATTGTGGGCGACACCGATGCCGGCGTGGCGTACTACAGCCGCCATTTGAACATTGCCCCCGGCACCCTGCGACAGATTCCGGTCGAGCTGTATCGCTCGTCGCTGTACATCGTCTTCAGTCGCGACTGCGACGACGAGGTGGTGGCTGCCTGGACCAATGCGCTTGCACAGTTACGTGAATCGGGGGAGTTGCAGCGTATTCAGGATCGGTATGAGCAACCGGTTCGGCCTTAGGGCCCTCAGTCAGATTGCGCCGAAGACAAAGTCCGCAGGATCGAACCGCTCGCTCGTGTCCATCCGCACATTGCGCAGGTGCGCGGTTTGCTGATGCGTCGCGTATAGCCCTTGCGCCGCATAGCTGATCAGGATCGAGCGCCGGTGTGCACCGCCGATATTCAGACTGCCCGCATGCACCAGGTCGACATCGAAGACCAGAATGTCCCCCGCCGTGCCTGAAAGCTGCACCGACCCGGACTCGTCAGCGAAGTCAAAGGGCGGCGCTCCGGGGGCCGGTCGATGGCTGCCGGGGACAATACGGGTGGCGCCGTTGTCGGGACCGTAGTCGTCGAAATAAGCCATGGCGCCCACCGTATCGCCCGGCCGTTGCGCCGACAGGTCGCGATGCAACTGCTGATGCCCGCCGCCGGCAACCGGCTCACGTCCCTCTACTTGCGAAAGGAAGAACGGCTCGCCAATCAATTCGCCCACCGCCGCCAGCACCTGCGGCAGACGGCACACGGCCTGAATGGTTGAGTCACAATCGAGCATCGAGTAGCGCCAGTCACTGCCACGCGGTACTGGCCATTGTTCTGGGGGGGTGACCTGCGCGTCGAAGGTGGCACGCAGGCCTGCCAGCCAGTCGGTAGGGATGGCCTGGCGCAGCAGGATATAGCCGTTGTGTTGCAGTGTCGCGTGGTCGGTCATGGTGTGTTTGTCATCCCTGGCTGGCCAATGTCTATCCTTACTCACTCTGACGCGTCAGCACATGCCTGATCGCCGTGGCGTATGGCAAATGAGCGGTATTACGCAGTTCTTGCGCCAGTTCCTCAATCCACTCCTCGTTATCGGGAAACGCCTCGGCATATTCGGCAAAAGTTTCCATGGTCTGGATGTAGCCGCTTAGCTCTGCGCGTCGAATCTGATTCAGGGCGCCGTCCAACCAGATGTTCAGGCCATGACGGTAACGCCCAAGACCTGAGGGGGCTTCGTCCTGACGATTCAAGCGACGCACTTCAACATTCTCCGTTACTCAGATCGCGTGGTAGACGCTGCTTGATCCCTTGCAAACGAATCAGTCGATCACACTCGCGAATCACAGGATGATCAGCGCCGAAATGGGCCTCCAGTTTATTTCTCAATGTACCCCCCTCAGGACGTTCATGAAGATTTTGCTGGATCAGCGCCTGATAGTCGGCAACCTGGATGGCCTCAGGGACTTGCGGAACCGGATCGACGCTCATGATCCGCGCCAGCAGGTCGGAGCTGGCAACACCGCGGGTCTGCCATTGTGGTTTGCTGACAGTGGTGATCAGGCGGGTGGTTTCAGGGTCGATTTCAGCGCGCAGGATGCGAACGCAGTCCGAACACACGGTGCTCAGCACCTGGGGGCTGTGGGTGGTCACGATAAACTGCATGGCCGGGAATGCCTGGGCCAGATTGAGCAATACCACTTGCTGCCATTCAGGATGCAAGTGCATATCGACTTCGTCGATCAGTAGCACCCCCGGCGTCTCTTGCGCTGCCTGCGAGCCCAAGTGACCGTTGAGTTTGGTGGCGCGGAAGGCGATATCAGCCACCATGCCGATCATGTTGCGAATACCGTCGCTGAGCGACTCGACTGGCAGTTCGCCCAATTGCTCATGACGGGCAACCAGTGCGTCACGGCTGAAGGAGTACTCGATACCGCTCCAGCCTGCCGGCTGGATACAGGTGTTTACGGCGCTACTCACAGACTGAAGATAGTCGTCGAATTCGGTTCTGGTAACGGCGGCCCCAGCTTCAAGCGCCTTGAGTTGAGCTTGTTTGGCATTCAGGCTCCAGTAACGAAACCATTGCACGAACGATTTATAGCTGGAGGCCGAATCGAGGCAGTCGGTATAGCCTACGGTTCTTGAGGTGCGTTCGATGTTCTTTGCACTTGCCAGCTTTCTCTGTTGCCACAGCCGTCCGGTGCCGTAGTACGCAATCAGTGGCAGCACGACCTCGGTGCCTGGGGTGCGAGCCGCCTCTTGTATGCGCTTGCCGTAGCTCACCAGTTCTTTGGCGTCCTTGACTGAGGTCCTGGCTTTGCCAGGGCTGTCGAGATGACGACGCCAACTGCTGTGCAGTCCACCTGACAACTGATGCTCCAGACTGCCGGGAATAAACCCTGTCGCTTCGATTCGAGCCCCTTTGGGGGCGTATTCCATTTCGTTGGTAGCGGTTTTTCTGGCACGAAACTGGCGAATATCGCTCGGCTCAAGGTGCTTGCCCACTGCCTCGTCGAATGCTCCCACATAGGGGCCTAAAGCGATGGCGATGGCATCGAGAATGGATGTCTTACCCGCCCCATTGGCCGCGACCAGAACGGTCAGGCCCGGGTGAAAATCGATATCGAGTTTTTCAAAGCAACGAAAGTCACGCAGCCGCAACCGGGAAAGCCGTAGCGAGTTTCTTGCGGCACTCGTCATGTTTTCCTGCGTGCCCATGCAAAACTCCCGGTCGGCGCTTAAAGCGCTAGTCTACCTGTTGACCATCGTCGGCGCAGCCAGGTGGTAATGATCCTTGATCCGCCTCAATCAAACGCTTCCTTGACCGCCTCGGCCCACATCGTCCCCGGTCGCGCCGCCGCAGGATCAATACGCTCAATCTCCGTCAGGCAGAACGCCATCCTGTTGTCGCGCAGATGTTCCTGAAAAATACATAAGCATTCTGCGAACTGCAGCAGGGTGGAATTGATGAACACCCGTTCGTTATTGAAATCATGGTTCAAATACACGACTTCACGACTCGAGCGCTCGATGGCCAGGACGTCGCCGGAGCCGTTGTGCCCAATCGGGAAATAGTCATCGCCAATCCCGAACACGCTCAGCCGGTGGGTTCTTTGCGCTTCGGTGTAAGCGGCAAAGCTGAGAAAGGGTGCGGCATCACAGGGCAGCCCTTGCTCGACCAGAAAGTCAGCGTCCTGCACCGCGAGGGACGCAAGCAGGTCGCGTTCGTAGACCACGAACTCATCAAGGCCCAGGTCCATTTCTGCCGGGAAAGAGGGCAGTGCGCTGATGAAGCGTGCCTTGAAGTCCAGACGCGTCATTGTTCGGCAGGCACGCCGGATTCAGCCTCGGCTGCCAGCTTCAAACGGTCAGCCTTGCTGATGTATTTGCTCTTGCTGGCCGGTGCCAGTTTGGCGCTGGCCTTTTTTGCATGAGCCTGTAATAACTGCTTTATCTTTTTACGACGATTCATGTCTGGCCTGCCCGGTGTTCAAGTGCTCGAAAGCGCCCAGCTTAACATTCCACGGCCAGTATCCCGATTGCCAAAATGAGGTTGAACGCCATGCTCGATTTGCCGAATACCACCCTCATCGAGGGCAACGCCGTGCGCTGGGGAAAGGCGGGCACCGGGCCTGCGCTCGTGGCGATCCACGGCACCCCTTTTTCTTCTCAGGTCTGGCGCAGGATCGTGCCGTATCTTCTCGATCACCGGACGGTTTATTACTTCGATCTGGTCGGCTACGGACAGTCCGAGCAGCGCGCGGGGCAAGACGTCTCGCTGGCGGTGCAGAACAGGGTGCTGCACGCACTTTTTCAGGAGTGGGGGCTGGAGCGCCCCGACGTGCTGGCGCATGACTTCGGCGGGGCAACAGCGCTGCGCGCCTATTACCTCAATGGCCTGCGCTATGCCTCGCTGACGATTTTCGATGCCGTGGCGCTGGCACCCTGGGGCTCACCGTTCGTGCAGCATGTGCGCCAGCACGAACAGGCGTTCGCGGGCATGCCGGATTACATGCACCGCGCACTGCTGAAGGCGTATCTGCAATCGGCGGCGCACCAGCCGTTGTCCGAACAGGCGCTGGACATCTACAGTGCGCCCTGGACCGGGCCGGTGGGGCAGCCCGCGTTCTATCGGCAGATCGCCCAGATGGATCAGGTTTATACCGATGAGATCGAGGGGTTGTACGACCGGCTCGATTGTCCGGTGACAGTCCTGTGGGGACGCCATGATGAATGGATCCCCTATGCCAAGGGCGAGGCACTGGCCGGGCTGATTTCCGGCCATCCCTGTATTGCTGTCGAAAACGCCGGCCATCTGGTTCAGGAAGATTGCCCTGAAGCGATTGTGGCCGCGGTGTTGAAGACGATTTTTACTCGTCCGACCGCGCCTTCTCGGGTAGTTCGTTAATCAGCACCATGCTTTGCGGTGATGACAGGGCGATACCCATGTCGCGCAGGCGGCCCAGAACGGTGAACAACAGGTCGCTTCGGGCACCGCCGACCGAGCGTGGGCTGTTGACGTAACCGCTGGCGCTGATAATCACGCCGGTGGTGGTCAGGTCCTTGAACGAAACCGAGGGCGCGGGCGTGTCGAGTATTGCCTCATGCTCGGTGAAGGCTTGCAGCAGCAGTTCGCGTATCTGCAGCACGTCGGTGTCCAGCGGCAATGTCAGAGTGATGCCGACCACACCCAGCGCATTGCCCATGGTCACGTTGCGTACGTTCTGGGTGATGAATTGCGAGTTCGGCACGATCACGGTCGAGCGGTCCGACATCTGGATTTCCGTGGCGCGCACGTTGATGCGGCGGATATCACCTTCAACGCCCGCCAGGCTGACCCAGTCGCCGACCTTGACCGGCCGCTCCGTGAGCAGGATCAGGCCGGAGATGAAGTTCTGCACAATGGCTTGCAAGCCGAAGCCGATGCCCACCGACAGGGCGCTGACGACCCACGTCAGGTTGGTCAGGCTGATATGCAGGGTCGACATCACCGTGGCCGCGACCACGATAAAGCCGATGTAGCCGACCAGCGTCACCAGCGAGGCGCGCATGCCGGCGTCCATGTTGGTTTCCGGCAGCAGCCGTTCACCCAGCCAGTCCTTGACTACTCGAACACCCAGCAGGCCTACGACCAGCAGGACCAGGGCCAGCAAGATATCGCCGGGCACGATGTTCAGGCCGCCCAACGGCCGGTTGCTGATGTCCAGTTGGGTAAAGCTTTCGAGTATGTCGCCGGGGCTGGAGCCGGACGGCAGCAGGGCCAGCAGCAGTGCAGTAAACAGCAACAGGGTACGTCCGATACCGGCCAGCACCGTGCTCGCCTGAGCCTGGTGCCGGGGCGACAAGCCCAGGGTAGATCCCAGTGCCAACCCGCCCGGTTGTCTAGGCGATAGCAGGGTCTCGCAAAGATCGCCAAAGCAGGCGATCAACAGATAGGCCGTGGCCGCTACCACGCTCATCCACAGCAGTTTTACCGCCAGAAAGTAGGCCAGGGTCAGGTAACCGCTGATCAGCGCGATCAGGCTCAGGCCGACCCAGACCGCAACCACAAACGGTATCAGCCCGGCAAAACCTGGCAGACGCGGCAACTCGAATTTGCGGCGGGTACGGCGGTAGCGCAGCAGGGCAAAGAAAAATACCAGTGACACGGCCAGCGCCGTCAGGCCATTGACCGCCAGAGTCAAAGCCAGGCTGCTGGCGATCACACTGTTGATACGTTCTTGCGTGCCGATGATCATCAGCAATAGCGCCAGCAACACCGGAAAGCGGCCCATGGCCGAAGCAATTTCGTCCGGAATCTGTGGCAGGCGCCAGGACGGGTTGGAGAGCATCAACAGTGCACGGCCAAGCCCGACAATGAAGGCGCTGAA
This sequence comes from Pseudomonas sp. 3A(2025), assembly GCF_054589175.1. NCBI lineage: Bacteria > Pseudomonadati > Pseudomonadota > Gammaproteobacteria > Pseudomonadales > Pseudomonadaceae > Pseudomonas > Pseudomonas sp. 3A(2025). The sequence continues at coordinate 243,150 of NZ_BAAILM010000113.1, read as the reverse complement.
TGTTATCAGCGTCTGCAACTGGTCGAGCAGATTGAGCACGTCGGCACTCGGCGTCGCGTTGCGCACCAGCCCCCAGCGAAGCAGGGAGGTTGCCGCGCTGATCGTCAGAATGGTCGCCAGGCCTACTGCCAGTGCCAGGGCACTGCGACGCAGACGCCCCTCTGGCACCCGGCGCATCATCAGCCAGACCAGAAATTGCTCCAGCAAGCGCCGGCCCACCACCCAGATCAGCAACGCACCCAGCAGCACGGTAATGAACACCGTGCGATTTGCCGGTGACAGTGCGGCATCGACGACCGTGCCGACATCCTTGAACAGACTGCGCAGACGCCCCAGATCGTCGTCGGTCGGACGGATCATCTGGTTCCAGAAGGTTGGACTGAGCGGACTCGCCGAGCGGGTGCTGATCTGCGAGTCGAAAAGGCTGCGGCGCAGGCTGGAGATCTGTACGGCCAGATCGCGGGCCGATTGACTCAACGCACTGGTCTGGCGCTCGTCACTGGCCAACGCCGTTTTTTGCGCCGTCAGCGCTTTACGCTGGCTGCTCAGGCTTGGCGCCTCGTCGGGCTGTACGGGCCCTACGATATTGAGCTGTTCATTCAGGTGATCAATGTCTGCGGCTTGTCGGGAGACGAGGTTGTCGGCCAGCTTCTGTACCTGTAGAGCCGCCTGGCGCAAGCTGGCGAGCAAGTCATCATTGGCGTTGACTGAAACCTTTTGCCGGATCAGATCGAGTTGCTCACTCAACTCGTCCAGGCCCGCACCCTCGGCCACGACTGGCAGCGTGCTGGAACTGGCGGTCGGGGCCGCAGGTTTTGACTGGGCGACGGCCGGCACGACGACGCTCAGCAGCATCAGCGCGAGCAGTGCTGTGAAAAAGCGATTCAGCATGACTTGCTGCATTCCTGGTTCTCTTTTGATAAAGGTTCGACCGCCACCCGATTGGCGTGGCGTCGTCGTTGATGATTGAACGAAAGATTAACGCTAGCCGTCCGGTCAGCCCTTGAGCAACGCACCCACTTGCGCAACCAGCGCCTCCAGGGCAAACGGCTTGGTCAACACCGCCGTACAAGGCTCCTGATAGTCATGGTCCAGCACATTGGCCTCTGCATAACCGGTAATGAACAGCACCGGCAAGCCCGGCCTGCCGCGTCGCCCTCTATCAGCCATCTGCCGGCCATTGAGTCCGCCCGGCAGGCCCACATCCGATATCAGCACATCGATACGCACATCGGACTGCAGAATGTGCAGGCCTGTCTTGCTGTCGGCGGCCTCCAGAACGCTGTAGCCCAGTTGAGTCAAGACGTCACTGACCAGCATACGGATCGAAGGTTCATCGTCGACCAGCAACACTGTCTGCCCTGAAACAGCCTGCGAGCTGTCGGCCACAGGCGGTTGCAGGCAGGGTTCGACGCTATCGTGCAGATGCCGTGGCAAATAAACGTCAATCCGTGTTCCGCGACCCTCGGTCGAATGAATCTGGACATCACCGCCAGACTGCCGTGCGAAGCCGTAAACCATGGACAGGCCCAGCCCGGTGCCGGCGCCTACGGGTTTTGTGGTGAAAAAAGGCTCGAAGGCCCGTGCGGCAGTATCAGCAGACATGCCCAGGCCAGAGTCCGTCACCGACACCACCAGGTAGTTGCCGTGGGCAACGGTGTGATCGAGGCCGGTATCCTGGGTGACCCGGGTGTTCAACGTGTCGATGCAGATTTTGCCGCCTTCGGGCATGGCATCGCGCGAGTTGATGCACAGGTTGAGCAGTGCGCTTTCGAGTTGTGCAGGGTCAATCAAGGCAGTCCAGAGTTCTGGCGCCAGATGAATTTCAACGTCGATGGACGGGCCGACCGAACGGTTGACCAACTCTTGCATGCCGCTGACCAGCGCATTGACATCGGTCGGGACCGACGCCAGTGTCTGGCGCCGGGAGAAGGCCAGTAAACGGTGAGTGAGCGCGGCGGCACGTCTGGTTGCACCCTGGGCCGTTGCCAGATAGCGTTTCACGTCGCCAGGACGACCTTGCTCAAGGCGCGTATTCATCAATTCGTGGCAGCCGCTGATACCGGCCAGCAAATTGTTGAAGTCGTGGGCGATGCCGCCGGTCAACTGCCCGACCGCTTCCATCTTTTGCGATTGGCGCAGCGCGGCCTCGGCGACCTCTCGCTCAGCGATGGCCGCGGCGACCCGGTCCTCCAGCGTGAGGTTAAGCTCTTGCAGCGCGCGTTCTGCTTTTTTTCGGTCGGTGACATCGACCGATGAACCGATCAGGCCGATGACCTCGCCGCTGTCGTTCAGCAGCGGAGCCTTGAGCGACAGCCAGGTGACCTCGGAGCCGTCTGGCATATCGACCTGCTCTTCGATTTGCTCCGCCTTGCCGCCATGCATGATGCGCTGGTCGTTGGCCATGACCTGTCGGGCCTGGCGTTTATCGGCGAGAAACTCCAGATCGGTCTTGCCTAGATAGAACGAAGGCGGTTTACCAATCAGATCAGTGGTTCCCTGATTGGCCACCAGCATTCGGCCCTGCAGGTCTTTGGCGTAGACAACTCCCGGCACCGCTGCGGTAAAGATACGCAGCAGTGCGGCCATCCGGTCACGCTCGGCTTCGGCGACGCGGCGTGACTCGATGTCCATGAGCACGCCGGGAAAGCGCACGGCGCGCCCTTGTTCGTCCAGTTCGGCGCGGCCATTGGCTTCGACCCAGCGGTAGACGCCATCGCTTTGCCGGACCCGATACTCGCATCGATACGGCCCGCCACGGGCCATGGCTTCGATGACGGCAGTCTCGACCCGCTGACGGTCATCGGGATGAATGGACTCGCAGACTTTATCGGCTGCCAGCCCGTCCCGGCATAACTGCGCAGAGAGCCCGAAAGAGCGCGCAAACCGTTCGTCGGCGACAAAGTGGTCGGCAAAGATATCCCACACCCAGGTACCGACGATTGCACCGGCCTCCAGCGCCAGTTGCAGCCGCTCCGTTGCATCGCCCGATGACAATGACGTCGGGCCTGTGGGCACAGAGGAATTGGGGTCTGGAGGCGTGTTCATTAAAGGCATCGACTGATCAAGAGCTGGCCGACCCTGCATTTATTTGTGTCAGGGCGTCGAATAATGGCTGTATAGCTCTTTCAGTTCAAGCGGCGAGACCCTCAAACAAAAAAGCCACAAGCCAGCGCACCCTTCGCGCTTTTACTTGTGGCTTGCCGCTTACCCTTGCTACTGCCCTCAAGGACGCTGTGGCCGCTCTTGTGGGCGCAGGTCAAACACCAGCACCTCGGCATCCACGCCCTGGCTCAGTTGCAGGCGCTGCTCATCACGCACTTTTACACCGTCGCCCGGGCCCAGTGCCTGGCCATTCAATACCAGGCTGCCTCGGGCCACATGCACATAGGCATAGCGGTCGGCATCGAGCGTCAGCTCGGCGGATTCATCGCCGTCGAACAGCCCTGCATACACTTTGGCGTCCTGACGAACCTGCAACGCGCCGTCCTGGCCATCGGGGGCGATGATCAATTTCAGGCGGCCGCGTTTGTCTGCGGCGCTGAAATGCTGTTGCTGGTAGTTCGGGGTGGCGCCGCCGACGTTGGGCACGATCCAGATTTGCAGAAAGTGCACGCCTTCTTCATGCGAGTGGTTGAACTCGCTGTGTGCCACGCCACTGCCGGCGCTCATCAGTTGCACATCGCCCGGGCGGATCACCGAGCCGGTGCCCAGGGTGTCTTTGTGTTCCAGCGCGCCTTCGAGTACGTAGGAGAAGATCTCCATGTCACGGTGCGGGTGCTGGCCAAAGCCTTTGCCGGCCTGCACGCGGTCGTCGTTGATCACCAGCAGGTCAGAGAAGCCCATTTCCTGCGGGTTGTAGTAGCTGGCGAACGAAAAGGTGTGATGCGAATTCAGCCAGCCATGGTCGGCGGCGCCACGTTCGGAAGCTTTGCGAAGAGTGATCATGGTGGTTCTCCATTCGGTTTCGACCCTGTGCATTCAGGTGTCGAGCAAGTGAGAACAAGGTTACCGCGTAGAGACTGTCACAATAAGTAGGTCAATCGGGAATGACTGTCTCCATACAGTTGACAGTTGTGTGCGGGGGAAGGGACGGGTATAACAGCTTCAATCCCTCGAATCGGAGCCCTCTTTGCCATGCACGAAGCACCCGCATGAAAACCGTGGCCATGTTGCTGTTCCCCGACTTGCTGCTGCTGGACATGTCCGGGCCGCTGGAAGTGTTCTCCATCGCCAATCGCTATTTGCCGCTCGAAGCGCATTACCGGATCGTCACCATCGGCTCCGAAGCCGGCCTGCTGCGCGCTTCCAACGGCGTGGTGGTGCAGGCCGATATCACGCTGGATCAAGCCACCGAGGCCTACGACCTGCTGCTGGTGCCCGGCGGGCCAGGTGCGTATGACCGGCATATGCCGGATGTGCAGGCGTGGCTGCAAGCAGCGGTGCCGCGTGCGCATTGCTATGGCTCGATCTGCACCGGCGCTTTTCTTCTCGGCGATGCCGGCCTGCTCGACGGTTACCGCGTCACCACCCACTGGCATTACACCGAGCGGCTGATCAAGCGTTGCCCCGCAGCGCTGGTGGAAACCGACCAGATCTTCATCCAGGACGGCAACCTGTTGACCTCCGGTGGCGTGACGGCGGGTATCGACCTGGCGCTGGCCGTGGTGGCCCGCGATCACAGCAAGAAAATCGCCCAGGATGTGGCCAAGGTGCTGCTGGTGGTCATGAAGCGCCAGGGCGGCCAGGCACAGTTCAGCCCGCTGATGGCGGCGGTCGCACCTCATGAGAGTGCTGTGACCCGGGTGCAGAACCATGTACTGGAACATCTGGACGATCCGTTCACGGTCGAACGCATGGCCGCACTGGTCAACATGAGCGCCAGGCACTTCTCGCGGCTGTTCATGCGTGACGTGCAGATGACGCCCATGGAGTTTCTGCAAAACGCGCGCATCGACCGCGCCCGCAGCCTGCTGGAAACCACCGAACTGCCGCTCAAGACCATTGCTTATAAAAGCGGCTTTGGCAGTGTACGGCACATGCGCTTCTTATTCACGGCACGGCTGGGGCTGACGCCTGCACAGTACCGTGAACAGTTCAGTTGAGCGCCTCCTTGAGCCGGTGTCCGTATCGCGCACCGCATTGACCGTATCGCACCCCCCGCCACGGTTGTTTCAACACCTGTGGCTGCGAAGATAACCATTCTTGTTTATTGAATGGCATGCGCTGACCGGGTAACCCCCGCGCAGGGCGTGGAGGGGTGCACATGAACGGTCAGGTCAATACCTTCGCAGAGCCGGTGCTGTTGTTTGGGCCTTACGCCTTTCATGTGCGTCAGCGTCAAGTGTTGCGTAACGGCCGGGCGGTGCCGATGGGCGGGCGGGCGCTGGATATTCTTCAGGTGCTGGTCGAGCGTGCCGGAACGGTGGTCAGCAAGGAGCAGGTCATCGAGCAGGTCTGGCCGGCTTCGGTGGTCGAGGCGGTCAACCTGCGGGTACACATCGCTGCCTTGCGCCGGGCCTTGGGCGGCGGGCGTGATGGGCAGCGTTATATCGCCACGGTCACGCATCGAGGTTACAGCTTTATCGCCGAGGTCACTCAGGCGCCGTTGCCTGCCGGATCAACGACAGAGGGGATGATTGCCCGGCATAACCTGCCGGCCTCCATGACGCCCCTGATCGGTCGGGACGAGGCGGTGGCCGCGCTGGTAGGGCAGTTTTCCACCCGCCGTTTCGTGACCCTGGTCGGCCCTGCCGGGGTGGGCAAGACCCGCCTGGCCTGCCACGCAGCCGAGCAGTTGGCAGCGCAGTACCGCGATGGTGTCTGGTGGGTCGATTGCAGCAGCGGCGAGCCTCTGGATGCACTGGGGGAATCACTGAGCCAGGCACTGGCGGGGCGGCACTGTTTGCTGTTGCTCGACAGCGCCGAGTGTTTGCCGCCGGCCTGCCGTCAACGGATCGAACAATTACTGGAAACGGCGCCGCAACTGGCGGTGCTGGCTACCAGTCGCCAGCCGTTGTACGCCTGTGGTGAATGGCTGCAAAGGGTGCCCGGCCTGGCCCAGCCTACACGCGCGCAAGTGCGTGACCCGCAGCAGGGCATGACGTGTGCGGCGGTGCAGTTGTGGATCAGCCGTGCCCAGGCCTGTCAGCAGGGCTATGTGCTGCGCGAACAGGACCTGCCGGCCGTGAGCGAAATCTGCCGGCAGCTCGATGGCCTGCCGCTGGCCATCGAACTGCTTGCTGCGCAACTGGAGATGTTTTCCGTACCCGGTTTGCAGGCACAACTGAACAATAGCCAATGGCTGCTGAACCTGACACGGCGCACGGCGGTGGCGCGGCACCGGTCGTTGGCAGCGGCGCTGGAGTGGAGTCATGCGCGGCTGAACGAGCGGGAATGCAACCTGTTGCGGCGCCTGGCGATCTTTACGCAGGATTTCTCGCTGGAAGCGGCGGCCTGTGTGGTGTGTGACTGCGATTACACCCTCGACAGGCTACGCCAGGATTTGCAGCGCCTGGAAGACAGGTCATTGCTGGTAGCGGTTGTCAGCGACGGCGAGGCACGTTACCGGCTGTTCAATACCGTGCGTTTGCATGGGATGACGCGCTTTCAGGCCCGCGACAACAACGTCTGCGCCATTACCATATCCGGGGTTTGACTGCCGGCTTCAAACCGCTCAAGCAGTGGCACCAGCAGCGCGCGAGTCTGTTCGGGCCGCAGCCTTGCCAGGCTCAAGGCACTGCGCAGCGCCCATGCCAACGCACCTTGCTCTCGGGCAATGTCCAGTGCCTGACACAGCAGCTTTTCAGCCTCGTCAACATCCTGACCATCGTCCGGCGCCAACAGATTTTCTGCCCGGCAGCGCAGGATTTCGGCGCTGCACCAGCCCGCTTCGCCCTGTTGCGCGCGCTCCAGTTGCGGCGGGTCGATCTCGCTGTCGCGCAGGGTTAGCAGGATATCGCTGAGCAGCCCGGTCGCCGGTCCCGCCGCCTCGTTCGGCAGGTCGAGCAGCCGCGCGTAGTGACGGCCCCAGGTGTGGAACAGCAGCACCCCGTGTTTGTGCGTCTGGGCCAGCAGTTGGGTGACCTGCTCGCGGGCCAGCGTTGTATTGCCGGACCACAGCGCGATGGGGCAACCGGCCAGCGCCAGGGTGTAGCAGATCGACAGGCCATGATCGATCTGCACGGCAATCTCCAGCGCCTGACGGGCCACTCGTTCGGCCTGCAGCGGCTGGCCCTGAAGCCAAAGGGTGCGCGCCAGAACGGTGAGGGTGGCCACGCTTTGCTCGTACTGAATGCCAAAACCACGGCTGAACCGGTTGTGCTGGCTATTGTGGGCCAGGCGCTGCAACACATTTTCGGCTTGTTGGCGGGCTTCGGGCTGGCGACCCTCGTAATGCAGCGCCAACAGGCGCAGGCGATGGGCACTGAGGTTGATCTCCGGGTCCAGCCCCAATCCCAGGCGATCGAACTGGCGGCTTTGCACCAGCGCCGCCGGATAGTCGCCACGGCACAGGTACACCGTCATTTGCCCGGAAATCGCCCGTAACCGGCCCGCTGAATCGTCGTTTTGCTCGGCCAGGCGCAGGGCGTCGATAAAGGCGTCCATCGTTTCCAGGGTCGGGCCTCGGCTGTGATAGCTGAAGCTGCCCAGCGCCAGGCGCAGTTGCATTTCCAGTGACGGGTTCTGATACCCGGCGTGTTGCAAACCCAGCAAGGCCTTGCGCACATACACCCCGTGTTCCTTGAGCCGCGACAGTTCTTGCCACAGCGGTGCCGAGTGCGCCACCAGCGAGATGGCCAGGGCTTTGGGACCTTCACCGTTCAGGCCCCAGTCGAGCACTTCGCGCACATCCTTGAGGCTACGGGTGTAGCGCTCCAGCCACTGCTGGGTCGGCAGTTGCTCCCAGTCGTCACGTGCCTGCTGCATCAACGCCAGGCAGTGTTCGGCGTGGCGTTCCAGCGTGGCCGGCAGTTCGCCGTACTGGCGCAATCTTTCCAGCGCGTAATGCCGGGTCGTGTCGAGCAGGCGATAGAACACCTGCTCATCGCCGGCTTCGACATTGAGCAGCGATTTGGCGACCAGTTGGCTGATGGCGGTGTACAGCGTCGCGGCCGGCATCGAGGCATCGCCGGCAACTGCCAGCGCCGACTCCAGGGTAAAGCGGCTTTTGAAGACGGACAGCCGGCTCAGGCAGCACTGCTCGTCGGGGGTGAGCAAATGAAAGCTCCAGTCCAGCGTCGCCAGCAGCGTCTGCTGGCGATCGGTGCTGTGTGCGCCGGCGTGGATCAACTGCGCCGGGTTGTACTGCAACTGGGCCTGCAGGTCAGACAGGCTGAGGCTGGCCACTTGCGCGGCGGCCAGTTCGATGGCCAGCGGAATGCCGTCCAGGCGCCTGCAGATATCGCCAGCCATGGCCAGGGTCACGCGGTTGGGCTCGAACTGCTCCTGGCTGCTCATGGCCCGCTCGACGAACAGCTGCAATGCCGGAAAGTCTGCCGCGTTCAGTTCGACGTCCAGCTCACGTGGCGGGCAGTCGAGGGACTCAAGGCGCTGGATGAACTCACCTTCGGCGCGCAGGCGCTCACGGCTGGTGGTCAGAATGGCAACCTGCGGGGCGCTGCGCAGTATCCGTTCACAGATCAACGCCGTTGCATCGATCAGGTGCTCGCAATTGTCGATCACCAGCAACACCTGTTTGTCGCGCAGCCAGGTGCACAGCTGACCAAGCGGGTCGCCGTCATCCGGGGCCAGGTCAAACAGTGCGGCCAGTTGGGCGGGCACCAGCAGCGGGTCGCTCAGCGGCGCGAGCTCCAGCAGGCGAATGCCATCGCGGTAATGACCGATCAGTTGTTCGGCCACGCGCAACGCCACCGAGGTCTTGCCGATGCCGCCGGGACCGGTGAGGGTAATCAAGCGCTGGCTGTGCAGGGTCTGCACCAGGGCGTCGACCAGCGGCTGGCGGCCGATCATGCGCGCCCGGCGCAGCGGCAGGTTGTGGTCGGCACGCAGCGGGGTCGCGCGCATGTGCTGCGGCGCATCCTGGGCCACCTGAATCACCGGCGCCACCAGGCTGTAGCCGCGTTGCGCCACGGTGACGATATAGCGCTGGCCGGTCTGGCCGTCACCCAGCGCCTTGCGCAAGGCGGCCATGTGCACCCGCAGGTTGCTGTCTTCGACCACGCTGGTCGGCCAGACGCGGCTGATCAAGTGCTGGCGGCTGATCACCTCGCCGGGCTGTTCAAGCAGCACCAGCAGAATGTCCAGGGCGCGGCTGCCCAGGCGCAATGGCTGGTCGACGTCCAGCACCAGACGCTGTTCGGGGTAGATACGGTAAGGGCCGAATTGCAGGGCCTGTTCGGGGATGGGCGTCAACGCCGGATTCCTGTCCTGAAAAAGAGACAACGGGGGGTCAAATGGCAAGGTGCATGTCGAGACCCTGATGCTTTTTGAGCGCATGGCCGCGCCAGGTCAAGGGCGTAATACCCTCACTGCGCGAGAAGATGTGCGAAAAGTGCGACTGGTCGCAAAAGCCGCATTCCTGACTGATCTGCGTCAGGGTCATGCCGGTGTGAGCGATCAGGCACTTGGCGCGCAGGATACGCTGTTCGCGTATCCATTCCTGTGGCGACAGGCCGGTGCTGCATTTGAACGCCCTGGAAAAGTAACTGCGCGACAAGGCGCAGGCGCGGGCCAGTTCAGTGACCTCGATGTTCTCGCCGAGATTGTCCAGAATCAACTGCTTGGCCAGCTTTTCACGCCATGGCGTCAGACCACCGCTTTGCGCCAGTGCCGAATGCTCGCGGCTGTGAATGCGTGCGCAGGTCTGGCAGGGGTGATGGGGCAACGCACGGGAATTTTGAATCATGGCGAATGTCCTTGAGTCTCGGGGAGGCTAATCCAGCCTTGAACAGGGCCTGCGCGCTCCATCGGCAAAGGTCTGTACTGAGCGGTTCATTCTTGGCGCTGCAACCGGTGCTGACGAGTTAATCGTTGTTAATTTTGTTAAGGGTCAGTAGTGGCGTTGTGCTTGCCATGCCGACCCTGGAGGGCTTGAGCCAGAGCGCTCGGCGTTTTCAGCTACGCCGTTGCAACCAGCCCAGAAAGCCGCCTTTCTTGACTTGCGCAGGCCGCGCCAGCAACACGCCATGGCTGTTGTTCTGGCGCACAGCCTGAAGCTTGTTGAAGGCGCGGGTGACTTGTTTGCACTGCTCCAGCGAAGCGCGGGCGATCTCTTTGTCGATGCGGTAAATGATGCTGGAGGTCATCGCGGTGAAGCAGGCTTCGGACGGCGTGTCGGCGAGAATGCCCTGTTCGCCCATGATCTCGCTGGGGCCCATACGCCCGGCTTCGATGCGTTGCTCGCCATCGGGCACCGCGGCGCTGACCACACCGGTGGCGATCACGAACAGCGACCCGGACACCTCGTTGAGGTCGAGCACCACCTGGCCGGCAACGAACTGTTCGGCAGTCATCGACTCGGCCAGGCGGTCGCGTTCTTCTTCGCTCAGCGAGCGGAACACTTTCACCTCGTCGAGCAGGGCGCGAGCCCGGGAAATCGGTACGGCGTTGCCTTCGCTCTGGCGAATGATGCCGGCGGCTTCCAGGTGCCGGTGCGCCAGGTCGAACAATTGATTACGCACTTCGCCCTTTCGCGACAGCTCGGCGATGAAGCCGCTGGCCACGTATTCGGCCATGCTTTCGCCCGACTCCTTGAGCACCACCTTGGGTGCCGGGGTCAGCAGCAGGCTGTCGCTGCCTTGCAAGGCGCGGTTCAGGGCATCCAGCACCCGGCGTGGGCGAACGTGCTTGGGCACCTGAATGCTGATCGACACGCCATGCATGTTGCTCGGCCGGCTGAGGTTGACGATCTTGGCCTTGGCCGCCACCGAGTTGGGCACGACGGCCGTGGTGCCGGCGCTGGTTTGCAGGTGGGTGGCGCGCCAGTCGACGTCCATGACCTTGCCCTCGACGCCGTCGATGCTCACCCAGTCGTCGACCTGATACGGCTTGGTGGTGTTAAGCACGATGCCGCTGAACACATCGCTCAGGGTGCTCTGCAACGCTAAACCTACGATGATTGCCACCGCCCCCGAGGTCGCCAGCAAGCCCTTGACCGGCAATTCCAGCACGTAGCCGGCGGCCGCCACCACACAGGCGAGGAAGATCAGCGCGCCGAACACATCCTGCAGCAAGCGCCCGCTCTGGCCGATGCGGCGCATCAGCATCAGGCCGATCAGTACGGTCATGACCCTGGCCGCAAACAGCCACCACAGAATCGCCAGCGCCGTGGCGCCCAGTTGCATCACGCTGTCATCGCCCCAGGCCGGTGCCAGCAGCGGGCTGATGCCGGCATTGATCAACAGGCTGCTGTAGGCGATGAACAGCGCCAGGCGCAATGCGACCCGAAGCGCCCGCAGGTGCAGCGGCAGCACGTACCAGAGCGAGACGTCGGCGAACAGGATCAAGGCGCTCCACAACAGGGGATGACTGAGCAACAGGGGCATGACGGGGTTCTCCATGAACGCTGTAGGACCGACTTTAGTCGGGAACGGTGTCGCTGCGGTTCCCGACTAAAGTCGGTCCTACGGGGAGCATGACCATGAAAAGGTCAGGCGGTGGCCGATCAGTTGAGGTGGGTCTTGAGTTCTTCGGCCGCCTGGCGCATCGCGGTGCGCACTTGCGGCACATGGCTCAGCGGGTTGAGCAGGCCGTAGTCGTGGATCATGCCGTTGTAGCGCACGCTGGTGACCGCCACGCCGGCGGCATCGAGCTTGCGGGCATAGGCTTCGCCTTCGTCGCGCAGTACATCGAACTCGGCGGTTTGCACCAGCGCCGGTGGCAGGCCGCGCAGTTGTTCCGGGGTGGCCTGCAACGGCGACGCATGCACCTGTGCGCGCTCGGCCGGGTTGGTGGTGTAGTTGTCCCAGAACCACTTCATCATGTTGCGGGTCAGGAAATGGCCTTCGGCAAACTGGCCGTACGAGGCGTCATCGAACGTCGCGTCGGTCACCGGCCACAGCAACAACTGGAAGCGCAGGGCCGGGGTTTTCTGTTCTTTGGCCATCAGTGCCACCACCGCCGCCATGTTGCCGCCGACGCTGTTGCCGGCCACTGCCAGGCGCTTGCCGTCGACGCCGATCTGCTTGCCGTTCTCGGCCACCCAGCGGGTGGCGGCGTAGGCCTGGTTGATCGCGGTCGGGTACTGCGCTTCCGGCGACGGGGTGTAATCGACATACACCGCCACGGCACCGGAGCCGACCACCAGGTCGCGGATCAGGCGCTGGTGAGTCGGGAAGTCGCCCAGCACCCAGCCGCCGCCGTGGAAGAACATGAACACCGGCAGGTCACCCTTGACCCTGGCCGGGCGCACGATTTGCAGCTTGATGTCCTGGCCGTCGGCCTTGATGGTGCGCTGGCTGACTTCGATGCCTGACAGGTCGACCTTCACCGACGCCTGGGCGCCGGTCAGCACCGCACGGGCGTCCTTGGGGCTCAGTTGCTCCAGCGGCTTGCCACCACCTGCGGCCAGTGCTTCAAGAAATGCCTGGGTGTCTTGTTCGACGCCCGGGCTGCCGGCGGCAAAAGCACTGTTGACGGACAGGGCAAGGAGGCTGGCGGCGAGGGTTTTCTGCATCAGGTTCATGGTCGTTTCCGTTGGTATTCGATGAGATAAGAAGTCGGTAGGGCTGCTGGCCTGTGGCCTCAGCGGCACCGTGAACACAGATTAATTTGATGCTGAAATGAGAAAAAGCGGTTATAAAGCGTTTAACTGTCAATCTGGACGAGACAATGAACCCGTTTGAAGACATGCGTATCTTTTGCCAGGTCATGGAGTCGGGCAGCTTCACCGCCGCTTCCGAGAAGCTTGGGTTGTCCAAACAGTTCGTCAGCCGGCGCCTGATGCAGCTCGAAGAGCGCCTGGGCGTGCGCTTGCTCAACCGCTCGACCCGGCGCCTGGACGTCACGCCGCTGGGGCAGAGTTACTACGAATCGTCGTTGCGCCTGCTCAGCGAAGTGGAGCAGGTCGAGCAGGGCATTGCCGGGCAGAACAGCGAGCCGCGCGGCACCATTCGGGTCAGTGCGCCGCTGTCGTTTGCCATCGCCCACCTGGGGTGTCTGGTGCCGCTGTTTCTGCAGCGCCATCGAGAGGTATCGATGGAGGTCGACCTCAGCGACCGCCCGGTCGACCTGATCAGCGAAGGCTACGACCTGGTGCTGCGCATCGGTACGCTGGAAGACTCCTCGCTGGTGGCGCGGCGTATCGCGACCATCGAACGGGTGTACTGCGCCAGCCCTGTCTATCTGGCCGAGCGTGGTCATCCGGGCTGCCCCGAAGACCTGCTCGACCACGACTGCCTGCCCTATGGCCACAGCCGTCAGGTGCAGTGGCGCTTCGAGGGGCCGGGCAAACCGACCACCCTCAACGTCACCGGACGGATGCGCGTCAACAACGGCGACCTGCTGCGCGACGCGGCGATTGCCGGGCTGGGCGTCACCTACCTGCCGACCTTCATCGTCGGCGCCGCGCTGCGTGCCGGCAGCCTGGTGCGCGTGCTCGACGACCTGCGCCCGGCACCGCTGACCCTGTCGGCGGTGTATCCGCAACATCGACAAACCTCCCGGCCGGTGCAGGCCTTCATCGAGTTCCTGCGTGAAAAGCTCGAGGGCAGCATCGAAGCGGGGTTGTAACAACACCGCTATCGACCCGTGATGTCCCACGGGTACTGCACGATGATGTACACCCGGTCCAGGTCGTTATTGCCCTGCGCGGCGTTGCCGCGATGGGTCACGTATGACAGTTCCAGCGACAGGTCCTTGGCCGGGCCGGACGGGGCGGTGTAGGCCAGGGTCAGGTCGCGTTCCCAGTGCTTGCCTTCGCCGTTCGCGGTATCGATGCCGCTGCCACGCACATAGCGGCCCATCACGCTCAGGCCCGGCAATAGTTCGGTCAGGTCGCGGTCGTAGCGCACTTGCCAGGACTGCTCGCCAGCGCCGTTGAAGTCGTTGTACTTGATCGAGTTGGCCAGGTAGATCGAATCGCCGCCGACAAAATCGAACGGCGTCTCACCGTGGACTTTCTGATAGCCCAGGCCAACCGTCTGCACCTGATGGCGCAGCTTGAGCATCAGGCTCGTTGCCGTGGTCGCAATGGCGCCGCCACTGGCTGCACCGGTGTCCAGGGTGCGATACAGGTTGGCGTCCCACAGCATTCGGGTGTCGTTGCCCAGCGGGTGCGCACCGTGCAGGTTGGCGTAGTACTGGCGCCAGGTGTCGCTCAGTTCGCCCATGTACAGCGACCCGTTCACAGGCAAGTCACTGCGGCTTTCGACGCCAGCCAGGCTGACGGCATGGCCGGCAGTGCTGACCTCATAGCCCTCGAAGTCGCCATGACCGCTCGACTGGTTCTGGTTCTTGAACGCCGTGAAATGCCCGGCCACCAGGCGCACGCCGGGCACCTCAAGGCTGTCGAGCAGCCAGCCGCTGGCGTACTCCGGTTGCAGGCGCTTGTCGGCGGTGTCGAACACCGGGGTTTCGACTTCCATTTCGCCGACCTTCAATTGCGTCTCGCCCAGGCGCAGTTTCAACGCGGCGCCCGCCGATGAGTATTCGGGCTCGGCCCGGCCGTCGCTGTCCAGCGGCAATAACCCGGTGCCGGCCGTGCCGCGTCCGCTGTCCAGACGCAGGCCGACAAAACCGTGGGCCTCGGCGCCGACGCCAAACCAGCCCGCTGTGTAGCCCGAATCGAAGCGGCCAATAAAGCCCTGCGCCCATTCCTGCTTGTAACTCTGCTCACGCACCCGGTCGTTGCGGTCGTCGTTGTGCAGAAAGTAATTGCGCATCAGCACCGAAGCCTCGGCAGCGACAGCGTTGTGCGCCACGGTGCCCAAGGCCAGGCCGCAGAGGAGAAGAAAACCACGCATGCCAGATCAGCCTTTGCCTCGAAAACCCGACTATGACGTCTGGATTGCGCTATAGCTTGTAAGCCTGTGTCCAAAGGGTTTAATCACCGATTTGCATATAAGGCTAGAGTGAAAATCACTTTTGCTGATTTTTGGCTGCGTGTTAGCTTCGACCGGGTTCTGTACAGCACGGCATCGCAGGGAGACAGCAATTCATGAGCTTTACGTCACTGCATTGGGGCGCCTATCGACCACAGGTGATCGATGGCAAGTTACAGACCATGCTGCCGGTAGAGTGGGACAAGGACCCGTCACCGATCGGCAATTCGATCGCAGGCGCCATTACCTCGCCCAGCCGCATCCTGCGCCCGGCTGTGCGCCGCAGCTTTCTGACGGGAGAGGGGCGTCCTGAGCTGCGCGGCCAGGAGCCGTTTGTCGAGGTCAGTTGGGAGCAGGCGCTGGACCTGGTGGCCGGCGAGCTGCAACGGGTGCGTCGCGACCACGGCAACCAGGCGATTTTTGGTGGCAGCTATGGCTGGGGTAGTGCCGGGCGTTTTCATCATGCGCAGAGCCAGTTGCACCGCTTCCTCAATTGCATTGGCGGCTATGTGTTCAGCACCGACAGCTACAGCCTCGGCGCCGGTCGGGTATTGATGCCGCACATCGTCGGCAATATGGACTGGCTGCTGGCGCGGCACACCTCGTGGAGCAACCTGGCCGAGCATTGCGAGCTGTTTATCGCGTTTGGCGGGCTGCCGCATAAAAACGCCCAGACCAGCCCTGGCGGCGCCAGCGATCACTTGCTCAGCGAGGCGCTGCAGAACCTGTCGGCCGCCGGCGTCGAGTTCGTCAACATCAGCCCGTTGCGCGACGACCTGACCGGCCCTGCGCACAACGAATGGCTGCCCATCCGCCCAGGCAGCGATACCGCCTTGATGCTGGCACTGGCCTGGGTGCTGGTCAGCGAAAACCTGCACGACGAAAGCTTTCTGGCGCGTTGCACGGTCGGCTTCGAGCGCTTTCGCCAGTACCTGCTGGGCGAACTCGACGGCCAGCCCAAGACCCCGCAATGGGCCGCCGCCCTCACGGATATCCCGGCCGCGCAAATCACCGAACTGGCGCGGCGCATGGGTCGCAAGCGCACCATGATCAATATCGCCTATTCGTTGCAGCGTTCGGTGCATGGCGAGCAGCCGTTCTGGATGACCGTGACCCTGGCCGCCTTGCTCGGCCAGATCGGCCTGCCCGGTGGCGGTTTCGGTCTGGGCTATGGCTGCATGAACAACACCGGCAGCGGGCGCAAGGCGTTCTCCGGGCCGCGCTTTTCCCAAGGCAATAACCCGGTCACCGATTTCATTCCGGTGGCGCGGGTCACCGACATGCTGCTCAACCCCGGCGCACCCTTCGATTACAACGGCCAGCAACGCCACTACCCGCACATTCGCCTGGTGTACTGGGCCGGCGGCAATATCTTTCACCACCATCAGGACTTGAACCGCTTGCTGGAGGCCTGGCAAAAGCCGCAGACCATTGTGGTCCATGAGCAATACTGGACCGCCCAGGCCAAGTACGCCGACATCGTCTTGCCGGCGACCACTTCGCTTGAGCGCAACGACATTGGCAGTGCGGCATCCGACCGTTTCATGATTGCGATGCAGCAGGTCATCGACCCGGTGGGCGAGTCGCGCGACGATTACTCGATTCTCGCCGGGCTGGCGCAGCGCTTGGGCGTGGAGGCTGAGTTCACCGAAGGCCGTGACGCCGATGCCTGGTTGCGCAACATCTACGAAGAATCGCGGGGCAGGGCAGGTGAGTTCGATATCGAGCTGCCCGACTACGAGCAGTTCTGGCGCGATGGCATCTTCGAAGTGCAACGCCCGGCCACAGACACCGTGCTGCTCAAGGACTTTCGCGAAGACCCCGAGGCGCACCCGCTGACCACGCCGTCAGGGCGCATCGAGATTTTCTCGGAGCGCATTGCAGGCTTTGCCTATGCCGATTGTCCGGGGCATCCGGTCTGGCTCGACAAACCGGCACCCACGCATGCGCTGCACTTGCTGTCGAACCAGCCGCGCACCCGCCTGCACAGCCAGTACGACCATGGCGCCTACAGCCGCGCCTCGAAAATTCAGGGCCGCGAACCGTTGACCCTTAATCCACAGGACGCCCAGGCCCGAGGCATCAGCGACGGTGATGTGGTCAAGGTGTTCAACGAGCGCGGGGCGTTTCTGGCCGGGGTAATCGTCTGCGACAGCATCCGTCAGGGCGTGGTGCAGATCGCTACCGGCGCCTGGTTCGACCCGTTACTGCACGGCCAGCCGGGCAGCCTGGAAAAGCACGGCAACCCCAATGTGATCACCGCCGATGTCGGTGCTTCCAGCCTGTCGCAAGGCTGCTCGGCGCAGACCGCGTCGGTGGAGGTGGTCAAATGGCACGGCGAGTTGCCACCGGTTACCGCATTCGAGCCGCCGTTGTTTGAGGTTGGGTGAGCGTGCTTGGGTCTGGCACGTAGTATCGGGTTGTGTGGGGTTGTTCTGGTGCGTCTGTTAGAGAGGTTCCGACCCTCTTCGGGCCGGGCTACTCTGTTTCGGCAAAGTAGCCAAACCATTGGCTCCTGGCTCGGCTTCCCTGCCTCGCTCCTCGCCTGCGTGTCGCCTGCACTCGGCCTTGCGCCCAAGTCGCGTTCTGCGGCGCCTGTGAAGTCTGCGTACAAGATCAAGGGCAACGCCAAGATCAAAAGCTCTTGCTTTGCTTTTCATACGCTATAGCACAGGCGCCGCCAATCGCGACTTGTGCAGGCCGAGTGGAGGTGTTGCGCAGGGGGAAAAGGGCCATGGATGGCCCGTTAGCCGCTTGGGCCATGGAAGGCCCATAAGCGGCGACCCCGGAGCAATGCCGGAAGGAGGGAACCCGAAGGGCCGAAACCAGGAGCAAGCGGTTTGGTTACTTTGCCAAGACAAAGTAACCCGGCCCGAAGAGGGCCGGAACCTCTCTAACAGGCCAGTACAAAAAGTCCATACAACCTGACCAGCAATACCGCTAGCCCCTAATCATTCACCTCGATAATCCCTTCGCGCACCGCAAACAGCACCAGGCTGGCGATGTCGTGGATGCCCAGGCGGTGCATGACTTGTGAACGATGGGCCTCGATGGTCTTGACCGACAGGCCCAGGCCTACGGCGATGGAGCGGGTCGATTCGCCGCGGGCGATCAGGCGCAGGATTTCCAGTTGGCGGTCGGTCAGGGTGAAGTTGCCCGGCCTCGCCGGTTGCGTCATGCTTTTTCGCACCGCCTGGCTGACCACCAGCGGCACCACCGCCGAGGACAGGTATTGCCCGCCCCGGCGCAGTGCCTGCAAGGCCAGTTCCAGCTCCAGGACGCTGGCACTCTTGAGCAGATAACCATGAGCACCCAGTTGCAGGCATTTCATCACAAAGTCCGAATCGGTGTGCATCGACAGCATCAGCACTTTGCTGTGTGGGGCGTGCAGCGATAACTCCTCCAGCGTCTGGACACTGGCAGTACGCTCCACCGACATGTCCAGCAAGACGATTTCCGGAGCCAGTACCACCGCCAGTTCCACGGTGCTCAGGGTGTTATCGGACTCCCCGACAATTTCGTATTCGTGTCGTTTTTCCAGAAGCGCCCGGATACCTGCCCGAAACAGCGGGTAGTCATCGGCGAGCAAAATTCGGCAAGGCATAAGTCAGGCCTGTGTCGCATGGGAGAGGGTGCCGTCCTTCAATATAGGCGGCGTTATTTTTATCCCGTAGGCGAACGATGAGCCGGCACGCTGGCGGACGCCCACAGGAAGACGTCCTTATCCCGGTATTGGTGTCCCGGAGTTCCGGCAATGTCCTTCAGCCGTGTCGAGCGTGGTCACCGAACTGCTGGATCAGCAGCGGGACCCTGGATAGCGGTTCGACGGATTGCGCAGCGCCCATGCGGATGGCCTCTTTGGGCATACCGAAGACCACGCAACTGGCCTCGTCCTGGGCTACGGTCTGGGCGCCGCTTTCGCGCATGGCCAGCAGACCGCGTGCACCGTCGTCGCCCATGCCGGTCATGATCACCCCCAGGGTATTGACCCCGGCATGTCGGGCGACGGAACGAAACAGCACGTCTACCGAAGGTTTATGACGATTGACCGGCGGGCCATCGAGCACCTCGACCTGATAATGCGCGCCATTGCGCTTGAGCTGCATGTGCAGCCCACCCGGTGCAACCAGCGCCAGGCCTGTATGCACGCGATCCAGATGCCTGGCCTCGCGGACTTCGATTCTGCACAGACTGTCCAGGCGCCGGGCAAAATCGGCGGTGAATTTTTCCGGCATGTGTTGAACGATCACAATGCCCGGGCAGTCACGTGGCAATTGTCGCAGCACGTACTCAAGTGCCTGTGTACCTCCGGTCGAACAGCCCAGTGCCACCACCCTGTCAGTGGTCTGCAGCAACCCGGCGGGCGGTATTGCCGGTTGCGCTGTGGCAGGTTTGTGCTGCAAGTGATGCAAGACCCCTGCCGGTGGACGAAAAGCCCCTGGCCGGGTTCGTGCTGCGTCTTCGATGGTGCGAATCAGCTCACCGGACATCTGCTCCAGGCTTTGCCGCAAGCCCAGCCGCGCCTTGGTGAAAATTCCTACGGCACCGGCGGCCAGTGCTTCGACCGAAATACCCGCACCTTGTTCGGTCAGGGTCGAGCAGATCAGCGTCGGCGTCGGCCGCTCGCTCATGATCTGGCGCAAAAACGTCAGTCCGTCCATGCGTGGCATCTCGATGTCGAGAATGATCACGTCCGGCCAGTCGCGGCGCATCTTGTCGATGGCATACAGCGGATCGCCGGCATGGCCGATGACCTTGATACCGGGGTGGTTGTCCAGGCAACCGGTCAGCACCTGGCGCACCAGGGCCGAGTCGTCGACGATGAATACCTTGATCATGAGCTCAGCCTCCTGCTGATGGGCAACCGCATGGCCTTGCGCTGACAATCGATACGGCCGCTCACGCCGTCGATGCTCAGGCGTCGATAGTGCTCGCCAGACAGGTCGCAATGGTCCACCGGCCAGTTGCGCTGCTCGAACTGCTGGCGGGCAAATTCGCTGTTGTTATGGCCAACCCGCAACGCTGCCAGGCCTGCCCGGCCGGTCAGCCCGGTGAGGGTGCCGCCGCCGAAAATGCTCTTGCGGTATTGGGCCGGGTTGGTGCCATGGCGCAGCATGTCGGCGTGCAGGCGCTGGAACACCGCCATGCCATAACGGGTGTCGTAAGGCTCGCCGGGCTCTTCGTCGTCGCGCAGCCCCGGGTCTTTGGGCAGCACGTAGTGCGACACGGCCAGCAGTTTCCAGCGTGGGTGCCAGAGGATGATCGACACGCAACTGCCCAGCAGGGTCGTGACCGGGCCGTTATGGCGTCCGAAAAAGTAATCGCCGGGTCGCAGGAACAGGGCTGGGCTCACAGACATTCGTACACCGAAGGCTGGACCAGACGCACCGGCAGCTCGAAGCCATGGATGCTTTCGGCATGACCGATGAACAGCAGGCCGCCAGGACGCAGTTGCTGCACGAGGCGTTGCACGATGCGTTTCTTTTCGTCGTTGTCGAAATAGATCAGCACATTGCGCAGAAAAATCACATCGAACAGGCCCAGGTCCTCGCTCAGCGGCTGCACGAGATTGACCTCGCGTAGCGTGACGCGTTCGCGCAGGGCGGCCTGGATACGCAGGCGTCCGCTCATGTCGCCGACGCCGCTCAGGCAATAACGCTGCAGCCAGCCTTCAGGGAAGTATTTGGCCTGGTTGATGTCGTAGATCGCTTCATGGGCCTTGTGCAGCATGCTCAGGCTCAAGTCGCTGGCCAGGATCGACCAGTCGCGGGTGGTTGCGTGTTCGCTCATGACCATGGCCATGCTGTAGGGCTCTTCGCCCGACGAACACGCCGCGCTCCACAGTCGCAGCGGGCCGCGCTGGCGCACCAGCCAACTGGCGAGAAAATCGAAATGCGGATGCTCACGAAAGAAATAGGTTTCGTTGGTGGTCAGCAGGTCGACCACCAGCCGCCGCTCCTGGCGGTACAGCGGCTGTTCGATCAGGCGCAGGTATTCGTTGAAGCTGCCCAGCCGGTAATGGCGCAAGCGTTTCATCAAGCGTCCGGCGACCAGCGGGCGCTTGTTGTCGGCCATCTGGATGCCGGACGCATCGGCCATGAGTTTTTGCAGATGCCGGAAATCGGCGTCGCCCAGCGCCGGCATCTTGAGTGCATCGGACATCTCAGCTTCCCTTGACAGCGGCAAGACTGAGCTGGCGGATATCGTCCAGGGACAACACTTGCGGGATATTCAAAATAATGGTGAAGGTCTGGTCGTTGCGGGCCATGCCGGCAATGAAGTCGGTGCGGATGCCCGCCCCGAACGGCGGTGGCGGCACCACCTGCTGCGGGTCGATATCCAGCACCGCATCCACGGCATCGACCACCAGGCCAATGCTTTGCTGGTGGTCTTCAAGGTGCAGTTCGATGATCACAATGCAGGTGCGCTTGGTCGCCACGGTCAGTTCGAAACCAAAGCGTGCGGCCAGATCGAGCACCGGCACGACGTTGCCGCGCAGGTTAAGTACACCGTGGATGAAGGCCGGCATCATCGGCACCGGCGTCACATCGTGGTACTCGATGATCTCGCGCACCAGGTCGATGGGCAATGCATAAGCCGCCTCGCGTACGCGAAACGACAAGTGCTGGACGCTTTCGACGTGGCCGCTGTCGGCGTGAGTCGTGTGCAAGCCGGGCAGGTTTTTCTGGGCAAGGTTCATGGGCGGCCTCCGTCAACCGAAACTGACGAACTGGCCTTCATCGACCTGGCTCTTGCCGCGCGACCAGGAGGCTGGCGTGCCGGAGTGGCTGTCGTTGATGCGTGGCAAAGGGCGGCTGGACGCGTTTTCGTCGAAGCGAAAGAAACCGATCAGTTCTTGCAGTTGCCCGGCCTGGGCGTTCATTTCTTCGGCGGTGGCCGCCAGCTCTTCGGAGGCCGAGGCGTTCTGCTGGGTAATCTGGTTCATCTGGCCCATGGCTATATTGATCTGCCCGGCCGCGCCGCTTTGCTCCTGGGATGCAGCAGTGATTTCCTGCACCAGGTCCGAAGTCTTCTGGATATTGGGCACGATCTCGTTGAGCAGGCGGCCGGCCTGTTCGGCCAGTTGTACGCTGCTGGAGGCCACCTGGCCGATTTCCTGAGCGGCGACCTGGCTGCGTTCGGCCAGCTTGCGCACCTCGGCGGCCAC
Organism: Pseudomonas sp. 3A(2025); assembly: GCF_054589175.1. Lineage (NCBI taxonomy): Bacteria > Pseudomonadati > Pseudomonadota > Gammaproteobacteria > Pseudomonadales > Pseudomonadaceae > Pseudomonas > Pseudomonas sp. 3A(2025). Next base: position 220,980 of record NZ_BAAILM010000113.1, on the reverse strand, counting down.
CACGGCAAAGCCCTTGCCGTGATCGCCGGCACGCGCCGCTTCAATGGCGGCGTTCAGGGCCAGCAGGTTGGTCTGGTAGGCAATGTCGTCAATGATGCTGATCTTGTCGGCGATCTGCTTCATGGCCAGCACCGTGTCGCTCACCGCACCTCCGCCTTGCACCGCATCGTTGGCGGCCTTGCCGGCGATGCCATCGGTGATCTTGGCGCTTTCGGTGTTCTGCGAAATCGACGCTGACATCTGTTCGACCGAGGCACTGGTCTGTTCGACGCTGGCGGCCTGTTCGTTGGCCGCCTGGCTCAACGATTGCGAGGTCGAACTGACTTGCTCGGAAGCCGACGACAACGCATCGGCAGCGCTGCGCACATCACCCAGAATGCTGCGCAGGCGCACGGCCATGTTCTGCATCGCGCCCAGCAACTGGCCGGTTTCGTCCTTGCTGTTGACCTCAAGGTCTTTGCTCAGGTCGCCGGCGGCCATGCGGTTGGCCGCTTCGACGGCGCCGCCCAGCGGCTTGGTGATGCTGCGCGTGACCAGCGCGCCGATGAGGATGCCCAGCAGGGTGGCAGCGATGATCAGACCGATCATCTGCACGCGCGAACTTTCGGCAATGCTGGTGATTTCTTCGTTGGCCTGGCCGGCACGGTTTTTCTTGTGATCGACGATTTCACCGAGCACGCGGTCTACCACGTCACCACTGACCATGGCGCGGGACAACAGGTCGGTCACTTCGCCGGCTTCCTGCAACTGGGTCGACTGGCGCACCAGCGTGACTACTTGCTTGACCGCTGTTTCGTAGTCGGTGAGTGGTCCACTGATCTGGTCGAATTTGTCCTGGCCTTCCTTGGTCAGAAAGCTTTCGCGACCCTTGGCGATCAGCGCCCGGGTCTGCTCGATGGATTTCAGGGTGTTGGCCAGCAAGCGTTCCCGCTCGGCAGCGGTGGGGCTCAGGATGGCGCCGCGCAGCGAGCGACCAATCATCACCAGCTCGATATTGGCCTCTTGCAGTTGCGACATGCCTTCGACATCGACGTCGTACATGCGGTCGGAAAGCTGGTTGACCTGGTCCAGGTTACGGATGCCGATTACCCCGATGATGCCGGTCAGAACCACCACCACCAGAAAGCCCAGCGTCAGCCTTAACCCTATCTTCATGTTGCGAATGAACTGCATGGTTGATCTCCTGAAAGGCTGTAGTAGTTAGTACGCGTTGGCCATGCCGGGCGGTGCCTGGGCCGGGGTTTCGACTTGCGTTTGTAAGTGGCGCAGCAGACTGGGGATATCGAGAATCAGTGCCACCTGGCCCGAGCCGAGAATGGTCGAGCCGCTGATGCCGCGCAGGTGCTGGAACATCTTGCCCAGTGGCTTGATCACCGTTTGCAGCTCACCGTGCAACTGATCGACCACCAGACCCGCCTGTTGCCGGCCTTGACTGACCACCACGATATTGCGTCGCCGTGAAGGGCTGGCCTTGATGCCGAAGTGGCTGTCCAGGGCAATGCATGGCAGCGGATGGCCGCGCAGGTTGAGGTAGCCATGACCCTTGTCGAGCGCGTGCTCCGGGGCTTCCATGCATTCGGTGACCATGTCCAGCGGGATCACGAAGCTTTCGTCGCCGACGCTGACCTGAAAGCCGTCGATGATTGCCAGGGTCAGCGGCAGGCGAATACGGAAGATGCAGCCAAAGCCTGCCACCGAGTCGATTTCGATCAGGCCGCGCAACTGGTCGATGGCGCTGCGTACCACGTCCATCCCTACACCACGGCCCGACAGGTTCGACACCTGCTCGGCGGTGGAAAAGCCCGGCTCGAAGATCAGCGCATGAATATCGCGTTCGGCCAGCACGGCGTCGGGCTCGACCATGCCTTTGGCGATAGCCTTGTCCAGAATGCGCTGGGTGTTGAGCCCGCGACCGTCGTCGCTGATTTCCAGCACGATCATCCCGGAGTCGTGATAGGCATTCAGGCTCAGGTTGCCCTCGACCGGCTTGCCGGCGGCCAGGCGCTCGGCCGCAGGTTCTATGCCGTGATCAATGGCATTGCGCACCAGATGGGTCAGCGGGTCGGCAATCTTGTCGATCACTGACTTGTCCAGTTCGGTCTCGCCGCCGCGAATGGTCAGCTGGATCTTCTTGTCCAGCTCCTGGCTGACATCGCGCACCACGCGGTGGAAGCGGTTGAAGGTTTCGCCCACCTCGACCATGCGCAGCTTCAACGCGTTGTCGCGGATCTGTTCGACATGCTGGAACACCGCCTGGGTGCTTTCGATGCAGCGATTGTCCCCCGACAGTCGCGCCTGAATCTGCGCGCCGGCCGTGCTGATGACCAGTTCGCCCACCAGGTTGATCAACTCGTCGAGCTTGCTGGCCGAGACCTTGATCATCGCCGATTCGCTGGGGCGCCGTTCGCGGCTGGTGGTGCTGGTGCTGCCTGTGCTGGCGGACGCCCGCTCGGGCTGGCTGTGCACCAGCGACGTCGCGGGCACTGGCGGCTGTTCGATCACTACAAGCGGTAGATCCTCGTCCAGGGCTTTGATGTGCAGTGTGCAAAAGTCCTGGATGAACTCGAAGACATCTTCGATTTCTTCACGCGTGGCCGCACTGCGCAGACTGATGTCCAGCGCCAGATGGCACTGGTGCGGGTTGAGTTCGTGCAGCGCCGGCAGGGTCGGAGTGCGGGTGACCATGTGCGTGATGCTGCCGAGCTTTTTCAGGTAGCGCACAAAGGCGGCCGGGTCGAAACCGTTCTCGAACAGTTCGGGCGCAAAACCAATGCTGATCTGCCAGTCACGCGCAGGCTCGCTGTCGGTGTTCTGCAACGTCTGCGCGGGTTGTTCAATGGCGGACGTTTGTTGAGCACCCTGCGCGTGCGCCAATGCTTCAAGCAACGGCGCCTGACGCGCTTCATCGGCCGGCAACTCGCCGATGGCCGGGTCGACGCTTTCGAGCATGACGCGCAGTTCGTCCATGCAATTGAGGATCAGCGAGGTCAGCGCCAGTTGCCCGTCGCGCACCGACATCAGCAAGCTTTCCAGATGATGGGTCAAACCGACCAGAGGCGTCAGCGAAAAGATGCCGGCCGAGCCCTTGAGGGTATGCACCGCCCGAAACAACTGGTTGACCGCCTCGTCATCGTCCGGACGGGTTTCCAGACGCAGCAGGCTGTCTTCAGCCTCCTTGAGCAGGTCGCGGCCTTCATCCAGAAAGCCCTGCAAAAGCTGGTTCCACTGATCGGCGCTGAGCATTGTTCAATCCTCGGCCAGGGCGATGGGGTAGAGGACATCCAGGGCCAGCAGCCCGGCCAGCTCCTGCACACTCGGCGAGGCCGCGAGCACGGTGGCGGGTTGCCCGTGCATCGACAGCGCCTGGTGCAGGGCCAGCAGCAGTTGCACGCCGGCGCTGTCCAGCTCCTGGACGCCAGACAAATCCAGTTGCCAGGGCGCTTCAACGCCCGGCAGCAGGCCCATGAGTTGCTCATGGGCCTGCTGCACTTCATAGATGGTCAGGTCGCCATTCACCTGCATGCGTGCAGGGCTGTCGGCTGTGGCTGGGGTGATCGAGAACATGGGCTTACCCCATCAGCTTTTCGACCGCCGCAAGCAACTGCTGGGGCTGGAAAGGCTTGACGATCCAGGCCTTGGCACCGGCAGCCTGGCCTTCGGCTTTTTTCGACTGCTCGCTTTCGGTGGTGAGCATGATGATCGGGGTAAAGCGGTATTCAGGGCGCGCCTTGACCGCCTTGACCAGGCCGATGCCGTCCAGGTTGGGCATGTTCACGTCGCTGATGATCAGGTTGACTTTCTGCCCGGTCAGCTTGTTCAGCGCGTCCTGGCCGTCGCTGGCCTCGATCACTTGATGGCCTGCGCCGGTCAGGCTCATCCTCACCAGTTGGCGCATCGAAGAAGAGTCATCAACGATCATTACGGTCTTGGCCATGTGTCAGGTCTCGTACATAGAAGGGCAATCAGAAAAATGTGGCCTGTCAGAAAAACGTGACTTCGTTGTTGGCCGTGCTTGCGGTTCGCCCGTGGCGTTCCTCTTCGGTCGTGAAGCGCTGGCGCAGGCGTTCGAGCCAGGCACGCGGGTCATGCAGGCTGGCGTCCTGTTCATGCAGGGCGCTGAGCAACTGTTGCTGGTCGCTCTGCACGTGATCGAGCATCTGGTCGGCGCGATCCTGAAACTGCAGATTGACCATGATGGCCTGGATGTCGTGCTGGGTATCGCGGGCATCGTTTTGCAGGGTTCGGGAGGCGTCGGACAACTCGTTGAGGTTGTTTTCCAGATGGCTCATGACCTGCTTGACCGAGCCATCGAGAAACGCCAGGTTGCTGCGCTCGCTTTCGCCCAGCGCTGTGGCGGCGCTGATGGTCGAGGCGATGGCGTGATTGATTTCGACCACCTTGGCGTCCATGCCCTGGCCGGTCTCGGCAGACAACGAAGAAAGCTTGCGCACCTCGTCGGCCACCACCGAAAACCCCCGGCCGTGCTCGCCGGCACGCGCCGCTTCAATGGCGGCATTCAGGGCCAGCAGGTTGGTCTGGCTGGCGACTTCCTGGACGCGCTTGGCCATCTGCTGCAACTGGCCGGTGTAATTGCCGAGCTGGCTGATGGTCTCGATCAGGCTGTGCTGACGCTGGCTACTGGCCTGAAACGCCTCAGTAACCTCCTTAAGGCGTTGGTTGGCATCGCGCAGGCTACTGCCGACGCCACCATTGGCGAGGATGTTTTCCGAGTTGCCAACGCTGCCTTCCAGGCGGCTGGCAATGTTGCTGAAGCGCTCGAACAGGTCGCCGATGTTGCTTTGCAGCAAGTGACGGCTCTGGGCGATGCTGTCGCTCCAGCTGGGCACCACGCTGTGCAGCAAGGCCGGCACATCGGGGGCGGTGGGTGCGGTGTCTGGAAGATCGAGCGTTTCGTGACGGGCGGCTGTGGTGACGGGGGCGCGCAGGTGCAGGCTCAAGGTGGCGATGGCGATGATCGCCAGGCCTGCGGCGCCGACAAGGGTATGAGTCAGTGCAATTCCGGTTGCAGCGACAATCAGGCCAGCCCAGAAAGCAAGATAAATCAGCATTCTCGCATCCATTCGATTATGTAAAAGTCTGACGATGATATCGGTGGCAATTTGCCCTCAGTATCGGGATAACCCCTAAGCCGACTGCCGGGTATCTGGTATGCCGGCGTGCCTTGATGAAAACTTAAGTTGATTGCCGGGTCAGATAAGTTCTCGTTGATTCAGAGACTTCATGGCGGCAGCGGTTTTCAGGGGCGATAAGGATCCAAATGGCCATTTAAGAAATTGCCTTAAGGGTTGTCCTACAATGTGACCGGTTTTTTAGGTTTTTCAGACAGAAAACAGGCCGAAGACGCAACAGGCCTCGCTGTACGATGACGTAAGACGCACGCCAAAACGACAAACGGCGCCGCTACAACCTGCAGGGCGCCGTTTGGCTTGTTGGGGTAAAGCGTAAGGTCAGGCGGGCTGGCGGCTCGCAAACACCGCCTTGCCGATACCTTGCAGCACGGCGTCGTTCTGCGGGGTGTGCACCCGCGCACAGAGCACATTGCGGTAGTGACGCTGCAACGGGTTGCTGCGCGACAGGCCTGGGTTGCCGCTGGCTTCGATGGCGACCTCTACCGCACGCAGGGCGTTGTCGGTGGCCAGGTACTTGATTTGCGCCGCATGCTGGGTGGGCACCAGGCCAAGGGCCGCGGTGCTCAGCAGGTTCTGGTTGGCGAACAACAGCGTGTCGATCTTGCCGACCACTTCCTGAAAACGCGGCAAGGTGGCCAGCGAGGCGCCGAGGTTGGACGGTTTGCGCTGTTCCAGCCACGTCACCAGCCAGTCGCGTGCGGCGTGTGCCACGCCGTCGTAGACCGCCGACAGCAACACCGACATCCACAGCATGCCGGCCGGGTCCAGCTCCGAACGCGGCGCACTCCAGCGGCTGACGCTGACGGCATGCTCCAGCGGCACCAGCACGTCTTCGAAGATCACCTCATGGCTGCTGGTGGCGCGCATGCCCAGGTGATCCCAGTCTTCGACGATGCTGATGCCCGGCGTGTCCTTATGCACCAGGTAGGTACCCACCAACGGGTCTTCATCGTCGCTGCGCGCCCACACACCAAACCAGGTCAGGCCGTGGCTGCCGGTGGAGTAGATCTTGCGCCCGCTGATGCGCCAGCCTTCAGGCGTACGCCGGGCAGTGGTGGCGGGTAAGCCGCCGCGTGCCGGGGTGCCAAGGTCGGGTTCTACGCGCAGGGCATTGATCAGCGCGCCGTCGCGCACCGCCTCGATGGCCACTTGCTGACGCAGGTGTTCGGGCCACTGCTGGCTGTCTTGCAGGCACGCATGCTGGATGTACTGCATGACCAGCACCAGCGCCGTGGACGGTTCCCCCCGGGCCACGGCGCTGATCACCTCCAGGGCCTGGGGCAGATCGGCACCACCGCCGCCCAGTTCACGCGGTACGGTCAGGCCCAGCAGGCCGTGCTCGTGCAGCAGGCGAAAGTTTTCATGCGGAAACTCGCCCGACTCGTCGTAACGCTCGGCAGTGGCTGCCAGTTGCGCGGTAATGGTCGCCAGCCTGGCGCTGAACGCCTCGGCAGATTCCGGTTCGTCATGGTGCTGACGAAGACTTGTGAGACTCATGTGCGGTTCCTTGTGCGCAAAAGGTAGTGGTGGCGCCTCAAACGGCCGCTGCGGTCTTGCGGGTCGCCAGGGCCAGCTCGACTGCCTGCAGAATGGGTTCGGCTTCGGTGCGTACCAGCCAGTCGGGGCTGACCTGGGCAAACACCACACGCGCATCGGCATCGAGCACCACCACGGTCGGTTGCGGCAGCTCCCAGGTGCCGGTGCCGGTCACTTCGCCGATCGATTTACCCTTGCTCAGCGCCGCCTGGCGCGACGCGTCATCGAAGCTGTAGAGGATTCCCAGGCGGCGGCCCAGTTCGTTGTCCTTGTCGCTGGCGACCTGCAATTGCAACGTGTGCTTTTGCTTGATCTCGATCAGCCGCTCCGGCACCTGCGGGCTGACGGCGACCAGCGGCACGCCCAGCGCCTTGAGTGCCGGTACCAGCTGACGGTCGTAATGCGGGATGGCGATATTGCACGCTGGGCACCCGGCAAAGCGGAAGAACACCAGCACCGCCGCGCCGCTTTCCAGCAACTGTTCGCGGCTCAGAGTGCCGCCTTCGACCTTGAGCAGTTCGAACGGCTCGATGTGGTCGCCGGCCTTGACGAAGCGCTCGGTGTCGGCGCTGTCGACCAGGTGCTGGCGCTGGTTGATATTGACCTGCAGCACCTCAGGTGCCCAGTTGGCGACACGCTCGGCGTGCAGATCGGCCAGTTGCTGGTTCAAAGACTGGCTCATGCCACGGCCTCCTCTTGAGTGTGTTCGGCGCGTGCATGGCGGTTGACTGGCACTTCCAGGCCAAAGTGCTCGCGCAGGGTCTGGCTTTGGTACTCGGTGCGGAACAGGCCGCGCTGCTGCAGGATCGGTACGACCAACTCGGCGAAATATTTCAGGCCGTCAGGCAGCACCGAGTTGATGATGAAACCGTCGGCAGCGCCTTGTTCGAACCAGGTTTGTACGGTGTCGGCCACTTGCTCCGGGGTGCCGACAAAGTCGCGGCGTGGGCGCGAGAAATACAGCGCCACCTCACGCAGGGTCAGGTTTTCGTCCTTGGCCAGTTGCTTGATGCGGTCAGAGCCGCCTTTCTGGCTGTTGGAACCCAGATCGCCCAGTTCCGGGAACGGTTCGTCGAGCGGGTACTGAGTGAAGTCGTGGTCGTTGAAAGGACGACCCAGCGCGACGATGGCGTCCTCGATGCTGACCAGGTCCACCACCTGCTGGAAGCGTGATTCGACCTCGGCTTCATCACGCCCGACAATCGGGCGGATGCCCGGCAGGATCGACAATTGCTGCGGATCGCGGCCAAAACCGGCAGCGCGTTGCTTGAGGTCTTTGGCGTAGGCAATGCCGTCTTCCAGCGACTCGACATGGACGAAAATCGCATCGGAGTATTCAGCGGCAAAGTTACGCCCGTCGTTGCTGGTACCGGCCTGGAACAACACCGGCTGGCCCTGGCGGGAGCGGGCGATGTTCAGCGGGCCTTTGACCTTGAAGAATTCACCCTGGTGATTGAGTGCGTGCAGCTTGTTCGGCGCGAAGAACTCGCCGGTCTGTTTGTTGCGGGTAAAGGCGTCGTCTTCCCACGAGTCCCACAGGCCTTTGACCACGCTCACGTGCTCTTTGGCAATGCGGTAGCGCGTGGCGTGCGGCGGGTGCTCGCTCTTGCCGAAGTTATCGGCAGTGCCGCTGAGCCACGAGGTGACGATGTTCCAGCCGGCACGGCCGCCGCTGATGTGGTCCAGCGAAGCGAACTGACGGGCCACCTGAAAGGGTTCGGTGTAGCTCACGGTCACGGTGGCCACCAGGCCGATGTGCTCGGTGGTCGCGGCCAGCGCCGACAGAATGGTCAGCGGCTCGAAGCGGTTGAGGTAGTGCGGGCTGGATTTTTCATGAATGTGCAGGCTGTCGGCAATGAACACGAAATCGAATTTGGCGTCTTCGGCCAGTCGTGCCTGCTGCTTGTAGAAGCCGAAATTGACACTGGCATCGGGCTGGGCATCGGCATGCCGCCATTCGCCCCAGCCATGACCGACGCCGTGAATCATGGCACCGAGTTTCAAATGACGTTGCTTGCTCATGAGACTGCTCCTGAAAATTGTCGAGTGATTGCACGCATCTGGCGCTGCTGTCGTCGAGTCGAGCAGGTCATGGCAAGACCGTGCAGCAGGCGATTGGAGGACGTCCGCCAGGCTGGGGGTCGGTCTTGAATTGAAGTTATGCCTATAAGAACGGGGAGGGAAGGAACGTTTGGCTATAAGCTAATTATGTATTTGTTTGATTATATTTTTGATTAATATAATTTTTTGTAATTTAAAGGCTGGGCAATATGCGATTGCCCAGCCGATAAATATGGCAATCGGATCAGATCACATAGAAGCCGTGGGTGCCGTCACGGCCCAACTGCGCGACCAGGCCGTATTCCCAATCCAGGTACGCCTGCATCGCTTCACGCGGTGCGTCGGTGCCTTCGTACGGGCGGCGGTAGCGGTCGATGCGTGGCGAGGCCAGGCGGGTTTCGCCGTGCTCCAGCGCCAGGCCGGCCTTGATCCAGCTGGCGGTGCCGCCATTGAGCAGAAACACCGGCTTGCCGGTCAGTTCCTCAACCTTGGCCACCGCCAGGCGCGCCAGACGGCTGCTGCCGCAGGTCAGCACATAGCGTTCGGCCGCCGGCACCTTGGCCACGGCGTTGTCCAGGTCGGCACGCAAGGTCCACCAGGCGCCGGGAATGTGCTGCTTGACGTAATTGGCGCTGGCGGTGAAATCCAGCACCGCGACGTTGTCCTGGGCCTGCCATTCGGCCAGGGTCTCGGGGCTGATTTCTTCGACCTGCGGCGGGTTGGGGTAGGGCGCGTCCCAATCACCGGTCTCGCTGAACTGCGCCGCTTGCACGCCGTCGAGCACATAGACTTCCCAGCCCAACTGGGCCAGCCACGAAGCCGACATGTTGGCACGCACGCCATCGTCATCGGCCAGCACGATGCGCGCACCGCGTACGCTGGCGAAATGGTCGGTTTCCTGCACCAACTGGCCGCCCGGCGTGGAGCGTGCGCCCGGCAAATGGCCTTTGGCGAATTCCTCCGGGGTGCGCACATCGAACAGGTACGTGGTGCGTGCGGCATCGGCCTGCCAGGTGTGCAGCTCGCTCAGGCTGGCGCGTTTGACGCGGGCCTTGTCAGCGACGCGACGAGCATCGGCGCTGGCAGTTTCGCGGGTGTCTTCACTGACTTCGGCAAAGCGCCGCGCCTGGCCGTGGTCCAGGGTCTGGCCGGCCAGCAGCCAGCCGATGGTGCCGTTGCGCAGCGCGCTGATCGGGTTGGGCAGGCCTGCGTTGACCAGCGACTGGGTGCCGATGATGCTGCGCGTGCGGCCGGCGCAGTTGACGACGATGCGTGTGGCCGGGTCAGGCGCCAGTTCACGGGCACGCAGCACCAGTTCAGCGCCCGGCACGCTGATGCCGGTCGGGATGCTCATGGTCTGGTATTCGTCGAAGCGGCGTGCGTCGAGCACCACCACATCGGCCTTGGCATCCAGCAAGGCCTTGACCTCTTCAGCGGCCAGCGATGGCGTTTGGCGATGGTGTTCGACCAGTTCGCCAAACGCCTTGCTCGGCACATTGACGTCGATAAACAGCTCGCCACCGGCATCGCCCCAGCCTTTGAGGCCGCCTTCGAGCAGCTTCACATCGACATAGCCCAGCGCTTGAAAACGCTCTACGGCCAGTTGTGCCAGGCCTTCGCCGTTGTCATAAACCGTAACCTGCGTGTCTTTGCGCGGGATGCGCGCCAGCACTTCAAGTTCCAGTTTGGACAGCGGGATGTTCACGGCAAACAAAGGGTGCGATTCGGCGAAAGGGGCCTCTTCGCGCACGTCGACCAGGGCCAGTTCTTGCCGTTCCAGCAAGGCCTGGCGAATGTCGGTATAGGAACGGGTTGCATGTGTAGTCATCGTGCTTGGCTCACTTCTTTGGACAGGTCCCAGATGTTGGGCAGGAAGGCATTGGAATAGCCGGATATGAACGGTTTCTCGGTGCCGTCAGGCAGATACACCGCACGGCGGACGGCACCGATGTTGGCGCCGTACACATGAATGCTGATCGAGACTTTGTCGTCGAAGGCGTTGTTGACCTGATGCACATCGTTGCTGCGCGGCGACAGCGCCTCGACCTGGCCCGGGTCCAGACGAATGGCCGGGCCTTCACGCTCCAGGCGGCCGCCTGCGGTGCGCACATAGCCTTGCGAATATTCGGCGCCGCGCAACATGCCGATCAGGCCCCAGACGCGGTGGTCGTGGATCGGCGTACTCTGGCCTGGACCCCAGACAAAGCTGACCACCGAAAAACGCTGCCGCGAATCGGCATGCAGCAGAAATTGCTGATAACGGGTCGGGTCCGGCACCGCGAACTCCTCAGGCAACCAGTCATCGAAACTGACCAGTTGCGAGAGCAGTTTGCCGCCGCGATGCAGCAGGTCGCTTTCATGCGGATTGCTGTCGATCAGTTCGGCCAGTGCGCCAATGAAGGCCCTGAGTCTTTCGGGGTGTGTGGTGTGTGACATGTGCATTCCAGGCTGTGTTGAGGCATGGATGGATATAAACATAATAGGGTCATCTAATATGCTATTTTTTTATGATTAGCATATAACGAAACGCTCTTTTGAAGCTTGAAAGTACGTGCTGTACTGCATATGAGGGTGTTTTGCCGTTGGCGAAGATGCGCGAAAAGGGGGCGACTTGCTCAAGCGGCGGACTATCCAGAAACGGCGAATCGCACTATGATTTTTGCCTATGTTCCTTTTATGCCTTTATGTGCGGTTCGAATGAAAATTGATGATATCGATGCCTTCGTTGCTGTGATCCGCTGCCAATCGATCAGCCATGCCGCTGAGTCGCTGGATCTCACCCAGCCCGCCATCACCCGGCGCGTGCAGAATTTCGAGCAGGCGCTGGGGGTCGAGCTGTTCGATCGCAACACCAAACCGCTCAAGCCCACGCCGATGGGCAATCAGGTTTACCAGAAATGCCTGGCGATCCTGCGCGAGATGGACTCGCTGCGCGAGCTGGTCGCCAGCGACACACCGCCCAGCGGCCAGTTGCGTTTAGGTGTGCCGCAGACCATTGGCGACGTGGTGCTGCTCGATGCGCTCAAGCAACTGCGCGGCGCCTTTCCCGACCTGCGCGCCCAGGTGGTGACTGGCTGGGGCAGCAACCTGATCGGCAAGATCGAAAATGGCGAGCTGGATGCCGCCGCAGCGCTGTTTCCGGCCGGCAAGATCTTCCCGGACAACATCCTTGGCGAGTCGATCGGCAAAGTCGAGCTGGTTGTGGTCTGCGCCCGCGACGCCCTGCCGAAAAAGGCCGGCAAGCTGTCTGACTGTTATCAGCAGGGCTGGGTGCTCAACCCGGACGGTTGTGGCTTCCGCGCCGGTTTGCAGCGCACGCTGTCGGATCAGGGGCTGGGACTCAAGGTCAATCTGGAAACCTTCGGCACCGAGCTGCAACTGGGGCTGGTGGCCGACGGCATGGGCCTGGGCCTGGTGCCACGGCCGCTGCTGGAACGCAGCGCCTACCGTGAGCAACTGGCGATCATGACCTTGAAGGATTTCAAGCCGGTGATGGACTTGTGGCTGGTGTACCCGCGCTTTCTGGGCAACCTGCAAGGCCCGGTCGAAGCCTTCGGCAACCTGGTGGCGCAGTCGTTGAAACAGGTGTCGGCGGCCGCATAACGCGGCGTGTCGACACCCTCGGGTGTCAAGCCACCTTTTCCTGCGCTTCGCGCTCGCGCCGGGCAACCAGTTCGCGGGTCAGCGGGATCAGTTTGCGGCCGTAGTCGATGGCATCCTCCAGCGGGTCGAAGCCGCGAATCAGGAAGGTGGTGATTCCCAGGTCGTAATAGTCCAGTAACGCTTCGGCCACCTGTTCTGCGGTGCCGACCAGCGAGGTGGAGTTGCCCTGGGCGCCCAGCAAGCCGGCAATCCCGGTCCACAAGCGTTTGTCCAGACGCGCCCCTTGTGCCGCCGCTGCCAGCAGGCGGCGCGAGCCTTCGTTCGGCGGGTCCTTGCGCACGAAACCATTGCTTTCGGCCAGCGCCGTGGCGCGTTCGAGAATGCTGTCGGCGCGTGCCCAGGCCAGTTCTTCGGTCTCGGCCAGAATCGGACGCAGCGACAAACTGAAACGAATGGTGCGGCCATGTTTGGCCGCTTCTGCGCGCACCTGCTTGACCACCTCGCGCACTTGCTCGTAGGTCTCGCCCCACAAGGCATAGACATCGGCATGCTTGCCGGCCACCGCAATCGCGGCCGCTGACGAGCCGCCGAAGTACAGCGGAATGTGCGGTTGCTGCGGCGACTTGACCTGCGAGTGCGCACCCTCGACGTGGTAGTACTCGCCCTTGTGATCGAACGGCGCTTCAGCAGTCCATTCCTGACGCAGCACGCTCAAGTATTCGTCGCTGCGTGCATAACGTTCGTCCTTGCCGATATGGCTGCCGTCGGCGCGCAGTTCCTGATCGTTGCCGCCGGTAATGATGTGTACGGCAGTACGCCCGCCATTGAACGCATCCAGTGTCGCAAACTGCCGTGCTGCCACGGTCGGTGCGATAAAGCCCGGGCGGTGAGCGACCAGAAACTTCAGGCGTGTGGTCAGGCTGGAGGCGTGGGCGGCCACGAAAGCGCTGTCCGGGCTGTTGGAGTGATAGGCCACCAGCGCGCGGTCGAAGCCTGCGTCTTCATGGGCCTTGGCCACCTTGGCGACGTACTCGTGCTGGATGGTGGGTCCTGTGCGCGGATGAATCTCCGAACCGGGTTGTGTGCCGATGTAACCGATGAATTCGATGCTCATGAAATCTCCTGCGCAGCTTCATTGAGGGAGCGGTACCTGTTGGCGGGCACCTTAAGGTGCGCAGGCGGTGGCTGTGAAATTCCAATTGGGTCTAAGTTAATTATAAAAAATACGCATTATAAAAAATGATAATAATCAGGATTTTTTAACTATTAGGTTATTTCCAAATAGAATTTCACGCCTGTTTTTTATGCGCTTAGCATTGGCCTTCCTGTGCTCGGGTGGTTTTGTCCGGGTTGCTCACCAAGGATGTGCCTATGTCTGAAAAGACCCTCGACCCCGCCGACGCCGGCTTTCTGACCATCAGCAAGCCAGACCCGGCCAAGGCCGGAACGCGCCAGAACCGCCGTCAATGGCAAGTACCGGCGTTCGCGTTGCGTCTGCTCAGTCCGCTGGCCTTGCTGGTGCTCTGGGAACTGGCCTCGCAGACCGGCCTGTTGCCAAGCCGCGTCATCGCCGCGCCCTCACAGATCGGCGGCACCCTGTGGGAAATGATTACCTCCGGCGAACTGGCCGGGCACCTCTGGGTGTCCCTGCAACGGGCCTTGCTGGGCCTGAGCATCGGCGTCGCCATCGGTGTGGCCGCCGCGCTGTTCACCGGCCTGTCCAGGCGCGGCGAAGTGATTCTCGACTCGCCGATGCAGATGCTGCGCACCATTCCTTCGCTGGCGCTGGTGCCGCTGTTCATCCTCTGGTTCGGCATCGGCGAATTCACCAAGGTCGCGCTGATCGTCACCGGCACCACCTTTCCGGTGTACCTCAACCTGTTCTCTGGCATCCGCAACATCGACCCGAAACTGATCGAAGCCGCCAACACCCTGGGCCTGAGCCGCCGCGAGCTGATCTGGCACGTGATCCTGCCGGGCGCCTTGCCATCGTTCTTCGTCGGCTTGCGTTACGCGCTGGGCATCTCGTGGCTGGCCCTGGTGTTCGTCGAACAGATCAACACCACCGCCGGCATCGGCTACCTGGCCAGCGATGCGCGCGACTTCATGCGCACCGATGTGATTGTCATCTGCCTGTTGATCTACAGCGTCCTGGGCCTGTTGATCGACGGCATCATCCGCACGCTGGAGCGCCATGCGCTGGCCTGGCGACCCACCTTCGTGAGGAACTGAGCATGAGTGCTATCGATGTGCTGGACCCTGTGACCACCCGTTCTGCCGCCAACCCGGTCGTACCCGCTGCGGTGCAACTGCGCAATGTGGTGCGCCAGTTCGGCGAACAACGGGTGATCGACAACCTGCAACTGGACATCGGCGCCGGCGAATTCGTCGCCTTGCTCGGCGCCAGCGGCTCGGGCAAGACCACCTTGCTGCGCAGCCTGGCCGGGCTGGACAGCATCGAAGGCGGCGAACTACGCGTGCCCAAGGCGCGCGCGGCGGTGTTTCAGGAGCCGCGCCTGATGCCCTGGAAGCGCGCCTGGAAAAACGTCGTGCTCGGCCTGCGCAGCGACGACGCCAAGGTCCGCGCGGAAGCGGCGCTGACCGAAGTCGGCCTGTCGCACCGCATCAACGCCTTCCCCGCGACCCTGTCCGGCGGCGAAGCGCAACGTGTGGCCCTGGCCCGCGCCCTGGTGCGCGAACCAAAACTGCTGCTGCTCGACGAACCCTTCGCCGCGCTGGACGCCCTGACCCGCATCCGCATGCACCAGTTGATCATCGACCTGTGGCGCAAACACACCCCGGCCGTGCTGCTGGTCACCCACGATGTCGACGAAGCCATCCTGCTGGCTGACCGGGTTATCGTCCTCGCTCATGGCAAGATCGCTGATGAAATCCACGTTGATTTGCCTCGTCAGCGGGACAGTAGCCAGGCGGGTTTTCAGGCGATTCGTACGCGGTTGCTGGGGTTGTTGGGGGTCAAGGTTGGAGAGCATGAAGCGGTTGCGACTGTCGCAGCGGCTCAGGATCCGACGTTGAATGCTCTGCGGCGGGTGGCTAACGCGCGTTGAGGTGAGGAGAGGGGAAGACCCACGTTATCGGCTGAGGCGGGTGGCGTGGGTTTTTTGCTTTACCACTCCCAGACTTTTTCGGTGAATTCTGCATGCGGCGCGACGGCGGTGTGCAGGAAGGCGAGATATTGTTCGAAGAGCTCTTTGTTGGGGAAGCGGGCTTTGAAGCCGGTCGTGGTGTCTGTGGTGTGCACCACGATGATCAGATATTTGCGGTCGACGGTGACGAAATGGTGTTTGATCCAGGGCAGGCTTTTTTCGTGTTGTGCCGCAGGAGGCTCCCATTTCAGCAGCCTCGTGGCCGGGATAACGATGAATATGATCGTTCCCAAAAGAAAGAGCAGTGAGCCTGTGAAAATGGCAAGCAGGATGAACATGAAAATCAGCATGATAACTATTCCGATAAAGATATCACCTGCATATTTTGAGGTGTGAAGCTGGTATTCGACTTCACCTTGGTCGGCATGGATATGGTAGTGGAAGTTAGATTTTTGTAGTGCGACCCTCAGAAGAAATAATGTGGTTGCTGTTGATACGCCTCCGGCAATGAGAACAAAGTCATAGTTTTCACTGAGGCTGTCCCATAGAATAAAAGTCACATAACTTGACATCAGTATGGGGATGCAGGCAAAGGCAAGTGGTAGTTTTATTATGGCTGGTCGCGGAAGGTTGATGCGTTTGACGGACCATGTCATTAAGGCTGGAGCGGTGCTGGTTGTTGGGGAGGTGTTCTCGTGAAGGATTTTCTGATTGTCTTTGGTCATAAGTTTTTTCAATAGGGCTTGTGAGCGCTGACGAATATGTAATTCGTCAGCTGTATTTAAAGTTGGCGAAGTCATCGCTACTACTGCATCAGAAATATTTGCGATGCTGCTTCGCGGCTTTTATTCTTGACTTGTAATTCTGTGTTGCCGAGCGCATCAATCGTACTGACGCCCTTGGCACTCAGTTCGATCTGATAGAGATAGCCTGTGTCATGAGTTGATGGGTGCAGGATATCGACGGGGTACCAGATCTGGAATTCGAGAAAAGTAGCCTCCTTGTCGAGTGGGACCCAGGCCTTCCAGATAATGTCCTCTTCTTCAGGTATGCCAAGCGCTAAGGCCGGATAAAAACCGTAGGGCTGGCGCTGGTTGTTAATATTGCCCCAATCCCTGATAGAAGCATAAGTGCCTTCTTCCAGGAAAGTATCCTTGATTGACGATTCAATTTTCCTGACAGGCATTACGCCTAATGGGCGCTTGCTGCTGATAATATCGAAAAATATTCCACGGCCTCGTAATACATGGGGAAAGCGAATCTGAACCCAGGCACCATTTTGGTTGTCAATCGGGACGTGATTTTTGCCGGTGAATATCCATTCTTGTTCTGTGGTGCTTTTTACCATTATTTGTGGGCTGAGCTGGATTTCCAGTAAGGTTTTTAGCTCTTGGGCATGCCCGTCTGGCGTGTCGGGATAGCGAGAGTCTGAGGGATAGGACCAACAGCATTTTTTAAGCCAAGAGCCGATATTGTCTTGCTTTAAGTAGTTTAATAGGGTGCTGGCGAGTAAATAAATAAGCCCTCCGGTCAATGTGATAATAGCAAACCAGCCACCCAGCACTATTGTCGCTGCACTCATTGCTAATGAGCCTGTTATTATCGCTGAAATTCCCTGCCCTAAGGCAGCGGCACCCATGAAAAATATACCGATGGCCTTGAGTCTTAGTATGTTTTTTTCAGTTGGATTTTTGGCATTTTCTAAGACTTCATTCAGCTCCGAGAACTCCAGTGCTGCCGCCGCCACCCCCCAGGCTCCCGCAGCCAATAAACGTGACCTGAAGCTACGAACTGCACTTGCCCATGTCGAATTCCCCTGGGCTTTCCAATACCTTGAAGAGCGCTCCAGTATTCCGATTTGATAGTTTCCGGATTGCATGGGTTGCGCATTTTTGACAATTGCCCACGGTGCTTCGACATACAAGGCCATCAACAGGTTAAAGCTATACCCCAGGTTGTATCCGACCTTTACAAGGTCCTTCTTGCTGAGGTCTCCATCCCGGCTGACCTCTTCCAGCGTCAGCGCTGTATTGATGAAGTTAAGTATGATCACGCCCCAACTGATGCTGGCACCATGAATGCCCAGGCGCTGGCTCCAGTTTCTGACATGTTGCTGCCAGTGCTTGACGACGTTTTTGCCGGACTGGAAGAATTTTTCAATCTCCTGCTGAAACAATTTGGCGTACTGATTGTTCTGAAAGTCCACCAGCATGGGCAGTTTCAGGTCGTGGGCTTTGAGTCGGTCTGTGCAGGCTTGCACTTCGGCGGTCAATCCACGGCGCACCCAGGGTTCGGAGGGGTAGAACCACCTCATCTGCACACGATCAAGATGCTGGAGCAAAACCCGGCGTTGTCGTTGCCATTCCTTGAGCTTGCTGGCGATAGCCGTGTCTACAACCAATCGTTCCGGGGAGTTGCTCAGGATCTGGCCGATCAGCAGGGTGCGCAGTAATGCAACCACGTTCAGTTGCTTGCCTTGTGCCAAGCGGCTGTCCACGGGCAACCAGGCAATCAGCATGCGTTGTGCTGTCTCTTTACCTATATCGCTGGCCAGCGTACGTAAGGCCTTGAAGGTATCTTGCACCGGTTGCTTGAGAGCTTTCATCCACGGTGCATTGGCAAAGTCCTTGTGGTTGAGCAGAGCATTGAGTTCGCCCGCGCGGGTGGCCAGGTTGGTGAAATCGCTCACACCATTGATCAGTTTGTCGGCTTCGTTGTGCAGTGCTTCTTTCAAGGCCGGCGAGAAACCGTAGCGCATTGTGCCGAACAGGGTGGTAGCCCGGTTTTCCTGTTCCATAAGCCAGTCGGTGGTGCGCATGTCCTGGGCCCAGATGGTAAGCAGGTTCTCCATGATCATTTTCAGGTAGTCGAGCGTTCTGATGTTCCCGGTATCAATGAACAGCTCCAGAGGGTCGATGCCGATGCGTTCAGCCCACGTTTCAAAATCTGCCTGAGTATCGCGAACCTTTTGCAGCAAGCGCTGCTGAGGCAAGTGCTGTTGCTGCATATGAATACGTGCGGCTTGCAGATCAACTTCGCGTCGCCATTTACTGCGCTCCAGCCACGATTGCACATCGGCTTGATCGGGGGCATGGCCATAACGATCTTTCAGCGCCTGAAGCTTCGCATCGCTCTCGGTCCGTGACATGAAAAAGATTTCAGGCGCGACTGTCGTGTTTTCTGTGTGAAGACGTTCTTCCAGTTCGTACTGCTCCAGATACTCTTCGGCTTCGATCAAATACTGCTGGGTCATGACCGGGCTGTTTCGAACCGACCCTGGTAGCTTGTCTTTCTCTGGCTTGCTGGCTGTACCACACAGATTGCTGACCAATGAGGCGATCTCAAGTTTGTGCTCATGTTCCGCCTGCCAACTCTGATAAGCCGCTTGATCCCCCGCCAGTTGCATGCCCAGATCCTTGAGAATGGCCAGCGAGTCGTCCAGCGCGATTAAAAGCGCGCTGTCCTTGTCCGGTACGCTGCCCAGCCAGTGCACATCGGCGCCCAGTGGCACCCATTCAGGTTTTTTGTCAGGTTTTTCTGGATCAAGTTGTGGCTGGGTGCTGGGCAGCGCGGTATCGGCAAATCGTTGGTCTTCGTTGATGCACCCCGCATCCACATCCGCCACCGCCCTGGCAATCTCACTCAGCGGCAAGGTCCCCGGCTCATTCATGGTGATGCAGTAACTCGCCAGATCCACACGCTTCATCCACATCGCGCGGCTGTCTTCGTGGGAGCGCAGGTGTTCGCAGATTCGCCAGGTCCACTGCATCGGTGCGTAGGCGATATGCAGGCTGTGATTACGTGGATAAAGCAGGTAGGGCAGTGCCTCACCTGCGCCAGTGCGTTCGTCCTGACCGAGATGAGCCTCAGTCCAGACGATGCGCTGCAGACCCGCATCGGTCGCCGAGAAGGCATATTCGTGCAGGGTGCCGGCGGTTTCGTCGAACACGTAGACATAGCCGTCGTACAGTTGGCGCAGGGTGTAAGTGCGGCTTTTCAGTTCAGGCAGGGCGGGCCATTTGCCCGCTTTGGACAGTGGTGTAAGGGCGTGCGGATTGGGGTCGTAGCGCGAGCGGTCCAGCGCATAGCGCATCGGCACGATGGCAATGTCCGGGCCTTTGAACGGGCACAGGCTGGTGCCGGTGGCCGGGGTTTTGTCGAATGCCGTGGCGCAGCGTTGTCGGGCAGTGCCCTGTTTTTTATTCATCGGTGGGCTCCGCGGTTTCGCGCTGTTCTTGATAAATGTCGAATGCGTCGAGACGCAGCTCTGGTGCCAGAGCTTGCTGCTCAGGATGTTTGGCCTGCCATTGCTGCCAGACACTGCCTGGTGCGTTGACGAAGTCCAGACCGAGCGCATGGCTGTGCCTGACCCACGTCGCCAAGGCAAACTCGCTGATCAGCCCCCAGTCGCGACCACTGCGCAGGCTGTGGTCGAGCCAGTTATCGATCTGCTCGGAGCGCTCAGTGGCGAAAGCGCCCGGTGTCTCGCGGGTGATCCAGTCGTACAGGCGTCGTTTGAACAGAAAGTCATAAGCCTGCTCGAAGGCTTCAAGCTGCGCCGGGCCTTGCAAGGCAAAACTCGATTCCCATGCCTGCTCGGTACGGTCGCGGGCAAAGGTGGCAATCCCGTCCGCTACTGAAGCTGACTCGCGGTGCCAGGGTTGTCGGGGTATGGCGACCCGCAATTGCTCGATGGGTCCAAGGGTGCGGTCAAGGTGGGCCTGTTCCTGGCTGCTCAGCCAGGCGTGCAGCACCAGAGGATCGGCGAAACGCAGCAGGCTGGCGTTGCCCAGATAATCGGGCGGGCAGAGAAAGCGACGCAGGTGCGCGGCAAGTGTCGGCATGGCTGCCTGGCTGTAGAGCAGCGATGAGCAGGCGTGCCAGTGGCCTTTATGCAGCCATTCATTTTCAAGCCGCTCGCTGGCCTGAACCAGAATCGGCCCCTTGTCCTTAAGGGGACTCCAGCGGGTGCCGAGGTAAAGCGGGTCGATTTCCAGGGTTTCGCCCCGACCATAGAGCTGCCTGAGGGCTTCGGGCAGTAACAGGCCGTCGATCAGCACAAACGCTTGAGCAGTCATTGGCCAGCCGCCTTGGCTTTTTCGCATTCTTCGCAACGGCCGGTACGCTTGATCGCCACGTTTTGTGCTGGCACCAGCAGGTCGCCGGCTTTGTCGCTGTCGGCCGGCTGCACCATGCCGGGCAACAATGGAGCGGCAGGCATGCCGTTGCCTGCACTGCCGCCGCTGTTGAGCTTGATGTCCGGGCCGCTGAGGGTCACGCCGCTGGCATCGAGGGTGATGAAGCTGCCACCGGCCTTGAGCGTGATGTGCTGGCCGGCATCGAGAATCAGTTTTTGCCCGGCCTTGAGGTGGATTTCGTTACTGGCTTCGACCCGTTGCGCGACCCCCAGGCGAATGTGCTGGGTCTGGCCGACGGTCAGGTGGTCGTCGGTCTTGATCTGGGTGCGTCGGTCAAGGTCGGTGGTGCAGTGTTGCTCGGCGAGAAAGTGGCTGTAGCTGTTGGCCTTGACCTCGTCGTGGCGCTCATGACCGACGCGAATCTTCTGGTTGCGCTCGATTTCCTGGTCCCAGTCGCGCTGGGCATGGACAAATATCTGCTCCTCGCCGGCACGGTCTTCGATGCGCAGTTCGTTGTAGCCCTTGCCGCCCGGGCTGCTCAGGCTTTTGAACACGCTGCGGGTCTTGTTTTCGGGCAGCGGGTAGGGCGGCGGGTGGTCGCTGTGGAACAGGCAACCGCTGATCAGTGGCTGATCGGGATCGCCTTCCAGAAAGGTCACCAGCACTTCCATGCCGACGCGCGGCAGGCTCACGGCGCCATAGCGATTGCCGGCCCAGCCGCTGGCGACCCGCACCCAGCAACTGGAGCGCTCGTTGTTCTGGCCTTCGCGGTCCCAGTGGAACTGCACCTTGACCCGGCCATGGCGGTCGCAATGAATCTCTTGCCCGGCGGGGCCGGTGACCTTGGCGGTCTGGCTGCCAAGGATGCGTGGTTTGGGATGGTTCAGCGGCGGGCGGTAATAGGTGTCCCAGGGCGTGGCCTGAAAGCGGTTGCGATAGCCCTGAGTGAAGTCGCCGTCGGTGGTTTGTGCGAGCGCGGCGGATTCTTCCAGCACTTGCGGCTGGCGGCCTTCATGATGGACCTCGGTCAGCAGCCACAACTGGTTCCAGTCCTGGCGGGTGTGTTCGGTCAGCGGCAAAAAATGACCGCTGACCAGACGTGGCTGGTCGCTGTGCCCTTCGGCCAGCCGATAGTCGTGGCGATGGCGCTCCAGTGCGCGTTGCGCCAGCACCTGGCCACGGTCGCGATGGATAAAGCGCCCTGGATAGTCGTAGTCCTCAAGATCCAGCACGGCCTTGCTGCCGGCACTGCTGATCATGTCGACCCGAGGCATTTCAAAGTGGTAGTCGCGTCGAGTGGTGCGGTTGCTGCGGGTTTCGAGGCGTACATTGAAGCGGCTGACCACCGGCGCATCGGCGACCATCGAGACATCCGGGTGATAGGCCAGCGCCGGCAAGGAGCGGAAGTACGCCTGATCGTCACCGAACATCAGCACATGACCGGCGCGGCTATGTTCAAAGTGATAGTGCAGGCCTTCTTCTTCGCACAGACGCTGGATGAAGTGCAGATCCGACTCATCGTACTGCACGCAGTATTCGCGTTCCGGGCACGGTGCCTTGACCTGGAAGCGCCAGGCATCTTCTTCGAGCATGCCGTGCTCTTTGAGCAATTGGCCGATGATCTGCTGTGCGCTGCGTTTCTGGAAAATGCGCTGGTTGGTGCGGTAGGCAAGGTTGGCCAGCCGGGGACGCAGGCTGAGCTGGTAATAGCTCAGCCGCTGGCCGCGATCGCCCTGGGCAATGCGCTCGACCTGGCCATGAATACCGCTGCCATCCGGGCTCAGTTGCAAAAAGGCCGGCTGGTGCAGCAGGGCTTCGAGGTCCAGGCCATGGCGTTCGCTGACCAGTTGCAGGTCGAAACGAAACGGCTGGTTGAGGGCTTCGTAGCCCTTGAAGGCCAGCACCTGGAATTCATGCTGGCCGGGCAGACTCAGGGTAAAGGATGGCTGAGTGAATCGAGTGGACATGCCGGGTCTCCCGGTAATGGCTGACACACAAGCCATACCAAGATCTGTGCCACGTAAATATTTCCCTTTTTAATCAATGTCTTGTGTTTTTTATCGATTTGAATTGAGCGTTTTTTGCGCAAAATGCCCATTAAATTGCGCAACTCCTTGCGCAGGGTATGCAGGTGTTTGCGCGCTTGAACGAAGGCCTTGGCCCGGTTGATCTACAGGCGTCAGTCCACAGGGTTATCCACCGTTGGCTGCGCAAATTCATGCGCAGCCAGGCGTATGATGATGCGTTTTAACGGCCCTGTTTCTCAATAACCTGCTTCGAGCGTGATTTCATGAACACTCCTAAAGCCCACATCGTTATCACTTACTGCACCCAATGTCAGTGGTTGTTGCGCGCCGCCTGGCTGGCCCAGGAATTATTGAGCACCTTCGCCGACGATCTGGGCCGGGTGAGCCTGGAACCGGGCACGGGCGGGATTTTTCGCATCACCTGCGATGACGTACAAATCTGGGAACGCAAGGCCGATGGCGGCTTTCCGGAGGCCAAGGTGCTCAAGCAACGGGTCCGCGATTGCATCGACCCGCAGCGTGATCTGGGCCATAACGACCGGCCGGCTCAGTGAGCCGGGCCCGCCTTGTCATGAGGTTTAAGCCCCGACAGTAAAATGGCAGCGATGATCAGCGCGCCGCCGGCCAGCATGCGTGGGCTCGGGGCTTCGGCGAAGATCAGCCAGGCCAGGGCAATGCCGTAGACCGGCTCCATGGCGAACACTACCGCGGCGATGCGCGCCTTGACCACTGCCAGGCTGGCGACGAACAGGCTGTGCGCCAGTCCGGTACAGATCACCCCAAGCAGCGCCAGCCACAACCAGTCGATGGTCCGCAGGCTGTCCAACTGCGGCGCGGCGAATGGCAACAGGCACAGCATCACCACCAGGTTCTGGCACAGCGCCGCCTGTACCGGTGGCACATGCGCGGCGCTGGCTCGGTTGGCCAGCGACAGCAGGGCGAAGGTCAGACCGGAGAACACGCCCCACAGCAAGCCGCCCGTGGCGTCACTGGCCAGGTCGAAACCCGGCGTGACCAGCACCAGCCCGGCGCTGACCATCGCGACCAGCAGTATTTCCCGGCGCTGGATCTTCTCTTTGAACAGCAGGCCTTCAAGCACCACGGTAAAGGCCGGAAACGTCGCAAAGCCCAGCGTGGCGATGGCCACGCCAGCGGTTTTGATCGCGATGAAAAACGCCACCCAATGCACGCACAGCAACACGCCGGACAGCGTCATCTGCAGCCCGTTTCGGCGCTGCATGGGCTGCCAGCCGTGACGCCCAAACAGCTTGATGAACGCCGCCAGTGCCAGCACCGCAAAGGCGGCGCGGGCGAACACGATGACGCTGGGCGTGGTGGCGGCCAGCTTGCCGAGCACGCCGGCCAGGCCGACCAGAATGGCGCCCAGATGCAGGGCGCCCAGAGCAGTGCGTGGAGTCATCATGGTCCTTGCATGGGTGACGGGCGAAAGCCCGCCAGTCTACACGGGCAGGGCACTGGCCGGTTGTCATGTGAATGCCATGACGATGTCATATTCGGGTCACCGCTGCCGGGCACTCTGGGCAAAACCCAGCCGGAGGTCGCCCATGAGCAGCGCTCAGCTCGCCAAACCCAGCCGCAAACAACGCGTGCGTACCCTGTGGATCTCCGATGTGCACTTGGGCACCCGCGATTGTCAGGCCGAGCATTTGTCGACCTTTCTCAAGGGTTATCAGGCCGACAGGATCTATCTGGTGGGCGATATCATCGACGGCTGGAAAATGCGCGGCGGCATGTACTGGCCACAGACGCACACCAACGTGATCCGCCGCCTGCTGACCATGAGCAAACGCGGCACCGAGGTGATCTATATCACCGGCAACCACGACGAATTCCTGCGCCGTTACTCGAAGCTGATTCTGGGCAATATCAAGTTGCTTGACGAAGCCGTGCACGTCACCGCCGATGGCCGGCGCCTGCTGGTGATCCATGGCGATCAGTTCGATGTGATCACCCGCTACCACCGCTGGCTGGCGTTTCTCGGCGACTCGGCCTATGAATTCACCCTGACCCTCAACCGCTGGCTCAACCACTGGCGCGCCCGCTATGGCTACGGTTACTGGTCGCTGTCGGCGTACCTCAAGCACAAGGTCAAGGGCGCAGTGAACTTCATCAGCGACTTTGAAAACGCCATCGCCCATGAATGCGTCAAGCGCGGACTCGATGGCGTGGTGTGCGGGCATATTCACCACGCCGAAATTCGTCAGGTGGGCGAGGTGGAGTACCTTAACTGCGGCGATTGGGTCGAATCGTGCACGGCGCTGATCGAGCATCTGGACGGCAGCATCGAGCTGTACCGCCTGGCGGATGCGCAGATGTTGCAGAAGCAGCAAGCTGAAGAGGTGGTGGCCGTTTAAAACGCCACCCGTCCCAGCAACATGTCGCGGAACATCACAAAGTCGCCCATCAGGCTGTACAGCGGATGCTGAAAGGTCGCGGGGCGGTTGTGTTCGAACAGATAGTGCCCGGCCCAGGCAAAGCCGTAACCGGCCACTGGCACCAGCCATAACAGCTCCCAGCGACCGCTGCCAATCCCGAACGCCAGCAAGAAAATCACCAGGCTGGTGCCGACAAAGTGCAGGCGCCTGCAGGTGCTGTTGCGGTGTTCTTCAAGGTAATACGGATAAAACTCGGCGAAGTTTGCGAAATGCCTGACGTGTTCCATGGTGTACGTCCTCATGTCGGTCTGTGGCCAGTCTAGTCCCGTATAAGCCCCTTCGTCATCAGTGCCGCCAGAACGCCGGTACGCACAGCACCAGGATAGTGATGATTTCCAGTCGGCCGAGCAGCATGCCGGCTGACAGAATCCATTTGGCGGCATCCGGCAGGCTGGCGAAGTTGCCCGCAGGACCTATCACTTCGCCCAGCCCCGGACCGACGCCCGACACGGTGCTGGCGGCGCCGGTCAGGGCGGTCATCCAGTCCAGGCCCAGCAGCGACAGCAGCAGGGCGATGACGCAGATGGTGATGGTGAAAAAGAACGAGAAGGTCAGGATCGAGCGCACGATCTCATCGTCCAGGCGGTGGCCGTTGTATTTCTGCTTGATCACTGCACGCGGGTGGATCAGTTGATTGAGGTTGGCCTTGAGCAGGATATAGGCCACCTGGAAGCGGAAAATCTTCACGCCGCCGGCAGTCGAGCCGGAGCAGCCGCCGATAAAGCCCAGGTAGAAGAACAGCATCAACGAGAAGTTGCCCCACAGGCTGTAGTCGCCCAGCGCAAAACCGGTGGTGGTGACCACCGAGGTGACGTTCAGCGCCACATGGCGCAGCGCATCGAGCCACGGCAGGTCGGTGGTCAGGCCGTACCACAAGGTCATCACCAGCCAGGTGACCAGTAGCAGACCGAGCATGCCCTGTACCTGTTCGTCGCGAATCAGCGCCTTGCGATTGCCGCGCAAGGTGGCGACGTAGAGGGTGAAGGGCAGGCTGCCGAGGATCATCACCACAATCGCCACCCAGTGCACCGCCGGTTGTGGCCATTTGGCCAGCGACAGGTCGGAGGTCGAGAAACCGCCGGTGGAAATCGCCGACATCGCGTGGTTGATGGCATCGAACAGGCTCATGCCGGCCCACCAGAAGCCCAGGCTGCCGAGTACGGTAAAGCCGACGTAAGCGAGGATGATGTACTTGGCCACCATGTGTGAGCGCGGCATGACCTTTTCCGAGCGGTCGGACGATTCGGTCTGGAACAGGCGCATGCCACCGATGCGCAGCAGCGGCAGAATCGCCACCGCCATGCCGATAAAGCCGATACCGCCCAGCCAGTGCAGCATCGAGCGCCAGATCAGAATGCCTGGCGACATGTCGTCCAGGTGGTTGAGTACCGTAGAGCCGGTGGCCGTGATGCCCGACATGCTTTCGAAGAACGAGTCGGTATAGCTGATGTGCTGGGTCAGCAGAAACGGCAGCGCGGCAAAGATGCACACCACGATCCAGCTGGTCACGGTCAGCATATACATGTCGCGCGGGCGCAGGTGCACATGCTCGGGGCGGCCCGGCAATACCAGCGCAAGCCCTGCGATAAAGGTGATGGCGCTGGCCCACAAAAACGAACGCAGGTCTTCGAAGCGGTCGTAGATCACCAGTGTGGCCATGGGCACGACCATCGAGATCGCCAGGGTGATCAGGAAGATGCCGATGATAAAACCGATAATGCGAAAGGTCGGCAACGCCATGAACTGCTCGGACTGGAGGGGAAGTGGGGCGCCATTCTACCTGCGCGGTTTTGCATGTAAACCTGTGGGTAAAGCGTAGCGTGCTGGCCTAGAATGCCCGACTACTTTTCAAGGAGATTGGCCCATGCAGGCTCTCGACGTTTTACTCAATCGTGTTTCGGTCCCGCGTCTGGTCGAGCCGGCCCCGGATGCCGCCCAGCGGGAAATTCTGTTCGGCGCGGCCTTGCGCGCGCCAGACCATGGCTTGCTCAAGCCTTATCGTTTTCTGACGGTTGAAGGTTCATCGCGTGAGCGCCTGGGCGAACTGCTGGCTCAGGCCTTGCTGGAAAAAGACAGCAACCCGCCGGCCCAGCAACTGGACAAGGCCCGTCAGGGGCCGCTGCGTGCGCCGCTGGTCGTGGTGGTGATTGCCCGTTTGCAGGATCATTTCAAGGTGCCGCGCAGCGAGCAGCGTCTGACCGCCGGTTGTGCGGCGCACGGCGTATTGTTGGCAGCCTACGCGTTGGGGCTGGGCGGGGTATGGCGCACCGGCGAGTTGTCGTATGCGCCCGGTGTGGCTCAAGGCCTTGGCTTGAGCGAAGGTGAAGAAGTGCTGGGCTTTCTGTATCTGGGCACCCCGCTGAACCCGCCACGGGTGGCGGGCAAAGAGGAAACTGGCGGGTTTGTCAGCGCCTGGTAAGACCGTTAATGCGCTGGATTGACCGGCACCAGCGGTAACTCGACTACAGCCAGAAAACCGCCCTGCGGGTGGTTGCTCAAGGTCAGGCTGCCGCCGTGGCGTTCGGCGGCGCGGCGGGCAATGGCCAGGCCCAGGCCATGGCCGGCGCTGCTCTGGCCGGGCGCGCGGTAGAACGGTTCGCCCAGTTGCGTCAGGTATTCGGGCGCCGTGCCGGGGCCATGATCACGCACGCTGATTCGAATGCGCTCATCAAGCTTTACGGCGTGCAGCTCTACAGGCTGATCGGGCGGGCTGAAGCGCCGGGCATTGCGCAGCAGGTTATCGATGGCGCGTTCGATCATGTCTGGCCAGCCTTCGACACTCAGCGGGCCCTGGATCTGTAAGGTAATACCCGGTTCCTGGCCGTCGAGCAGCGCATCGTTGCGCAGCCGTTGCAGCAGATTGTCCAGGTCCACCGGTTCCGCCTTGGCCATGTCAGCATCCAGCCGCGCCAGCGCGAGAATCTCACTGATCAGCGCTTCGAGCCGGTCGCATTCGCGGTCCAGGCGTGGCCAGAGTTTTTCCCGTTCTTCAGGTGTGGCGCGGCCGGCCAGCGCCAGGGCGATGCGCAGGCGTGCCAATGGTGAACGCAGTTCGTGCGACACGTCGCGCAGCAACTGGCGCTGGCTGCCGATCAGGCTTTGCAGGCGTGCACCCATGCGGTTGAAGTCGGTTGCCAGTACGCCAAATTCGTCGCGGCGGTTGGCCAGTTGCGCCAGGCTGTGCTGCTGATAGCTGGCCTGACCGAGGTCATGTACCGCACTGCGCAGGCGATTCAGCGGGCGGGTGATCGACAAGGTGACGAACAGGCTGAACAGGGTCAGCACCACCAGCGCAATGCCCAGCGCGCTGAGCGGCCACATCAGGCTCTGGCGATGCCATTCTTCGACTTCCGGGTGCGGGATGCGGTAGATCAGCAGGTAAGTTTCGCCGCTGGTCTCGCTGGTGTATTCAGTGGTCAGGCGCCGCCATGGCAAGGGCCGCGAGTCATCGCCCTGGCGGGCTTCATAGGCGGCAGCCCGAGGTGGAAAGGTGCCAGGCACCACCGGTTCGCCGCTGCTGTTGAGCACCTGCACATCGATGCGGTTCTTGCGTTTGACGTTCTGCAGAAAGTCCTGGGCGGCGTCCGCGCCCTGTTCTTCAAAGCGGCTGGCCCATTTTTGCGGCAGCTCGTTAAGCACCGGATGACGGCTGAGAATCCAGGCATCCTGGTTCAACATGTGCCCGAGCAGGACCGACAGGCCCGCCACCAGGGCGATGGCCAGCCAGAAACTGGCCAGGATTCGCCAGAACAATGAACGCACGTTTTGACCTCTCTGCAACGGGAAAACCCGACATGCACGCATGTCGGGTCGGGGGAGGAAGTGTAACGATTACTGAGCCTTTTTGGCCTTTTCCGCTTTCCAGGCCTGGAACTCGGCCCACTCGGCGCGGCGTTCTTCGCGCTTTTTCTTCTCGGCGTCGAACTCTTTCTGCTGCTCGGGCTTGAGCAGGGCGCGCACGGCGCTGTCGGTCTTGTCGCGGTTGGCTTGCAGCTCGTCCTTCATGGCTTTCTGGTCGGCGGCGGGCAGCTTGTCCAGGAAGCGCTTGTTGATTTCCTTGCGCTCATGGGCTTGTTCACCCATCAGCTTGCCGATCTGCTGGCGTTGCTCGCGGCTCAGGTCCAGATCTGCGAACGGGCCGCCACGGTGTTTGCCAGGGCCTTGCTCTTGATGGAAGCGTGGGCCGCCGTGCTCAGGACCGTCAGCCGGTGCAGGAGGTGCGGCCATGGCCAGGGCGGGCAGGGCAGCTGCGAACATCAAAGCAGTCAGGGTCTTGCGCATGGTGTATCTCCTTGTCTCTGGTGCGGCTTGTTTGCCGTTGGAGCCCAGTTTAGGGAGATCAAGGTCAAGCGCAGTCAATGCAGCGTAAAGCTTCTGTAAAGGCCCGTAGGAGCGACCGGGCGGCGATCGGTCGGGCGGCGATCCGCGTGCGGCGAACCGTCGAGCGTCCGTAGGACCGACTTTAGTCGGGAATGGCGGTGCTACGGTTCCCGACTAAAGTCGGTCCTACAGGCTGTAATAGTAGCCGCGGCTGCGCAGCGCCACGATGCGGGGGCGGCCGTCGGGGTGGGGGCCGATCTTTTTGCGCAGGTTGCTGACGTGCATGTCCAGGCTGCGGTCGTACAGCGTCAGCTTGCGGCCCAGGGCCAGTTGCGCCAGTTCCTGTTTGTCCAGCGGCTCGCCGGGCTGGCGCAGCAACGCTTCGAGCAGGCGGCTTTCGGAGACGGTCAGGGTCATTTCCTGTTCGTCGATGATCACCACGCCGCGCACCGAACTGAAAGTCAGGTCGCCCAGTTCCAGCTGGCTGGTCGCGGTGACGGGATGACTGCGGCGCAATACCGCCCGCAGGCGGGCAGTCAGCTCACGTGGGTCGCAGGGTTTGGCCAGGTAATCGTCGGCGCCCAGTTCCAGACCCAGAATGCGGTCCAGCGGTTCGCCGCGCGCCGAGAGCATCACCACTGGCAGGTCGGGATGTTCGTTGCGTAACTGCTTGAGCAACTCGAGACCGCTGCCGTCGGGCAGCATCACGTCCAGTACCACGGCGTCGGGCGCCGACTCGGCCAGGGCCTTGCGGGCGCTCTGGCCGTCGTGGCAGGCGCGAATCTGAAAACCTTCCTGAGACAACCAACTGCCCAGCAGCTCACACAGCTCCTGGTCATCATCAATCAATAACAGCTCACTCATGACTTACTCGATCAGTCCAGGAAGGTTACAGATGCACTGCCGTACGGTCAGGGCAGAACCTGACGGAACGGCTTGACCAGCACATTGGCATAGACACCGGCTTCTACGAATGGGTCGGCCTTGGCCCAGGTTTCTGCAGCGCTCAGCGAGTCGAACTCGGCGACGATCAGGCTGCCGCTGAAACCGGCAGGGCCCGGATCGTTGCTGTCGATGGCCGGGTGAGGGCCGGCCAGCACCAGACGACCGGCGTCTTTAAGGGCGTTGAGGCGCTCAAGGTGAGCAGGGCGCACGCTCAGGCGTTTTTCCAGGGAGTCTGCGGTGTCGGTGGCAATGATGGCGTAGAGCATGTCAGTCCTTGGTCTTGGTGGTCGATTGTGGGGTGTCGCTCAGGTAGCGGGCCAGGTACAGGCCTTGCAGAACCATGAAGATCAGGGTCATGGCCAGGCTGCCGAACACCTTGAAGTCGACCCAGAATTGCTCATAGGTAAAGGCGACGTACAGGTTGGCAGCACCGCTGAACAGGAAAAAGATGACCCATGAAATGTTCAGGCGTGTCCACACCGCTTGCGGCAGGGTCAGGGCGTGGCCCATGGCCCGCTGTACCAGTGGCTTGTCGCCGATAAAGTGGCTGCCGGCAAAGGCCAGGGCGAACAGCCAGTTGACCGCCGGGGCTTTCCACTTGAGGATGGCTTCGCTGTCGAACGCCAGTGTCAGGCTGCCGAACACAATGCACGCGATCAGGGTCAGCCACTGGCTCTTTTCCAGCTTGCGCTGCTTGACGTAGAGAATGCCGTAGACCACGACGGAACTGGCGATCAGCACTTTGGTCGCACTGAATATCCCCCCCAGCATGAAGCTGTGGCCCAGGATATCGACGGCGTGAGGTTCGATCTTGTAAACGATGAAGAACAGAATCAGCGGGATGAAATCGATGAGTTGTTTCACAATGGCAGCCAGACGCGGGATGTGGCGGCATAATAACAAACATCAAAGACCGCGAAACCTAACTAATGAATGTTGACCTGCATTGCCACAGCACCGCTTCCGACGGGGCCCTCGCGCCCTCGGCGGTGGTGGCCCGCGCCTATGAAAACGGCGTGCGCGTCCTGGCCCTGACCGACCATGACACCACCGAAGGCCTGCCCGAAGCCCGTGCAGCTGCCGAAGGATTGGGCATGCAACTGATCAACGGCGTCGAACTGTCCTGCGTCTGGAATGGCTCGACCATCCATGTGCTGGGCTATGGTTTTGCTATGGATGCCCCGGCGCTGACTGCCGCTATTGTCAGCCTGCACCATGGGCGCTGGCTGCGTGCCGAAGAAATCAGCCGCAAGCTGGCGCTCAAGGGCATGCCCGGCGCGCTGGAAGGCGCACGCGCCGTGCAACAGGCGCTGGGCGACAGCGGCAATGCGCCGGCCCGGCCACACTTTGCCGATTTTCTGGTCAATGCAGGCTTCGTCAAGGACCGTGGCGAAGCCTTTCGCAAGTGGCTGGGGGCCGGCAAGCTGGGTGATGTCAAGCAGCACTGGCCGACGCTTGAAGAGACGGTCGGTACCTTGCGCGATTCCGGTGCGTGGATCAGTCTGGCACACCCTATGCATTATGATTTCACCCGCAGCAAGCGGCGTCGGCTGGTGATCGACTTCATCAAGGCCGGTGGCCACGCCATCGAGGCGGTCAATGGCATGCAGCCGGCCGAGCAGGTCGGCAGCTTGTCTATCCTGGCCCGAGAGTTTGGCCTGCTGGTCAGTGCCGGCAGTGATTTTCATGGCCCCGGCCATTGGTCGGAGATCGGCATTTATCGGCCGCTGCCCGAGGATTTGCCGCCGTTGTGGAGCAAATTCAAACATGAACCCGTTATTACCGCCGTTTGAACAGGATGTAACCGTGAGCCAATTTTTCCAGGTCCACCCGGAGAACCCGCAACCACGCCTGATCAAGCAGGCCGTGGAAATCATCAAAGCCGGCGGGCTGGTGGTGTACCCAACCGATTCTTCCTACGCGCTGGGCTGTCAGATCGGCGACAAGGGTGCCATCGAGCGTATCCGCCGCCTGCGCAAGCTGGACGACAAACACAACTTCACCCTGATGTGTTGCGACCTGTCGCAACTGGGGCTGTTCGCCAAGGTCGACACCGGCGCCTTTCGTGCCCTCAAGGCGCATACGCCCGGCCCTTACACCTTTATTCTGAACGCCACGCGCGAAGTGCCGCGCCTGCTGCTGCACGCCAAGCGCCGCACCATCGGCCTGCGTGTGCCGGGTCATCCGATTGCCCAGGCGCTGCTGGCACAACTGGGCGAGCCGCTGATGAGCGTCAGCCTGATCATGCCCGGCGACACGCTGCCGCTGAGCGACCCCGAAGACATGCGCGAGCTTCTTGAACACCACGTCGACCTGATCATCGACGGCGGTATTGGCGGCGTCGATGCCTCGACGGTGATCAGCCTGGCCGAGGGCGATCCGCAGATCATCCGCGTCGGTTGTGGCGACCCGACGCCGTTTGGCGAAACCGCTTGATGACGGCTGTCGAAAGCGCAGAGATCGAAAGCCCTGAAGATGCCCAGCAACAGGCGCGGGTCTACGGCCAGCCGTTCGGCCAGTTGCCGCAGGACCTGTACATTCCGCCGGATGCCCTTGAAGTGTTTCTTGAAGCCTTCGAGGGACCGCTGGACCTGCTGCTGTACCTGATTCGCAAGCAGAACATCGACATCCTCGACATCCCGGTGGCGGAAATCACCCGGCAGTACATGGGGTATGTCGAACTGATGAAAAACGTGCGCCTGGAGCTGGCCGCCGAGTACCTGGTGATGGCCGCCATGCTCGCCGAGATCAAGTCGCGCATGCTGCTGCCGCGCTCGCAAGAAATAGAAGCCGAGGAAGACGACCCGCGCGCCGAGCTGATTCGGCGTCTGCAGGAATACGAGCGTTTCAAGAGTGCCGCCGAGGGTATCGACCAGTTGCGCCGCGTCGGTCGCGACACCTATGTGCCGCGCCTCGAAGCCCCCGAAGCGCGGGCGCGCAAGCTGCTGCCGGATGTCAGTATCGAAGAACTGCTGATGTCGATGGCCGAAGTCATGCGCCGCGCCGACATGTTTGAAAGCCATCAGGTCAGCCGCGAAACGCTGTCGACCCGCGAACGCATGAGCGATGTGCTCGAACGCCTCAAGGGCGGCAGTTTTGTGCCGTTTGCCGAGCTGTATACGCCTGAGGAAGGCCGTTTGGGCGTGGTGGTGACGTTCATGGCGATTCTGGAACTGGTCAAGGAATCGCTGATCGAGCTGGTGCAGAACGAACCTTTCGCTGTCATTCACGTGCGTGCCCGAGCTCAATAACTCATGAACCTCAATGAACCCCGCGATCTGGCGCCGTTGCTGGAAGCTTTTCTGCTGGCCTCCGGCAAGCCGCAACCGCTGGAGCGCCTGTACGAGCTGTTCGAAGAAGGCGAGCGGCCCGGACCCTCGGTCTTCAAGAAGGCCTTGCAGTTACTCGGTAAGTCCTGCGAGGGCCGCGCCTTTGAGCTCAAGGAAGTGGCTTCAGGCTACCGCTTGCAGATTCGCGAACGTTACGCGCCGTGGGTCGGCCGGCTGTGGGAAGAACGCCCGCAGCGCTATTCGCGAGCGATGCTGGAAACCCTGGCGCTGATTGCCTACCGCCAGCCGATAACGCGCGGTGAGATCGAAGACGTGCGCGGGGTGGCGGTCAACACCCAGATCGTCAAGACCCTGCTGGAGCGCGAGTGGATTCGCGTGGTCGGTTACCGCGATGTGCCGGGCCGACCGGCGATGTTTGCCACCACCAAGGGCTTTCTCGATCACTTCAACCTCAAGGGGCTGGACGATTTGCCGTCTCTGGCCGAGATTCGTGAAATCGAACCCGAACCGTTGTTCGACCCCGAGGACGCCCCGGTACCGGCGCACCTTCAAGCGTTGGCCGACGCCAGCCTTGGCGAAGATGGCGAGCCTGAAGAACCGCGCGAAGAAACCAGCTTCCGCACCTTGCTGGTCGAGCTCGACAGCATGGAGGAGGGCTTGAAGATCGACTTCGACGATTTGCTGCCAGCGGAACCGGCGGGCGATGAGGGTGACGAAGACAAGGACGACGATCCGCGTCTATTCCATGAGCCTTCGGCATGAGTTCAAGCAAAAGCCCCTGTACCGGCCTGTGCAAGTTCAGCGATGACATTTGCATCGGCTGTGGCCGCAGCAAAAAGGAAATCAAGGCCTGGAAGAAACTCGACAAGGACGAGCGGCTTGAGGTGTTACAGGCCTGTAAGCAGCGCCTGGCCGGGCTCAAGTCATCCGGCCGGCGGAAAAAGAAATGAGCGGTGATGCATAACCCCGCACAAGCGCGTATGATTCGCGCCCCTCTGGCCATCCCTAATGGCCATGATTCTTGAATTGCGCTCAGGCACGGCACACACTGCTTGCCGGGCAACAGGTCTTTCCGGTCCTCGGTGAGCCCTGATTCGACACACCGGGAGGTGCCCAGATGAGTGAAATAGAAGTTAAAGACGACCAGGCCGATAAACCTGCAGGCGAAAAACTGCAAAAGGTTCTGGCGCGCATTGGCGTCGGTTCGCGTCGCGATGTCGAGGCCTGGATCGGTCAGGGTCGCATCAAGGTCAATGGCGTGGTGGCTACTCTCGGCCAGCGCGTTGACTCGTTCGATGCCATCAGCGTCGACGGCCAGGTGGTCAAGCGCGAAGAATCGCGTGAAAACGTGCGCCGGGTCATCATGTACAACAAGCCCGACGGCGAAATCTGCACCCGTGACGACCCCGAAGGCCGTCCGACCGTGTTCGATCGCCTGCCGCGTCCGAAAGAGGGCCGCTGGGTCAACATCGGCCGTCTGGACATCAACACCACTGGCCTGCTGATGTTCACCACCGACGGTGAGCTGGCCAACCGCCTGATGCACCCGTCCTACGAAATGGACCGCGAATACGCGGTGCGTGTACGCGGCGAAGTCGACGACGACATGCTGCTGCGCTTGAAGAACGGCGTGATCCTCGAAGACGGTCCGGCGCGTTTCACCGACATCAAGAAAGCGCCCGGTGGCGAAGGCTTCAACCACTGGTATCACTGCGTGGTGATGGAAGGTCGCAACCGCGAAGTGCGTCGCCTGTGGGAATCGCAAGGCCTGGTGGTCAGCCGCCTCAAGCGCGTACGTTACGGACCGGTGTTCCTCAACTCCGACCTGCCGATGGGCCGCTGGCGCGAAATGAGCCAGCAGGAAGTCGACATCCTGGCGGCCGAAGTGGGCCTGACGCCAGTGGCCATGCCGGTGCTCAATGCCAAGAGCCGTGAAAAGCTCGAGCGTTTGCAGCGCCAGTCGTCGCGCCCGTTGGGCAAGGGCGAGCGCGTTCGTACCGTGCGTCCGGCGCTGGACAGCGGCGAGCGTGCCGAACGTGCACCGCGCCAGCCGGCGGGCGAAGAGCGTGGTCGTCCGGCCGCGCCACGCAGCGGTAGCGACAAACCGCGTATTGGCGACAAGCCAGCCCGCGCCCCGCGTCCTGCCGAGCGTGAGCGCACCAGCACCGTGGCCGAGCGCCCGAGCGAAATGCGCAAGGACGTGCGTCCACGTCCAGGCAAGGTTGATGGCAAGCCAGGCGGTAAGCCGAGCGGCAAACCTGTCACCAAGCGCGCCCCAGGCCGCAAGCCGCAGTAAATACTGCCCGAACAAACGCCGGTTTCGACCGGCGTTTGTTTATCCGGCATTTGTCTGAAAAACCACGGGCCACCCGCCACGGGGTTTCGTTTTCTGTCGCGTCACGAGCGTGGCAGGTTTCATTGCATCGAACAGGTAGCTTTTCCATGAGTGCAACCGACGCGCAGCCAGGCGAGCTGAAACGCGGGCTGAAGAACCGTCATATCCAGTTGATCGCCCTGGGCGGCGCCATTGGTACCGGGTTATTTCTCGGTTCTGCCGGCGTACTGAAATCGGCCGGCCCGTCGATGATTCTCGGCTACGCGCTGTGCGGTTTCATCGCCTTTCTGATCATGCGCCAGCTCGGCGAGATGATCGTCGAAGAACCGGTGGCCGGTTCGTTCAGCCACTTCGCGCACCGCTATTGGGGCGGATTCGCCGGCTTTTTGTCGGGCTGGAACTGTTGGCTGTTGTATATCCTGGTGGGCATGTCAGAGCTGACTGCCGTCGGTAAATACGTGCATTACTGGTGGCCCGAGATTCCGACCTGGATCACGGCGGCGGCGTTCTTCGTGTTGATCAATGCGATCAACCTGACCAACGTCAAAGTCTTCGGCGAAACCGAGTTCTGGTTTGCGATTATCAAGGTGGTGGCAATCATCGGCATGATCGCGCTGGGCAGCTATCTGCTGGTCAGCGGTAACGGCGGCCCGCAGGCATCGGTGACTAACCTCTGGGAACATGGCGGCTTCTTTCCCAATGGCGTCGGCGGGCTGGTGATGGCGCTGGCCTTTATCATGTTCTCGTTCGGCGGCCTGGAAATGCTCGGCTTCACCGCTGCCGAGGCCGAACAGCCGAAAACCGTGATCCCCAAGGCGATCAACCAGGTTATCTACCGCATCCTGATTTTCTACATCGGCGCGCTGGTGGTGCTGCTGTCGCTGACGCCGTGGGACAGCCTGTTGGCTACCCTGAATGCCTCGGGCGATGCCTACAGCGGCAGCCCGTTCGTGCAGGTGTTTTCGATGCTCGGCAGCGACACGGCCGCGCATATTCTCAATTTCGTGGTGCTGACCGCCGCGCTGTCGGTGTACAACAGTGGCACTTACTGTAACAGCCGCATGCTGGTCGGCATGGCCGAGCAGGGCGATGCGCCGCAAAGTCTTGCGCACATCGACCGCCGTGGCGTGCCGGTGCGGGCGATTCTGGTTTCGGCGGTGGTCACGCTGGTGGCGGTGCTGCTCAACTATTTCATGCCCGGCAAGGCACTGGAGCTGTTGATGTCGCTGGTGGTCGCCACGCTGGTGATCAACTGGGCGATGATCAGCTACTCGCACCTCAAGTTTCGCCAGCATATGCAGCGCAGCGGGCAGGTGCCGGCTTTCAAGGCGTTGTGGTACCCGTTTGGTAACTACCTGTGCCTGGCGTTCGTGGGGCTGATTCTGGTGATCATGCTGATGATTCCGGGCATTCGCATCTCGGTGTTCGCCATTCCGTTCTGGCTGCTGGTGATGGCGTTATTCTACTGGCTCAAGACCCGGCGCAAGGCCTGATCATGCTGATCATCTCCAATAACGTTCACCTGGCCGATGGCGAAATCGAATGGAGCGCGATTCGCGCCCAGGGTGCAGGCGGGCAGAACGTCAACAAGGTGTCGAGCGCCATGCACTTGCGCTTCGACATCAATGCCTCATCGTTGCCGCCGTTCTACAAGGAACGGCTGCTGACGTTGAGCGACAGCCGTATCACCAGCGACGGGGTGATCGTGATCAAGGCACAGCAATACCGCACCCAGGAACAGAACCGCGCCGATGCCTTGCTGCGCCTGACCGAGTTGATCGTCAACGCCACCAGGGTCGAGAAAAAGCGCCGCCCGACCAAGCCGACCCTTGGCTCGAAAAAGCGCCGGCTGGAATCCAAGACCAGGCGCGGCTCGATCAAGGCCGGGCGCGGCAAGATTGACTATTGAGCGCGTAGCGCCTTGCTGCGTGAGTACAGCCACGCACTGAGTGCCAGGCCGCACAGTGACGCGGCGGCGGCAAACAGGAAGATCGACACAAAGCCGAAGCCTGCCGCCACCGCGCCCGCCAATGGGCCAGTGATGCCCAGCGACAGGTCGATAAACAGCGAATAGGCGCCGACTGCCGCGCCACGGCTTGAAGCGGGCACCAGATTCACCGCCTCGACACCCAGCGCCGGGAAGACCAGCGAGAAACCAAAGCCGGTCAGGGCGGCGCCGACCAGTGCCAGCTCCGGCGTTTGCGCCAGCCACAGCAGTAACAGGCCGAGGGTTTCGACGCTCAGGCAGACGATCGCCACGCGAAAACCGCCCAGCCGGTTGATCAGGTTGCCAAACAATAACCGGGCAATGATGAAACAGCCGCCGAACAGGCTCAGGCACAGCGCTGCATCGGGCCATTTATTGCTGGCGTAGTACAGGGTGATGAAGGTGGCGATGGTGCCAAAGCCGATCGAGCCCAGCGCCAGGCCCATGCCATGCGGAAATACCCGGCCCAGCACGTGGATGAACGGCAGGCGCTCGCCGACGACGATGGGCACCGGTGATCGTTTCCAGGCCAGCAACTGGCCGATGATGCCCAGCAAAATGATGCTGATGCCCATGCTGGCCAGGCCAAAGGTCTTGACCAGCCAGACCCCCAGTGGTGCGCCGATGGCCAGGGCGCCATAGCTGGCGATGCCGTTCCAGGAAATCACTTTGGCGGTGTGTTGCGCGCCGACGCGGCCGATGCCCCAGCCAATCGAACCTGAACCGACCAGGCTTTCAGCGCTGCCGAGCAGCACGCGACCCACCAGCAGGCTGGCGAGGCTGACCAGTGGCCAGTCCTCAAGACCCACCGCCAGCAGCATGAACACCCCGCTCAAGCCGCAGCCGAGCAAGCCGTACTGCACCGATTTTTTACAGCCCAGGTTATCGATGATCTTGCTGGCCCATGGGCGGCTGAGCAGGGTCGCCAGGTATTGCACGCTGATCACCAGCCCCGCCGTCACCGCGCCGAAACCCAGGTCGGTGTGAACGTAACCGGGCAGTACGGCCAGCGGGATACCGATGTTCAGGTAGCCGATAAAGGTAAACAGCACCACCGAGACGACTTGCCGGGTGACTTGCATCTGGGTAGGGGTGGAGCTTTTTTCGAATGTGGTCATTAGAGAGCGCCGAAACCTTAGCAAGCTTACGATCGGCGTTCATGATAGCGGGTGCGGGGGCGTACAGGAATGGCGGTCAGCTATTGGCGGCCGTCAACAAGCGGGTGGTCATCAGTGCCGCCAGGGCATTTTCCTGGGTGCCGAAGCGCGCCAGCAGGGCATTCTGCTTTTCCGGGCTCAGGCGCATCCACAGGTCGATCATTTTTTCGGCGGTGTCGATCAGTACATCGGCCTGTTCAGGCTTGAAATCGTTCATGGGGAGGGCCTCTTC
The DNA here is from genome assembly GCF_054589175.1 of Pseudomonas sp. 3A(2025). NCBI lineage: Bacteria > Pseudomonadati > Pseudomonadota > Gammaproteobacteria > Pseudomonadales > Pseudomonadaceae > Pseudomonas > Pseudomonas sp. 3A(2025). Next base: position 181,636 of record NZ_BAAILM010000113.1, on the reverse strand, counting down.
AAGGGGCTCGAAGCATGACAGGCGTATGGAAAACAGGTGGGCCCGTTTTCGATACGCCTGCTGATTGCCTTTTCGCGGGTTCAGTCTTCGCTCAAGGCCTGTTGGCCGTCTTCAGCCGGGGTTGTTGCTTTGATATCAGCCGCATGCCCGAGCTCTTGGCGAGCCAGAACGGACTGCGAGGGTTCCTGGGGGCTTGTGAAGGGGAAGTTGGGTATTTCATGCATCGTCATCACTCCTCTCAAGGGTTTGCAGATTGAACCTTGCTTGAATAAAGCGGCGTCAGGATAGCGCAGTGAAGATGACAATCAGACTTTTAATTTGCCCTTGATGAAACAAAAGCCATTTTTAGTGGTCGTCGTACAAGTGCGGTCTAGAGCGCTATTTTCGCCCCAGGGCTTGTTGTGCAAGGGCTTCGGTACGGGCCGCGAGGATGAAATCGTTGGCATGCAGGCCTTTGATTGCGTGCGTCCACCAGGTGACGGTGACCTGCCCCCATTCGGTGAGCAAGGCCGGGTGATGGTCTTCAAGTTCGGCCAGCGCGCCGACGGTGTTGGTAAAGGCCAGGGCACTGGCAAAATTCTTGAACGTGTAGTTTTTTTCCAACTGCCTGACCCCGTCGCGGGTTTCCAGGCGCCACAACGGCAGTTGCGCCAGCAACACCGGCAGGTCCTCGTCAGTGACAGGAAGGGCGTCGGCGTTGCAAGGCTGGCAGGTTTTCTGGTGCAAGGCAGTCATGGCGGCAGTCCTGAATCATAAGGAAGGCCCTCTAGCATAGCCGCACCTGAACGATCAGCTATTGCCGCAGCCGTTGGCCATGACCTGATAGCTCATGACATGGCGGTGCCCTTGCGAGTCTTCATAGGTCATCCGCGCCGGCACGACCTTGCACACATTCGGCGTCGGGCTGATAGAAATCACCCGGGCGATATCGGGGTGCGAGTCGTAGGTATAGGTTTCGACGGTCTGAGCGGCGGCTGGGGCGGTCTGGCTGGCTGTTCTGGTCGACGATTCTTCAGCCAGCGCCAGGGTGCTGAAGCCGCAAAGTGCCAGAATCCAGAGGGAGCGTTTCATGTGGTAAGCCTTTTTTCAGTGCGAGAGAGACCGCATCGACCCGGATCGGATCGATGTTTTCAGCCTGTCTGCGTGGGGTGTCTGTAGCGTATTGCCGGTTGGCGAGGCACATTCTAGGAGCCTGCCGGCGCGGGATATAGGCGTCAGTCTGATAAGCGGTTTTGGCAAAACTGCAACAATGGTGCGCTCTGCACGGTAAGACCATCGTCGAATGGCCCCACAACCTGTGGCGGGATAAAACACAGGCATACAACAACAACTATTTCACCGAGGTAACCAAGATGAGTGCAGCTTCCCTGTACCCCGTGCGCCCAGAAGTCGCGGCCAATACGTTGACCGACGAGGCAACCTACAAGGCCATGTACCAGCAGTCGGTGGTCAACCCCGATGGGTTCTGGCGTGAACAGGCCAAGCGCCTCGACTGGATCAAGCCTTTCACTCATGTCAAACAGACCTCTTTCGACGATCACCGGGTCGACATCAAGTGGTTTGCCGACGGCACCCTCAACGTGGCCTACAACTGCCTGGACCGTCACCTGGAAGAACGCGGCGACAGCATCGCAATCATCTGGGAAGGCGATGACCCGTCGGAACACCGCGAAATCACCTACCGTGAGCTGCACGCCGAAGTGTGCAAGTTCGCCAACGCCCTGCGCGGCCAGGATGTGCACCGTGGCGACGTAGTCACCATCTACATGCCGATGATTCCCGAGGCCGTGGTCGCCATGCTGGCCTGTGCGCGGATCGGCGCAATTCACTCGGTGGTGTTCGGCGGCTTCTCGCCCGAAGCGCTGGCCGGGCGCATCATCGACTGCAGTTCCAAGGTAGTGATCACCGCCGACGAAGGCCTGCGTGGCGGCAAGAAGACCCCGCTCAAGGCCAACGTCGACCGCGCCCTGACCAACCCGGAAACCAGCAGCGTGCAAAAGGTCATCGTCTGCAAGCGCACCGGCGGCGAGATCGAGTGGAACCGTCACCGCGACATCTGGTACCACGCGCTGCTGGAAGTGGCCTCCAGCACCTGCGCGCCAAAAGAGATGGGCGCCGAAGAATCGCTGTTCATCCTTTATACCTCCGGTTCCACCGGCAAGCCCAAGGGCGTGCTGCACACCACCGCAGGCTACTTGCTGTACGCGGCACTGACCCACGAGCGGGTGTTCGACTACAAGCCCGGCGAAGTCTACTGGTGCACCGCCGACGTGGGCTGGGTGACTGGCCACAGCTACATCGTCTACGGCCCGCTGGCCAACGGCGCGACCACGTTGCTGTTCGAAGGCGTGCCGAACTACCCTGACATCACCCGCGTGTCGAAAATCGTCGACAAGCACAAGGTCAATATCCTCTACACCGCACCGACCGCGATCCGCGCCATGATGGCCGAAGGCACCAAATCGGTCGAAGGCGCCGACGGTTCCAGCCTGCGCCTGCTGGGCTCGGTGGGTGAGCCGATCAACCCCGAAGCGTGGGGCTGGTACTACGACACCGTGGGCAAGCAGAACTGCCCGATCGTCGACACCTGGTGGCAGACCGAAACCGGCGGCATCCTCATCAGCCCGCTGCCGGGCGCCACCGCGCTCAAGCCAGGCTCGGCGACCCGTCCGTTCTTTGGTGTGATTCCGGCGCTGGTCGACAACCTCGGCAACCTGATCGAGGGCGCGGCCGAGGGCAACCTGGTGATTCTCGATTCGTGGCCAGGCCAGTCGCGCACCTTGTACGGCGACCATGACCGCTTTGTCGACACCTACTTCAAGACCTTCCGTGGCATGTACTTCACCGGCGACGGCGCACGCCGCGATGAAGACGGCTACTACTGGATCACCGGCCGCGTGGACGACGTGCTTAACGTCTCCGGGCACCGCATGGGCACCGCCGAGATCGAAAGCGCCATGGTTGCGCACCCCAAAGTCGCAGAAGCCGCCGTGGTCGGTGTGCCGCATGACCTCAAGGGCCAGGGCATCTATGTGTACGTGACGCTCAACTCCGGCGAGGTGCCGGACGAAGCGCTGCGCATCGAATTGCGCAACTGGGTGCGCAAAGAGATCGGCCCGATTGCATCCCCTGATGTGATCCAGTGGGCGCCGGGCCTGCCCAAGACCCGCTCGGGCAAGATCATGCGCCGCATCCTGCGCAAGATCGCCACCGGCGAATACGATGCGCTGGGCGATATCTCGACACTGGCCGATCCCGGTGTAGTGCAGCACCTGATCGATACGCACAAGACCATGAAAGTGGCCTGAGCATTTAATCCGTGAACGCGCCCCGTCAGGCAACGCCTGGCGGGGCGTTTTTCATCGGGGCGATGAACGAACCGCGTTCAGGCTTGCCGTATCAAAAGGCATTGCCAATAATGGGCGCGCTTTTTGCTTTGCCGGGTGTGGGAAAACTTACCCTTTGCTCAAGCCGAATCGGTCTTGTCAACAGCCACTCTCCGATCTGTAGCGGCTTGTATAACTAGTTGTCGCATTGACGAAATATCGGCCTGTCACCTGCCGCTAGAATGCCCGCCCATCCGCGATGCCCGGTTTTCATGTTCCAGCCTTTGGCATTGCACACCCGCTGCCTCTTCGTGCATTGAGTTCTATGCTCAATCTGCCACCTGAATGTTTTACGACGGAGTCTCAGGAATGAAAAAGCTCATGCTTATGGGCGCACTGGCCTTGTCCGTGCTCACCCAGCCGGTTTTTGCCGATGAAAAACCACTGAAGATCGGCATCGAAGCCGCTTACCCTCCGTTCGCCTCCAAGACTGCCGACGGCAGCATCGTCGGTTTCGACTACGACATCGGCAACGCCCTGTGCGAAGAGCTCAAGGTCAAGTGCACCTGGGTCGAGCAGGAATTCGACGGCCTGATCCCGGCGCTTAAAGTACGCAAGATCGACGCGATTCTGTCGTCCATGTCGATCACCGACGACCGCAAGAAGTCCGTGGACTTCACCGGCAAGTACTACAATTCCCCGGCACGTCTGGTGATGAAAGAGGGCGTTGCCGTCAGCGACAGCCTGGCTGAGCTCAAAGACAAGCGCATCGGTGTGCAGCGCGGTTCGATCCACGAGCGTTTCGCCCGTGAAGTCCTGGCGCCGCTGGGTGCTGTGGTGACGCCGTATGGCTCGCAGAACGAAATCTACCTCGACGTCGGCGCGGGTCGCCTCGACGGCACCGTGGCCGATGCCACGTTGCTGCAGGATGGTTTCCTGAAAACCGACGCGGGCAAAGGCTATGCGTTTGTCGGTCCGTCTTTCACTGACCCGAAATACTTCGGCGAAGGCATCGGCATTGCCGTGCGCAAGGGTGACAAGGAAAACCTGGAGCGCCTGAACGCGGCCATCGCCGCGATTCGCGCCAATGGCAAGTACAAGGCCATTCAGGACAAATATTTCGACTTCGATATCTACGGCAAGTAAAACCTCGCCATTGCATTGACTGTCGAAAATGGCGCAAGCCGGGCCATCCTGCTTGCGCCATTTTTTATCCATACGTTTGAGGGCCGTACACCATGTTGAAAGGCTACGGGGCCGTGATCCTCGAAGGCACCTGGCTGACCTTGCAGTTGGCCCTGTCGTCGATGGCCCTGGCAATCGTTCTGGGGCTGATCGGTGTGGCGATACGCCTGTCGCCGGTACGCTGGATGGCCTGGCTGGGCGATCTGTACAGCACGGTGGTGCGCGGGATTCCCGATCTGGTGCTGATTTTGCTGATCTTTTACGGCGGTCAGGACCTGATCAACCGCGTGGCGCCCATGCTCGGTCATGACGACTACATCGACCTCAATCCGCTACTGGCGGGCATCTGCACCCTCGGGTTCATCTTCGGCGCCTATCTGTCAGAGACCTTTCGCGGCGCGTTTCTGGGCATTCCCAAAGGCCAGGCCGAAGCCGGCGCTGCCTATGGCATGAGCGGCGTGCAGGTGTTCTGGCGTATTCAGGTGCCGCAAATGGTGCGTCTGGCGATTCCCGGCTTTACCAATAACTGGCTGGTGCTGGTCAAGGCCACTGCATTGATTTCGGTGGTCGGCCTGCAGGACATGATGTTCAAGGCCAAGCAGGCGGCTGACGCGACCCGCGAGCCATTTACCTTCTTTCTTACCGTGGCGGCGCTGTATCTGCTGATCACCAGCGTTTCGCTGCTGGTGCTGCGTTATCTGGAGAAGCGCTACAGCGTGGGCGTAAGGGCGGCTGATCTATGATGTTCGACTACAACGTGATCTGGGACAGCTTGCCGCTGTACCTGAGCGGCCTGCTGGTGACCCTGAAACTGCTGGGGATTTCGCTGTTTTTCGGCCTGCTGGTGGCGCTGCCGCTGGGCATCATGCGTGTCTCGAAAAACCGCTGGGTCAACGGTACGGCCTGGCTGTACACCTACGTGATTCGCGGCACGCCGATGCTGGTGCAGTTGTTCCTGATTTACTATGGGCTGGCCCAGTTCGAGGCGGTGCGCAACAGTTACCTGTGGCCGTGGCTATCGAGCGCGACCTTCTGCGCCTGTATGGCGTTTGCGATCAATACCAGTGCCTACAGCGCCGAGATCATTGCCGGCAGCCTCAAGGCCACGCCGGCCGGTGAAATCGAAGCGGCGCGTTCCATGGGCATGTCGCAGGTGACGCTCTACCGGCGCATTCTGCTGCCCTCGGCACTGCGCCGGGCCTTGCCGCAATACAGCAACGAAGTGCTGATGATGCTGCAAGCCACCAGTCTGGCGTCGATCGTGACCCTGATCGACCTGACCGGCGCGGCGCGCACGGTCAATGCCCAGTATTACCTGCCTTTCGAGGCGTACATCACCGCAGGCGTTTTCTATCTGTGCCTGACATTCATTCTCGTGCGGCTGTTCCGCCTGGCTGAGCGCCGCTGGCTCGGTTACCTGGCCCCAAGGAAGGTTTGACATGCAACGTATCGATCACCTATTGCCGTGGAGCAGCCTCGGCACCCAGCGTCAGTTGAGCGTGTTCCGTTTCGGTTCCGGCGAGCGCAAGGCCTACATCCAGGCCAGCCTGCACGCCGATGAACTTCCCGGCATGCGCACCGCCTGGGAGCTGAAAAAGCGCCTGGTCGAGCTTGAAGCGCAAGGCGCGCTCAAGGGCACTATCGAGCTGGTGCCGGTGGCCAACCCGCTGGGGTTGGGGCAACTGATTCAGGGGGCTCATCAAGGGCGCTTCGAGTTCGGCAGCGGCAAGAACTTCAACCGTGACTTTGCCGAACTCAGCGAGCCGGTGGCCGCGCAGCTCGAAGGCCGGCTGGGCGACGATCCGCACGCCAATGTGCTGATGATCCGCCAGGCCATGCGTGACGCGCTGGCCGGGTTGCCGACGGCACAAAGCGAGCTTGAAGGCTTGCAGCGCCTGTTGCTCAGCCACGCCTGCGATGCCGATGTGGTGCTCGACCTGCACTGCGATGCCGAGGCTGCGTTGCACATGTACACCTTGCCGCAACAATGGCCGCAATGGCGCTCGCTGGCCGCGCACCTGCAGATGAGCGTGGCGCTGCTGGCCGAAGACTCCGGCGGCAGCTCGTTCGATGAAGCCTGCTCGCTGCCCTGGCTGCGCCTGTCGCGGATTTTTCCTGAAGCCCGGATTCCGCTGGGGTGCCTGGCAACTACGCTGGAGCTGGGTGGCCAGGCCGATACCGGCGATGGCCAGGCCCGCGCGCATGCCGACGGCATTCTGGCGTTTCTGGCCGAGCAAGGCCTGATCGAGGGCAACGGCTCGCGACCGGCCACCGAGGCGTGTGAAGGCATGCCGTTCGAAGGCACCGAGCTGATCTACGCGCCGCACCCCGGTGTGGTGACTTTTTTACGTGCGCCGGGTGCCTGGGTCGAGGTCGGCGAGCCGTTGTTCGAGGTCATCGACCCGCTGTCCGATCAGGCCAGCACCGTGTGTTCGTCCACCGCTGGCGTGTTGTTCGCCGTCGAGCGGCTTCGTTACGCTCAACCCGGTTTCTGGCTGGCCAAGGTGGCGGGGCGCACCGCGCTTCGCCACGGGCGCCTGCTCAGTGACTGACCGTTTTTTGAGAGCCTTTAGATGAACAAACTGCAAGTCCAGGATCTGCACAAGCGCTACGGCACCCACGAGGTGCTCAAGGGCGTGTCTCTGACCGCCCAGGCCGGCGATGTCATCAGCATCATCGGCTCCAGCGGCTCGGGCAAGAGTACCTTCCTGCGTTGCATCAACCTGCTTGAACAGCCGCACGCCGGCAAGATTTTGCTCAATGGCGAAGAGCTGCGTCTGGTGCCGGGCAAGGACGGCAGCCTGCGTGCCGCCGAACCCAGGCAGTTGCAGCGCATGCGCTCGCGGCTGGCCATGGTGTTTCAGCACTTCAATTTGTGGGCGCACATGACAGCGTTGGAAAACGTCATCGAGGCACCGGTTCAGGTGCTTGGCGTGCCGCGCCGCGAAGCGCTGGAAAAGGCTGAGCATTACCTGGCCCGCGTCGGCGTTTCGCACCGCAAGGATGCTTACCCTGGGCATATGTCCGGTGGCGAGCAGCAGCGCGTGGCGATTGCCCGGGCGCTGGCGATGGAGCCTGAGGTGATGCTGTTCGACGAGCCGACCTCGGCGCTGGACCCCGAACTGGTCGGCGATGTTCTCAAGGTCATGCAGAGCCTGGCCCAGGAAGGCCGGACCATGGTGGTGGTGACCCACGAAATGGGCTTTGCCCGCGAGGTCTCCAATCAACTGGTGTTCCTGCATCAGGGCCTGGTGCAAGAGCAGGGCGACCCGCGTGAAGTGCTGAGCAACCCGCAGTCCGAACGGCTGCGGCAGTTTCTGTCGGGAAGCCTGAAGTAACTTGCACCGTATTGGTGCTTTTGGATGTAGAACAAGGCATGCTGCGTCGGCCCCCAAAGGGCGACAGAGCCCTATGAGCGGCAATAAGTACTGGATGTCCCAATGACTGCCCACCGAATAGGTTTTCTCGTTTGGCCCGGCACCAAGGCCCTGACCCTGGCGCTGGCCGAAGAAGCCTTGAGCGTTGCCCAGCACGTCCATCCCGATGTGCTGTACGAACAAGTGATTCTGCACGCCGAAACCCCGTCGGCAGCCGCCGGGTCGAGCTGGCGCCTGCCGGGCGAGCTGTGGAGCGCCGCCCGCCTGGAAGGGCTGCAAAAACTGTTCGTGATCGCCGATGAGCCGCCGGCGGCCATCGCGCCGGCGCTGGGCAGTGCCCTCAAACAGCTGGTGCGCAGCGGCTGCCTGATCGGCGGGTTGTCGGCCGGCGTCTATCCGCTGGCCATGCTCGGCTTGCTCGATGGCTACCGTGCGGCGGTGCACTGGCGCTGGCAGGACGATTTCAGCGAGCGCTTTCCCAAGGTCATTGCCACCAGCCACCTGTTCGACTGGGATCGCGACCGGCTGACCGCCTGTGGCGGCCTGTCGGTGCTCGACCTGCTGCTGGCGGTGCTGTCGCGCGATCACGGCGCAGAGCTGGCCGGCGCCGTCTCTGAAGAACTGGTGGTCGAACGGATTCGCGAAGGCGGCGAGCGCCAGCGTATTCCGCTGCAGAATCGTCTGGGCTCCAGCCACCCGAAGCTGACCCAGGCGGTGCTGCTGATGGAGGCCAATATCGAAGAACCGTTGACCACCGACGAAATCGCCCAGCATGTCTGTGTGTCGCGTCGGCAACTGGAGCGCATCTTCAAGCAGTACCTCAACCGGGTGCCCAGCCAGTATTACCTGGAGCTGCGCCTGAACAAGGCCCGGCAGATGCTGATGCAGACCAGCAAATCGATCATCCAGATCGGCCTGTCGTGCGGCTTTTCGTCGGGCCCGCACTTCTCCAGCGCCTACCGCAATTTCTTCGGCGCCACCCCGCGTGAAGACCGCAACCAGCGCCGCAGCAACAGCCCTTTCGAGTTATCGTCGGTGCCAGCCGAGCGCGGTTGAGGTATAAAACCGCGCCCAACCGCTGTAACAACTTGTCGCATGACGACAAGGCCGCGCAAAATGCAGTCCTTACAATCCCTTATCACTCGCTTGCCGGTTTCTGGCAGGCGTTTCTCTTCAGGAGACTCTGATGTCCGTTGAGCATGCTGCAGTGCAACGCGCCGATTTCGACCAGGTAATGGTCCCCAACTATGCGCCAGCCGGGTTCATTCCTGTGCGCGGTGCGGGCTCGCGGGTCTGGGATCAGGCCGGCCGCGAGCTGGTGGACTTTTCCGGCGGCATCGCGGTGAACGTACTGGGCCATTGCCATCCGGCGCTGGTCGGCGCGCTGACCGTGCAGGGCAATAGCCTCTGGCACGTCTCCAACGTGTTCACCAACGAGCCGGCCCTGCGCCTGGCGCACAAGCTGGTCGACGCGACCTTTGCCGAGCGGGTGTTCTTCTGCAACTCCGGCGCCGAGGCCAACGAGGCAGCCTTCAAGCTGGCGCGCCGTGTGGCGCACGACAATTTCGGTCCTGAAAAATACGAAATCATCGCCGCCCTCAACAGCTTCCACGGTCGTACCTTGTTCACCGTCAGTGTCGGTGGCCAGCCCAAGTATTCCGATGGTTTCGGTCCAAAGATCACCGGCATTTCCCATGTGCCGTATAACGACCTTGAAGCCCTGAAAGCCGCCATCAGTGACAAGACCTGCGCCGTGGTGCTGGAGCCGATTCAAGGTGAAGGTGGCGTGCTGCCGGCCGATCTGGCTTATCTGCAAGGCGCCCGTGAGCTGTGCGACCAGCACAACGCGCTGTTGATTTTCGACGAAGTGCAAAGCGGCATGGGCCGTAGCGGCAAGCTGTTTGCCTACCAGCACTACGGCGTGACCCCGGACGTTCTGTCGAGCGCCAAGAGCATCGGCGGCGGTTTCCCGCTGGCAGCGATGCTGACCACCGAAAAACTGGCCAAACACTTCGCTGTCGGCGTGCACGGCACCACCTATGGCGGCAACGCGCTGGCCTGTGCGGTGGGCGAGGCGGTGATCGACATCGTCAACACCCCGCAAGTGCTCGAAGGCGTGCTCGCCAAACAGCAACTGTTCAAGACGCGTCTGGAGCGCATCGGTGAGCAGTACGGTGTGTTCAGCGAAGTTCGCGGCCTGGGCCTGTTGATTGGTGCGGTGCTGTCGGATGCCTGGAAAGGCCGCGCCAAGGACATTTTTGCCGCTGCCGAAACCGAAGACCTGATGATCCTGCAAGCCGGTCCCGATGTGGTCCGTTTTGCACCGAGCCTGGTGATTCTCGACGCCGACATCGAAGAGGGCCTGGACCGCTTCGAACGCGCCGTTGCCAAGCTGGCCGGCTAAGCAGGCCTGCCTTATCCATCTGCCTGCCGGCACCGCCGGCAGGTCTACACGCCAAGGAGTGACACCATGCTGGTGATGCGCCCCGCGCAAATGGCTGACCTGGCCGAGGTTCAGCGCCTCGCCGCCGACAGCCCGATCGGTGTCACGTCCCTGCCTGACGATGTGGATCGGCTGGGCGACAAGATTGTTGCGTCCGAGTCGTCGTTTGCCGCCGAAGTCAGCTTCAACGGTGAAGAAACCTACTTTTTCGTTCTCGAAGACAGCGACACCGGCCGCCTTGTGGGCTGCTCGGGCATCGTCGCGTCGGCGGGCTATTCCGAGCCGTTCTACAGCTTTCGTAACGAGACGTTCGTACACGCCTCGCGTGAACTGAAGATTCACAACAAGACCCACGTACTGTCGCTGTGTCACGACCTGACCGGCAACAGCCTGCTGACCAGCTTTTATGTGATCCCTGAACTGGTCGGCAGCGCCTGGTCGGAGCTCAATTCGCGTGGCCGGCTGTTGTTCATCGCCAGCCATCCGGAGCGCTTCGCCGATTCGGTGGTCACCGAAATCGTCGGCTACAGCGACGAACACGGCGACTCGCCGTTCTGGGACTCGATCGGTCGGCATTTTTTTGACCTCAACTACGCGGATGCCGAGCGCCTGTGTGGGCTCAAGAGCCGGACCTTTCTGGCCGAGCTGATGCCGCATTACCCGATTTATGTGCCGCTGCTGTCCGATGACGCGCAAGAGGCCATGGGCCAGGTGCATCCACGTGCGCAGATCACCTTCGATATCCTGATGCGCGAAGGCTTCGAAACCGATCACTACATCGATATTTTCGACGGTGGGCCGACCCTGCATGCGCGCACCTCGGGGATTCGTTCGATTGCCCAGAGCCGCCTGGTACCGGTCAAGATCCAGGCCGGGCAGGGCAGCGAGCCCGGGCGTGGCGGGCGCTTGTACCTGGTCGCCAACGACCTGTTGCAGGATTACCGGGCCGTGCTGCTGGAGCTGGACTGGGCGCCGGGTCGCCCGGTGACCCTGAATACGCAGGCGGCCGAGGCGCTGGGTGTCGGCGAAGGCGCCAGTGTGCGTATCGTCGCGGTCTGACCGGCAGCGGTCGGTTGGTTTGTCGGGGCTCACAGAGCCCCTTGAGGAGAAAACATGATCGTTCGTCCTGTACGCAGCACTGACCTGCCCGCGCTGATTGACCTGGCGCGCAGCACCGGTGCGGGCCTGACGACCCTGCCGGCCAACGAACAGCGCCTGACGCATCGGGTGGGCTGGGCCGAAAAAAGCTTTCGCGGCGAGGCCGAGCGGGCCGACTCCGATTACCTGTTTGTGCTGGAAGACGATCAGGAGCGGGTCATCGGCATCAGCGCCATTGCCGGCGCTGTCGGCCTGCGCGAGCCCTGGTACAACTACCGGGTGGGGCTGACGGTCAATGCCTCTCAGGAGTTGAACATCTATCGCGAGATACCGACCCTGTTCCTGGCCAATGACCTGACCGGCAACTCGGAACTGTGCTCGCTGTTTTTGCACAGCGATTCTCGCACCGGGCTCAATGGTCGCCTGCTGTCCAAGGCGCGCATGCTGTTCATTGCCGAATTCCCGAACCTGTTCGGTCCCAAGATCATCGCCGAGATGCGTGGCATTTCCGATGGCCAGGGCCACTCGCCGTTCTGGGAAAGCCTGGGCCGGCACTTTTTCAAGATGGAATTCAGCCAGGCCGATTACCTGACTGGCGTCGGCAACAAGGCGTTCATTGCCGAGCTGATGCCCAAGTTTCCGCTGTACGCCTGCTTCCTGTCTGCCGAGGCCCGCGAGGTGATCGGCCGCGTGCATGCTGAAACCGAGCCGGCGCTGACCATGCTCAAGAGCGAAGGCTTCACTTATCAGGGCTATGTCGACATCTTCGATGCGGGCCCTGCCATCGAATGCGAAACCGGCAAGGTACGTGCGGTGCGTGACAGCCAGACGCTGGTACTGGCCATCGGCACGGCAGGCGAAGAAGCACCGCTGTTTCTGATTCATAACCGCAAGCGCGAAGACTGCCGTATTACCGTGGGCCGTGCGCGCTCGGTGGCCGGTACGCTGGTGGTCGACCCGGCGACTGCCCGGCGCCTGCGCATGAGCCCCGGCGACAACGTGCGTGCCGTGCCGCTGGCAGCGGGTGTGTGATGAGCAGCCTGTACATCGACGGCGCCTGGCAGGCCGGGCAGGGTGAGGCATTCGCTTCGCACAATCCGGTGAGCCAGCAAGTGATCTGGAGCGGTGAAGCCGCCAGCGCCGCTCAGGTTGATCAGGCGGTGCAGGCGGCGCGCCAGGCCTTTGCCGGCTGGGCGCTGCGGCCCTTGCAAGAACGCATCGATCTGCTCGAAGCGTTCGCCGCACGCCTCAAGGTGCGCGCCGATGAGCTGGCAGCCAGGATCGGTGCCGAAACCGGCAAGCCGCTCTGGGAGTCGGCCACCGAAGTGACCAGCATGGTCAACAAGATCGCCATCTCGGTGCAGAGCTACCGCGAGCGTACCGGCGAGAAGAGTGGCCCGCTGGGCGATGCCAGCGCCGTCTTGCGCCACAAGCCGCATGGCGTAGTGGCGGTGTTCGGTCCGTACAATTTTCCCGGCCATTTGCCCAACGGCCATATCGTGCCGGCGCTGCTGGCCGGTAATACCGTGGTGTTCAAGCCCAGTGAACTGACCCCCGGCGTGGCCGAACTGACCGTGCAATGCTGGGTCGAGGCCGGTTTGCCGGCGGGTGTGCTCAACCTGTTGCAGGGTGGGCGCGACACCGGTGTGGCGCTGGCCGCACACACGGGGCTCGACGGACTGTTTTTCACCGGTTCCAGCCGCACGGGCCATGCCCTGCATCAGCAATTTGGCGGGCGCCCGGAGAAAATTCTGGCGCTGGAGATGGGCGGCAATAATCCGTTGCTGGTCGATGAAGTGCAGGATGTCGACGCTGCCGTGTACGCGGTGATCCAGTCGGCATTCATTTCGGCTGGCCAGCGCTGCACCTGTGCCCGGCGTCTGCTGGTGCCCGAAGGTACTTGGGGCGATGGATTCTTGCAGCGCCTGGTCGCGGTCAGCAAGACCTTGCAGGTGGGGGCTTTCGACCGCCAGCCGGCGCCGTTCATGGGGGCGGTGATTTCCTTGCAGACCGCCGACAGCCTGTTGCAGGCCCAGCGTGATCTGCTGGCTGGCGGCGCCGTGGCGTTGCTGGAAATGACCCGTTTGCAGCCGGGCACCGCCTTGCTCGGCCCCGGGATTCTCGATGTCAGCCAGGTTGCACAGCGCCCTGACCAGGAGCTGTTCGGGCCGTTGCTGCAAGTGATCCGCTACCACGATTTTGCCGGCGCGATCGCCGAGGCCAACGCCACGCAATTTGGCCTGGCCGCCGGGCTGCTCTCGGACAGCGAAGAGCGCTACCGTGAGTTCTGGCTGCACAGCCGCGCTGGTATCGTCAATTGGAACAAACCGTTGACCGGTGCCGCCAGCACCGCGCCGTTTGGCGGTGTGGGCGCATCGGGTAACCACCGCGCCAGTGCGTATCATGCCGCCGATTACTGCGCCTGGCCGGTGGCATCGCTGGAGGCCCGGGACCTGACCCTGCCCGGCAGCCTGACGCCGGGCATTCGTCTGGACTGATCGTCCCGGCGTGCTGGCGGTATAAAAACTAGATCCATGGAGCCGTGCCTGATGAAAACCCGTGAAGTCAACTTTGACGGTCTGGTGGGTCCGACCCACAACTATGGGGGGTTGTCTTACGGCAACGTGGCCTCGCAGAACAACAGCCAGCTCAGCTCCAACCCGCGTGAAGCCGCCTTGCAGGGGCTGGCAAAAATGAAAGCCCTGATGGACCTGGGTTTTACCCAGGGGCTGATCGCGCCGCAGGAACGCCCGGATGTCGCCAGCCTGCGCCGCCTGGGCTTTACCGGCAGCGACGCGCAGGTGATCGAAAAGGCCGCGCGCCAGGACATGCCGTTGCTGGCCGCTACTTGTTCGGCGTCGAGCATGTGGGTGGCCAATGCCGCGACCGTCAGCCCGAGTGCCGACACCGCCGATGGCCGCGTGCATTTCACCGCGGCCAACCTCAATTGCAAATACCACCGCAGCATCGAGCACCCGACCACCAGCCGCTTGCTGGAGGCGATGTTTGCCGATGCCCGTTATTTCTCTCATCACCCGGCCTTGCCGGACGTGACTCAGTTCGGGGATGAGGGCGCGGCCAATCACACCCGGCTGTGTCGCGAATACGGCCAGCCCGGTGTCGAGTTCTTCGTTTTTGGCCGCAGTGCCTTCGACACTCGCTATGCCGCACCGCAAAAGTACCCGGCGCGTCAGACCCTTGAAGCCTCCAGAGCGGTGGCGCGCCTGCATGGGCTGAGCGATGAGCGCGTGGTGTTCGGCCAGCAGAATCCGACGGTCATCGATCAGGGTGTGTTTCACAACGACGTGATCGCGGTGGGCAACGGCCAGGTGCTGTTGCATCACGAGGACGCCTTTCTGCACAGCAAGGCGTTGCTGGACCAATTGCGCGGCAAGCTCGAACGCGTAGGCGGACAGTTGCAAGCCATTGCCGTGCCGCGCGCTGCTGTGAGTGTCGACGATGCGGTGCGCTCTTACCTGTTCAATAGCCAGTTGCTGAGCCATGACGACGGTTCGATGCTGCTGGTCGTGCCGCAGGAATGCCAGGCCAACCCACGGGTATGGAATTATCTGCAAGGCCTGCTGGCGTCTGGCGGGCCGATCAGCCAGGTCAAGGCCTTTGACCTCAAGCAGAGCATGCGCAACGGCGGTGGTCCTGCCTGTTTGCGTTTACGCGTGGTGCTGAGCGATCAGGAACTGGCGGCGGTCAACCCCGGCGTGATATTGAATGAGCCGTTGTATCAGCAACTGACCGGCTGGGTAGAGCGGCACTATCGTGACCGCATGCACGAGCATGACCTGGCCGACCCACAGTTGCTGCTTGAGTGCCGCACGGCATTGGATCAACTGACGCAAATCCTTACACTGGGGTCCGTTTATCCGTTTCAACGGACCTGATGACTACAGCGCCATTTTGCGCTGACTTTTACCTGCCTGGAGCACCCGAGTATGAGCGACACCCTGCAGTTGATTCTTGAAGATGCCGACGGCAAGCAAACCGAAATTTCGTCCACACGCCTGGCTGTGGTCTGGCAAGGCAAGGAAATCTGGATTCAGCAAGATGGCCGTGGCCAGTTGCTGATCGGTGTCGATGTCGAGGAGGACGATGCCGAGTACGCCAATCTGCTGCTACGTCCGTTGGCCACCAACCTGGTCAGCCTGCAGCTGGAGATGGAGCCGGCTGATCCTGAAGCGGATGACGGCCACGTCCACGGTCCGGACTGCAATCACTGAGGAACCGCCTATGCTCGCCCTCGGTAAATTGCTTGACCTGACTCTGGCGGGCCGCGAGCCCGCAGAAAAGACTCAACTGACCGTCGGCGGCGTACGCCTGCGCTGGCTGGACGAGGGCGCACTGGAGGTGCGGCCTCCCCAGGGCCGCGACAGTGGCCTGGACTTGCTGTTATCGGCCGGTATCCATGGCAATGAAACCGCGCCCATCGAGCTGCTGGATGAGCTGATCCGCGCCATCGCCCGGGGTGAACTCAAGCCTCGGGCACGGATTCTTTTTCTGTTCGGCAATCCCGAGGCGATGCGCCGCGGGGTGCGCTATGTCGAAGAGGACGTCAACCGACTGTTCAGCGGCAAGCATGAACAAAGCAGCGGCCCTGAAGCCCTGCGTGCCTGTTTGCTGGAGCGGCTGGCCGCCAGTTTTTTCAGCCTGCCTGAGCGCGAGCGGGTGCATTACGATTTGCATACCGCCCTTCGCGGCTCGAAGATCGAACAGTTTGCCTTGAGCCCCTGGAAAGACGGCCGTCAGCCTTCACAATTCGAGCTGGCACGTTTGCAGGCGGCCGGGATCAGCGCCGTGCTGTTGCAGAGCAAACCTTCGACCGTGTTCAGCGCCTACACCCGCAGTCAGCTCGATGCCCAGGCGTTTACCCTGGAGCTGGGCAAGTCCCGTCCGTTCGGTCATAACCAGCAGGTCAACCTGTCGGCCCTGCGTGAGCGCCTGACGCAGATGATCGAGGGCACGGAGCCGGCGAGCGAAGGCTCGCTGCAAGGGCTGCAATTGTTTCGCGTGGCACAGGAAGTCATCAAGTACAGCGAGAGCTTTCTTTTGCACCTGGCCGAGGATGTGGAGAATTTTTCGGTGTTGCAGAAGGACTATGTTCTGGCCCAGGACATCGGCGGCAAGCGCTGGGTGATCGAGCAGAAGGGCACGCGGGTGATTTTTCCCAACCCACGGGTAGCCAGTGGATTGCGCGCCGCGATTCTGATTGTGCCGGCAGAGGATGTGGTGCTGGAGGATTGAGGCGGATCTTTTCGCGGCTAAAGCGGATCGCCGCCCGGCCGCTCCTACGACGCATATCCCGTAGGAGCGGCTTTAGCCGCGAAGGTCGCGAAGGTCGCGAATGCTTAGCCCGCTGCTTTCTGTGGCGCAGCCAGATGATGCAACTGACGAACCTTGGCCAGGGTGTCGGCGCAGGTACGTGCTGCTTCTTCGCCTTTGTGCACGAAGTGATTGAAGAAGAACGTGTGGTGTTCTTCACCGGCGTGGAAGTGGTGCGGGGTCAATACCACCGAAAACACCGGTACCTGGGTCTCGAGCTGCACCTGCATCAGGCCGCTGATCACCGATTGGGCGACGAATTCGTGGCGGTAGATACCGCCGTCCACCACCAGGCCTGCGGCGACGATGCCGGCATAGCGACCGGTGTTGGCGAGCAGTTTGGCGTGCAGGGGGATTTCAAAGGCGCCACCGACTTCGAAGAAATCGATGTCGTTTTCGTTGTAGCCCTGGCGGATGATTTCGGCGAGAAAGCCCTTGCGGCTCTGATCGACAATGTCTTTGTGCCAGCTGGCCTGAATGAAAGCGATGCGCTCGTTAGCGTGGCTTTTGCTGTTGATAGCGGTAGGTTGCACGTGTTCTGACTCCTGTTTATCAATAAAACAGGGCGTTTGGATCGAAGGGGATGCGAGGTGGCGTATAGACGCATCGAAACCGGTTGAGGCGTTCGATGAGAAGCTGGATACCGTCGACATTCATCCCGTTCTCTCTTCATCCGGACTATGACCGTCGGCCCCGGAATCACACCGGGTCTGCTGACCTGCGAACCGAAAGGTTCGAAGCGCTCGCGGGCTAGACGCTGTGCGTCATTACCGCCGGTGGGGACTTGCACCCCGCCCTGAGAACGTTACCGAGCCCTGTTTGGGGCCGGCGCAGGATTTTTATCACAGTTCTGACAAACATGCTTGGACACTTTAGTCTGGTTTCCCTACCTTTTGCTTATAAGCCTCAGGGCCTGTTGCAAATATCCCCACGCGTCGTTCGTCAGTCAGTAACCGATAATCCAATGAATCGTATCTATCGTACAAACACACTGTACCGAGGACGCAACGCCTATATAATGCGGCCCTTTGCCGTCGTTACGTCTCGCGACGTTGTGTACGGGCCTGGCTGCAGTCTCCGTGGAAGAACCTAATGAAAAGCGCAGAAATCCGTGAAGCCTTCCTGAGCTTCTTCGAAGAGCAAGGCCACACCCGTGTCGCCTCCAGCTCCCTGATCCCGGGCAACGACCCGACCCTGCTGTTCACCAACGCAGGCATGAACCAGTTCAAGGACTGTTTTCTGGGCCAGGAAAAACGGGCCTATACCCGTGCCGTGACCAGCCAGAAGTGCGTGCGTGCCGGTGGCAAGCACAACGACCTGGAAAACGTCGGCTACACCGCCCGTCACCACACTTTTTTCGAAATGCTGGGCAACTTCAGCTTCGGTGACTATTTCAAGCGTGATGCGATCACGTTTGCCTGGACCTTCCTGACCTCGGAAAAATGGCTGAACCTGCCCAAGGAAAAACTCTGGGTCACGGTGTATGCCACCGACGATGAAGCCTACGACATCTGGACCAAAGAAGTCGGCGTGCCGGCCGAGCGCATGGTGCGCATTGGCGACAACAAGGGCGCGCCTTACGCCTCGGACAACTTCTGGACCATGGGCGATACCGGCCCGTGCGGCCCGTGCACCGAGATCTTCTTTGACCACGGCGCCGACATCTGGGGCGGCCCGCCCGGTTCGCCAGAAGAAGACGGCGACCGTTACATCGAGATCTGGAACAACGT
This sequence comes from Pseudomonas sp. 3A(2025), assembly GCF_054589175.1. Taxonomy (NCBI): domain Bacteria; kingdom Pseudomonadati; phylum Pseudomonadota; class Gammaproteobacteria; order Pseudomonadales; family Pseudomonadaceae; genus Pseudomonas; species Pseudomonas sp. 3A(2025). Next base: position 163,146 of record NZ_BAAILM010000113.1, on the reverse strand, counting down.
GTTCATGCAGTTCAACCGCACCGCCGACGGCGTGTTGCACCCGTTGCCAGCGCCGTCGGTCGACACCGGCATGGGCCTGGAACGGGTCAGTGCGGTACTGCAGCATGTGCACTCCAACTATGAAATCGATCTGTTCCAGAACCTGCTGGCAGGTTCTGCGCAGGCCATCGGTTGCAGCAACGATGCCCAGGCGTCGCTCAAGGTCGTGGCCGACCACATCCGTTCGTGCGGCTTTTTGATCGCCGACGGCGTACTGCCGTCCAACGAAGGTCGCGGCTATGTGCTGCGCCGCATCATTCGTCGCGCCTGCCGTCACGGTAACAAGCTGGGTGCCAAGGGCAGCTTCTTCCACAAGATCGTCGCCGCCCTGGTTGCCGAGATGGGCGAAGCCTATCCGGAACTGGTGCAGCAGCAGGCGCACATCGAGCGCGTGCTGCAAGCCGAAGAAGAGCAGTTCGCCAAGACCCTGGATCAGGGCCTGAAGATTCTTGAGCAGGACCTGGCCGAGTTGCAGGGGTCGGTGGTGCCGGGCGCTGTGGTGTTCAAACTGTATGACACCTACGGCTTCCCGATGGACCTGACCGGCGACATCGCCCGTGAGCGCAACCTGACCCTCGACGAGGAAGGTTTCGAGCGTGAAATGCAGGCACAGCGTGAGCGTGCGCGTTCGGCCAGCGCTTTCGGCCTGGACTACAACAGCCTGGTCAAGGTCGATGTGGCCACCGAGTTCACCGGCTACACCGACACCAGTGGCACGGCCAAAGTCGTTGCCTTGTATAAGGACGGTCAGTCGATCGGCCAGTTGAACGAAGGCGAAGAGGGCGTTGTGATCCTCGACACCACGCCGTTCTACGCCGAGTCCGGCGGTCAGATCGGCGACAGCGGTTACCTTGAAGCCGGTGCGGTGCGTTTCGACGTGACAGACACCACCAAGACCGTTGGCGCGTTCCTGCACCATGGTGTGGTTGCCACTGGCAGCCTGGCGGTGGGTACCGAGGTGCAAACCCGGGTTGCCGCCGAAGTGCGCCAGGCCACTTCGCTGAACCACTCGGCGACCCACTTGCTGCACGCCGCCTTGCGCCAGGTACTGGGCGAGCACGTACAGCAGAAGGGGTCGCTGGTCGACAGTCAGCGTCTGCGTTTCGACTTCAGTCACTTCGAGGCCATCAAGCCCGAGCAACTGCGTGAGCTGGAAGACATCGTCAACGCCCAGGTGCGCAAGAACACCGAAGTGCTGACCGAAGTCACCGACATCGAGACCGCCAAAAACAAAGGCGCCATGGCCCTGTTCGGCGAGAAGTACGGCGACACCGTGCGTGTCCTGACCATGGGCGGTGATTTCTCCGTCGAGCTGTGCGGCGGTATTCACGCCAATCGCACCGGCGACATCGCCCTGTTCAAGATCACCAGCGAAGGCGGTGTGGCTTCCGGCGTACGTCGTATCGAAGCGGTGACCGGCAGTGCGGCCCTGAACTGGGTCAACTCGGCCGAAGATCAACTCAAGGAAGCCGCGAGCCTGATCAAGGGCAATCGCGACAACCTGCTGGACAAGCTGACGGCGGTGCTCGAGCGCAACCGTCAGCTGGAAAAACAACTGGAACAACTGCAGGCCAAGGCAGCCAGCGCCGCCGGCGACGATCTGTCGTCGAGTGCGCTGGACGTCAAGGGTGTCAAGGTCCTGACTGCGCGCCTGGATGGTCAGGATGGCAAGGCACTGCTGGCACTGGTCGATCAGTTGAAGAACAAGCTCGGCCGCGCAGTGATCCTGCTTGGCGGGGTTCAGGATGACAAGGTCGTACTGGTCGCAGGCGTGACCAAGGACCTGACTGGCCAACTCAAGGCCGGTGATCTGATGAAGCAAGCGGCTGCTGCCGTCGGTGGTAAAGGCGGTGGTCGTCCCGACATGGCCCAGGGTGGCGGTGTCGATGCGGCGGCGCTGGATGCGGCGTTGGCGTTGACCGTTCCGTTCGTGGAACAGGGTATCTGATCCGGCTTGACGGCCTGTCGGACAACCGGCAGGCCGGGCCTGGATTTGAATGTTAACGGGTGCCCTTTAAAGGGCTCTGAGGCGGCTTTGACATGGCTTTGATCGTACAGAAATTTGGCGGCACCTCCGTCGGCACTGTCGAGCGAATCGAACAGGTAGCCGAGAAAATCAAGAAATTCCGCGAGGCCGGTGACGATCTGGTGGTCGTGCTGTCGGCAATGAGCGGCGAAACCAACCGGCTGATCGAGCTGGCCCGGCAGATCACCGATCAGCCGGTCCCGCGTGAGCTGGACGTGATCGTGTCGACCGGTGAGCAGGTGACCATCGGCCTGCTGGCCATGGCCTTGATCAAGCGCGGTGTGCCGGCGGTGTCCTACACTGGTAATCAGGTACGGATCCTGACCGACAGCGCACACACCAAGGCGCGCATCCTCGACATCGACGACCAGAAGATCCGCGCTGACCTCAAGGCGGGGCGCGTGGTCGTGGTGGCAGGTTTCCAGGGCGTCGACGAAAGCGGCAATATCACGACGCTGGGCCGTGGTGGCTCGGACACCACCGGCGTAGCCCTGGCGGCGGCGCTGAAGGCTGACGAGTGCCAGATCTACACCGATGTCGACGGCGTCTACACCACCGACCCGCGGGTTGTGGCGCAGGCTCGCCGGCTGGAGAAGATCACTTTCGAAGAGATGCTGGAAATGGCCAGCCTCGGGTCCAAGGTGTTGCAGATCCGTTCGGTCGAGTTCGCCGGCAAATACAATGTCCCGCTGCGCGTACTGCACAGCTTCAAGGAGGGTCCGGGCACCCTCATTACCATTGATGAAGAGGAATCCATGGAACAGCCGATCATTTCCGGCATCGCTTTCAACCGCGATGAAGCCAAGCTGACGATCCGTGGCGTGCCAGACACCCCGGGCGTGGCCTTCAAGATTCTTGGGCCCGTCAGTGCCGCGAACGTCGAAGTCGACATGATCGTGCAAAATGTTGCGCACGATAACACCACCGACTTCACCTTCACCGTGCACCGCAACGACTACCAGGCGGCCTTGCAGATCCTGGAAAACACCGCGCGTGAAATCAGCGCCCGTGAAGTCTCCGGCGACACCAAGATCGCCAAGGTGTCGATCGTCGGTGTCGGCATGCGTTCGCACGCCGGCGTTGCCAGCCGTATGTTCGAAGCGCTGGCCAAGGAGAGCATCAATATCCAGATGATCTCCACCTCCGAAATCAAAGTGTCGGTGGTGATTGAAGAGAAGTACCTGGAACTGGCTGTGCGCGCCTTGCACACGGCTTTCGAACTGGACGCTCCCCGCCAGGGCGAGTGACCCGTAAATAGCAAAAGGCGCGGCATGACCGCGCCTTTTGCTTTCTGAGTGGCGCACAAAGACTTTTCTTTTCGGTGCGCTGGTCAATACTCAGGCTTGGCTCGTGGCTTTCTTGTCGCCGGCTGTTGCCTGGTGGTTGTGCAGACTTGTTGTTCCTGAATGTATTGCGTGAGGAGAAAAGTATGCTGATTCTGACTCGTCGGTGCGCAGAAAGCCTGATCATTGGTGATGGTGAGATCACGGTGACTGTGCTCGGCGTCAAAGGAAATCAGGTGCGTATTGGTGTCAATGCGCCCAAGGAAGTCGCGGTTCACCGCGAGGAAATCTACCTGCGAATCAAGAAAGAGAAGGACCAGGAACCAAGCCATTAATTTATTTGAAGATTTTGTTTGCAAAGCGGGATAAGCGTGGTTAATATACGCCCCGTGTTGCGGAGAGCTGGCCGAGTGGCCGAAGGCGCTCCCCTGCTAAGGGAGTACACCTCAAAAGGGTGTCGGGGGTTCGAATCCCCCGTTCTCCGCCATTATTTGTGTAGTGCGTTGAGTCTGGCTTTACTTGAAATCTTCTACTCGGGGTTGATGGAAAAAGCGCTTTACAAAAAGATTCGACGACCTAAAATGCGCAACACTGAATATGCACTCGTAGCTCAGCTGGATAGAGTACTCGGCTACGAACCGAGCGGTCACAGGTTCGAATCCTGTCGAGTGCACCATTTAAAGGTTGTTTGAACGATGTCTGGCCCACGGGCTGAAACCTCCGACAAGTAACTGGCTTCAACCAGAGATGGTCTGGTCTAAAAACATACTTGCACTCGTAGCTCAGCTGGATAGAGTACTCGGCTACGAACCGAGCGGTCACAGGTTCGAATCCTGTCGAGTGCACCAAACACCAGAAAGCCCATATCGAAAGATATGGGCTTTCTGCTTTTACGGGAATCCGTTTGTCTCAGGCGTTTTCCATTGTGTTATAAGTCATTGAATTTATTTTAAAAAATCGCTTTACAGAATAAATTCACGGCCTATAATGCGAACCAACAAATGCACTCGTAGCTCAGCTGGATAGAGTACTCGGCTACGAACCGAGCGGTCACAGGTTCGAATCCTGTCGAGTGCACCAAACATCAAAAAGCCCGTATCGAAAGATGCGGGCTTTTTGCTTTGTGGCGTCAGCGCTTTCCTTTGACGCAGCCATCCTCGTCGAAGGTGACCTGGTTGCTGCGCCCGTTCCTGGTTGCATAGTGATAGCGCGTTTCCCCATTGCGCTGAGTGACTTTGGTCGGCCGTCCCAGCAGGCTCTCTACGTCGCGCCGGGTCATGCCCGATGGCGTGCGCTGATTGATGATCGCAATGCGTCGCTGCTCGGCGCTGAGGCGGTTGCCGCATCCATCATCGCGCTGTCCGACTACCACCAGTTCCTTGATGGGGGTTCGCGTACGTCGATAGTCATGTTCTGGCAACAAGGCAGGCGTTACGCTGCCGGGCGGTGTGTTGTAGGCCTTCACCTGCTGGCTGAGCTGCTCGGTCGTGCAGCCCAGCGAGGTGAAGGTGATGGCGCCGCTGGCGTCCTCACAGCGCTGGACGGTGCTGGCCTGGCCGGCAAGGGGCAGGCAGAACAGGGTGCAGGTAATCAGGTTGCGGGTGGTGCGAATGGGCATCGATGAGTCCTCCATGACTGATCCGCCACAGCCTAATGCCGCTGATTTCTGCCGGCGAGCGTGTTTTCTTCGCAGGATGTGACGTCGTAGTAATACTGACTCGCACGATTGTTAGGTTTGTGTCGCAACCTTCTGTTCTTTCCCGAATTTTCCCGGATGCTAACCGGTCAAAGCGGTGTATCATTGCGCCCGTCAGCCCCGCCGGGGCTTATGGAATACCTCCATGGACTTACCCAGTAGTTACTTGACATCCGATTTTAACAATCAAGTTTCACCTGATTGATCTCCCGGCGTGCTCCGCTGCTGGGAGTGGAGTTCGCCTATGACCGAAAGAGAAGTAAAAAAGACGCAGGCAAGCCTGCAGGACCGTCTGGCGCAAGTCATCGACCTGCTTCATCGCCAGCGTCTCGTCGAAGACCTGACTCACCGTCAGGAAAGCCAGCACCAGGACCGTGTCGAAAACCTGGTGCACCGGCAAAATCTGGTCGAGCTGCAACGCAAGCTCGACGATCTGCACTCGGCCGACGTCGCCTATATCCTTGAAGCCTTGCCGCTGGAAGACCGTCTGACGGTCTGGCAACTGGTCAAGGCCGAGCGCGACGGCGACATTCTGCTTGAAGTATCCGATGCGGTTCGCGAAACCCTGATCGCCGACATGGACGATCACGAGTTGCTGGCGGCTGCCCGTGACATGGATGCCGACGAACTGGCCGACCTGGCCGCCGAGCTGCCGCGCGACGTAGTTCATGAGTTGATGGAAACGCTCGACGCGCAGCAGCGCGAGCGGGTGCGTTCGGCGCTGTCCTATGACGAGGAGCAGGTCGGTGCGCTGATGGACTTCCAGATGGTTACCATCCGCGAGGATGTCAGCCTGGAAGTGGTATTGCGCTATCTGCGTCGCCTCAAGGAGTTGCCAAGCCACACCGACAAGCTGTTCGTGGTCGATAGCGAAGGCGTGCTCAAGGGTGTGCTGCCGATCAAGCGCCTGCTGGTCAACGACCCGGATAAGCAAGTGGCCGACGTCATGGCCGACGACCCGGTCAGTTTTCATCCTGAAGGCGATGCCTATGAGGCCGCACAGGCCTTCGAGCGTTATGACCTGATCTCCTCGCCGGTAGTCGACAAGAACGGCAAGCTGATCGGCCGTCTGACCATCGACGAAATGGTCGACCTGATTCGTGAAGAGAGCGAAAGCGAAGTACGCAGCATGGCCGGTCTGCGCGAAGACGAAGACATCTTTGCCTCGGTCTGGCGTTCATTGCGTAACCGCTGGTCGTGGCTGGCCATCAACCTGATCACCGCTTTCCTGGCTTCGCGGGTGATTGGCCTGTTCGAAGGCTCCATCGAGAAGCTGGTGGCGTTGGCGGCGCTGATGCCGATCGTGGCCGGTATCGGCGGCAACTCCGGTAACCAGACCATCACCATGATCGTGCGCGCCATGGCGCTCGATCAAGTCAGTACCGGCAATACCGCGCGCCTGCTGCGCAAGGAGCTGGCAGTGGCGTTGGTCAACGGCCTGGTGTGGGGTGGCGTGATCGGTATAGTGGCCTACCTGCTGTATGACAGCTGGTCACTGGGGGTGGTGATGACCGCCGCCATGACGCTCAACCTGCTGCTGGCAGCCTTCATGGGGGTGACCATTCCCATGACGCTGGTGCGTTTCGGTCGGGATCCGGCGATGGGTGCCAGCGTAATGATCACTGCCATGACCGACAGTGGCGGGTTCTTTATCTTCCTGGGGCTGGCCACCGTTTTCCTGCTTTAGTTGCACTAAATCGCACGTAAAAAAAAACCGCCGTATGAGGCGGTTTTTTGTGGCCTAAAGAAACGTCCTACAACTAACAGGGCGTTTTACAGCCGTTAAAAAAGCCAGCGTAACGCTGGCTTGAGCATCCTGCGCACTACTTACGACTCTTCGTTCGCAAGTTCGGTGTCGTGTGCAATCAACGATACCAGTGCAGTCTGTTGGCGGTGGGACAGCTGGCGGAAGCGTTGCAGCAGTTCGCGTTCGTTCAGGGTCAGCTCAGGGCTATCAAGGCGCAGGCTTGGCTCGTCGCCAAAGGCACCTTCCTGAATCAGACTCTGCTCGAGGCGAGCGATGATTTCCGAGTTCATGCTGCGGTGATGATTCTTGGCCACCTCTTGCACGCGATTGCGCATGCCATCGGGTAAGCGGACGACGAACTTGTCAGCCGTGCGGCTGGAATAAGTAGCCTGTTTCATAGGGCTCATATATTTAACCGGTTAGTTCAGGGGAAGCGGTTCTGGCAAATGGCCGCAAGCTTGTCCTTTTATGACAGTCCTTTTGACCAAATGTTCAACCGCGCTATCGGGGGGTCAGCATCATGCCCCATTGCGTCGATTACTTGGCGTCAAATCTGTGACAAATATTGACTCAGATAAAGGCGTTTGGCCAGCACCGATTATCAGAATTGCGAACGGTTTTGCATAGCGCGAAGCTGTCGCCTTCCTGTCGATGCTCACGAACGTCTGACTGCTTTTTGCCATCATGGCTATCTGTACTCAGAGCGTAGATGGTTCTGGAGGCGAATACGAATCTGGTCCGACCAACGCACCGTGCCGGGCGAACGGTCTGATAAAGGAGGGGTACAGCGAGGGGAGGGCAGGCAACACTGCCGATGCCTGGTCAGTACAGCAGACCAGTACAGCCATCAGCATGAACAGGTTTATGGAACGCCAGGCAAGGCTGGAGGCTCAGACCTTTCAGCGCAGCACCGGGTCGAATTTGAAACGACGGCCGATGATGAGCGCACCAAAGAACAGGCTGGCAAATACACCTGCGGTGACTTTGGTCAGGATGTTGAGGCTAAGCGCCTGCTCCGGCAGCAGCAGGTCTACAGCGATGGCCATCAGAGTCAGGATCAGAAAGGACAGTGCGGATTTTGACATGGCAGCTCTCTCAAGTAGTTCTCATGCAGCAGAATTGTGCAGGACGCGTTCAGAACACCCAGCGCTGTGCCGCACTGCCTGTTGCCTGGGGCATCTGTTGCGCGTCATTGGTCAGCATAGCCGGGTTGGCGCCTTTGTCAGCCATGATCGCCAGTTGCGGCGCCTGGCGCAGGGTGTTGTGGGTATAAGCATGCGTACTCACCTGGGCGTCCTGACTGGCAGCGCCTTGAAAATGAAAAGTCACCAGTGCCACCAGAACTGCTGCATTCAACGCGGTGAGGATCATGTTCATTTTTGTGTGCCTGCGTCCGAGGGTGGAAAGGAGTCTGCTCGTTGAAAGTAATATTGCAGACTGCATGCCAATCTCTTGATGTAAAAAATAACTTATAAATCAATGAGTTAAGCTAATATTTCAAACGCCTTTCCTTGCGTTTTGCAATGATGGCCATTTGCAGGATTGCAAAATGCACGACAACAGCGTCGAACCAAATTCGCAAAGTTGTGTCGGCACAGTCTTACAGGGCTGATGGGTGTGTATTCCTTTGCAAGCCAGGCGGCTGCAAGCGGTACGGGGCACAGGTCACGAAGTTTTTGCTAAATCCTTGTTTTTGCGTAAAATGCGCAGCACCTGATGGCAAGCCGTCAGGTCACTCCAGTCGATGTTGAGTCCTCTTAGTTCAACGGATAGAACGAGCCCCTCCTAAGGGCTAGATGCAGGTTCGATTCCTGCAGGGGACACATTCCAGCTGTTCATACCCGCCTCTCGCTGCAGCAAAACCCTCCAGAAAGCCCGTCTTGCAAGGACTTCACCGTCTCTTGGCATCTTGCCATGCCTATACGCTGCGGTTGCGCGCAACGGTGATGCGGCGTATCGTCTGCCCGTCGCTGTCAATCCAGCGAACGGGACGCCAAACCCGAAACCTGTTAGGAGCACAAGCTCCCATATCCCCATGCGGAGTTTTTTCGTATGTGTTTATGGTGGTGCTGTGTGGGGCACATTCGTGTGCACCAGGTTCCTAACGTTCTGGTTTTGGCGACCTGCACAGCACTACCGCCCATCAGCGCCAAATGATGCCGGTAGTTCCTCAACGTTAGGAGCTATATCCATGCACGCCCTCAATCCGTTCAAAATCCGCGCACTTGCTCACCGCCATAGGGCCTTGAGCGGCCTGTGCGCACACTCATCCCCGTCCGGCCTTCCGGTCATCGACTCACCGCTCACGCCAGACAGCGGCGCGCTGGGCTACATCGCTCCGGCATAACCGGACCGCAGCCATGACACGAAGGGATCGCGCCAGCCCCCAAGGGCTGGCCGCGATGGTGAATAGCATTCCAGGCCCATAGGGCGGTTAACAATATGAACTATCAAAACGGTGCATTTGCACCGACGGGGTCGGCTTGCCTGAAAAAAGCCAACACGCTGTTTAGTGCTGGCGCTATCGGCCAAGGGAGCAACGTATGAAGCAGCCACCCAAGCCGCCCGTAACCCTCTATCACCTGCCGAACCTCTCGCCCCGCCCGGCGGACGCCAGCGACCATACCGGCAAGCGGCGCGGGACAATGACCGCCATTGCCTGGTGTCGCCCGTGCCCCTTGAGAAAAGGCACCGTGTGGCTCTGCCGCTGCGATTGCGGCCTGTACGAATACCGGCGTCCGGGCACCTGGCAGGCCAGGCCGCACCCGGACGACAGGTGCGACGTCTGTGTGCGCCTGCGCGCCGAGCGGCCAAACTCACTGCGCACTGCTCAAAAGCGCCGTCTGCAATGGGAACAAGACCTGCGCGACCTCGGCATCACCGATGAAGAAATCACCCAGCTTCAGGCACCCGGCATGAAAGTCGACACCAAGGGCAAGACCGCTGCTGAAATACGCGAGCAGATCGCCAAAGGGCCGGCATGACGAACGCCATTGCATCCGGCGCATTCGGTAATGCCGGCACCGAAACGAAAGTGGTTCATGGTTAATGGCTGTCTGATATCGTTGTGCGTGTCTGCGGGGCGCAGGCATTTCCCAATCAAGGGATCCTTCAGGAGACAACGCAATCATGAGGCGCATCGCTGCAACGCTGGTCGGGTTCATTTCGCTGGCGACAGTTCTGTCGACCTGGGCCGATGACAGTTATCAGGGAACGTTGAACGACAATGGCCGACCGTTTTCCGTCGCCCTGAGCATCAAGCCGTCCGTTCAGGAAGGTGATCTTGCGGGACGGATTCGCTTCAACGAGCCGTGGGTGTGTGGTCTTTCGCTGGTGTTCGTTGGTGCCGATGCCGCCAGAACCGCAAGCTATGTATTCAGGGGCGCGGCAGCCGGGCGTTGCACGACACTGGCGGCCGGCTCTTTGAAAGCCCGACCCGACGGTGAGGGCGTGGCGATTCAACTGTTCGACAGCGCAAATAAGCTGCGTTACAGCGGTAAGCTGGCCAAAGCGTCGTCATAACGACATTTGCCGCTTATAAAGACATGCTCACGCGCCTGCCGCCGCAGGCACGTGATCCTGAGCCAAAAGCTCGGCATAGCTCGATTACCCGCTGCCGGTTGCCCCGACAACCAGCCCCATACAAACGCCAGCGTTGTAAGCCCCGTCTCATCAACACCCACCGTGCCACGGACCAGCCGGCAAGCATCTCGCGCGCCGTCGTCAGGCAGTGGTACAGCAGTTCAATGGTCTCTGGGCCTGTCACGCGCCTGACTTATGGCTGTCTTCGCTGATCTTAAGTCATCTGGTCAGATCCGGCATAAATCCCCTGCGGCAAATTAACCATGACTGTTCGTCGCCTGCCTTGAACAGCGCCTCCACACCCTCGGTCGATTCCACGGGGGAGGCGCCCATCGCTTCCTCAGCCGTAAACCTCACGCAGTCAACCTTACTGGATGAAACCCGCGATGAGCAAAACAGCAAGCAGAAAGACCCTCGACGACCTGTTTATCCACGAGCTGTCCGATGTCTACAGCGCGGAAAAGCAGATCACCAAGGCCTTGCCGAAACTGGCCCGTGCGGCCACCAACCCCAAGCTGCAAGAAGCGTTCAAGGCGCATCTTGAAGAAACCCACGGCCAGATCGAGCGCATCGATCAACTGGTCGAGGCGTCGAACTTCAAGCTCAAGCGCATCAAATGCCTGGCCATGGAAGGCTTGATTGAAGAAAGCAGGGAGCTGCTTGAAGAGATAGAGCCCGGGCATGTGCTGGATGCCGGGCTGATCGGGGCGTGTCAGAAGATCGAGCACTACGAAATCGCCAGCTATGGGACGCTGATCGCCATGGCTGGCCAGTTGGGCATCAAGGACGCGGCCAAACTGCTCGGGCAGACGCTGAAGGAGGAAAAGTCCGCCGACGAGAAGCTGACGCTTCTGGCCGGGGAGAGCAGCGAGCAGGCGATCATTCTTGACGATGAGGCACGTGCCAAGTCGTAAGGACTCGCGTTGCCGTGAGCCTCAGCACTCCACCAGACTCACCGCCAGGCCGCCGCGCGAGGTTTCCTTGTATTTGTCATGCATGTCGGCACCGGTGTCGCGCATGGTGCGGATCGCCTGATCCAGCGAAATGAAGTGGTCGCCATCGCCGCGCAGTGCCATCTGCGCGGCGTTGATGGCCTTGACCGCGGCGATGGCATTGCGCTCGATGCACGGCACTTGCACCAAACCGCCCACCGGGTCGCAGGTCAGGCCCAGGTTGTGCTCCAGACCGATTTCAGCGGCGTTTTCGACCTGTTGCGGCGTGGCGCCAATAATCTCGGCGATGCCGGCCGCCGCCATCGCGCAGGCCGAGCCGACTTCACCCTGACAGCCCACCTCGGCACCGGAGATCGACGCGTTTTTCTTGCACAGAATGCCGACCGCCGCTGCACTCAGAAAAAAACGTACCACATCGTCTTCGTTGGCCGCCGGGTTGAATTTCATGAAGTAATGCAGCACCGCCGGTACGATACCGGCCGCGCCGTTAGTGGGCGCGGTGACCATGCGTCCGCCGGCGGCGTTTTCTTCGTTGACCGCCAGGGCGAACAGGTTGACCCACTCCATGGCGCTCATGGTCGAGCCGATGACATTGGGGTTGTCCAGGTTCAGCAGGCTCTGGTGCAAACGATAGGCGCGGCGCCGTACATTCAGTCCGCCGGGCAAGATACCTTGCTCTTGCAGACCCTTGTTGACGCACGCTTGCATCGCGCCCCAGATATCGAGCAGTTTGCTGCGTATTTCAGCTTCGCTGCGCCAGACCTTTTCGTTCTCCAGCATCAGCGTCGAAATGCTCATGTTGTGCGTCTTGCACAGCGCCAGCAGTTCTTTGCCGCTGGAAAAATCGTAAGGCAGTACGGTGTTGTCGCCGTCGAGTGTGCCGCTGGCCGCTTGCCGGGCGTCGATGACAAAACCGCCACCGATCGAATAGTAGGTCTGCTCGTACAACTCGCCGGTCGCGCCATAAGCGCACAAGGTCATGCCATTGGGGTGGAAGGGCAGGCTTTCGTCGAGCAGGCGCATGTCGCGTTGCCAGATGAACTCGATGTCGCGCTCGCCGCCGACCAGCAAGCGGTTATCGCGCAGCAGCGCCTCGATACGCAGCCCGACCGCAGCAGGGTCGACCTGATCGGGCCATTCGCCCATCAAACCCATGACCGTGGCGCGGTCGGTGGCGTGACCGATGCCGGTGGCCGACAAAGAGCCGTACAATCGCACCTCCATCCGTTCTACGCTGTCGAGCAGGTTTTGCTCACGCAGATCGGTGACAAACAGCGCTCCGGCTCGCATCGGACCCACGGTGTGCGAGCTGGAGGGCCCGATGCCGATTTTGAACATGTCGAAGACGCTGATAGCCATCTGGTGCACCCTTGGGATAAGTAGCCTGAGGCTTAATAGCCTCATGTGTAATGGGGCTTATCTTTGGGTGAGCGCGGTGAAACGACAAACGATGGTTCCTATGCAACGTATTAGCAGAACTCTTCAATGAGCCGAATTTTCAATGCCCAGATGCACGCCTGGTTGCAGGTGTTTGCCTGCGCGGCCCGGCATTTGTCGTTCACCCGCTGCGCCGATGAGCTGCACGTGACGCCGGGTGCGATCAGCCAACAGATGCGCCAGCTCGAAGAGCGCCTGGGCTTTTCCCTGTTTCACCGGGTCGGGCGCGGGCTAGAGCTGACTGCCGAAGGTCAGCGTCTGGCGCTGGTGGCCAACGAGGTGCAGAGCCGCATCAGCGATGAATTGCGGCTTTTATATTCCGGACGGATTGGCGGGGTGTTCAAGCTGCGCTCGATTCCGTCGTTTCTACATAAATGGCTGATGCCGCGCTTGCCGCGTTTGCAGCAGGCGTTTCCCGATATCCAGTTGCGGATTATTGCCGAGGACAGCAGCGGCTCGTTGCGCGACGACGATTTCGACCTGGCCATTGACCTCAATGACGGCAGTTATCCTGGCCTGCTGACCACGCCGTTACTGGAAGAAGAGCTGTTTCCGGTCTGTTCGCCGGCCCTGCTCGAAGGCCGCCCACCGCTGGACGGGCCTGAGCAACTGGTGCATTACCCGCTGTTGCACGACATTACCGCCTGGCGTGGCAGCTATGAATATGCCGAGTGGGAGTTTTACCTGACCGCCATCGGCGCGACGGGCGTGGATGTGCGGCGCGGGCACACCTTCAACCGCAACCACCTGACCATCGAGGCGGCGCGCATGAGTATGGGCGTGGCGATTGCGCGCAAGACCCTGATCACCGACGAACTGGTGCAGGGCTCGCTGATCGTACCGTTTGGCCAGCCGATCAAGGCGCGCAAGAAGTATGTGCTGGTGTACCGTGAAGGCGCCCTTAATACCCCAGCCCGCCGCGCGGTGCACGACTGGCTGGTGAATGAAGCCGGGCACAACGGCATACAAATCTCGTAGGAGCTCGTAGGACCGACCGGGCGGCGAACCGCTTCAGTCGGGAACCGCAGCGCCACCGTTCCCGACTAAAGTCGGTCCTACGGGGATCTGTGTCGTTTGGGCTATACCAGCGGCGGCACGCGCAATTGTGTCGAGCATTCCAGCAGCGAGCGGCGTTGGGTGTCGGCGTACAGCTTCAACTCGTTGATCGTCTCGCGGCCCAGGTCGATCTGGAATTGCTGCTGGTTGGAGCTGGCCGTGTAGTGCGACTGCGAGTCGTCGCCCAGATTGGACTGGAAGATCCCCGCCGCACTGACCGGCAGAAAGTCCTCGTACACCAGCGGCTCGAAATCGATGTGCCCGGCCTCGATCAGTTGTTCCAGATCCTTGAGCGGCAAATCGTTGCTGCGCGCCGCGATGCCTTTTCCGGTCGGGAAGAAGCGGAAGTAGGCCAGGCCCTGCTTGCGCATCGCATCCAGGTCGTCCGGGAAATCCTTGAAGGTCTTCTCCAGCAGTTCGGCATAGCGCAGTGAGTTGGCTTCGTTGGGAAACTCACCCAGTTCATCGCGTGCGCTATTGAGCAATTGATCGTAAAGCGCACGGCCTTTTGGTGTCAGCGCCGCACCGCGTTGTTCGATTTCGCCGAAGCGCGCCGAGTGGCTGCCCGACTCATGGGTGCCTTGGCCGACAAAGGTGATCGGCTCTTCGAGCGCCTTGAAGCTGGTCTGGCGCAGCAGGATCGGATACTCGCGGCGCGGCGGACCTTCGACCACCGCCTTGGGCGTGATGCCCTTGAGCGGCATGCCGCTTTGCACGGTGTCGATATCCAGCGTGCGTGGCGTCAGGTGGTTGATGTGCGGACCCCGGAACGCTACTACGTCAGCGATCAAGCGGTGCTGGGCCAACAGTTGTTTGTATTCGGCCAGCGACACGGTCGAGGTGTTGTGCCAGCGGAAGGTTTCCAGCGCCTGCTCGACGAACTCGGCAGCATCCGCTTCGTTCAGGCCGCCATCGCGTTCATCCTGGGCGATCAGCTCCAGCGCGCGCGGGGTGAAGATCGAACGCTTGGCCAGCACGTCGGCTGCAAAGGCGCGCAGTTGAAGATTGTCGATCAGTTCCAGGCGCAGCAGCGAGGTGAACACCCGGAACGGGCTGACTTGCAGCGCGTCTTCATGCACCGCTCGAAAGGCTGTGGAATGCACCGGCACGCCGGCCGGGGTCAGGTCGTAATAACCCACCGGCTGCATGCCCATGACCGCAAACAAACGCGCCAGGGTTGCCAGCTCTTCAGGCGTGCCGACGCGGATCGCGCCGTGGCGTTCCATGTCCAGGCGCTCGATCTCGCCGGTTTTTTTCAGGCTGTCGAGGACCTTGGGCTGAGCCTTGAACACGCCGTCATTGGTCTCGGCCACCAGTTCCATCAGGGTGCCATACAGCGGCACTTCCTCTTGGTACATGTGCGACATGGCGCGGGAAAAGCTGGCGCGAATCTGGTCGCGGCTGGCGAATCTTGCAGTGCTCATCTGAATCGGTTCTCCGCACGAATTCCGGTCAATCAACGGTATTTATTATCAGTTCAAGGCCGCCAGGCATCGTTCGAAGATGTCCAGGCCCTGTTCAAGAATCTCAAGCTCGGTGGTCAAGGGCGGCAGCAGGCGGATGATGTGCCGCGACTTGCCGCTGGGCATCAACAACAAACCGGCATCGCGTGCAGTACTCAGCAACTGCGCCAGCTGCACCGTGCCCGGCGCGCCTTCAGGCGTTACCAGCTCGATACCGCGCATGCTGCCCACCCCGGTCAAACGACCCAGATAAGGCGACAGCCGGGTTTCCTGCCAGGTGCGGTAACGGTTGACGATGGCCTTTTCCTGACGCTGGCCCCACAAGGCCAGGTTCTCATCGGTCATCTGCGCCAGCGAGGCCAGGCCTGCGGCGCAGGCTATCGGGTTACCCGAGTACGTGCCGCCCAAACCGCCTTTTGGCAAATTGTCGAGCAGGGTCCGGCGCCCGACCACCGCACCCAGCGGAATACCGCCGGCGATGCTCTTGCCGAGCAGGATCAGGTCCGGCTCGATGCCCAGGCGGGAGAAGCCGAAACGCTGGCCGGTGCGGCCGAAACCGGACTGGATTTCATCAGCGATCAGCAAAATGCCGTGCGCATCGCACAGAGCGCGCAGGGCCACGGCAAACTCGGGCTCCAGCGCCAGAAAACCGCCTTCGCCTTGCACCGGTTCGATGATGAAGCAGCCGATCTCGTTGACATCGATCTCGACGCTGAACAGCCTCTCGATGGCTTTCAGGGTTTGCTCGGTGGTGACGCCGGTGTCCTTGCTCGGGTACGGCACATGGAACACCGGGCCCGGCAATACACCGATGCGCTGCTTGTACGGCGCGACCTTGCCGTTGAGGTTCAGCGTCGCCAGGGTGCGGCCATGAAAGCCGCCGTCAAAGGCGATCACGCCGGTGCGGCCGGTCACACCACGGACGATCTTCAACGCGTTTTCCGCAGCCTCTGCGCCACTGTTGGTGAGCATGCCGCTCAGCGGGTAGCTGACCGGCATGAACGCTTCGAGGCGGTCCATGAACTGAATGTATGGATCGTGCGGCACGGCATTGAACGCGTAGTGGGTGAGTTTGCCGGCCTGATCCTGAATGGCCTTGACCACCGCCGGGTTGCAGTGGCCCAGGTTCAGCACGCCGATGCCGCCCATGAAGTCGATGTAGCGCTTGCCGGCGGTGTCCCAGACTTCGGCGTTCTTGCCGTGGGACAGGGTCAGCGGGTGTACCGCCGAAATCGACTGGCTGATGTTCTCGCGGCTCATTGAATGAGTTTCCTGGCTGTTGCTCGTTTCATCTATCTAAGCGAACAACCGGCAAACCTCGCAAACGAAATAAAATCGCTGTGTCATTCCATTAATTCTGGATGTGGCCTGTGCTGACCTTGTGCCGGATCCAGTCCACGAACGCCTTGACCTTCGGCACCTGGGCTGCATGTTCGGCATGCGCCAGGAAGTGTGAGCCGTCGCTTTGCAAAGGATGATTCCAGGGAATGACCAGCTTGCCTTCGGCCAGCTCTTCGTTGACCAGATAACGCGGCACCAGCGCGATGCCGCAACCGGCTTGTGCGGCGCGGATGCACATATAGAAGGTGTCGAAACGCGGGCCGTGGTAGCTGTTTTGCGAATGCAGGTTCTGCTCCAGAAACCATTCATGCCAGGCCTCGGGGCGCGAGGTGCATTGCAAAAGAATGTGCCCGGTCAGGGCTTCTGCGTTCTCGAACACATGGCGGGCCATGACTTCCGGGGCGCAGACCGGCACCACCTGCTCCTTGAACAGCTCGATACAGGTAGCGCCGGGCCAGGTGCCCTGACCGAAAAAGAACGCCACATCGGCCTTGGCGCGCACCAGATCGAAGGGCTCCAGTTCGCTGCGGATATCCAGGTGAATGCCCGGATTAAGGCTGCTGAAACCCTTGAGGTTGGGCACCAGCCAGCGGTCGCCGAAGGTCGGCTGGGTGGCGATTTTAAGCACTTCGGTTTCGCCGCCGTAGGTCAGGATATAGCGGCTCGACATGTCGACCTGAATCAGGATCTTGTTCACCTCGGCCATGTACAGCTCGCCAGCCGGCGTCAGGTGCAGGCGCCGGCGGATGCGCTGGAACAGCGGGTGGCAGAGCATTTCTTCAAGCTGGGCGACCTGTTTGCTGACCGCGCTCTGGGTCAGGTGCAATTCCTGCGCGGCGCGGGTGAAGCTCAGATGCCGGGCCGCTGCCTCGAAGCATTGCAGGGCGGTGGTGGAGGGCATCAGACGCTTGGACATCGGTGAGTTCCTGCTAAGGTAGAACATTCCAAAACGGAATCATGTTTTTCTAAATCGTCGTTTGTGACGATGACGGGTGTGGATCAATACTGACCGACATCAATGCTTTCAACCAGTGTCAAAGCAGGAGAATCAAAGTGGTTGCCAAATTGTTAGAAAGTCTGGGCGTGGATAAAAGTGCCTACACGGGCGGCAACCATGCCGTCTTCACCCCCATCGATGGCAGCCAGATCGCTTCCGTCACCCTGGAAAGCAAAGAACAGGTCGCCGCCCGTGTGCAAAGCGCGCACGAAGCCTTCCTGAAATGGCGCAGCGTGCCGGCCCCTCGTCGTGGCGAGTTGGTGCGCATCCTCGGTGAAGTGCTGCGTGAGCACAAAGCCGAGCTGGGCGAGCTGGTGTCGATCGAAGCCGGCAAGATCACTCAGGAAGGCCTGGGTGAAGTGCAGGAAATGATCGACATCTGCGACTTCGCCGTCGGCTTGTCGCGCCAGTTGTACGGTTTGACCATTGCCTCGGAACGTCCGGGTCACCACATGCGTGAAACCTGGCACCCGCTGGGCGTGGTTGGCGTCATCAGCGCCTTCAACTTCCCGGTCGCCGTCTGGGCCTGGAACACCGCGCTGGCGCTGGTGGCCGGTAACGCCGTGCTGTGGAAACCGTCGGAAAAGACCCCGCTGACTGCCCTGGCTTCTCAAGCGCTGTTCGATAAAGCGCTGAAAATCTTCGGCGATGCGCCTGAAGGTCTGGCACAACTGATCATTGGCGACCGCGAAGCCGGCGAAGTGCTGGTCGATGACCCGCGCGTGCCGCTGGTCAGCGCCACCGGCAGCACCCGCATGGGCCGCGAAGTCGGTCCACGCATTGCCGCCCGCTTTGGCCGCAGCATCCTCGAACTGGGCGGCAACAACGCCATGATCCTGGCCCCGAGCGCCGATCTCGACCTGGCTGTGCGCGGCATTCTGTTCAGCGCCGTCGGCACCGCCGGTCAGCGTTGCACCACCCTGCGTCGCCTGATCGTGCACCGTTCGATCAAGGACGAAGTGGTTGCCCGCGTCAAAGCCGCCTACGGCAAAGTGCGCATCGGTGACCCGCGTGAAGGCAACCTGATCGGCCCGCTGATCGACAAGCAAGCGTTCAGCGCCATGCAGGACGCGCTGACCAAGGCCCGCGACGAAGGCGGCCAGGTGTTTGGCGGCGAGCGTCAACTGGCCGACAAATTCCCCAACGGCTATTACGTGACGCCGGCCATTGCCGAGATGCCTGCACAAAGCGCCGTGGTGCGTCATGAAACCTTCGCGCCGATCCTTTATGTGCTGGCCTACGACGAGTTCGAAGAAGCCCTGCGCCTGAACAACGAAGTGCCGCAAGGCCTGTCGTCGTGCATCTTCACCACCGACGTGCGTGAGGCCGAAGCCTTCCAGAGCGCGGCCGGCAGCGACTGCGGCATCGCCAACGTCAACATCGGCACCAGCGGTGCAGAAATCGGCGGCGCTTTCGGTGGCGAGAAAGAAACCGGCGGCGGTCGCGAATCCGGTTCCGACGCCTGGAAAGGCTACATGCGTCGTCAGACCAACACCGTCAACTACTCCCGCGAGCTGCCACTGGCTCAGGGCATCGTGTTTGATTGATGGGCTGTGAGGCCGGCATTCGCCGGCCTTTTTTCTGGCCATCGCTGGGGAGTTCTTGCATGGCGCAATTTCAACAAGGGTGTCTCTGGGAACAGTTGACGCCACAGCGCCCGATTCATCCGCCGTTGACGGGCGAGCGTACGGTCGACGTCTGCATCATCGGCGCCGGTTTTACCGGGCTGTCGGCTGCCCTGCAATTGCTTGAGGGCGGCAAGTCGGTGTGTATCGTCGAAGCGCATCAGGTCGGTCACGGTGGCTCGGGGCGCAACGTCGGCCTGGTCAACGCCGGCACCTGGGTCGCGCCCGATGACCTCGACAAGGCCCTGGGCAGCGCTGAGGCCACGCGCCTTAACACGGCCCTGGGTGCAGCGCCGTCGCTGGTGTTCTCGACCATCGACAAGTACGCCATCGATTGCCAGGACACCCGCACCGGCACCCTGCACATGGCGCACAACGCCAAGGGCCTGGAAGACCTGCGCAGCCGCGTCGAACAATGGCAGCGTCGTGGCGCACCGGTCGAGCTGTTGACCGGCAAAGCCTGTGAAGACGCCTGCGGCACCGACAAGATTGCCGGCGCGATCCTCGATCACCGCGCGGGCACCGTCAACCCGATGGCCTACGTCTCGGGGCTGGCGCTCAATGTGGTGAAGAAGGGCGGCGAACTGTACGGCGAATCACCGGTCAACGGCCTGCGCCGCACCGGCGATGGCTGGCAGGTGAACACCGAGCGCGGCAGTGTGCGCGCCGAGAAAGTCATCATCGCCTCCAATGCCTACACCGAAGGCGAGTGGACCGACGTCAAGAGTCATATCTTCGCCGGTTACTACTATCAGGTTGCTTCCGTGCCGCTGCACGGTGCCGAACAGGCCGGCATCCTCAAGGGTGGCCAGGGCTCGTGGGACACCCGCACGGTATTGAGCAGCATCCGTCGCGACGTCGACGGCCGTCTGGTACTCGGCAGCCTGGGCAATGCCGGCAACTACCCGCTGTGGTTCATTCGCCGCTGGGCCGACCGTATCCAGCAGCATTATTTCCCGCAACTGGGCAACAAGGTTGAATGGGAAAGCACCTGGACCGGCCGAATCGGTTTTACCCCCGATCACCTGCTGCGTCTGTTCGAGCCGGCGCCCGGTTTGCTCGCCGCCACCGGCTTCAATGGTCGTGGTGTGACAACCGGCACGTTGGTGGGCAAGTGCTTCGCCGATTACCTGCTCGGCGGTAACGACGCCAGGGCGCTACCGGTGTCGTTCACCACCCGCTCGGCGGCCACCGGCAACCCGGTGCGCAGCCTGGCCTATGAAGCCGGTTTCACCCTGTACCACGCCGGGCAATGCCTGCGCGTCGTGCTTTGATCACAAGTCCGCCAATGAAACAGGCAGGCTCGTTACAACGGCGAGCCTGCCCTTGAGCCAATAACCCGTTCTGCCTCAGAACCTATAACAACGCTTATTCAGCATTACGTCGCCTAATGGCCGGCGCGGTTTCGGCTGCCCGCGATAAGGCGCTCACGTTGAGGGAACACCATGACCACAGACAAGAAAAAAGAGCACCGCTCACTCCAGCACGGGCTGACCTCGCGTCAGGTGTCGATGATTTCGATTGCCGGCATCATCGGCGCCGGGTTGTTTATTGGTTCCTCCAACGCCATTGCCAAGGCCGGCCCGGCGATCCTGATTTCCTACCTGATCGCTGGCACCCTGGTGCTGCTGGTGATGCGCATGCTGGGTGAAATGGCCATCGCCAACCCGAACAGCGGCTCGTTCTCGACCTACGCCGGCCGCGCCATCGGTCAATGGGCCGGCTTCACCATCGGCTGGCTGTACTGGTGGTTCTGGGTGCTGATCATTCCGGTCGAAGCGATTGCCGGTGCCGATATCCTGCACGCCTGGATGCCGGCGGTGCCTTCGTGGCTGTTCGCCTTTCTGATCATGATCGTGCTGGCCGGTACCAACCTGGTCAGCGTGAAAAACTTCGGTGAATTCGAATACTGGTTCGCCCTGGTCAAGGTCATCGCGATCCTGGCGTTCATCGCCGTGTGTTCCGCTGCGGTACTGGGCTTCTGGCCACTGGCCGAAGTCTCCGGCGTGCAGCATCTGTGGCAGAGCGGCGGTTTCATGCCCAACGGCTTTGGTGCCGTGCTGGGCGGTGTGCTGGTCACGATCTTCTCGTTCTTCGGTGCCGAGATCGTCACCATCGCGGCCGACGAAACGGCCAACCCCAAGGAAAAGATTCGCCGCGCCACCAACCTTGTGGTCTATCGCATCGCGATTTTCTACGTGTTTTCGATCTTCTTCATCGTCTCGCTGGTGGCCTGGAACGACCCGCAATTGCTCAAGGTCGGCTCGTTCCAGCGCGTGCTGGAAGTGCTGAATGTGCCGGGTGCCAAGCTGATGGTCGACATCGTGGTGTTCGTCGCGGTGACCAGTTGCATGAACTCCGGGTTGTACACCGCCTCGCGGATGCTCTACTCGCTGGCCTCGCGCGGCGAAGCACCGGATGCGGTGCGTCGCGTATCGGGCAACGGTGTGCCGACCGTGGCCGTGGTGCTGTCGACCCTGGCCGGTTTCGTCGGCTGCTTCGTCAACTACGCCTTTCCGGGTCAGGTGTTCGGTTTCCTGTTGTCGACCACCGGCGCGATTGCCTTGCTGGTGTACCTGGTGATCGCCATTTCCCAACTGCGCATGCGCAAGATCATGGAGCGCGAAGGCACCGAAATCGCCTTCAAGATGTGGCTGTTCCCCTGGCTGACCTGGTTCGTCATCGGCCTGATCAGCCTGGTACTGGGCTATATGCTGATCAGCCCGAGCTACCGCTACGAAACCCTGCTGACCGCAGCGGTGACCGGCGCGATTCTGTTTATCGCCTTTGTACGGCGTAAGCCTGCGGTCAATATCTACGCCACGTGATCGGGAGATTTTTTCGAGAAAGCAAAGTGGTTGTCAGATAACAGACGGTTGCAAATGGCCGCATGCGTATCTGATAATCACTTTCATTCCCATCGAACGAAGTCCCATGGCTGTCGATCCTCCCTCCCTGCGTTGTGCCGTCAACGATCTGTACACCGAGCACCATGGCTGGCTGCAAGGCTGGTTGCGTCAGCGCCTGGGCAATCGCTGCGATGCAGCCGACCTGGCGCAGGATACGTTCGTGCGGTTGCTCAAGGCGCGCACTGCGCTGGATATCCGTGAGCCGCGGCATTACTTGTCGACCGTTGCCCGTGGGCTGCTCATCGACCTGTTTCGCCGCCGGGCGCTGGAGCAGAGTTACCTGGAGTGGCTGGCCAGCGTGCCACCTGGGGAATTGCCGTCACTGGAGGATCAGGCAATCATCGTCGAGACCCTGATCGAAATCGACCGGATGCTCGACGGCCTGGGCGCCAAGGTCAAGCAGACCTTTTTGCTCTCGCAGTTCGAAGGCCTGACTTACCCGGCCATCGCCGAGCGCCTGGGTATCTCGGTGCGCACCGTCAACAATCACATGGCCAGGGCGATGGAGCATTGTTGCCTGATGCAATTCTCATGAGCCCCTCACCGGGTGAGCGCGACGCCATTCGCGCCGCTGCGCAATGGTATGCGCGGCTGGCGGGCGGTGAAGACAGCGAACGCAATCGCAGTGCCTGGCAACGCTGGCACGATGCCGACCCGTTGCATCGTCAGGCCTGGCAACGGGTCGAGTCGGTCAGTTCGCAGTTTGGCCGGGTGCCGGGCCAGGTTGCGGTGCCGGTCTTGCAAGGCGGGCAGTCACGACGTCAGGTGCTGCGCAGCGTGGTGCTGTTGGCTGCCGCCGGGGGCTTGGGTATCGCAGGCTGGCGCAGCGATACCGGTGCGGCATTGCTGGCCGACTACCGCACCGCCGTGGGCGAACAGCGCGACCTGCAACTGGCCGATGGCAGCGACATCAAGCTCAATACCCACACCGCGCTGGATGTTGACTTCAATGCACAGCGCCGCCAGTTGACCCTGCGTTCCGGAGAAATTCTGGTCAATGCCTTGCCCGACCCGCTGGGCCGGCCCTTTTGGGTACAAACCCCGCATGGCCGGGTTTTGGCACAAGACACCCGCTTTACCGTGCGCGTGCTTGAGCAGGGCAGCCAGGTGTCGGTGCTGCGCAACAGCGTGCAGGTGCGCCTGCCGCATGGGCGTCAGTTGCAACCGCTGCCAGCGGGCCAACAAGTGCGTTTCGACCGCGAGCACATCGGCGCAGCCCAGGCCAATACCCCGGCCACGGCGGCCTGGCAGCACGGTAGCCTGTTGGCCATCGAGCAACCGTTGGGTGAACTGCTGACGGAATTGAACCGTTACCGGCGTGGCTGGCTGCGCTGCGATCCGGCAGTGGCCGGGCTCAAGGTGTCCGGGGCCTTTCCGCTGAACAACACCGACGTCGCCCTGGCAGCACTGGAAAGCGGCCTGGGCCTGAAAGTGGTACGACACACCGCGTTGTGGGTGACCGTCAGCCGCGCCTGACAGGTACCGCGAATGTTTTCGCAAATAAAAATGTGTCGCCTTTGCATTAATTCGCTATCCCGTTCGGCTTAACCCTCGATATCGGTCATTAAATACCCGGGGGAGGGGATACATGACACCTTGCAAACCCAATTACAGCGTGCTGAGCACTGCCATTCGTATTTGTCTGTTCGGCCTGGGGGCCGCCTGCCTGACGCCTGTATTGCAGGCAACAGCCGCCGAAACTGCCAGCGAAAGCCGTGTGCGCAGCTATGACATCGCTGCTGGCAGCCTGACCGAAGTGCTCAGCCGCTTTGCCGCCGAAGCGGGCGCTGCAATCTCTTTCAATGCAGCCCAGCTACAAGGTCGTCAGTCGCCCGGCCTGCGCGGCAGTTACAGCGTGCAAGAGGGCTTTGCGACCCTGCTGGCCGGCAGCAATTTTCAGGTAGTGGCACAAGCTAACGGCAGTTATGTGCTGATCGCCAGGCCACAACCGCTGGCTGAAGGCGCCATCGAACTGGGCGCCACCAGCGTCACCGGCGCGGGGCTGGGCAGCGTCACCGAACACTCCGGTTCCTACACCACCGGTGCCGTCAGCATCGGCAAATCACCGCAAAGCCTGCGCCGTACCCCGCAATCGGTCACCGTGCTGACCAGCCAGCGCCTTGAAGACCAGGGCCTGACCAACCTGACCAGCGTGCTGGAGCAGACACCGGGTGTGGTGGTCGATTATGTCGACAGCGAACGGGTCACCTACTATTCACGCGGCTATCAGATCGACGCCATTCAGTACGACGGCGCCACCGTGGTGCAGGGCAGCGGCGGTGGTTCGTTCATCCAGAGCGACTCGGCAATCATCGACCACGTCGAAGTGCTGCGCGGCGCCACCGGCATGTTGCGCGGCTCGGGTAATCCGTCCGGCACGGTGAACATGGTGCGCAAGCGCCCGACCCGCGAATTCCAGGGCTCGGCCAGCGTCACGGCCGGCTCCTGGGATGCCCAGCGTTATGTCGTCGATGTCTCCGGCCCGCTGGTCGCCGAGGGCGCGATTCGTGGCCGGATGATCGCGGTACACGATGACCGCGAGATGTTTCAGGACATCCGCAAGGAGCGCAAGAACGTGCTCTACGGATCGCTGGCCGCCGACCTCGGCGAGCGCACCACGCTGACCACCGGCATCGAGTACACCGAACTGGACGCCACCGGTGCCTGGGGTGGCCTGCCGGCAGACTTCAGCGGCAAGCCGCTGGACCTGTCGCGCAGCACCTACCTGGGCACGGACTGGAACCGCTGGAACCGCAGCAACCTGCAGACCTTCGTCGAGCTGGAGCATATGTTCGACAACGACTGGGCACTGAAGCTGTCCGGCACCCGCACGCATTTTCGCCTGGATGACCACGGCTTCAAGCAGACCTTTATCTCGCGGTCCAGTACCACTAACCCTTACCTGGTCAATGTGCAGACCACCGAAGGCGATGGCGGCGAAAGCGAGCAGACCAACCTCAGTGCCACGCTCAATGGCCCGTTCAGCCTGTTTGGCCGTCAGCATGAGCTGATGCTGGGCGTGGAGCGCATTCGTAACGACTCGACTGCGTCGGCCACCAATTTCATGGCCAATCTGACCAATGTCGATGTACGCACCTGGGACCCTAAAACCATCCTGGCTGAACCTGCGATCACCATTCGTGCCCGTCCGGTGATGACCCGTACCACTCAAGAAGGGGCACACGCCACCTGGCGTATCTCGCTGGCCGACCCGCTGACCGCCATCGTCGGCGCGCGGATCAACTGGTGGGATTACGACCAGTCGACCACGGCCACCGGTGATTACAGCGTCACTCAGGAAGTCGTCCCGTATGCGGCACTGATCTACGACCTCAACGATAACTTCAGCACCTACGCCAGCTACACCGAGATTTTCAACCCGCAAAGCGCCACCGACGTGTCCGGCTCTGTGCTCGACCCGATCACCGGCGAAGCCTACGAGATGGGCATCAAGGGCGAGTTCTATGACGGGCGTCTGAACACCTCGTTGGCGCTGTTTCGCATCAATCAGGTCGGCAAGGCGCTGGATGACATCAACAGCCCCAACCCGTGCCCGCCGTTCTACGCCACCGGTTATTGCCAGGCGGCCAGCGGCAAGAGCCGCAGCGACGGGTTCGAGATCGAAGTGTCGGGTGAAATTTTGCCGGGCTGGCAGATGTCCGGTGGCTACACCTACACCAGCACCGAATTCCTCAAAGACACAGTGAGCAATACGGGTAACGTGCTGCGTTCTACCGACCCCAAGCGCATGCTCAAGCTGTTTACCCGCTATCGCCTGCCGGGCGCCTGGTCAGACCTGACCGTGGGCGGCGGTGTGCGTGCGCAAAGCGACATCTACTCGCGCAGCGGCACCGCACTGGCCACCCAAAGCGGTTATGCGGTGTACAGCGCCATGGCCAGTTATCGCTTTAACGATCATTATTCGGTACAACTCAATGCCAATAACCTTTTCGACAAAGCCTATTACAAGAAGATTGGCACCACGGCCACCAGTTATTACTGGGGTGAGCCACGCAGCCTTGAAGTAACCCTGCGCGGTACTTTCTGACCGCGTTATTAAAACACCGACGGTGTTCACTCAAACGAGGGGTGAACACCTTTTTGAAGTGTAAGAGATGCCGTGGTTTGAGGGGGGTAACGCCAGGCCCTGTAATAAAAGTGAAACATTATGGGTGTGGGGGGTGGCACGTTTACTGTATCGATAAATTTACCTTCAATGGTTTGACAGTTTTATAACAGTCATACATTCTTGTGTATTGGCATAGCGCCACTAGCGCCCGCTCGGGCAAGGCCACGCACCGCGTGAGCCTCATGCATTCTCTAGTAATACCTGCTCACGGGCCGGACCCTGGGCAAATCTCGTGGTATGCGTGTCATCTAATAATCATAATAATTCTCGGCAGCCGATCGACGATAAGTTACACGTCATGCTGTAAGAGGTTGCATTTAGGGGCGTGATGCGAGCCCGTTGCCAGGTTCAAAAAAATAACAATCAGGGCGCCGCTGCTGATTGCTCGACCGTGTTTAATGATAATAAAGGCAGGATGCATGGAATCGCATGGCCTACTAAGTTCCTTACCTCACATACTTCGGCACGCCCTGTTCTGGTGGGACGGGGCACCGGCGCTCTACCCCGTGTTCAAGGCGCGGATGTTCAAGGACTATCCCGACGCACATGACGGTATCAGTCATCTGCTGCCGAACGGTTTTGCCTCGGTCGATGCTGGCCTTGGCGGGGCGATCACCACGATAGGTTCGATCACCGCCTTCCTGATGTCCAACGAGCAGCATTGGGTACGTCGCGTCCGGCAGTGGAACCAACAGTTCAGTCCCGCGCCGACTCATCAACTCCTGTACGAAACCGCCCTGCGCGAAAACGCCGAATTGCTTTTTCCTGCCTGGCAAGACAGTCAGTCCGAGCGCGGCTGGATGGCTGTGGAAATCGAGCCGAGCGAGACGCATGGCGCGGTAGCGATGTTCAGGCGTGCGCGCCAACTGGCTAACCTGATGCCCAATATCATGGTCAGCGTGCCACTCAGCGAAATGGGTTGTGATGTCATCGAAGAGCTGGTCGCGACCGGGCACGCGGTCAATGCCAGCCAGTGCTTCAGCGTCGCCCAGGTGCGCGCAGGGCTGGCAGCGATCCGTCGCGGGCGTCAGCGCGCCTTGAGCCAGGGTGTCTGTCTCAAGCATACCCGCCACCTGATCAGCGTCACGTGCTCAGGCTTCATGGCACACTCCGAATTCACCGTGCAGGCTGCGCAGTTTGGCATAACGTTGTCGGCCGCCGAGCAGCGCTGGGCCGAGATCGCCCTGTATCGGGCGCTGTGCAGCGCCATGCTCGGCTACAGTGAATCCACCTGGTTGAGGGTCTCGGGCCTTGTACCCGATCCGCAAGGTGCATTGGCCAGAGGCTGGGCAAACAACGTCCAGGCCAGGGAGTCTGTGCTGTACAGCGCAGATGAGCAGCAGGTCGAAGCAATGATTTGCGCTGGCACCTCATCTGTCCCGGTACATAACCTGGCAGCAGTGCCGGGCGACGTCATGCAGCGGCTGTTGCGCGTGCTGGCATTTCGTCAGGTCTGGGGGGCCGACAGCCTGAGCAGTGCCTGTTTTGCCAGACACCCGGTCTTTCTGCAGGGGGCTGCGCAAAGTTTGCGCACCTATACAGCCCTGTTGGGCTTTGCCCGGCCACTGGGGCCGTCGTTGTATGGTCATGCACCCTCTCTGGACATGACCACTTGTTGCTGGGCCAAGGCCAGAAAAAACACCTGAAGTGCTGCGCTGCGGTGGCGTCAGGCAATTAATTTACTGATTGAGCAATAAAATGCCTGTCGGCAATGGCGTTGCGCCTGTATGTTGAGGTTTTTTGATCGCTGGGATGCGTTTTGCAGTCCAACCCTCTGAGAGCCTTACCGGATGTCGGCAACGCCCCTTTGCCTGGATTCACCCAAGATGCTTGACGTGCTTCGAGCACGCACCGGCCAGCTACATGTCCAACTGGAAAAGCGCATGCCGTTTTTCGCCCCCCAGCTTGATCACCGGCTGTACACCCGCCTGATTCAAGCCTATTACGGTTTCTACCAGCCGCTGGAAACGGCGTTGACACGCAGCGCGTGTGTGCCGGCCGGGCTTGATCTGGCCGTGCGCCTGAAAGTGCCGACCCTGTTGCGCGACCTTGAAGCGCTGGGCACAGCGCCTGCATCACTGGCGCTGTGCACGCAGGTGCCGCCCATCGATAGCCCTGGCGCTTGTCTGGGAGTGTTGTATGTTCTGGAGGGGGCGACCCTGGGCGGTCAGGTACTGCGCCGTCAGATTCACGCGACCCTGGGACTCGACGAGCACAGCGGCGCTGGCTTTCTGAATGTCTATGGCCCTGATACCGGGCGCCACTGGAAAGCCTTTCTGGCACTGCTTGCCGGGCAGCCGGCGGATCCTGCGCTGCACGAGGCGGCGGCACAGGCCGCGCATTCCACTTTTAGCTGTTTCGAGCACTGGCTCGATCGTCAGGGAGTCCTGTCATGAGCCAGCTCGATCCGGCCATCTTCAAGCAATTGCTCGACAACTGCGCCAGCGAGCCGATTCAGTACCCCGGCGCCATCCAGCCTCACGGCGTGTTGCTGACCCTCAGTGAGCCGGGCCTGACGCTTTTGCAGGTGAGCGCCAACATCGACACGCTCTTGGGCCAGCGTCCCGACCAGGTGCTGGGCCAGCCATTGGCGCAACTGCTGGGCGAACAACAGGCCGCGAGCATTGCCCAGGCAAGCCTGGCAGGGTCGTTCCTGGATGCGCCGCAACGGTTGGTGGAGGTCAATGGCCAGGTCTTCGAGGCCCTGTTGCACCGCCACGCGGGCGTATTGATGCTGGAACTGGAGCGCCAGGCCATTCATGGCCTGGCTGTCAACGACAAGGTGCTGACCAGCAATCTGGGGCGCATGCTGAGCAAGCTGCAGGCAGCGCAAAGCCTGCAGGCGCTGTACGAAGCCAGCGTGCAGGAAATCCAGAAGCTCACCGGCTACGACCGGGTGCTGATCTACCGCTTTGAAGAGCAAGGCCACGGGCAGGTCATCGCTGAGGCGTCTTCGCCGGCCATGGAGCTGTTCAACGGCCTGTTCTTCCCGGCTTCCGACATTCCCGAACAGGCGCGCGAGCTGTACCGGCGCAACTGGTTACGCATCATCCCCGACGCCGACTACACCCCGGTCGAACTGGTGCCACGCCTGCGCCCCGACACCGGCGAGGCGCTGGACATGAGCTTTGCCGTGCTGCGCAGTGTCTCGCCGGTGCACTGTGAATACATGCGCAACATGGGCGTGCGGTCGTCCATGAGCGTGTCGTTGCTCAAGGGCGACAAGCTCTGGGGGCTGATCACCTGCGGGCATCGTACGCCGCTGCATGTGCCGCATGAACTGCGCATTGCCTGCCAGACCCTGGGCCAGGTACTGTCGTTGCAGATCAGCGCCATGGAAGCGCTGGAGGTCAGCCGCCAGCGCGAAGCCAAATTGCACACCCTGTCGCGGCTCAATACGTCGATGGTCGACGCCGAAGATACCGTGTTCGAGGGGCTGGCTGCGCAACCGCAGTTGTTGATGGAACTGGTCGGCGCCAGCGGCGTGGCAATCATCGAAGGCGCGACCCTGCACCGGCACGGCAACTGCCCGGCGCCCGAGCAGATTCGTGCTTTGCACGCCTGGCTGATGACACGCGGCGAGCCAGTGTTTGCCAGCCATCACCTGTCCAGTGTCCATGCGCCGGCAACCGACTATCAGAAAGACGCCAGTGGTGTCCTGGCCATGAGCCTGCCAAAGCCGGTCGATAACGGCGTGCTGTGGTTTCGCCAGGAGGTCAAGGAAAGTATCCAGTGGAGCGGCAATCCGGAAAAACCGCTGGACATCAGCGACCCTGCTGGCGCCTTGCGTTTGCGTCCGCGCACCTCGTTCGAGATCTGGAAGGTCGAAGTCACTGGCATTGCCGCGCCCTGGAGCCATGGCGACCTGTTCGCCGCCCAGGACCTGCGGCGCTCGGCGCTGGAAAACGACCTGGCCCGCCAGGTGCGCCGCGAGCAACAGGCAGTCCGCGCGCGCGATGACCTGGTGGCCGTGGTGTCCCACGACCTGCGCAGCCCCATGACAGTGATCTCGATGCTCTGCGGCATGATGCAGAAGTCGTTCAGTTCCGAAGGGCCGCACACCTCACGGCGCATTTCTACGGCGATCGACACCATGCAACAGGCTGCCAGCCGCATGAACGTGCTGCTCGAAGACTTGCTCGACACCTCCAAGATCGAAGCCGGGCGCTACACCATTGCGCCCAAGGTGCTGGACGTCAGCCATATTTTCGAAGAGGCGTACACGCTGCTGGCGCCGCTGGCGCTGGACAAGGGCATTGATCTGCTGTTCATACCAAGCCTGGACCTGCAGGTCAGTGCCGACCCGGAGCGCCTGTTTCAGGTGCTGTCGAACCTGATCGGCAACGCCATCAAGTTCAGCCCCAAGCAGGGACAGATCACCGTCAGCGCTTCGGTGAGCGGCGACGATGTGTTGTTCAGCGTGCGTGACGAAGGCGAGGGCATTGCCGCCGAGCAACTGCCGCACATCTTCGACCGCTACTGGACCCTCAAGGAAAACAACCCCACCGGCACCGGCCTGGGGCTGTACATCTCCCAGGGCATCGTCAAGGCGCACGGCGGGGTCTTGAGTGTCGAAAGCGAAGTCGGTCAGGGCAGTGAATTCCGTTTCACCATCCCGAGGGTCATTTAAGACCCTTGATCAATAACGGATCATCACCGATTTCAACTCGGTGTAATCGTCGATGAACGCCTCGCCGAACTCCCGGCCGATGCCCGAGGCCTTGATCCCGCCAAACGGCACGGCCGGGTCCAGCAGGGTGTGCATGTTGACCCACACCGTGCCGGCTTCGATGCGCGGTATCATGCGCATGGCCTTGCCCAGGTCATTGGTCCACAGGCTGGCGCTCAGGCCGTACGGGGTGTTGTTCATCAGCGCCAGCAGTTCTTCTTCATCGTCATACGGCAGGAAGGTGGCGATGGGGCCGAAGGTTTCTTCGTTGAGCAGGGAATCGTTCACCGAGTTGGCGAGGATCACCGTCGGCTCGACATAAAACCCTTCGCGCTCGATCAGCCGGCCGCCGTGGACGATGGTGCAGTTCTCGGCACGCGCGCGGTCAAAAAAGGCGCCCAGTTTCTGTTGATGAATGCGGTTGGTGACCGGCCCGAACTCGGTGCTTTCATCCAGCGGTGAGCCGATCTTCAAGGCTTGCAGGCGCTGCGACAGCTTGTCCATGATCTCGTCGATGCGCTGGCGCGGCGCAAAGAAGCGCTCGCCCGCCGCACAGATCTGCCCGGAGTGCAGAAAGCCTGCCTCTATGGCGCCGTTGACCGCCTTGTCGATGTCGACATCGGCCAGAAAGCCCACCGAGTTCTTGCCGCCCAGTTCCAGCGTGGCACGGGTCAGGTTGGCGCCGATGGCGGTCTTGCCCACCGCGATGCCGGTCGGCACGGAGCCGGTGAACGACACCTTGTCGGTGCCTGGGTGTTCGATCAATGCCTGGCCGACCTTGCCCAGCCCGGTCACCACGTTCAAGGCACCGGCCGGCAGCCCGGCCTGAACAGCCAGTTCAGCAATGCGCAGAATGGTCAGTGGGGTGAACTCGCTGGGCTTGATGATCACGCTGCACCCGGTGGTCAGCGCAGAACCCAGTTTCCAGATGGCAATCATGGTCGAGAAATTCCAC
The DNA here is from genome assembly GCF_054589175.1 of Pseudomonas sp. 3A(2025). NCBI lineage: Bacteria > Pseudomonadati > Pseudomonadota > Gammaproteobacteria > Pseudomonadales > Pseudomonadaceae > Pseudomonas > Pseudomonas sp. 3A(2025). The sequence goes on along the minus strand of NZ_BAAILM010000113.1, from coordinate 131,239 downwards.
GGCACGATGCCCACCACCACGCCGATCGGCTGGCGCAAGGTGTAGGCGCTGTACTGCTCGCCATTGAACGAGGGCAGCGACGGGGTAATGGTCTGCCCGGTGATCCGCGTTGCCCAGCCGGCGAAGTAACGCAAGAAGTGTGCGGCCTGGCCGACTTCGAAGGCACGCGAAATCTGGATGATCTTGCCCGACTGCAGGGTTTCGATCTGCGCCAGCTCTTCGCCATGCTGCTCGATCAGGTCGGCCAGTTTGTGCAGCACGCTGCTGCGCACTGCCGGTGCCGTTTGTGACCAGGTTTTGAACCCCTGGCGCGCCGAGGCCACGGCGGCATCGATATCGTCGCTGTTGGCATTGCCGACCCGCGAGATGACCTGGCCGTTGGCCGGGCTGATCACGTCAATCTTTTCGCTACCACGGGCGGCAACGCTGCGGCCATCGATGAACAGGCCATGGTCACGGTCCAGAAAGGCCTGGACCTGGGGGAGCAGTTGAATATCGGTCACGTGGAGTACCTCGGGCAGGGAAAGAAGTCGCACGCTTTCAGGGTACTTTTCGGCTGCCGGGCAATCTTGATCGAGCATGACCCGGACTTGTTTGTGCCTGCCACTTACGCAAATGGCCAGACGGGTACCTTGGCTATGAAAAGTACAATCTTCCATCTGGAAGGTGCATTTCCCGGCGTCCGGGCGGCGCACATACTGGGCTCACTCCTCCAATAATAAGCAGAGGCCCCTCATGAAAAAGCCCAATTCCCTGCTTGAAGACCTGCGCGCCATTCTGCCTGCCATCGCCGCCAATGCCGCCCAGGCCGAAAAAGACCGCAGTGTGCCCGCCGAGAACATTGCCCTGCTCAAAAGCATCGGTATGCACCGCGCCTTTCAGCCACGCCACTACGGCGGCCTGGAAATTTCCCTGCCACAGTTCGGCGATTGCATTGCTCTGCTGGCCGGCGCCTGCGCCAGCACCGCCTGGGCCATGAGCCTGCTGTGCACTCACAGTCATCAGTTGGCGATGTTCTCGGCCAGATTGCAGGACGAAGTCTGGGGCGAAGACCGCGATGCCACCGCCAGCAGCAGCGTGGCACCGTTCGGGCGAATCGAAGAGGTCGAAGGCGGCGTGCGCTTCAGCGGCGAGATGGGCTGGAGCAGTGGCAGCGACCATGCCGAATGGGCCATCGCCGGCTTTCGCCGCAAGAACGCCGAAGGCACTCAAGACTACTGCTTTGCCGTGCTGCCACGCAGCGACTACGAAATCCGTGACGACTGGTACGCCGCCGGCATGAAAGGCAGCGGTACCAAGACCCTGATCATCGATAACGCTTTCGTGCCCGAGTACCGCATCCAGAAAGCCAAGGACATGATGGAAGGCAAGTCCGCAGGCTTTGGCCTGTACCCGGACAGCAAGATTTTCTATTCGCCGTACCGCCCGTATTTCGCCAGCGGCTTCTCGACCATCAGCCTGGGCGTTGCCGAGCGTATGCTGGTGGCGTTCCGCGAAAAGACCCAGAACCGCGTGCGTGCCTACACCGGCGCCGCAGTGGGCGCAGCAACCCCTGCGCTGATGCGCCTGGCCGAATCCACCCATCAAGTGGCCGCCGCACGGGCCTTTCTGGAAAAGACCTGGCAGGAGCACGCCGACCACAGCGAGCGTCACCAATACCCGGCGCGCGAAACCCTGGCGTTCTGGCGCACCAATCAGGCTTACGCGGTAAAAATGTGCATCCAGGCGGTGGATCGCCTGTTCGAGGCGGCCGGCGGCACCGCCTGGTACGAGAACAACGAGATGCAGCGGCTGTTCCGCGATGTGCACATGACCGGCGCGCATGCCTATACCGACTACGACGTCTGCGCGCAGATTCTCGGTCGCGAGTTGATGGGCCTGGAGCCCGACCCGACGCTGGCCTGAATACAGCCTGATTCTTATAAAAACAGTTAGCAGGGCAGCCACTGAGCGCTGTCCAGGAGTCTTGCATGTCCACATCCGTAGCCACACCTGCCGCAACCACCGCCAACAACCCGCTGGACGGGCGTGCGTTTCGCCGCGCGTTGGGCAATTTTGCCACTGGCGTCACGGTGATCACCGCCGCCACGGCCGCAGGCCACAAGGTCGGGGTCACCGCCAACAGTTTCAATTCGGTGTCGCTCGACCCGCCGCTGATTCTCTGGAGTCTCGACAAACGCTCCACCAGCCACGAAGTGTTTGCCGAGGCGTCGCACTTTGCGGTGAACATTCTGGCCGCCGACCAGATCGATGTGTCGAACAACTTTGCCAAGCCCAAGGACGACCGCTTCGCCGGCATTGAACACCAACCAGGCGTGGGCGGCTCGCCGTTGCTGATGGACTGTTCGGCGCGTTTCGATTGCGAGAAATACCAGCAGATAGACGGCGGCGACCACTGGATCCTGATCGGCAAGGTGGTAGCTTTCGATGACTTTGGCCGTTCGCCGCTGCTATATCACCAGGGCGCCTACTCAATGGTGCTGCCGCACACACGCATGACCCGGCGTGAAGAAGGCCAGCCGCCGAGCAGCCACTTTCAGGGCCGCTTGCAGCACAACCTGTATTACCTGATGACCCAGGCGCTGCGGGCGTATCAGGCCGGTTACCAGCCGCGCCAGTTGTCCACCGGTTTACGCACCAGCGAAGCGCGGATGCTGATGGTGCTGGAGAACGACGCCGGTCTGGCGCTCAACGAACTGCAACGTGAAGTGGCGATGCCGGTCCGCGAAATCGAAGAGGCAGTGGCCAACCTGCGGCGCAAGGGGCTGGTCTGCGACCGTGACGAACGCGTGTGCCTGACGCCCAAGGGTGTGGACGAAACCGAAGGCCTGTGGAGCATCGCCCGCGAGCAGCAGGACAAAGTGTTCGGCCAGTTCAGCGAGGAGCAGATCGAGACCTTCAAGCATGTGTTGCAGGCAGTGATCCGCAACGGTTGAGGCGCTTGGCAGGCCGGGGCAAGCAGATTGGCAGCCATGCGCATGCACGGCAGGGGCGATCCGCGATCAGATCGGTCGTGGAGTCCTTCATGTCCGGGGTGTGCAGATGTTTTTTACCAATAACAAATGGGTGGATGAACTCAGGCCCGCATTGCAACGCATCGCCGCCGGCCAGCCTGTCGGCGATCTGCAAGGCGCCACCTTGCAGCGTTTTCCGGCGGTGCTGGAGGATCTTGCGCAACTGGTTAACCAGCGCGAGCGCTTGCACCGCGATTTGCAGCAGGCCATCGCCGTGCATGAGGCGTTACAGGCGCAACTGGATAATGAACGCGAGACGCTGAAGGCCATGGACGCCGAACGCCAGCGGCTGGAGCAGCATGTGCAAATGTTGCAGGAAGAAAACCTGCAATTGCGCAGCAGCGTGCAGCAGCACCGTCAGGAGCAGCGCTTCTGGACGTTGCTGCAGTCGACGTTGACCGAAGGCTTCTGGGACATTCATGTGGTCAATGGGCGTGTCGACGACCCGGCGAGCCTGATGCGCATCTCCGACCCGTTTCGCACCTTGATGGGCTATCTGCCGCATGAACTGCCCGATGGCTGGGACAGCCAGGTGAACATCTCGCACCCCGACGACCTGCCTGGAATCCTGCAGACCTTCGAGCGCGAAATCGTCGCGCCCGGCGGTAGCGGCGAGTACGTTTTCGAATACCGCATGCGCCACAAAAGCCGTGGTTATATCTGGTGCCGCGAGCGCGGGCGGGCGATCCGAGACGAGCAGGGCGTATTACAGCGGGTGATGGGCGCGGTGCGCGACATCAGCGACGAGCGCTCGGCCATGGCCAGCCAGGCGCAGATGCAGGCCCACAACGACGCCACCTACGGGCAGATTTCCACCGTGGTCGGGGTGATCAAGGGCATTGCCGATCAGACCAACCTGCTGGCCCTGAACGCCGCCATTGAAGCGGCGCGTGCAGGCGATGTGGGCCGGGGCTTTGCGGTGGTCGCCGACGAGGTCAAGAAACTCGCCGAAAGCACCCGCCACGCCACCCAGCAGATCCAGACCATGCTGGTGCACAAGACGTAACGGGTTACGAACCCACCTCCAGGGTGCTCAAACCGTTGCCCTGGCGTCTGACGCGGATCTGCACGGCGATGCGTTCGTGCATTTCCTGGACATGCGAAATAACCCCGACCTTGCGGCCCTGGGCTTGCAAGCCGTCGAGGGCGTCCATCGCCAGTTGCAGCGATTCGGGGTCCAGACTGCCGAAGCCTTCGTCGATGAACAGCGACTCGATGCGCAAAGTGCTGGAGGCCATCGAGGCCAGGCCCAGCGCCAGCGCCAGTGAGACCAGAAAGGTTTCGCCGCCGGACAGCGAGTGCACCGAGCGCACTTCGTCACCCATTTCGGTGTCCATCACCAGCAGGCCAAGCAGGCTACCCCCGCGTTTGAGGCGGTAGCGGCGCACCAGTTGACGCAGTTGTGCGTTGGCGTGATGCACCAGCAGGTCGAGGTTGTAGGCCTGGGCGATCTTGCGGAAACGATCGCCTTCGGCCGAGCCGATCAGTTCGGCCAGCCGGCCCCAGCGCAAGCGCTCGGCGCTCGCCTGTTCGATGCGGGTTTGCAACTCACCACTCTCAGCCTGGCGGCGCTGGTCTTCGCTGACCCTGGCGCGCAGGTCGGCGCACTGTTGTTCGCTTTCGGTACAGTGCACTTGAGTGGTTTGTAGCGCCTCGGCCACCGCCGCGCCATCGACGTCCTGCTGTTGCGCCCGATGCTGTTCAAGGCGCTGCTCGCGTTCCTGAATCAGCACTCGTGCCTGCTCCAGGGCTTTTTCGCTCGATTGCAGGCGCTGGCGCAACGGTTCGATCTGCGCCTCGTCGAAGTCGAGCAGGGTTTGCAGGGTGGCATCGTCCAGTTCGCTATGAGTGCTGCGCCAGGCGGCAATCTGCTCGACCAGGTCTGCGTATTCGCCTTGCAGCGCCTGATGCTGTTGTTCGCAGGCGCTGAGTTCGGCCGCCAGCTGGATGGCCTGCGCCTGATTGTTCTGCAGGGCCTGCGCCGCTTCGGCTTCGGCACTGCGAGCCTGTTCGACGCCGTGTTCCAGCGCCTGCTGCCAGTGTTCGGCGCTGGCGTGGGTGCCGAGAATTTCACTCAGGCCGAGCTGGCTGGCCTGTTGCCCATCGCTCAGTTGCTGCACCTGCTCTTGCAGTTCGCTGAGGCGTTGCTGGTGGTTGCCCTGTTGCAACTGAAGTTGTTCGACGGCCTTTTGCCGCTCGGCTTGCTCTTGCTGTTCGTCCTGCTGTTGTTCGATCAGCGCCAGGCGCTCGCTGACTTGCTGTTCCAGGCGCATGACGCTGGCGCTGGTGTCGCTGCGCAGATTTTCCAGCGTGGCATCGGGCAGCAAGCCGGCCAGCGCGCCGAGTTCTTCGTCAAGACGCTCGCGGTCGGCGTGCAATTGCCGCTGTTGTTCCTCGACCTGGCGTGTGGCGGTCTGGCTGGCCTGTTGCGCTTCCTGCAACTGGTGCTGCAAGCGCGCGGCATCCTGTTGCAACTTAAGCAACGCTTGCTGGCGCTGTTCGTCCTTGAGGATGACTTCGCCCAGTTGTTCCAGTTGCCGGCTCAGCCAGGCGCTGCGCTCGGCTGGCGCACGGTCCAGCAGCGGTGTGGCCTGTGGATGCGCTTGCAACTGTTCGACCAGCTGTTGCTGCTGTGCCTGCAATTGTTTGTGCCGCTGCAGAAAGTCTTTTTGCCGCTCGATGATGACGCCGACCTGCTCACGGAGCTGGCTGCGGCGTTCTTTTAGCTCATCCACCGCTTTTTCAGCGTTGGCCTGTTCGCTTTCGTCGTGTTCGGCCAGCCCCTGCAACATGGCTTCGGGTTGATGCCAGGGGTGCTCGGCGCTGCCGCACACCGGGCACGGCTGTTCGTCCTGCAACTGATTGCGCAGCGCTTCGACGCTGGCACTGCGTGCCAGGCGCTGGCGGTCGAGCAGTTGCCGGGTGACAACCAGGGTCTGCTCGGCGACCTTGAGTTGTTCGGCAATCGCCATGCCGTTTTCGGTCAATTGCACCCGCTCTTGCTGGGCGTTTTGCAGTTGCTCGCTCAGGGTCTGCAAGGGCGCGTCGAGTTCCTGCTGGCTGGCCCACAGGCGGCTGAGTTCTTCGACCGCGCGTTGTTGCTTGCGGTTGTCTTGCAGCAGGCCACCGAGCAGTTGCAGGTGTTCGGTCACCGCCTGGACCTCGACAGCGGCCTCGCGGTAGAGCAAATCCACGGCGCTGCGCTGGTCGCCCAGTTGCTGCTCGGCGTCCACCGCACGCTGTTGCAGCGCTGGCAGTTCCTGCTGGCCGAGGCGTACGCGGTTGGCGGTCAGGGTCAGGGACTTCAAGCGGTCGCGCCATGCGCTCCAGGCCTGGGTCAGCGGCGCCAGCGCGGTGCTGGTTTCAAGCTGCCCGGCGATGGCGTGCAGGCGCAGGCCGACCTGTTGCTGCTGGTCGAGCAGGGTTGCCAGCTGCGCTTTGCCCTGTTGCTGGTCCTGCTCGGCCTGGTGCTGTTGGGTAAGCGCTTTGCCCAGCCCTTCAGCCAGGTGGTTCAAGGTGTTCTGGGTGTCGAAGGCCTGTTGCAGGCGCGGTCGCGCCTCGCTCGACTGTTGCTGGGCCGCCAGCAGTGCGCTGTGCGCGTCATCGCGGCGGATTTGCAGGTTCAGGTGCTGCGCACTCAGCTCTTTCTGGCGGGCCTGTTGCTGGCCAATGCGTTCTGCCAGTGGCGTCAGTTGCGCCTGCAACTGCGTGCGGCGGGCAAAGCGATGGCGCTGCGGGCCCAGGCGTTCAAGCTGGTCAGACATCTGCCGTTGCTCGCCCAGTTGCTGCCAGTCCTGTTCGGCGGCGTGCAGGCTGTTACGTGCGGTCAGCGTTTCTTCGTTCAGGTGCTGTAATTGCGCGAGCCATTGCTGTTGTTGTTCCAGCTCGCGCAGCCGGGCCTGACGAGCCTTGAACTGTTGCAGTGCTTCGTTCAACTGCGTGTCCAGTTCGGCGCGTGCCTCGGCGCTCATGGGCGCGACGCCGCTGGCCAGCAGGTTGAGGTCTTCCAGGGTCTTTTTGGCCTCGTTGGCCTTGAGGTAAGCACGCTTGCCCAACTGGCTGTAGATGGCGGTGTTGGTGAGCTTTTCCAGCAGTTCGCTGCGCTCTTTGTCGTCGGCCTTGAGAAAGGCGCTGAACTCGCTCTGCGCCAGCATCACCGCGCGGGTGAATTGCTCGAAGTTCAGGCCCAGCCGCTGCTCGATCAGTTGCTCGAACTCGCGCTTGCTCTGGTTGCTGAGCACCTGCTCGCTGTCCAGATCGGTGAGGGTCTGGCGGCTGGCCTGGAGCTTTTTCGCGGCGTTGTCACGGGCGCGGTTGGTTTCCCAGCGGGCGCGGTAGCGGCGCTGGTCGATGCCGATGAAGTCGACTTCAGCGTAGCCGCTGCCGGTGCCGCGCCGCAGCAGGGTGCGCGGGTCGCTGGTGGTGATCTCGCCGTCGATGTCCGGCACCTTGGAGGCGGTGATGCGGCTCAGTCGCGGAATGGCGCCGAACAGCGCCAGGCACAGGGCGTCCAGCAGGGTACTTTTGCCGGCACCGGTAGGCCCGGTGATGGCAAACAGGCCGGCGCTGGCCAGGGGTTCGGCGGTGAAGTCGACCTCGAACGGGCCGGCCAGCGAGGCGAGGTTCTTCAGGCGGATGGCAAGGATTTTCATGGCTGTTCGCTCTCGTGCTGGACTTCACGCAGCAGCGTGGCGAAATCGCTGAGGGTCTGCTCGTCGACCGGGTTGCCGTAGTTGTCTTGCCACGCGCGGCTGAACAGTTCTTGCGGAGTGAGCTGTTCCAGCTCGATCAGCTCCAGGCCGGCGTCGTCAGGGTCGTCACTGTTGAGGCCTGCGTATTCGGCGGCGATGCGTACCAGACGCACGGCCTTGCCTTGCAGGGCGGCTTCGATGCGGTTGCGCAGATCGGGCTGCGGCTGGTCCAGGCGCACACGCACTTCAAGCCACGGCCGGCGTTCAGGGTCATCGAGCAGGTCGATAGTGGCCAGCGCGGCGATCTGCACCAGCAGCTCATCGAGCAGTAACGGGCCCAGACGCTGCAACGGCACGGCGCGCGGAATCAGCAGCGGCTCGACACTGACCAGTCGTTCGCCGTCGCAGGTGATTTCCAGAATCTGGTGTTGGTAGCCGATTTCCGAAAACGACAGCGGAATCGGCGAGCCGCTGTAGCGGATGCGTGCTTCGCCGTTGACCTGCTGCGGCTTGTGCAGGTGGCCGAGGGCAACGTAGGTGATTTCAGGTACGAACAGGCTGGCGGGCAGGGCCTCGGCGTTGCCGATGATCAGGCTGCGTTCGGAATCTTCGGACACCGAGCCGCCGGCCATGTGCGCATGGCTGACGGCAATCAGCGCCTGGCCAGGCTGGCGTTTGGCGACGGCGGCGTCGATCAGCAGGCGATGCACCTGGGCGATGCCGTGCAGGTAATCGTCGCCCAGCAATGCGCCGGTGACTTCGGCCGGGCGCAGGAACGGCAGCGCCAGACACCAGGCGCGCACTTCGCCTTGGGCGTCGGGCAGCGGCAGCAACAGGCGTTCGGCGTCCAGGCTGCCGTCGTCGAGCCACAGCACGCGGCCCAGCGCGTGGGTGCGCAGGCGGCGCATCAACGGCGCGGGCAGCTCGATGCGTGAGCCGGAGTCGTGGTTGCCGGCAATCATCACGATGGTCAATTGCGGCTGTTGCTCGTGGGCATCGACGATGAATTCGTAGAGGCGTTCCTGGGCTTTGACCGGCGGGTTGACCGTGTCGAAGATATCGCCGGCGATCAGCAGCACATCAGGCTGGCGCTCGGCCAGACGGGCCAGCAGCCAGGTCAGAAAAGCCTGATGCTCGAAATCCCGTTCCTGACCATGCAGGTGCTGACCCAGGTGCCAGTCGGAGGTGTGGAACAGACGCATTTGATTACCTTGTGGCCTTGGTTATTTCGGATACAGCGGCGGCAACCCCGCTTCGCCGCTGTCTTGCTGCACACGTTCGCTGGCCGGCAGGGTGCGAATCGCGCGCCACAGGTCTTCGCCCAGCCAGAACTGCCCGGTTTCGCTGTACAGCGCGCCGTTCAGGCCATCCAGGGCATCGGACAGCGGCACGAAGCGCGCGGCCATGTCGGCCAGGGTTTCCGGTTGCTGGCGCGCCCAGGCGTCGAGGGCCTGGCGGGTGGCTTGCGGGTCGTTGGCCTGGCAGGCGCGCTTGAGGTCGTCCAGCACCGTACGCGGGCTGGGGCCGCTTTGCGCGCTGCGCGCCACGGCCGGTTGACCGCGTGCGCGCCACCAGAAAATCGCTCCCAGCAAGGTGGTGCAGGCGAAAAACAACGTGCTCAGTTGCCAGACCCACAGCCACGGCGCCAGGTTGCTGTGTTCGCTGCCCACCGGGGTGTCGATGGCCAGCCCCGGATTGCTGGTGACTTGCAGGGTGCGGGCCGGCACGCTGGTGTGCTCGATGTGTTCTTGCTGGGTGTTCCACCAGGTCACTTCGATGCTCGGCAGCTCCATGGCACCGGCGCGGTTGGGCACCAGGGCTTCGCTTTCCTGACGCCGGCCGATCAGCCCGCGCTCGTGCGCCTCGTTGCTCAGTTGTGGCTGGTCCGGGTAACGGCGCAGGCCCGGCAGGTCCGGGTTTTGTAACGGTGGCAGTTGCGCGGCAGACAAGCCTTCGACCTTGAGGCTCAGGGTGCGGGTCAGCGAGTCGCCTACTTGCGTGTTGATGGTGTCGGGGTTCCAGTTTTCTTCCAGCGTCACGCTGCGGGCCGGCAACCAGGGCAGGTGCGCGGGCCATTCCTGAGGCGCGGGTTTGACGGTCAGGTTGATTTCGGCCGAGCTGACCTGCAACGCCTTGCCCGGTTGTGGGCCGTACGGATTGGGCGCCTGTTGCTGGCCGGGGCCGACGCTTGAGGCGGTTTGTACCTGGGTGGCGCTGAACACCAGTGCCGGAATCTGCAAAGTGCCGCTGCGCTGCGGGTAAATGGCGTAGCGGGTTTCGATGACTCCGTGGCGAATGCCGTTGATCAGCTTTTCATAGGTACGTGATTCGCCGAGCTTTTCGATGCGCGCTTCTGGCAGTTGCAGCGGGCTGAGGCTGCTGTCGTCGAACAGCGACACCGAATGATAAATGCGCAGGGTCAGTACGGCCTGGGCCTGCACATAGACGCTGTCGTGGTCCAGGCTGGCCTCGATGAACACCGGCGCCAGCTCGTTGGCCGGCTCTTGTGTGTCGCTGGGCAACACTTGCAGGGTGATCGGCTGGCTGCTCAGTTCGCCCAGAGTCAACGGTGGAATCTGTACGCTGCCGGTCTGGCGTGGCAGCAGGGTGATCAGCCAGCGGGTGTTGGCCTGGCTGGCGCCGTCCAGCGTGGTCAGACGGTTGACCTGACGGGTGTCGCGCACCTCGAAATCGGCGTCCAGTACGCTCAGGTCGGGTTTGCCGAACTGGGTGACGTCGCTGGTTTCGAGGGTCAGCTCCACGGTTTCGCCCGCGCTCAGGCGCGTGCGGTCGACCTGGGCGGTCAACTCCGCTGCGTGGACCGGTAGCACGAGCAGTCCCAGTAGCAGGCCAGTGAACAAGGCAAAAGCGCGGATCATGGACTCTTTTCCTGATGCTGCTGTTCATAGCGAAATTTGCGTCGCAGCAGCTCGCCGGGGTCATCCGGGATCTGCCGCAGCCAGTGTTCCAGCGCCTGGCGCCGCTCGCCGTCGATGGGCGCGTCGCCGGTTTGCAGCGGTGGGCGGGTGGTGTTGTCGGCGTCGTCCGAGATCGGTGTACCGCTGACCGGGTCGCTGTCAGCGTCGCCGGGCGTGCTGTTGCTCTCGGCCGGCTCGCCGGGTTGCGCGTCGCTCTGGCCGTCGGCCGGTGGCGCATCCTGGGCGGCGTTGTCGGTTTGTGGGGGCGGCTCGCTGTCTTCTTCAGGCGACGGCTCATCGGGCGCTGGTTCGGCGGCCGCCTGCGCCTCATCGCGGGCCTGTTGCACCAGCAGCCGGTTGATCTGCGCCGCCGGAAAGTCCGGCTGGCGCTCCAGCGCCAGTTCGAAGGCGTCCAGCGCGGCGTCGAGTTCGCCGCTCAGGGCCAGGGCGGTACCACGATTGTAATGGTCGGCGGCACTGTCGCCGGCAGCGAAACGCTGGGCGGCGCCGGCGTAGTCGCCCGCAGCGAACAGGGCCATGCCCTGCCATTGCACATCATCGAAGCGTTTTGCCGCCTCGGACGGGCGATGACGTTCCAGCAGGCGCTGGCCTTGCTGGTCGGGGCGCTGCCACAGGTCGCGCCATTCGAAGGCCAGGCTTTCACGCGGCAGCACGCACAACAAGGCCAGGCCAAACAGCCAGCCGCGGCGCATGGCGGTGGCGGCCAGCAGCAATAACGGCAACAGCAGCCAGTAACCCTGATCGGCCCAGGTGTCGAGGCGCAAGCGTCGACCATCGTTGAGCACACGCTGCGGGTTGTCGAGCAGGCCCAGGGTGTGCAGGTCTTGCAGGTCGCCGCGTGCCGGTTGATAACGGCCGTCCATGGAGGTGACGAAGTCATCGAGGCTGGCGCTGTCCAGGCGCGAGAGCAAAATGGCGCCGTGTTCGTCGCGCAGCAGTCCGCCGTTGTCCAGGCTGACCGGTGCGCCGTCGCTGCTGCCCATGCCCAGCATCAGCAGCGGCGTGGACTGGCCTGCCAGCGCTGCGCGAATGCCCTGGCGCTCCTGATCGCTGAGCGAGGTGCCAATCAGCAGGATACGGCCCTGACCGACGTCAGCCTGATGCAGCAGGGCCAGCGCCTTGACGATGGCCAGGTCGGCACGCTGGCCGGCCAGCGGCATGATCGCAGGCTTGATGGTTTCGAGCAGGTTATGGCTGGTGGCCAGATCGTCGGACAGCGGCACCAGTGTATGCGCGCTGCCGGCGTAAACCACGATGGCGGTCTGCGCATCGCTGCGCGTGGCCAGCAGGTCGCGCAGCTTGCGCTTGGCCAGTTCCAGACGGTTGGGCGGGGTGTCGCTGGCGAGCATCTGCGGGGTCAGTTCAAGCACCACCACCAGTGGGTCGATGGGTTTCTGACCCATTTGCTCCAGGCGCTGCCAGCTCGGACCGACCAGCGCCAGTACCGCCAACAGCCAGGCAATGCCGAGCACTACCCAGTGGATTTTGCTGTCGCGGCCCCGGCCGCCACCGAGCAAGGCGTGATGAAAGGCGGGCGGCAGAATCATCTGCCAGCGGCCGGCGCGTTTTTGCCGGTGCCACAGCTTGTACAACAGCCAGACCAGCAACGGCACGACCATTAGCCAGGCGGGGCGCAACCAGTGCGGCCAAAGGCTGATCATTTCGGGCTCCGTAGCTGTTCAAGGCGTTGCCGCACGCGTTGCAGGTGCGCGACCAGCCGCTGGCGGGCCCAGGCGTGCAGGCGTTGCAAGGCATTGTTGGGCCATAGTTCGACGATTACCCACACCATGCTCAGCAATAGCGCCAATGCCAGCGGCCAGGGGTAGAGTGCGTGAGCGGGGCGGGCCTGGGTCGGTTGTTGCGCGACCGGCTCCATGGCGTCCAGCGTGGCGCGGATGCTCTGCAACTGATCGCCATCCCGGGCGCGGAAATACTGGCCGCCGCTGAGCTGGGCGATGCGCTTGAGGGTCGGCTCGTCCAGGTCCAGGCTCGGGTTCAGGCCCAGCAGGCTTTGCACACCGGTGCTGTCGGGGTCGGCGCCGATGCCGATGGGGTAGATGCGCACGCCTTCCTCGGCAGCCAGCCGTGCGGCAGTCACCGGGTCGATCTGCCCGCCGTTGTTGGCGCCGTCGGTGACCAGCACCAGCACCCGGCTTTCGGCCGGGCGCAGGCGCAAGCGCTTGAGGGCCAGGCCGATGGCATCGCCGATGGCGGTGTTCTTGCCGGCAATGCCGATGCGCGCCTCGTCCAGCCAGACCCGCACGGTATGCCGGTCGAAGGTCAGCGGCGCTTGCACAAAGGCCTGGCTGCCGAACAGGATCAGGCCGACCCGGTCACCTTCGCGGCCTTCGAGAAAGTCGCCCAGCAGTTGCTGGACCAGCGCCAGACGGGTGACATCCTCGTCTTGCCATTGCATGTCGGGGTAGTCCATCGAACCCGACACATCCACCGCCACCAGCAGGTCGCGGCCGCTGGCGGCGATCGGCAACGGCTCGCCCAGCCACTGCGGGCGGGCGCTGGCCCCCAGCAGCAATAGCCAGATCACCAGTAGCGGCGCGCCCTGGCGCCAGACCGGCAGGTTGGCCTTGGCACGCCGGCCGCTCAGGCCTTCGAGTTCATTGAGAAAGCTGACCTTGAGCGCCGCCTCACCGTTGTCGGCGGCCGGCAGCAGCCAGCGCATCACCCACGGCAAGGGCAACAGGGCGAAGATCCACGGCCAGGCAAATTCAAACATGCTTGCGAATCCAGGTGTCGACGGCCTGGGTCAGGCCGCTGATGGCCTTGTCGTCGAGCTTGCATTCGGGTTTGTAAGCGCCTTCGACCAGCACCATCCAGCGCGTCAGGCCGGCGGCGGGGCAGCGGTTGTCGAGAAACGCCAGCCACTTGCGCCCGTTCAGGGTGTGGCTCTGGCTATAAGGGTATTGGTTGCGGCACAAGCGCTTGAGCAGCGCGTTGATCTGTTGCAGCCAGGCCCCGGCCGGCGCGCCATCGTAGGGCTTGGGCAGGCTGGCCAGTTCGACCAGGGCCGCCACGCGCAGCGGGTCGAGCGGTTGTTCGGCCCGCGACAGCGGCGCCTTGACCCGTAGCAACCGGCGCAGGCGCCACAGGCCAACGCCTGCCAGCGGCAGCAACACGGCCAGCAGCCACCAGCCCGGAGCCGGCGGCCAGGCGCTGATGGGCGCGGGGGCGATCAGCGGTTGCAGTTGGTCCAGCGGGTTCATGGTTGTTTGCCCGGACGCTGGGGGTTGAGGAACTCACGCAGTTGTTCGACCAGTTCGGTCTGGGTACTCAGCGGCATCAACAGCACGCGCAGTTTCTTGGCCAGCCGTTCCCAGCGAGCGCAGCGCTCAATGCCCTGGGTGCGGTAATTCTTGCGCATCTCGCTGTCGAGGGTATCGAGCTCAAGGCTGGCGCCGCGCTCGGCAAAGCGTAGCAGGCCGGCAGCGGGCAGGGCGCGGTCCAGCGGGTCGGACAGCGGCAGCAACAGCAGATCGCAGTGGCGCGACAACAGGCTCAATTGCTGTTCGGCGGCATCGCTCAGGGCGCGCTCGTCGCACAACACGATCACCAGACTGCCGGGGCGCAGCACCTCGCGGGCACGGCGCAGGGCCGTGCCAAAGGCGTCGCGGTCGGCGGCGATCTCGGTGTGCAGCGACTGGTTGACGCGCACCAGCCGGTTGAGCAGTTGCAACAGGCTTTGCTTGCTGCGCCGTGGCTTGATTTCGTAGTGCTCGCGGTCGCCGAACACCAGCCCGCCGACCCGGTCGTTATGCTCCAGCGCCGCCCAGCCGATCAGCGCCGCTGCCTGAGCGGCGAGCACCGACTTGAAGGTCAGCCCCGAGCCAAAGAACAAACGACGGCTTTGCTCGACCAGCAGAAAGATCGGCCGCTCGCGCTCTTCATGAAACAGCTTGGTGTGCGGCTCTTGGGTGCGTGCGGTAACCCGCCAGTCGATGTTGCGCACATCGTCGCCGGCCTGGTACACGCGCACCTGATCGAAATCCACCCCGCGTCCGCGCAGCTTGGAGTGGTGCAGGCCGATCAGCGGGCTGCGTCGGGTGGGCGTGGAGAACAATTGCACCTCGCGCACGCGATGGCGCATTTCGATCAGCTCACGCAGGCTGACGCGGATGCCCGGCTGGGAAATCAGATCCGGTTGCATGGCGTCAGGCAACGGCGACGACATCGAGAATGCGCTGGGTCACCCGGTCCTGGTCGATGCCGGCCGCTTCTGCCTCGAAAGACAGAATGATCCGGTGGCGCAGCACATCGAACAGCACCGCCTGAATGTCTTCGGGGCTGACGAAGTCGCGCCCGGCCAGCCACGCATGTGCCCGCGAGCAGCGGTCCAGCGCAATCGAGCCACGGGGGCTGGCGCCATAGGCGATCCACTCGGCCAGTTCCGGGTCGAACTTGGCCGGCGTGCGGGTCGCCATCACCAGTTGCACCAGGTATTCCTCGACCGCATCGGCCATGTACAGGCCGAGAATTTCTTTGCGTGCGGCGAAGATCGCTTGCTGGCTGACCCGTCTTTCAGGCTTGGTTTCGCCATTCAGGGCCTCGCCACGCGCCTGCTGGAGAATCTTGCGTTCTACCGCCGCGTCCGGGAAGCCCATTTTTACGTGCATCAGAAAGCGGTCGAGCTGGGCTTCGGGCAGCGGGTAGGTGCCTTCCTGCTCGATGGGGTTCTGTGTGGCCATGACCAGAAACAGCGGCGACAGGTCGTAGGTGCTGCGCCCCACGCTGACCTGGCGTTCGGCCATGGCTTCGAGCAGCGCCGACTGCACCTTGGCCGGGGCCCGGTTGATTTCGTCGGCCAGCACCAGGTTATGGAAGATCGGCCCCTGCTGGAACACGAAGCTGCCGGTTTCCGGGCGATAGATCTCGGTGCCGGTGATGTCGGCGGGCAGCAGGTCCGGGGTGAACTGAATGCGATGGAACTGGGCTTCGATACCCTCGGCCAGTTCCTTGATGGCCTTGGTCTTGGCCAGCCCCGGCGCGCCTTCGACCAGCATGTGGCCATCGGCGAGCAGGGCAATCAGCAGGCGCTCGACCAGCTTTTCCTGGCCAAGAATCTGGGTAGAAAGAAAGGTTCGCAGCGCATTCAGCGCTTCACGATGTTCCATCGGTGATGGTTCCTGGCAGGCGTGTGCCGTTATGTCGGATAGCGGTCAGGGAGGGGCGGCGCATCGACCTGGGTTCAGACCCTGTACCGGGGGCGATACTTTAATGCATCCGGGGCTGGAACCACTAATGGCTGCGGGGTTTTTTATGTGGTTTGCAGGCGATAGAAGCTAAAAGCGTTGTGCCACAGCACCCGCTGGGCGCCGGCAGCGCCCAGGGTGTCGAACAGGATGTCGATATCCTGGGTCGTAATGCCGCGTTGCCCGCAGATCAGGGGCGCGCCGCTGCCGAACATCAGCGCATTGGGATTGGCGTCGTGGATGTCCCTGAGCATCATGGCCATGCCTGGATTGAAGCGTCCGGGTGCGCAGACCTTGATACGCACGCCGCGTTCGGCCAGACGCAGCAGGCCGGGCAGGGCGAGCCGGTTCAGTACCCTGGGGTCCAGGCTTACCGATGGCAATTGCAGCAGGGTGTCTTCCAGTTCGGCGAGTTCGCGGGCATCGACGGCCAGTTCAGTGTGCCAGCCGATATGGTGGTGCACGCGCCGGGCGATGCCCAGCACCTGCTCGGGCAGCAATGCGCCGCCGCGCCTCAGCGTCAGGCGCAGGCCACGGATGCCGAAGCCGTTGAGGGTGTCGAGTTCGGCATGGGTGACCATCGGCGAGACTTGTGTCACCCCGACAAAACCGGACCCCAGCCAGCGCAACGAGTCCAGCAGGTGGCCTTGTTGAAAGCCCTGCAGGGCGCTGGACACCACCACACCGCCGCTGAAACCCAGCGGCACGGTGCAGTCGCGGTAGTCTTGAATGGTGAACGGCTCGGGCGGCGACTCAAGGTGGGTCTTGAGCCGGAAGCGCGGGTTGAAAATATGGCAGTGAGCGTCGAAGCGGGGGGCGGTCATGGCGGGCTCCAGAAAAAGGGTGCCTGACTTTACTCCTCTGACTCAGGCGATCTCGCTGACATATGTACCGACATTGTCGAGAATGATTCGCAACGTTGCGTCGGCTTCCCGAGCGTCCTGAGCATCGCTGGTGTGACGAATCTCATACTGCTGATCGCCGCCCAGGCTGGCGGCGTCGGCGGCATCGAGTTCGACCAGCAGGCGTTCGGCGCTGAAAGTCACCTTCAAGGAGGTCACAGTCACGCTCTTTTCATCGCCCAGGCTGACTTCGACTTCGTTTTCATCGGGGAAGCGGCTCAGGGAGAACAGGTCGCCGTTTTCGCTGTGGCAGCAGAGCAGGGCCATGTCGTCGTATTCGTCGTCGCACGGGTTGGCGATCAGGCAGGGGGTATTGATAAGCATGGGGGCATTTCCTGAGCTGGCTGGCAAAGGCGTGATTTTGCCAGTCCTTCGTGAACTTTGCTGTAGTGCGATTGCTGGGGCTGAGGTGTCTGGGTTTCTGTGGCAGTCTTTAAGATGGGTTCCGGCCCTCTTCGGGTCGGAACCTATCTCACTGATTCACAACATCCAATCTATACAACCCCGTCGCCAAGTAACCCGCAGCGCCAACGGACGAGTCCCGAAAAGCACAGTCTGCTTCACGATGACCGAATATGTCGCAGCCCTGTACGCCCTGCAGGGACCGCTATCGTTAAGCTGAAAGGCGACGAACGGTGTGTGCATTCGCGACACCGAATCGTCGCTTTTTCTGACGTACTTCTCGGAATTCACAAGCGACGAGCCCGATACCAGAGGCATCGTCCGTTTGGCTCTACACTCGATCATGTCCTGCCCGATTGATCGTGACACCTGCTCCAAGCCTCCCTCTATAAAAGCAAAGCGGAGTATCATCGATGGCGTTCTTCACCGCAGCCAGCAAGGCCGACTTCCAGCATCAACTGCAAGCGGCCCTGGCTCAGCACATCAGTGAACAGGCACTGCCACAAGTGGCGCTGTTCGCCGAACAATTCTTCGGCATCATTTCCCTGGACGAACTGACCCAGCGTCGACTTTCCGACCTGGCAGGTTGCACATTGTCGGCCTGGCGGCTGCTGGAACGCTTCGAACACCAAACCCCTCAAGTCCGCGTCTACAACCCCGATTACGAACGTCACGGCTGGCAATCGACCCACACCGTGATCGAAGTGCTGCACCACGACCTGCCATTCCTGGTCGACTCGGTGCGTACCGAGCTGAACCGTCGCAGCTACAGCATCCACACCCTGCAAACCACAGTGCTCAGCGTGCGTCGCGGGCCGCAGGGCGAGCTGCTGGAGTTGCTGCCCAAGGGCACCACCGGCGATGACGTGCAGCAAGAGTCGCTGATGTACCTGGAAATCGACCGTTGCTCCAATGCCGGCGAACTCAACACCCTGGCCCGCGAGCTGGAGCAGGTGCTGGGCGAAGTGCGCGTGGTAGTCGAAGATTTCGAGGCCATGAAGGCGCGGGTCAACGATGTGCTGGCGGCCATCGACAACAGCGAATACAGCATCGACGGCGAAGAGAAGTCCGAGGTCAAGGTGTTCCTGCAATGGTTGCTCGACAACCATTTCACCTTCCTGGGTTATGAAGAGTTTCAGGTGCGTGGCGAGGCCGACGGTGGCCAGATCGAATACGATCCGTCGTCCTTCCTGGGCCTGACCAAACTGCTGCGCGTGGGCTTGAGCACGGAAGAGCTGCACATCGAAGATTACGCGGTGAACTACCTGCAGCAACCGACCTTGCTGTCGTTCACCAAGGCCGCCCTGCCAAGCCGTGTGCACCGCCCGGCTTACCCTGACTATGTGTCGATCCGCCTGATCGATGCCACCGGTGCCGTGGTCAAGGAATGCCGCTTCATGGGCCTGTACACCTCGCGGGTGTATGGCCAGAGCGTGCACCAGATTCCTTACATTCGCCGCAAGGTCGCCGAAATCGAACGCCGTTCCGGCTTCGACTCCAAGGCGCACCTGGGCAAGGAACTGGCGCAGGTGCTGGAAGTGCTGCCCCGCGACGATCTGTTCCAGACCCCGGTGGACGAACTGTTCGGCACCGTGATGTCGATCGTGCAGATCCAGGAGCGCAACAAGATTCGCGTGTTCCTGCGCAAAGACCCGTACGGCCGCTTCTGCTACTGCCTGGCCTATGTGCCGCGCGATGTGTATTCCACCGAAGTGCGGCAAAAGATTCAGCAGGTGCTGATGGACCGCCTCAAGGCCAGCGACTGCGAGTTCTGGACCTTCTTCTCCGAGTCGGTGCTGGCCCGTGTGCAGTTGATCCTGCGCGTCGACCCCAAGGTCACCCTGGAAATCGACCCGCTGCAACTGGAAAACGAAGTGATCCAGGCCTGCCGCTCGTGGAAGGACGACTACGCCAGCCTGGTCATCGAAAGCTTCGGCGAAGCCAACGGCACCAACGTGCTCGAAGATTTCCCCAAGGGCTTCCCGGCCGGCTACCGCGAGCGCTTTGCGGCGCACTCGGCGGTGGTCGATATGCAGCACGTGCAAAGCCTCTCGGAAAGCAATCCGCTGGTGATGAGCTTCTACCAGCCGCTGTCGGGCAGCCGCCAGCAACTGCACTGCAAGCTGTACCACGCCGACACCCCGCTGGCGCTGTCGGACGTGCTGCCGATTCTGGAAAACCTCGGCCTGCGTGTGCTCGGCGAGTTCCCGTACCGCCTGCGCCATGTCAATGGCCGCGAGTTCTGGATTCATGACTTTGCCTTCACCGCCGAAGGTCTGAACCTCGACATCCAGCAGCTCAACGACGTGTTGCAGGACGCCTTCGTGCACATCGTGCGCGGCGATGCCGAGAACGATGCCTTCAACCGCCTGGTACTGACCGCCGGCCTGCCATGGCGCGATGTGGCGTTGCTGCGTGCTTATGCGCGCTACCTCAAGCAGATCCGCCTGGGCTTCGACCTTGGTTACATTGCCAGCACCCTGAACAACCATACCGAGATCGCCCGCGAGCTGACCCGGTTGTTCAAGACCCGCTTCTATCTGGCGCGCAAGCTGGGTGCCGATGATCTGGACGACAAGCAACTGCGTCTGGAGCAGGCGATTCTGACCGCCCTGGACGATGTTCAGGTGCTCAACGAAGACCGCATCCTGCGTCGCTACCTTGACCTGATCAAGGCGACCCTGCGCACCAACTTCTACCAGACTGACGCCAACGGCCAGAACAAGGGCTACTTCAGCTTCAAGTTCAACCCGCGCCTGATTCCCGAACTGCCCAAACCGGTGCCCAAGTTCGAGATCTTCGTTTATTCGCCGCGTGTTGAAGGCGTACACCTGCGCTTCGGCAACGTCGCCCGTGGCGGCCTGCGCTGGTCGGACCGCGAAGAAGACTTCCGCACCGAGGTGCTGGGTCTGGTCAAGGCCCAGCAGGTCAAGAACTCGGTGATCGTGCCGGTCGGCGCCAAGGGCGGCTTCGTGCCGCGCCGCCTGCCGACCAGCGGCGGTCGCGACGAGGTTCAGGCCGAGGCCATCGCCTGCTATCGCATCTTTATCTCCGGGTTGCTGGACATCACCGACAACCTCAAGGAAGGCGTGCTGGTGCCGCCGGCCAACGTCGTACGTCACGATGACGATGACCCGTACCTGGTGGTGGCAGCCGACAAAGGCACCGCGACCTTCTCCGACATCGCCAACGGCATTGCCATCGACTACGGCTTCTGGCTGGGCGACGCCTTTGCCTCGGGCGGTTCGGCCGGTTACGACCACAAGAAGATGGGCATCACCGCCAAGGGCGCGTGGGTCGGTGTGCAGCGCCACTTCCGTGAGCGTGACATCAATGTCCAGCAAGACAGCATCACTGTGATCGGCATCGGCGACATGGCCGGCGACGTGTTCGGCAACGGCCTGTTGATGTCCGACAAGCTCAAGCTGGTGGCGGCGTTCAACCACCTGCACATCTTCATCGACCCGAACCCGGAGCCGGCCAGCAGCTTTGCCGAGCGCCAGCGCCTGTTCGACCTGCCGCGCTCGGCCTGGACCGACTACGACGCCAGCCTGATCTCGGCCGGTGGTGGCATCTTCCCGCGCAGTGCCAAGAGCATTGCGATCAGCGAGCAGATGAAAGAGCGCTTTGACATCAAGGCCGACAAGCTGCCACCGACCGAACTGCTGCACGCCTTGCTCAAGGCGCCGGTGGACCTGTTGTGGAACGGCGGTATCGGTACCTACGTCAAGTCCAGCGAAGAAAGCCACGCCGATGTCG
The DNA here is from genome assembly GCF_054589175.1 of Pseudomonas sp. 3A(2025). Taxonomy (NCBI): domain Bacteria; kingdom Pseudomonadati; phylum Pseudomonadota; class Gammaproteobacteria; order Pseudomonadales; family Pseudomonadaceae; genus Pseudomonas; species Pseudomonas sp. 3A(2025). Next base: position 110,328 of record NZ_BAAILM010000113.1, on the reverse strand, counting down.
GCGACAAGGCCAACGACGCCCTGCGTGTCAACGGTGACGAGCTGCGCTGCAAGGTGGTGGGCGAGGGCGGCAACCTCGGCATGACCCAGCTGGGCCGTGTCGAGTTTGGCCTGCACGGCGGTGCGACCAACACCGACTTCATCGACAACGCCGGTGGTGTGGACTGTTCCGACCACGAAGTGAACATCAAGATCCTGATCAACGAAGTGGTTCAGGCCGGCGACATGACCCAGAAGCAGCGTAACCAGTTGCTCGAGAGCATGACCGACGATGTTGGCCATCTGGTGCTGGGCAACAACTACAAGCAGACCCAGGCCTTGTCGCTGGCGGCGCGTCGTGCCTACGACCGCATTGCCGAATACAAGCGCCTGATGAGCGACCTTGAGTTGCGCGGCAAGCTGGACCGGGTCATCGAATTCCTGCCGTCCGAAGAGCAGATCGCCGAGCGCGTTGCGGCCGGCCACGGCCTGACCCGTGCCGAGCTGTCGGTACTGATCTCGTACAGCAAGATCGACCTCAAAGAGGCGCTGCTCGAATCGCGCGTGCCGGATGACGATTATCTGGCGCGTGACATGGAAACCGCGTTCCCGTCGTCGCTGGCGGCGAATTTCTCGGTTGCCATGCGTAATCACCGCCTGAAGCGCGAAATCGTCAGCACCCAGATCGCCAACGATCTGGTCAACCACATGGGCATCACCTTCGTGCAGCGTCTGAAGGAGTCCACCGGCATGAGCGCCGCCGCCGTGGCCGGTGCCTATGTGATCGTGCGTGACATCTTCCACCTGCCGCACTGGTTCCGTCAGATCGAAGCACTGGACTACAAGGTGCCGGCCGAGATTCAACTGGCCTTGATGGACGAACTGATGCGTCTGGGCCGTCGGGCAACCCGCTGGTTCCTGCGCAGCCGTCGCAATGAGCTGGATGCGGCGCGTGATGTCGCGCACTTCGGTCCGCACATCGCAGCACTGGGCCTGAAACTCGATGGCCTGCTCGAAGGTCGCACCCGTGCGGTCTGGCAGGAACGCTACGAGGCGTACGTGGAATCCGGCGTGCCGGAACTGCTGGCGCGCATGGTGGCCGGTACCACGCACCTGTACACCCTGCTGCCGATCATCGAGGCTTCCGACGTCACCGGGCAGAACGCCGCTGACGTGGCCAAGACCTACTTTGCGGTGGGCAGTGCCCTGGAAATCACCTGGTACCTGCAACAGATCAGCAGCCTGCCGGTAGAAAACAACTGGCAAGCCCTGGCCCGCGAAGCGTTCCGCGACGATATCGACTGGCAGCAACGGGCAATCACCATTTCCGTGCTGCAAATGGCCGATGGTCCGGCGGATGTGGAAGAGCGTCTGGCCCTGTGGCTGGAACAGCATGCGGCGATGGTCGAGCGCTGGCGCGCGATGCTGGTCGAACTGCGTGCGGCCAGCGGCACCGATTACGCGATGTATGCGGTGGCCAACCGTGAACTGCTGGACCTGGCCATGAGCGCCCAGACCAACCCGGTGTAATGGGTTGAACGGGCTGTAAACGAAAAACCCCGCCTTGAGAGAGGCGGGGTTTTTTGTTGTGCGCGCTTTCGAATATTGAACGCTCTCCCGTAGGAGGCAGCTCTGCTGGCGATGAGGCCAGTAAAATCGTCACATCTGCGGCGTCTGTGCCGCAGCAATCGCCAGCAGAGACGGATCGCCGCCCGCAGCCTCCTACAAGTCCGTGCCGAAGCTTAACTGATCGGCATTATCCCGTAGGAGCGGCTTAAGCCGCGATCGGCTGCGATAGCAGTCGTAGAGTTTCAACGTTTCGCAGATTTTTTCGAGCGCTTTGCACTCGTTCGCGGCTAAAGCCCCTCCTATCATTAGGGCCTGTGAGTCACCCGGTATTTAAAACGGCACGGCCACGATCACCTGGCTGTACAGGTTGCTGCCGTTGCCGCCGGACTGGTTGCCGCCGGTGTCCTGGTCCTTGCGCGGTTTGTACAGGCCGACCAGCGGGGTGATGATCAGGTGGTCGTTGACTGCCCATTCGGCGTACACGTCCAGCTCGCGGCCGTCCAGGTTCAGCGCTTCGCCGGTATCCACCGTCTTGTAGTTGAAGAACAGCGCGCCCAGGGTCAGGTTTTCCAGCGGTTTGACCTTGAGGCCGACATGGTGAATGCCGGTATTGCTGTTGAACGGGCCAGCATAGTTGGCGGTGACTTCACCCTGGAACCAGGTACCGAAGCCACGGCTCTGGCCGTTGAACATCGAGTCCCAGCCTTCGGAGTAGCGGCTGTAGCGGTAGGTCAGGTCCGGGCTCCATGGCAGGTTGGCAAAGGTGTAGCCGCCTTCCAGGTACCAGGCGTTTTCGTTGCCGGCGTCCTTGTTCTGCCGGGCGTACTCGAACGAGAAATGCGCGTTGTCGATGCCGGCATTGCCGGCGCCACGCAGGCTGTAGATGTTCATGCCGTCGCGCTGGCGCTGAAAATCGCTGGCATAACGCTCATCGACATCCAGGCCATGAATCCAGGTCAGGCCCAGCGTGCCGGGGGCGGCGGTGTATTCCAGGGTCGCAGCGGCCATTTCGGTATTGGCCTGAGCGCGGTTATCGGATTCGAACCACAGCACGCTGCCGTGCAGGCCTTCCTTGCCACCCAGACGCAACACGGCGGTCTTGTCGAAGGCATGCCGGGCCGCCAGATAGTAGGCGCCACCACGGTTCAGGTCGCCATCGGCCAGGCCGTTGCCAAGGTTGATGCCGTCGTCGTTGATGATAAAGCCGTCACCCAGGGTAATAATCTGCCGGCCCCACGACAGGTCGACGCCGTCCTTGCCCAATACAGGAAACAGATCGCCGGATTTCCAGCCGACGAAGGCTTCGTCGAATTTGGTCGTGCGCTCGCTGCCGTTGGTATAACCGGCCGCATCGCCGTCGCCCCAGGTGGCGGAGCTGACCAGGTTGGCGGTGCCGTACAGGCTGCCGAAGGGGCCGATGCCCTGGGTACCGCTCAGCCCGTACTTGATGAAGCCTTCGCGCCAGGTCGAACCGCCGGCGGTGCCGTCGTAGTTCTTGCGGCTGTTGAAATGCCCGTACACGGCGAGAAAGTTGCCGGTCAGTGTTGTGTCTTCGTCGCTGTACAGCTCGATGGCCTGCGCGCTGCTGGTACTGATCAAGCCGGCCAGGCCAAGGCCGATCAGCGTGTTGCGTCGGGTAAAGCGCTCCATGGGTGTTGCCCCCTTCAAGGTGGTCTGTAATGACTGCCATGACAGTTAGGAGCATTCTCAGGCTTCAAGTCTTTGCAGCGCGTGCCAACGGCTTGTCCCTGCTCGCCAGCGTGGCGGCGCTGGCAGGCTGCAACAAAATTATCGTCAGCCATGGGCAAGACGCTGGATCGACTGCGGCGCAAAGTGGTTTACATGCCGCAATGCAATGGTCATTCGCTCGATTGCATTGCCCACGTCCATCTCCTTTGCAGGGGCCCAGCATGTCACTCAACCAACAGCTCACCGAGCATCTGAACCGCGGAACCGTGGGTTTTCCCACCGCATTGGCCAGCACCATCGGCCTGATCATGGCCAGCCCGGTGATTCTTACCGCGACCATGGGCTTCGGCATCGGCGGCAGCGCCTTTGCCCTGGCGATGATCCTGGCGGTGATCATGATGCTGGCCCAGGCCACGACCTTCGCCGAAGCCGCGTCGATTCTGCCGACCACAGGCTCCGTGTACGACTACATCAACTGCGGCATGGGGCGTTTTTTCGCGATCATGGGCACGCTGTCGGCCTACCTGATCGTGCATGTGTTTGCCGGCACCGCCGAGACCATTCTGGCCGGGGTCATGGCGCTGGTGAACTTCGAGCACCTCAACACGCTGGCCGAATCGGCCGGCGGCTCCTGGTTGCTGGGCGTGGGCTTTGTCGTGGTGCTGGGCATTCTCAATGCCTTTGGCGTCAGCGCGTTCAGCCGGGTCGAAATCATCCTGACCTTCGGCATGTGGGTCACGCTGATGACCTTCGGTGTGCTGGGCCTGATCGCCGCGCCGGCGGTGCAACTGGACGGCCTGTTCGGTGAGTCGCTGGTCGGCACCGACCTGATCACCATCCTGTCGCTGGTTGGTATGGCGATGTTCATGTTCGTTGGCTGCGAGTTTGTCACGCCGTTGGCGCCGGACCTGCGTCAATCGGCCAAAGTCTTGCCCAGGGCGATGATCCTCGGCCTGCTGGGTGTGGCCACTTGCATGTTTATCTATGGCGCGGCAATGAAGCGCCAGGTGGAAAACGTGGTGCTCGATGCCGCCAGTGGCGTGCACTTGCTGGATACGCCGATGGCGATTCCGAAGTTCGCCCAGCAGGTCATGGGCGATATCGGCCCGATCTGGCTGGGCATCGGCTTTCTGTTTGCCGGGGCTGCGACCATCAATACGCTGATGGCTGGCGTGCCCCGCATTATTTACGGCATGGCGGTCGACGGTGCGTTGCCCAAGGTTTTCACCTACTTGAGTCCGCGCTTCAAGACGCCGCTGCTGTGCATTCTGGTCGCGATGCTGATTCCGTGCCTGCACGCCTGGTGGCTGGGTGGCAACGCCGACAACATCATTCACCTGGTGCTGGCGGCGGTCTGTGCCTGGAGTACCGCCTATTTGCTGGTGACGATTTCGGTGGTCAGCCTGCGCATTCGTCGGCCTGACCTGCCGCGTGCCTACCGCTCGCCCTGGTTCCCGCTGCCGCAGATCGTCTCCAGCGTCGGCATTGTGCTGGGTATGTGGTTCATCACCCCGCCTGGCATGAACCCTGCCGATATTTATGTGCCGTTCGGCATCATGCTGGCAGCGACCGCCGTCTATGCGCTGTTCTGGACGCTGGTGGTGCAACGCGTCAACCCGTTCAAGCCGGCCTCGGTCGAAGAGGTGCTGGCCAAGGAATTTGCCAACGAACCTGGTTTGCACACCGAGGATACTGCCCGTGATGCTCTCAAGACTGTTTGACGGCCTGAACGCCGAACGCGACCCGAGCGGTTACCGCCCGGGCGTGACCCTGGAACACCTGCGCCGCAACCTTGGGGTCAGCGGCTGGCAGGTGGTCGAGCCGCGCACCGCGCGGCTGAACGTGCCAGGATTAAGCTGCGAGGTGCGCGAGCGCACCGAGTCGCAATTGCTGATGCACCTGGTGATGAGTGAGTTCGTCTTGCGCGTACCTGGCCAAACCCGGTGCAGCGGTCGTTACGATATGCACCATACCGGGTCGATTCGCCGCACCGGCCTGCGTTGCCGGCACCGTGGCGGTGACGATTCGCTGCTGCTGGCGCTGCGTCAGGCGCTGGAACTGGACGAGCCGTTGCGTGCAGCCTTGATGCCGCTGGACTTCAAACGTCTGCGTCTGGAAGTGTCTGAAGGCCAATGGATCGTGCACCTGGAGCACATGGGCGGCAGCGAGGTGGTCAACCGCATGCCGGCGTTCAGGCGTTACATCAGCATTGCTGGCGAACAGAAAGCCGCTCTGTTTTCAGCACTGATCGCTCTGCAGCGCGTGCTGGGTCAATTGTAGGAAAACTGGCACGCATCCTGCCTTCATCTGATAGGTCCGCATCACTGTTGTGCGCATATTGTTAACATGTTATCAATGCGCACATAACAACAATGACTTATCGAAGAGGTAGGTATGCACACTGATCAAATCGCCCGTAATGGCCTTGAGCAATGGACTGCCAGGCTGCACGCCATTTGTGGTCGTTTCGACACTGAACTGGCGTTCAATCGTTCACTGTTCATCGGTGAAATCCATACCTGGACCCGCTCCGGTCTGGAGTTGGCCAGCCTGCGCACCAATGCCGGCAATATCATGCGCCAGGCCGGTAGCGCCGACCGGGACAACGACGAAGACTGCTTTCTGGTCAGCCAGCGCAGCGGTTATTCACAGATCACCCAGCATGGCATCAGCATCAAGCTGGCACCGGGCGACCTGCTGTTGATGGATTCCACCGGATCCTGCGAAATCACCCCGTTCGGCCTGATCGAACACGCCTCGCTGTCGTTGCCGCGCAAAGATGTGCAAAAGGCCATGAAGCACGAGCGCCTGACCTTCGGCAAAGTGTCCGCCACCCGCACCTGTGGGCGCATGCTGCATGTTCTGATGGACCAGATCTGCAAGGACACCGGCGCTGAAGAAATGCCCGATGCCGACGAGCATGGCCTGCAGAACGCGCTGATTTCGCTGCTGCCCTCGGCGCTGGAACACAGTCAGGCCCAGCGGCTGGAGCAGCGCCCGGAACTCGGCGCACTGGGCAACGCGAATCTGCGCAGCTATGTGCAGAAACTCATCGACGAATCCCTCGGCCAGCCCGGTTTGAATCCGTCGGCACTGGCGGGACGGCTGAATATTTCGGTGCGTCATCTGTACCGTTTGTTCGAAGACGAAGGCGACAGCGTGTGCCGCTATATCCAGCGCGCCCGCCTCAAGCGCAGCGCCGAAGACCTGGCCAACCCGTTCTTGCGCAGCGAATCTATCACCACCATTGCCTATAAATGGGGGTTCACCGATTCGGCCCATTTCAGCCGTTCGTTCAAGAAACAGTTCGAGCAATCGCCCAAGGACTTTCGCAGCTACCGCTTGACCCATTCGGTTGGTGCGGCCTGATCACGTTACACAAGGTTTGACCCGTTGCACTTAGGCTCATATAGTGGCGCTTCTTTTCCTACCTATCGTTAGGTAGCGTTTTGCCGATAGGCAATCTGTGGAGTGTCACGATGAGTTCGACAACGACGCCCGGCTTTGTCCGGTTTGCGGTTTCACTGGCTGTGATCGGCGCGCTGGGGCCGGCGGCGATTGACATGTACCTGGCCAGCCTGCCGGAAATTGCCCGGCAGTTTGCCGAGTCCAATGCGCGGGTACAGTTGACCCTAAGCGTGTTTTTGATGGCCATGGGCGCCGGGCAATTACTCTTCGGCCCGCTGGTCGATGCTTATGGCCGGCGCGTGCCGTTGCTGGCGGGCTTGCTGGTGTTCATGCTCAGCTCGCTGGCGGCGGCGATGGCGCCAAGCCTCGACGCCTTGTTGCTGGCGCGGCTGATTCAGGGGCTGGGTAGCGCGCTGACCCTGGTGGTGATCATGAGCATGGTTCGCGATGTCACTCAGGGGGCGGAGGCGGCGAAGATTTTCGCCTTGCTGATGACCATCGAAGGCCTGGCACCGGTCACCGCGCCAGCGTTGGGCGGGCTGATCGATACGCTGTGGGGCTGGCGGGCGATCATGCTCACCCTGGCGATATTGAGCGTGTTGGTGCTGGTCAACAGCGTGATATCGCTGAAGGAAACCCTGCCGGCCGAGCGCCGCGAGCCTTTGCAACTGCGTCAGGCATTTGCCACTTACTGGCGCATTGCCCGGGATCCGGCGTTCATGCGTCCGACCCTGGCCATCGCCTCGGTGTTCTTCTTTCTGTTCGGCTACATCGGTGGTGCGGCGTTTGTTTACCAGTCGACCTTCGGCCTGGCACCTGCGCAGTTCGGCCTGGTGTTCGGTGCCAGCGGCCTGGCGATTCTGGCCGGTGCGCTGTCTGCCGGGCGTCTGGTGGCCTCCAGAGGGCTGGCGAAACTGGCGATGCTGGGCGCGCTGTGCATGCTCGGTGGCGCGCTGATCGTGGGGCTTGCGTTAACCGCACACCTCAGTCTGGCGCCGGTCGTGGCCGGTATGGTGCTGGCGCTGTTTGGGCTGGGCGTCAGCGAAACCGTGCTGATGACCCAGGTCATGTCGTCGCAGCAACGCTCGCTGGGCTCGACTGCGGCGCTGTTGGGCGCCTTTCAGTTGATGCTATCTTCGCTGGCCACGCCGCTGTCCGGCGCCTTGCTCGAGAGCGGCGTCGTCGCCTGGGGCCTGCTGTTGCTGGTCAGCGCTGGTGTCGTGGTGCTGCTGAGCTGGCGCAGTGTCCAGGTGCTGGGCGTCACTGAAAACCGATTGGCAGGACATTGATTGATGAAAACCCTGAGCGCTTCGGCCGAGCGAATCTGTTGCCTGGCCATCGAGCATTTTGCCGAGCGCGGCTATGACGGTTCGTCGCTGAATGACATCGCGACCCTGGCCAATATGCGCAAGCCGTCGTTGTACGCGCACTTTTCCAGCAAGGACGACCTGTACCAGGTGGTGTTCGAGCGTGCGCTGGAAAACGAGCGGCTGTACATGGAAAGCTGTTTCAACCCCGACAGCGAACTCAATAGCGTGCCGGGTCGTTTACACGTCGAGCAGCTTGCCGAGCGCTATCTTGAGTCGCCATCGTTGCGCTTCTTGCTGCGGGCGGCGTTCTATCCGCCAAGCGTGTTGCGCCCGGTGATCAGCGCAGGCTTCGAAGGCTATCTGGCGGTGCTGCGCGAGCGTTTTCTGCACCTGCTCGCGCAGCGTTATCCGGGCATGGACGACGATGATCTGCAACTGTACAGCGATGCCTATCAAGGCATCGTCGACAGTTTGCACGTGGAATTGATCTACGCCACGCCCGAGGCGTACGCAAAACGCCTCAAAGCGTTGTGGCGGTTGTTTTGCGATTCGTTGTCGGTGCTGCGCTGATCAAACCACGGCGAAATAATGCTTCACGAAGCTTTCGCTGACCACTTCCCAGAGCACCGGCGTGCCTTTGGTCACGAACCAGCTGTCGCCGGCCTTGTAGCGGCTGACCTGGCCTGTCGATTCATCGGTCAGCACCAGTTCGCCGGTGACCACGGTGGCGTGTTCGTTGAACGGGTAGACCATGCGGAACTTGCCCTGTGTGGTGCCGAAATAGGCGCTGCTGACCGGGTCGGTCGGTGCGCCGAAGGTCATCTTGCCGAAGGCGTTCACTTCGCCTTCAAGAATCGTCGAGCCCAGATCGGCCACGGTGCCCCAGGCATCGAGTTCGCTCAGTGGAGTGTTGTGGTTAATCACGGTAAGGGTCATGGCAGTGCTCCTGCTGGAATGAAGTGAAATGAATCAGCGGCGACCGTTGAAGTAGCCGGACAACTGGTGAAAGGTCTTGCCGCCGGTCAGCAGCAACGGGCGCAGGTGATCCTTGCCGATAATCGAGGGGTGGCGGATCGCGCTGATCAGGTCATAGCGCGCCGAGCCTTCGCTCATGCCTTCGGCCAGCACCTTGCAGATGATGTGGCTCGGTGTGACGCCAAAGCCTGAGTAGCCCTGCACATAGAACACATTGCGCCGCCCGTTGAGGGTGCCCAGTTGCGGGAACAGGTTGGCGCCGGTGGCCATCGGCCCGCCCCAGGCAAGGTCGATCTTCACGTCCTTGAGGTACGGGAACACCTTGAGCATCAGGCGGCGGTTCCAGGCTTTCAGGTCGCGCGGAATGTGCTCGACAAAAGGCGTCGCCGCGCCGAACAGCAGGCGGTTTTCGCGGGTGACGCGGTAATAGTCGATCACCGGGCGAATGTCGCTGTAGGCGCCGCGAATCGGGCTGATGCGGTTGATCAGTTCCTCTGACAACGGCTCGGTCATCATCTGGAAGGCGTAAGTGTTGATCGTGGTCTTGTGCAGTTGCGGCTCGAGCTTGTTAAGAAAGCTGTCGCAGGCCCACAGCAGTTTGCTGGCCTTGACCGAGCCGCGCCCGGTGCGCACGGTGATGCGCTCGCCGTATTGCACCTCCAGCGCCGGGCTGTGTTCATAGATGCGCACGCCAAGGCCGCTGAGCGCCTTGGCCTCGCCAAGCAGCAGGTTGAGCGAATGCACGTGACCGCCGCCCATGTGCAGCAGGGCGCTGCTGTAGGCGTCGGAGCCGATGATCTGCTTGACCTCGGAACCGCCGAGAAAACGAATCTCGTCTTTGCTGTTGATCGACTTGAAGTCGCGCTCCCAGTTGCGCAGGGTCTGCTCCTGGCGCTTGTTGAAGCCCAGGTAGCCGTAGCCATGGCAGAAATCGGCGTCGATGTCGTATTTGGCGATGCGCTCCTTGATGATTCCGGCGCCCAGCTCGCTGATCTCGAAAATCTCGCGGATGCCGCTTTCGCCGACGCTGCTGCGGATCTTTTCCAGGTCGTGGCCGATACCGGCCATGATCTGCCCGCCGTTGCGCCCGGTGCCGCCGAATCCCAGATAGCGGGCTTCGAGCACGACGATATTGGTGATGCCTTTTTCGGCCAGTTCCAGCGCGGTGTTTATTCCGGAAAAACCGCCGCCGATGACCACGACATCGGCCTCGACGTCGTCTTCGAGCGTCGGAAAACTCAGGTTGTATTTTTTCGTCGCTGAGTAATAGGTAGGCGTTTCGATATTGATCATGGCGCAGGCCCAAGGCAGGTTAAGACGCATCGGCCGCACCTTTGATAAATGCGGTGCCGATGGGTCTATTTAAGGCCTGTTGCTGCCAGGGTGTCTTGCCTGTGTGTGACTGGGGATTTGTTCTCGCTTGCCAGCGATCACTCGATGCCGGCCAGCATTTCAGGCATGGCTCTCGGGCAAGGTCGCGCCGCCGTCGACAATGATCGTCTGGCCGGTGACGTAGGCAGCCAGGCTTGACGCCAGATACAGCATGGCGTTGGCAATGTCTGCCGGTGCCCCGAGCCGTCCCAGTGGCACGCCCCTGGCGATGCGCTCGCTGAGCCCGTCGTCGCCCAGGTTGCCCATCGCCGGGGTCGCGATCATGCCCGGCTCCACGCCATTGACCCGCACGCCATGCGGTGCCAGCTCCAGTGCTGCACTGCGGATAAAGCCGTTGACCCCGGCCTTGGAGGCGGCGTAATGGCTCAAGCCCGGAAAAGCGACCCGGGGACCTGTGACCGAGGAGGTGACCAGCACCGTGCCGCGCCCTTGTTGCTTGAAGAGTGGCAGGGCAGCCTGGGTCAGCCAGAACAGCGACGACAGGTTCACATCCAGCGTGCGTTGCAAAATCGCCGGGGTGATTTGCTCGAAGGGCGTCAGCGGAAAGTAACCGGCGTTATGGATCATCACATCGAGCCTGTCCAGGCCGCCGATCAACGCCTTGATGGCCTGGTGGTCGGCCAGATCGACGCCTTGTGCCTCGACCTCGCGGCCCTGTTCACGCAGCGATTGCGCCAGCGCCGTGGCGCCTTGCAGATTCAGATCGGCAATCAACACACGGGCGCCGCGTGCGCTGAAGGCTTCGACGATGGCCTGGCCGATGCCTTGTGCGCCACCGGTCACCAGTACGGTTTGTCCGTTGAAATCGAGCATCAGCTATCTCCCAGTCGGGTGTAGGCCAGTGTCGGCACATCGACAATGCTGGAGCCGCCATCGGCCACCAGCGTGGCGCCGGTGATGATGCTGGCCTCGGGGCTGATCAGAAAGCGGCACAGGCTGGCGATTTCTTCGGGCAATGCCGGCCGGCGCAGCGGTACATCGGCGGTGACCCTGGCATAGGCGGCGTCGAGGTCTTCGCCGTAATGGTCCATCAGCGGCTGCATTTCTTCGTCGGCCATCGGCGTGCGCACCCAGCCGGGGCAGATGCAGTTGACCCGCACGCCCAGCGGCCCGTAATCGCGGGCCAGCGAGCGGTTCAGGCCGAGCAGCGCATGCTTGGCGGTGGTGTAGCCACAGACGTCGGGGCCGGCGGCCAGCGAGGCAATCGAGCCCAGCAGCACGATGCTGCCACGCCGCTCGATCAGCAACGGCAGGCACGCCTTGGCGCTGTAGAACGCGCTGTCCAGATTGCTGCGCAGTGCCGCTTGCCAGGATTGCTCGCTGGTGTCGGTGGCGCTGCCCAGTCCATGCCCGCCGGCGCAGGCCAGCAAGGCGTCGAGGCCGCCGAAGCGCTGGCGAATCTGCTCGATGAAGCCGGCCCAGGTGACGCTGCATGCCGCATCACCGACCAGCACCAGCGCGCCGGTGTCGGCGGCGACCCGTTCCAGCGGCTCACGGCGCCGACCGATCAGTACCAGGTTGGCACCCTCGGCCGCCAGGCGTCGGGCGCAGGCTTCACCGATGCCGGTCCCGGCGCCGGTAATGAGGATGGTTTCAGGCATCAAGGCCATACTCCGTGACATTCAGCAGGTGGCAGTACGAGGCCACCGGGAAATTGCTCAGCGCATCGAAGGTGTCGCCGGCATAGCCATAGATCTTGCCGTCGCTGCGGTGCTGTTGCAGGTCGATGACGATCAGGCCCAGGGTCGGGACGATTTTTTCGCGCCAGACAAACAGGTACAGCTGCTCGGCGATCTTGTAGTAGTGCGCCCGATCTGTGTCGCACAGGCCTTGTTCCACGCCCTTGAGGCACTGCCAGCTGTAGTAGTCGCGGTTCAGGTAGATGTGTTCGTAGACTTCGGTGGGGCTGTAGCGATAGAGGTTGCGCACGCCGACCAGCTCTTCGGTGGGCGCATGCGGGCAGGCGCCGTCTTGCCAGGGTTTATTCAGGCTGCCGTGCAGAAAGTCGGCCTGTACGCCGGTCAGTGGCTTGCCGGCCAGCGCCCGGCCATACAAGCCTTCACGGGTTTCGGCCTCACCGGGCAGGCGCCCGATCACGGCGGTAAAGGACGAGGTCAGGGTGTCGAGCACCAGGCTGATCGACCAGTGCTGGCCGCCTTCGGTTTTGAGGAAATCCACCAGGTAAATGCCGGGGCGCAACGAGGTGGCCCGATAGGCCGCGCTGCCGCTGCTGTGGCCATCGGCGGCGTGCCAGTGCACTTGCTCGGCATCGAAACGGTGGCTGATCTGCCAGCCGTTGGCGAAATTCAGCTCGAAGCTCTGGCCGGCCAGTTCAGCGATGTTGGGCAGGATAAAGGCTTCAGGGGCAAAGCCGTCGGCCAGGGCGCCAACGGTGATCCAGTCGTTTTGTGTGCTCATCAAGGTGTGCTCGTGAAGTGAATGACGAACACGATGGTGCAGGCAAGGGCGCGGGCGCGGTATCAACCGGATGGTTGAGAGGGCCTTACAAAAACAATCGGCTGACCAGTTCGGTGCGGCTTTTCACGCCGATCTTGCGAAACAGATTGAGCAAATGCGTCTTGACCGTTGGTAGGCCGAGGTCGAGCTGGCGGGCCAGCTGCTTGTTGCTGGCGCCGTCCTGCAACAGCACGGCGATCTGCCGTTCGCGCGGGGTCAGGCCTTGCAGGCGGTCCGTTTCACTGTCGGCGGGCAGGCTGTGCGCGGCCATCTGCATCAGCCCTTGCAGCGCCAGCAGGCTGTGCAGTTCATCGGGCTGGAACAGGCCCTGGCCCTTGCAGCGCAGCAGTGACAGGCCCACGACCGGACGGTCGTTGACCTGAGCGATGATTTCCACCACATCGACCACCTGATGACGGCGTAAAAACTGCTGGTACTGGCCGCTGCTGTCCACGTCCTGTTGCGCCAGGCCTTCGCGCAGTGCGATCACCGGCTGGCCGATGGCCGCACAGGCGCTGGGCTGCAACGGGTCCAGCCAGCGGTAGTGTTGCAGCCAGGCGTCATGCATCGGCGGCTGCATGCCGTGTAACTCGAAGTCGCAGGCTTGCAGGGCGTCATCGATCCGGTAAAACGCGCCCAGTGCTGCGGGCACCTGACGGGTAAAAGCGTTCAGACAATGACGGGCCAGTTCATGATGGCAAACACTCATGGTGCAACCCTCGCAGGCAGTGATCGGACTCGCGCCATTATTCACCGTGGCGCACCGAGGGGTCTTGTCTATGCCTGCCAGGCCAGCGTCTGATTCTATGTAACAAGGATTGACAGGTTTTATTAACAAGTTAACTTGTTGACGGTTTTGCTGGCCGGCAGGCGAGCGTTCATTGTTCCGGAGTCTTCGATGCTCGTACCGCAACGCCTTATCGTTTTGCTCGCTGCGCTGGTGGCCTTTGGTCCGTTGTCGGTCGATATGTACCTGCCGAGCCTGCCCAGCATTGCCGACGACCTGAATGCCCGGCACGCCCAGGTACAGATGACCATCGGTGTCTTTCTCGGCGGCTTGTGCCTGGGCATGTTGCTCTACGGGCCGCTGTCGGACCGTTTCGGCCGCCGGCGTTTGCTGCTCGGCGGCATTATGTTGTACCTGCTGGCGAGCATCGGTTGCGCACTGGCGGCGCAGGTCGAGCATCTGGTGTTCTGGCGTTTTCTTCAGGCACTGGGCGGCGCGGCGGCGTCGGTACTGGCGCGGGCGATTGTTCGCGATCTGTTCCCGCTCGACGAAGCGGCGCGGGTGCTGTCGCTGATGCACCTGGTGAGCATGCTGGCGACCCTTGCCGCACCGTTGCTCGGGGGGTATCTGATGCTGCTGGCCGGCTGGCGCTCGCTGTTTGTGGCGCTGGCGGTGTTTTCTGCGTTGTGTCTGATTGCCGTGGCCTGGAAGATTCCGGAAACCCTGCCGCCGGCCAGGCGCGGTGATTCGGTAGGGCAGGTCTTTCTCGCCTATGGGCGCATGGCCCTGCAGCCGCTGGCGATCGGTTACACCTTGTGCATGGGCCTGGGGTTCGGCGGTATGTTCGCGTTCATCACTGCCTCACCTTTTATCTATATCGATTACTTTGGCCTGTCGCCCCTGGGCTATGCGTGGCTGTTCGGCATGAACATTGTCGGCATTATCATTGCCACCTGGCTCAACGCCCGGCTGGTCAAGCGCCTGGGGCCGCAGCGGCTGCTCAGTGCCGGTACGGCGGTGGCGGCGGTGGCGGGCGTGGCCTTGCTGGTGGCCGGCATCAGTGGCTGGGGCGGTTTGCCGGCGGTGGCGGCCGGCGTGGTGCTTTATGTCAGCATCACCGGCCTGCTGGGCGCCAATTGCCTGGCCAGCCTGCTGGCGGCGTTTCCCCGGCAGGCCGGTGCGGCGGCAGGGCTGGCCGTGGCTTGTCAGTTCGGCCTGGGCATGGCGTGCAGTGCGTTGGTGGGCGCGTTGTATGACGGCACACCGTTGCCGATGTGCCTGATCATGGGCGCTTGCGGGATCGGCTCATTGCTGGCCTTGCGCTTTGCGCGCAGCCAGAAGGTCTCAGCCCAACTGTAACAGCGGCTCGGGCGCGAAATCGAAGGCGTTCAGGGCAAAGCCATGTTCGTCGACCTGCAGCACCCAGGCCTGGCGGTCCCAGTCGCCGAGTACGATGCGTTGCCCGGTTTGAGCGCCGATCTGCAATTTGTGGATCGCCGGCCGGTGTGTGTGGCCATGGATCAGCGTACGCACGCCGTACTGTTGCATGATGCGCGGCACTTCATCGGGGGTGACATCGACGATGTCGTTGGCTTTCATGCTGACCTTGCTACGGCTTTCGTTGCGCAGTTTGCGCGCCAGCTTGTGCCGGGTGTTCAGCGGTAAATGCCGCAGGATGAACAGCGTCAGCGGGTTGCGCAGCAGGCGGCGCATCTTGAGATAGCCGACGTCGCGGGTGCACAGGCTGTCGCCGTGCATCAACAGCACCGGTTCACCATTGAGTGGCACCACGCAGGGATCACGCAGCAGGGTGCAGCCGGCCGCCTTGCAGAAGCGTTTGCCGAGCATGAAATCGCGATTGCCGTGCATCAGGAATATAGGTGTGCCGCTGTCGCTGAGGGCGCGCAGGGCCTGGCAAATCGAGGTCTGGAACGGCGACATGGCATCGTCGCCGATCCAGACTTCGAAGAAATCCCCGAGGATATACAGCGCCTGGGCCTTGCGGGCAGGGCCCGCCAGCAGATCCAGAAACGCCCGGGTAATGTCCGGACGCTCTTCTTCAAGATGAAGATCGGAGATCAGCAGAATCACTCAACGATCTCTGCTTTCTCGATGATCACGTCTTCAGCCGGTACGTCTTGATGGCCGGCCTTGCTGGTGGTTTTCACGCCTTTGATCGCATCGACGACGCTTTCGCCTTCGACCACTTTAGCGAATACCGCGTAGCCCCAGCCCTGGGTGTTCTTGCCGCTGTGGTTGAGGAAGCTGTTGTCGGCAACGTTGATGAAGAACTGCGCCGAGGCCGAGTGCGGCTCCATGGTGCGGGCCATGGCAACGGTGTACTTGTTGTTCGCCAGGCCGTTGTCGGCTTCGTTCTGGATGCTTGGGCGCTTGTCTTTCTTTTCTTTCATGCCTGGCTCGAAACCGCCGCCCTGGATCATGAAGTTACCGATGACGCGGTGGAATACGGTGTTGGTGTAGTGACCGGCGTTCACGTACTCGATGAAGTTGGCGACGGTGATCGGCGCCTTTTCAGCGTTCAGTTCCAGGACGATGTCGCCGTGGTTGGTGGTCAGTTTTACTTTGGACATAAAAAGTCGCTCTCTTGGCATGCATGAACAGGTGTGAATGTCACCCTGACGCGCAGTTTAACGTGTGCGATACATCTTTTTTCAGGGTTTTTACACGTTCGCCTGCCCGTGTGGCAGGTTAAGCCGCAGTTTTCGCACACTGTGTTGTCAGGGGCTTGACAGCATCGGCTATGATAGGCGCTTTGATTTGACCGGCCCTTCCTGGCCGCGAAACTGTATGCCCAAGGATCCCATGAGCAAGCCCACCCCAGAATCCGCTGCGAACGCAAAGGCAGGCCCTGTCGTCCCTACCAATTTCCTGCGCCCCATCGTGCAGGCCGATCTGGACGCGGGCAAGCACAGCAAAATCATCACCCGCTTCCCGCCGGAGCCTAACGGCTACCTGCACATCGGCCACGCCAAGTCGATCTGCGTGAACTTCGGCCTGGCCAACGAGTTCGGTGGCGCGACGCACCTGCGTTTCGACGACACCAACCCGGCCAAGGAAGACCAGGAATACATCGATGCCATCATGAGCGACGTCAAGTGGCTGGGCTTCGACTGGGCCGGTGAGGTGCGCTATGCCTCGCAGTATTTCGACCAGTTGCACGACTGGGCGGTGGAACTTATCAAGGCCGGCAAGGCGTATGTCGACGACCTGACTCCCGAGCAGGCCCGTGAATACCGCGGCACCCTGACCGAACCTGGCAAGAACAGCCCGTTCCGTGAACGCAGCGTCGAAGAAAACCTCGACCTGTTCGCGCGCATGAAGGCCGGTGAGTTCGAAGACGGCGCCCGTGTGTTGCGCGCCAGGATCGACATGGCTTCGCCGAACATGAACCTGCGCGACCCGATCCTGTACCGCATTCGCCACGCTCATCACCACCAGACCGGTGACAAGTGGTGCATCTATCCGATCTACGACTTCACTCACGGTCAGTCGGACGCCATCGAAGGCATCACCCACTCGATCTGCACCCTTGAGTTCGAAAGCCATCGCCCGCTGTACGACTGGTTCCTGGATAACCTGTCGGTGCCGTGCAAGCCGCGCCAGTACGAGTTCTCGCGCTTGAACCTGAGCTACACGGTGACCAGCAAGCGCAAGCTCAAGCAACTGGTCGACGAAAAGCACGTACAGGGCTGGGACGATCCGCGCATGTCGACCCTGTCGGGTTTCCGCCGCCGTGGCTACACGCCAGCTTCGATTCGCAACTTCTGCGAAATGATCGGCACCAACCGTTCCGACGGCGTGGTCGATTTCGCCATGCTCGAATTCAGCATCCGTGACGACCTGGACCGCAGCGCGCCACGCGCCATGTGCGTCCTGCGCCCGATCAAGGTGGTGATCACCAACTACCCGGAAGGTCAGGTCGAAAAACTCGAACTGCCGCGTCACCCCAAGGAAGACCTGGGTGTGCGCGAACTGCCGTTCTCGCGTGAGCTGTACATCGACCGCGACGATTACATGGAAGAGCCGCCAAAAGGCTACAAGCGTCTGGAGCCCAACGGCGAAGTGCGCCTGCGTGGCAGCTACGTGATCCGCGCCGACGAGGCCATCAAGGACGCCGACGGCAATATCGTCGAACTGCGCTGCTCGTATGACCCGGACACCCTGGGCAAGAACCCTGAAGGCCGCAAGGTCAAGGGTGTGATCCACTGGGTGCCGGCCGCTGAAAGCGTCGAGTGCGAAGTGCGTCTGTATGACCGCCTGTTCCGCTCCGCCTCGCCTGAAAAGGCCGAAGACGGCGCCAGCTTCCTGGACAACATCAACCCTGACTCCCTGCAAGTGCTGACCGGTTGTCGTGCTGAACCTTCGCTGGCGCAAGCGCAGCCGGAGGACCGTTTCCAGTTCGAGCGCGAAGGTTACTTCTGCGCCGACCTCAAGGATTCGCAGCCTGGCCGACCGGTATTCAACCGTACAGTGACGCTCCGCGACTCGTGGAGCTGAGGGTAGAAAGTGCTTTCCATCTACAACACGCTCACCAAGAGCAAAGAAGTCTTCAAGCCGCTCGATGGCAACAACGTGCGCATGTATGTCTGCGGCATGACCGTATATGACTACTGCCACCTGGGTCACGGGCGCAGCATGGTCGCGTTCGACCTGGTGACCCGCTGGCTGCGGTTCAGCGGTTATGATCTGA
This sequence comes from Pseudomonas sp. 3A(2025), assembly GCF_054589175.1. Lineage (NCBI taxonomy): Bacteria > Pseudomonadati > Pseudomonadota > Gammaproteobacteria > Pseudomonadales > Pseudomonadaceae > Pseudomonas > Pseudomonas sp. 3A(2025). The sequence goes on along the minus strand of NZ_BAAILM010000113.1, from coordinate 92,112 downwards.
CCTATGTGCGCAATATCACCGACATTGACGACAAGATCATCAATCGCGCCCGTGAAAAGGGCGAGCCGTTCGAGCAACTGACCGAGCGCATGATCGCCGCGATGCACGAGGACGAGGCGCGCCTGAACATCCTCAAGCCGGACATGGAGCCGCGTGCCACCGGTCATATCGCCGGCATGCACGCTATGATCCAGACCTTGATCGACAAGGGTTACGCCTACGCGCCGGGTAACGGCGATGTGTATTACCGGGTCGGCAAGTTTCTTGGCTACGGCAAGCTGTCGCGCAAGAAGATCGAAGACCTGCGCATCGGTGCACGTATCGAAGTCGATGAGTCCAAGGACGATCCACTGGATTTCGTGCTCTGGAAAGGCGTCAAGCCCGGCGAGCCGAGCTGGGAGTCGCCATGGGGTGCCGGGCGTCCGGGCTGGCATATCGAGTGCTCGGTGATGTCGACCTGCTGCCTGGGCGAGACCTTCGACATTCATGGCGGCGGCAGCGACCTTGAGTTCCCGCACCACGAAAACGAAATCGCCCAGAGCGAAGCGGCCACCGGCAAGACTTACGCCAATGCCTGGATGCACTGCGGCATGATTCGTATCAATGGCGAGAAGATGTCCAAGTCCTTGAACAACTTCTTCACCATTCGCGATGTGCTGGATAAGTACCACCCTGAAGTGGTGCGCTACCTGCTGGTGTCGAGCCACTATCGCAGCGCGATCAATTACTCCGAAGACAGTTTGCGCGAGTCCAAGGGCGCGCTGGAGCGTTTCTACCACGCGCTTAAAGGCTTGCCAGCTGTCGAGCCTGCAGGTGGGGAAGCCTTCGTCGAGCGTTTCAAGGCAGCGATGGACGACGACTTCGGCACGCCTGAAGCCTGTGCCGTGCTGTTCGAGATGGTCCGCGAGATCAATCGCCTGCGCGACAGCGATGCTGGCGCTGCAGCGGGTCTGGCGGCACGCTTGAAGCAACTGGCCAGTGTGCTGGGTGTGTTGCAGCTTGAGGCCGACGAGTTTCTGCGCGCTGGCGCTGAAGGCAAGGTGGACGCTGCCGAAGTGGAAGCCTTGATTCAGGCGCGCCTGACCGCGCGGGCCGAGAAGAACTGGGCAGAATCGGACCGTATCCGCGACCAGATCACCGCCATGGGCGTGGTGCTGGAAGACGGCAAGGGCGGCACGACCTGGCGTCTGGCTGACTGATGGCTATCTGCAAATGAAAAACGGCACCCTCGGGTGCCGTTTTTTTGTGCGCTACAGAAACTTACTTGTGCAGGGTTTCGGCAGCGTACAGGGTGTTTTCCAGCAGGCAGGCGCGGGTCATCGGGCCAACGCCGCCAGGTACCGGGGTGATCCAGCCGGCGCGGGGCAGGGCGGTTTCATAAACCACGTCACCGACCAGCTTGCCGTCGGCCTGACGGTTGATGCCGACGTCGATGACGATGGCGCCGGGTTTGATCCACTCGCCCTTGACCAGGCCAGGCTTGCCCGCAGCCACCACCACCAGGTCGGCACGGGCCACATGGCCGGCCAGGTCCTTGGTGAAGCGGTGAGTGACGGTCACGGTGCAGCCGGCCAGCAGCAGTTCCATGGCCATTGGTCGGCCGACGATGTTCGAGGCGCCAACGACTACAGCGTCCAGACCGTAAAGGTCGACACCGGTGCTCTGCAGCAGGGTGATGATGCCTTTGGGCGTGCACGGACGCAGCAGCGGGATGCGCTGGGCCAGACGGCCGACGTTATACGGGTGGAAACCGTCGACGTCTTTGTCCGGGCGAATGCGCTCCAGCAGCAGCGAAGCATCCAGATGCGCCGGCAGCGGCAATTGCAGCAGGATACCGTCGACCTGACTGTCGTCATTGAGACGATCGATCAGGTCGGTCAGTTCGACCTGGGTCGTTGTGGCAGGCAGGTCATAAGCCTGGGAGAGGAAGCCTACTTCTTCGCAATCCTTGCGTTTGTGCGAGACGTAGACCTGGGAGGCAGGATCGCTGCCTACCAGAATCACAGCCAGGCCTGGTGTGCGCAGGCCTTGCTGGCGACGTTCGGCGACACGTTCGGCGATCTGCTGGCGCAGGCTGGCGGCGATCGCTTTGCCGTCGATAAGTTTTGCAGTCATGACGGGTGATAACCATCGAGAGGAATTGAAAAGAGCGCGCATTCTCGCATGACCTGACGTCAGGGCAAAGGCGCTTGGCTTGCAGATGTAGCTAACTCCTTTATCTGACTGAGTTTTTTTAAAAAAGGTGTTGACGACCTTTGGGGCCGTCTATAAGATTCGTCGCACTTGTCGGGCAGAGCCAAGCACGGTTTGAATAGGTGCTGGTTAATGCTGATCAGGTCGGGTAGGTTTAACGCCTTGTTCGATGTGATTTGAAGCCTTTAATTTGTCGTCGTTCAAGATGCAGATTATATAAGTGCCCGTAGCTCAGCTGGATAGAGCATCCGCCTTCTAAGCGGATGGTCGCAGGTTCGAGTCCTGCCGGGTGCGCCATAAACTGGCAGCTTTGGCACAGGTAATGCGCAATATGGTGGGCGTAGCTCAGTTGGTAGAGCACAGGATTGTGACTCCTGTTGTCGTGGGTTCGATCCCCATCGTCCACCCCATATTCGAAAAGGCGCCAGACTTATCATCTGGCGCCTTTGCTTTAAGCGCTTTGCATGCGGAAGTGGTGGAATTGGTAGACACACTGGATTTAGGTTCCAGCGTCGCAAGACGTGAGAGTTCGAGTCTCTCCTTCCGCACCAATTCGGGTTTTACAGGCTGTCACAGGTCGCTGTAAAACTCTCGAAAGGCCCGTCTGGTGGCGGGTTTTTCATGCAATATGGTGGGCGTAGCTCAGTTGGTAGAGCACAGGATTGTGACTCCTGTTGTCGTGGGTTCGATCCCCATCGTCCACCCCATATTTTAAAGGCGCCAGGCTTAACGGTCTGGCGCTTTTTTTTGCGCTTTATTTGGCGGTTGAGAGGCGGCAGGTTGGTGCACTGGATTTAGGTTCCAGTGCTGCAATCTGTGAGAGTTCGAGTCTTTCCTTCGGCACCTGATCCGGTTAGGTGATCATCGGTGTGGGCTGGTAGCGGGTTCGGGTGTGGCGCATCTCTAGGCGGCCAATACTTCGGTCCATCTCTGGTCCTCGGTAAACGCGAAAACAGCGCTTTCATCCGGGGCTGCACAAGGTGGTACCTCGAAAGGGCCGTTCTGTATATGGCGCAAAGCTGAGTAAAAAGCACGCATGGCAAAGTCGGCGGGGCCTGGCACCGCTTGTGTTCCAAGCTTTTCCCAGCGCGCAATGGTCTGCACGTCGATTCTGAGCATCGCAGCAAGCTCTGACTGCACCAGATCCTGCTCTTTGCGCAGAAAGCGGAACTGGTGGCCGGTCATCGGTGTTTTCTGGCGCACGATGTCTGCTGCGATGGCGCGATGCAGGCCCTCCACATCCTGAATTGCAACGCCTGGGCCGAAGTCTGATTCGACAAGGGTGTAGCCGTTTTTCAGAAAGATGCCATCCAGGCCGCTGCCTGTGTATTCGAACATACTCATACCTCCCATACCGTAACGGCAAAAAGCTTGCCGGGCTCAGGATTTGGCTCGACAGCTGCGACTACGCACACGACATCCCTTGGCGCAGGCTCGCTCATCTTGAATACGAAGTGCCTGTTTTGCTGGTTGTAGGTCGGTTCCGAGATGATTGCGCCACGTTGCAGGCACCGCAGCACCTCTATGGTAGATATCTCGCGCTGAACCATTCTTTCCTGGCAGTGCAGGGTAATCACTACCTTGGCAGAGTCTCTGGCCAGTACATGAACCAGATTTTCCAATTCCAGCGTTGTCCATAACGGCTTGGCAGTTGTCATCCTTTACCTATCAAATTTATAGGTTGAGCCATGGTAGGGCTGATCCGGGAATAGTCAACAGTAGCGCCTTGGGGCATTTGTGCTGTTCTGCAATTGTTGCGGCATGCGTGGAGGTGTAAAGCACGCTCTTTGAGTGGCGCAAGTCAGGGCGTGGCAGTGGCGTCCGCTGGTCGAGCGGGCTGATTGCGCCGTGCAAAATCATTGGTAGCGTCACTCGCTGGCAGTCCGTGCTGACGTCTGTCCCAGACACCTCGGCGAGGCATTATCGACAAGCCTTCGGCCTTTTGTCGGCTGGTCGATCACATCCTCTTTACCTGGTCCTTTGATGCAGGGTGACTTCTTGAGTTTGACCCACTAGAATGCATGCCCTTGATTCTAGGGTCGGAAACGCCGGCTACCGTCTGTGCAACGAGGAATATCCATGCAAGTTTCTGTTGAAAACACTTCTGCTCTTGAGCGCCGCATGACCATCGGCGTCCCTGCCGAGCGTATCGAGACCGAAGTCAGCAAGCGTCTGCAACAGACTGCACGCAAGGCCAAGATCCCGGGCTTCCGCCCAGGCAAGGTGCCAATGAGCGTGATCCGTCAGCGCTACGAAGACGGCGCCCGTCAGGAAGCGCTGGGCGAACTGATCCAGGCAACCTTCTATGAAGCTGTGGTTGAGCAGAAGCTGAACCCTGCTGGCGCGCCTTCCGTTGAGCCTAAAGCCTTCGAAAAGGGCAAGGATCTGGAATACGTTGCTACTTTCGAAGTATTCCCGGAGTTCACCGTTTCGGGCTTCGAGTCGATCAAGGTAGAGCGCCTGTCGGCCGACGTCGCCGATAGCGATCTGGACAACATGCTGGAAATCCTGCGCAAGCAGAACGTCCGTTTCGAAGAAACCGACCGTGCCGCGCAAACCGACGACCAGGTGAACATCGATTTCGTTGGCAAGGTCGACGGCGAAGCATTCGCTGGCGGTTCGGCGACCGGCACTCAACTGGTTCTGGGCTCCGGCCGCATGATCCCGGGCTTCGAAGATGGCCTGGTTGGCGCCAAAGCCGGTGAAGAGCGCGTTCTGAACGTGACCTTCCCTGAGGATTACCAGAACCTGGAGCTGGCCGGCAAGGCCGCCGAGTTCACCGTGACCGTCAACACCGTTTCCGAGCCAAAACTGCCTGAGCTGAACGAAGAGTTCTTCAAGCTGTTCGGCATCAAGGAAACCGGTATCGACGGTTTCCGTACCGAAGTTCGCAAGAACATGGACCGTGAACTGCGTCAGGCCATCAAGTCCAAGGTCAAGAACCAGGTCATGGACGGTCTGCTGGCCGCCAACCCGATCGAAGTGCCAAAGGCACTGCTGGAAAACGAAGTCAACCGTCTGCGCGTGCAGGCTGTTCAGCAGTTCGGCGGCAACATCAAGCCTGACCAACTGCCAGCCGAGCTGTTCGAAGAGCAGGCCAAGCGCCGCGTCGAGCTGGGTCTGATCGTTGCCGAGGTAGTCAAGCAGTTCGACCTGACGCCTGACGAAGCCCGCGTTCGCGAGCTGATCCAGGAAATGGCTTCGGCTTACCAGGAGCCAGAGCAGGTCGTGGCCTGGTACCTGAAGAACGAGCAGCAACTGAACGAAGTCCGTTCTGTTGTGCTGGAAGAGCAAGTTGTGGATACTGTTTTGCAGAAAGCTAGCGTGACCGACACTTCGGTCTCCTACGAAGAAGCGGTCAAGCCGGTGCAAGCTCCACAAGCCGACTGACTTTCTCCTTTCGTTCGATAACACTCACAAGCCAGCCTTCGCGCTGGCTTGTGCGTATTGAAGACTCGACTATTTGGGAGTGAATGCAGGACATGTCCCGCAATTCTTATTTTCAGCAGAACTCTGACATCCAGGCCGCTGGCGGCCTGGTCCCGATGGTTATCGAGCAGTCCGCCCGTGGCGAGCGCGCGTATGACATCTATTCGCGCCTGCTCAAAGAGCGCGTGATCTTTCTGGTCGGCCCGGTAGAAGACTACATGGCCAACCTGATCGCCGCGCAGCTTCTGTTTCTTGAAGCGGAAAACCCGGACAAGGATATCCATCTCTACATCAACTCACCTGGCGGCTCGGTCACTGCAGGCATGTCGATCTACGACACCATGCAGTTCATCAAGCCAGACGTTTCCACCATCTGCATCGGCCAGGCCTGCAGCATGGGCGCCTTCCTGCTCGCCGGTGGCGCCAAGGGCAAGCGTCACTGCCTGCCGAACTCGCGCATGATGATTCACCAGCCGCTGGGCGGTTTCCAGGGTCAGGCCACGGATATCGATATCCATGCCCGTGAAATCCTGCATATCCGTCATCGCCTCAACTCGTTGCTGGCCGAACACACCGGTCAAGACCTTGCAACCATTGAGCGTGACACCGAGCGCGATAACTTCATGAGTGCGGATCGCGCTGCTGAATACGGCCTGATCGACTCGGTCATCACCAAGCGTGAAATGCCTGCCTGAGCAACCGGGATATAGGCGGTCTGCGTAACTGACCGCCTGTGGACTTGAAAAAGCCCGCAATAGCCTTCATCTTGTGTTGCAAGCCTAACGGATTGGATCGATCGAATGACTGACACCCGCAACGGCGAGGACAACGGCAAATTGCTCTATTGCTCCTTCTGTGGCAAAAGCCAGCATGAAGTGCGCAAATTGATTGCCGGCCCCTCGGTCTTTATCTGCGACGAGTGCGTCGACCTGTGCAACGACATCATCCGCGAGGAGGTGCAGGAGGCACAGGCCGAAAGCAGCGCGCATAAATTGCCTTCGCCTAAAGAAATCAGCGGCATCCTTGACCAGTACGTCATCGGTCAGGAGCGAGCCAAAAAGGTTCTCGCAGTAGCGGTGTACAACCACTACAAGCGTCTGAACCAGCGCGACAAGAAAAATGATGACGTTGAACTGGGCAAGAGCAACATCCTGCTGATCGGGCCTACCGGCTCGGGCAAGACCCTGCTCGCCGAAACGCTGGCACGCCTGCTTAACGTTCCGTTCACCATTGCCGACGCCACCACACTGACCGAAGCCGGTTATGTGGGCGAGGACGTGGAAAACATTATTCAGAAGCTGTTGCAGAAATGTGATTACGACGTAGAGAAGGCCCAGATGGGTATTGTCTACATCGACGAAATCGACAAGATTTCGCGCAAATCCGACAACCCGTCCATCACTCGGGACGTGTCCGGCGAAGGCGTTCAGCAGGCTCTGCTGAAGCTGATCGAAGGCACTGTGGCTTCCGTACCGCCTCAAGGCGGCCGCAAGCACCCGCAGCAGGAATTCCTGCAAGTGGACACGCGCAATATCCTGTTCATCTGTGGTGGTGCCTTTTCGGGTCTGGAAAAAGTTATCCAGAACCGTTCGACCCGCGGCGGCATCGGCTTCAACGCTGAAGTACGCAGCAAGGAAGAAGGCAAGAAGGTCGGCGAGTCGCTGCGTGAAGTCGAGCCGGACGATCTGGTCAAGTTCGGCCTGATTCCCGAGTTCGTCGGGCGTCTGCCGGTTCTGGCCACGCTGGACGAGCTGGACGAAGCGGCACTGATGCAAATCCTGACCGAACCGAAGAACGCGCTGACCAAGCAGTACGGCAAGTTGTTCGAGATGGAAGGGGTCGACCTGGAGTTCCGTGCCGACGCACTCAAGGCGGTTGCCCGTCGTGCGCTGGAGCGCAAGACCGGCGCCCGTGGCCTGCGTTCGATCCTTGAAGGCGTGCTGCTCGACACCATGTATGAAATTCCGTCGCAAAACGACGTGAGCAAAGTGGTGATCGACGAGAGCGTCATCGAGGGTACCTCCAAGCCGCTGTTGATCTACGAAAACAACGAGCCTACCGCAAAGGCTGTACCTGACGTGTGACCTGCGTCCTGTAGCGGGTGGTAACCGTTGACAAAAGGGGGCCTTCGGGCCCCCTTTTGCGTCTCTGTCAGCCTGATACCGCCTGATCGAGGTGCTTGTGACGATGGCGATGCGCATCGCTGTCCGGCAAGCCATGCAAGGGGTGGGAGGCAAGTGGGCAACTATTACCATAGCAAGACACTAAGGCTTGTTTTTTTCCGATACTGCCCCCATCTTGGTCCCAAGCTCATTCCATCTGTCCACGGCCGATTGGCCGCTGTAGAGGCGAAATCATGAAAACCACCATCGAATTGCCTCTTTTGCCATTGCGTGATGTTGTGGTTTATCCGCACATGGTTATCCCGCTGTTCGTGGGGCGCGAGAAGTCTATCGAAGCCCTCGAGGCTGCGATGACGGGTGATAAACAGATTCTGCTGCTCGCGCAGAGAAACCCGGCTGACGACGATCCTGGCGAAGAAGCGCTGTATGGCGTCGGCACCATTGCCACTGTTCTGCAATTGCTCAAGCTGCCCGACGGTACCGTCAAGGTGCTGGTCGAGGGCGAGCAGCGCGGCTATGTCGAGCGTTTCATCGAGGTTGACGGCCATTGCCGCGCTGAAGTGTCGCTGATCGACGAAGTCGACGCGCCGGATCGCGAGTCCGAAGTGTTCGTGCGCAGCCTGCTGGCGCAGTTCGAGCAATACGTTCAACTGGGCAAGAAAGTCCCTGCCGAAGTCCTGTCTTCGCTCAACAGCATCGAAGAGCCGGGTCGCCTGGTCGATACCATGGCGGCGCACATGGCGCTGAAAATCGAGCAAAAGCAGGAAATCCTCGAAATCATCGACCTGTCCAGCCGCGTCGAGCACGTACTGGCCCTGCTGGATGCCGAGATCGACCTGTTGCAGGTCGAGAAACGTATCCGTGGGCGGGTCAAGAAACAAATGGAGCGCAGCCAGCGTGAGTACTACCTGAATGAGCAGATGAAGGCCATTCAGAAAGAGCTGGGCGATGGCGACGAAGGTCACAACGAAATCGAAGAGCTGAAAAAGCGCATCGATGCTGCCGGCCTGCCCAAGGATGCACTCACCAAGGCAACGGCCGAGCTGAACAAGCTCAAGCAGATGTCGCCCATGTCGGCCGAAGCCACCGTGGTTCGCTCCTACATCGACTGGCTGGTACAGGTGCCGTGGAAGGCGCAGAGCAAGGTACGTCTGGACCTGGCCCGCGCTGAAGAAATTCTCGATGCCGACCACTATGGTCTGGAAGAGGTCAAGGAACGCATCCTTGAGTACCTCGCCGTGCAGAAACGGGTGAAAAAGATTCGTGGCCCGGTTCTGTGCCTGGTTGGCCCGCCGGGTGTCGGCAAGACCTCGCTGGCCGAGTCCATCGCCAGTGCAACCAACCGCAAGTTTGTGCGTATGGCCCTGGGTGGTGTGCGTGACGAAGCGGAAATTCGTGGCCATCGCCGTACTTACATCGGTTCGATGCCAGGAAGATTGATTCAAAAGATGACCAAGGTGGGTGTACGCAACCCGCTGTTCCTGCTCGATGAAATCGACAAGATGGGCAGCGACATGCGTGGCGACCCGGCCTCGGCCTTGCTTGAGGTGCTGGACCCCGAGCAGAACCACAACTTCAACGATCACTATCTGGAAGTCGACTACGACCTCTCCGATGTGATGTTCCTGTGCACCTCCAACTCGATGAATATTCCGCCGGCGCTGCTCGACCGTATGGAAGTCATCCGTCTGCCCGGTTACACCGAAGACGAGAAGATCAACATTGCCGTCAAGTACCTGTCGCCCAAGCAGATTCAGGCCAACGGTCTGAAAAAGACCGAGCTGGACTTCGAAGACAAGGCGATCCGCGACATCATCCGCTATTACACCCGCGAAGCCGGTGTGCGCGGGCTGGAGCGTCAGATTGCCAAGGTCTGCCGCAAGGTGGTCAAAGAGCATACGCAGGAGAAAAAGTTTTCAATTCATGTCACGGCCGAAAGCCTTGAGCACTACCTGGGCGTGCGCAAATTCCGCTACGGTCTGGCCGAGCAGCAGGATCAGATCGGTCAGGTGACCGGCCTGGCCTGGACTCAAGTGGGCGGCGAGTTGCTGACCATAGAGTCGGTTGTGGTGCCGGGCAAAGGGCAACTGATCAAGACCGGTTCGCTGGGCGATGTGATGCTTGAATCGATCACCGCTGCACAGACCGTTGTGCGCAGCCGCGCCAAGAGCCTGGGGATTGCGTCGGACTTCCACGAGAAGCACGACACGCATATCCACATGCCCGAAGGTGCTACGCCCAAGGATGGTCCAAGCGCCGGTGTCGGCATGTGCACCGCGCTGGTGTCGGCCCTGACCCAGATTCCGGTGCGCGCCGATGTGGCAATGACCGGTGAAATTACCCTGCGTGGTCAGGTATTGGCCATCGGTGGTCTGAAGGAAAAACTACTGGCCGCACATCGGGGCGGAATCAAGACAGTGATCATTCCCGAAGAAAACGTACGGGATTTGAAAGAAATTCCTGACAATATCAAGCAAGACCTGCAGATCAAGCCTGTTAAATGGATTGACGAAGTCCTGCAAATTGCGCTGCAATACGCGCCTGAGCCCTTGCCGGATGTGGCTCCCGAGAGAGTGGCAAAGGACGAAAAGCGCGAGTCTGACTCTAAGGAAAGAATTAGCACGCATTAAGTCTGAATGGCCTTTCTTGACAGCTTTTTGGAGCGCTTGTTATAAAGCGGCTCCTTCAAGCCGGTGCCTGTAGGCCATTCAGTGCACGTTTTGCTTAAACCAAAAACTTAGAAACATACTCCATAAAGAGATAAGGGGACTTAGCGTGAACAAGTCGGAACTGATTGATGCTATCGCTGCATCTGCTGATATCCCGAAAGCTGCTGCTGGCCGTGCGCTGGACGCTGTGATCGAATCCGTCACTGGCGCTCTGAAGGCTGGCGACTCCGTTGTACTGGTTGGCTTCGGTACGTTCTCCGTAACCGATCGTCCTGCTCGCGTGGGCCGCAACCCGCAAACCGGCAACACTCTGGAAATTCCGGCGGCCAAGAAGCCTGTTTTCAAAGCCGGTAAAGCGCTGAAAGAAGCCGTCAACTAAGCTTTTTCCAGGCTTGACGCGCGCGGGTCCGCGATTGTTCGCGGACCGCTTGCGAAGGGGTCGAGACCCTCTGCTTCGCGATTTACGAGAAGGCGCATCCTCGGATGCGCCTTTCTTCTATCCGCTTTCTACCCACGCTCCGCGGTTGGTTCGTGAGTTCAACCGTTCTGGGGGACGCATGCTGCAAAACATCAGGGACAATTCACAAGGCTGGATTGCCAAGACAATCATCGGGATCATCGTTGCACTGATGGCTCTGACGGGCATTGAAGCGCTGTTCACCGCTAACAGCAGCAAGCAGACCGCTGCCGAAGTGAACGGCGAAGAAGTGACCCAGAACGAACTGGGTCAGGCGGTTGAAATGCAACGCCGTCAATTGACCCAGCAACTGGTTCAGCAACTGGGCCGGGACTTCGACCCTGCGCTGCTGGATGACAAGCTGCTGCGTGAGTCGGCGCTCAAGGGTCTGATCGACCGCAAACTGCTGTTGCAGGCCGCGGCTGACGACAAATTCGCCTTCTCCGAAGCCGCAGTCGACCAGCAGTTGCTGATGACGCCCGAGTTTCAGGTCGACGGCAAATTCAGTGCCGATCGTTTCGATCAGGTCATCCGTCAACTCGGCTACAACCGTTTGCAGTTCCGTCAGATGCTGACCCAGGAAATGCTGATCGCCCAGGCGCGTGCCGGTATCGCGGGCAGTGCCTTCGTCACCGACGCTCAGGTTGCGGCCTTCGCTCGTCTTGAGAAGCAGACCCGTGACTCGGCAACCCTGACCGTGCCGGTCAATCTGACGGCGGTTTCGGTTACCGATGACGAGGTCAAGGCGCATTACGACCAGCACGCCAAAGAGTTCATGAGCCCCGAGCAGGTGGTGCTGAACTATGTCGAGCTGAAAAAATCGTCTTTCTTCGACAAGGTTCAGGTCAAGGATGAAGATCTGCAAGCGGCCTACGAGAAGGAAATCGCCAACCTGAGCGAGCAGCGCCGCGCCGCGCATATCCTCATTGAGGTGGGCGGCAAGCTCGACGACCAGCAGGCCAAGGCCAGGCTGGAAGAAGTGCAGCAGCGACTGGCCAAGGGTGAAGATTTCGCGACCCTGGCCAAAGAGTTCTCGCAGGACCCGGGTTCGGCGAACAAGGGTGGCGATCTGGGCTATGCCGGCAAGGGTGTTTATGACCCGGCCTTTGAAAGCGCGCTGTACGCGTTGAACAAAGACCAGGTTTCGCAGCCGGTACGCAGCGACTACGGCTGGCACCTGATCAAGCTGTTGGGTGTCGAGGCTCCGTCGGTGCCAACCCTGGCCAGCCTGAAAGACAAACTGACCGCCGACCTGAAGTCCCAACAGGTCGAGCAGAAGTTCGTCGAGGCGACCAAGCAGTTGCAGGATTCGGCGTTTGAATCGTCCGATCTGGCCCAGCCGGCTCAGGAACTGGGTCTGAAGGTTCAGACCACCGCGCCCTTCGGTCGTGAAGGCGGGGAAGGTCTGACCGCCAACCGTGCTGTGATCCAGGCGGCATTCAGCCCTGAAGTGCTTGAAGAAGGCTCCAACAGCAGTGCACTGGAACTTGATCCGGACACCGTGTTGGTGGTGCGTTCCAAAGAGCATCTGCAGCCCCAGCAGTTACCACTGGAAAGCGTATCCGCGTCCATTCGTGGCCAGTTGCTCAAGGACAAGGCCAGTGCTGCGGCCAAAGCCAAGGGTGAGGCTCTGCTGAGCGGCCTGCGCGACGGCAAGGTACCGTTGGCAGCTCGTCAGGACGGTATCGAGTGGAAAGTCCTGGAAGCGGTCAGCCGCGGTCAGGAAGGCGTTGATCCGTCGGTGCTGCAGACCCTGTTCCGCATGCCCAAGCCTGAAGGCAAGGACAAGCCCGAGTACGCAAGCCTCACCACCGGTGATGGCAGCTACGTGATCGTGCGCCTGAAGGGTGTCAACGAGGCCGCAGCGCCAAGTGACGAAGAGAAAACTCAGTACCGTCGTTTCCTGGCCTCACGTGCCGGCCAGCAGGATTTCGCGGCGTACCGCGCCGAGCTGGAACACAAAGCCAAGATCGAGAAGAACTGAAAAGCAGCCTCAAGCTTTAAGCTGCAAGCAGGTCGCGCTGACTGAAAAGGCAATTCAGGTCAGCGCGATTCGCTTGTAGCTTGCAGCTCATAGCTTGCAGCCAAAAAGAAGGCCGCCCCTTGGGACGGCCTTCTTTTTGGCGTCTGACCAAGCGTAAAGCTTACTCTTCGATATTGCCCATCGCGGTGGTGTTGAAGCCGCCGTCGACGTACATGATTTCACCGCTGATGCCGGAGGCCAGGTCCGAACACAGGAAGGCGGCAGCGTTGCCGACTTCGTCGATGGTGACGTTGCGACGCAGCGGGGTTTGCGCTTCGTTGGCGGCCAGCATCTTGCGGAAGTTCTTGATGCCCGAGGCTGCCAGAGTACGGATAGGGCCTGCCGAGACGGCGTTGACGCGGGTGCCTTCGGCGCCCAGGCTGCCGGCCAGGTAACGTACACCGGCTTCCAGGCTGGCCTTGGCCATGCCCATCACGTTGTAGTTAGGCATGGTGCGCTCGGCGCCCAGGTACGACAGGGTCAGCAGGCTGCCATTGCGGCCTTTCATCAGTTCGCGGCCGGCTTTGGCCAGGGCGATGAAGCTATAGGCGCTGATGTCGTGAGCAATGCGGAAACCGTCACGGGTGGTGGCGCTGGTGAAGTCGCCATCGAGCTGGTCGCCCGGCGCGTAGCCGACCGAGTGAACGATCACGTCCAGGCCATCCCACTTCTTGCTCAGCTCTTCGAAGACCTTGGCGATTTCTTCGTCGCTGGCCACATCGCAAGGGAAGCACAGCTCAGGATTGGAACCCCAGCCTGCGGCGAACTCTTCGACACGGCCTTTGAGTTTTTCGTTCTGGTAGGTGAAAGCAAGCTCTGCACCTTCACGATGCATGGCGGCAGCGATGCCGGATGCGATGGACAGTTTACTGGCGACACCGACGATCAGGACGCGCTTACCGGCGAGAAAACCCATGTGTTGTTCCTCTTCAGGTTAATCGACAGCTACGGGTGCCATGAAGGCGGCTTCCAGTAGCTGCTGTGTGTAAGGATGTTGCGGTGCGGCGAAAACAGCCTCGGCTGCACCTTGTTCGACCACTTTACCTTGCTTGACCACCATCAACTGGTGGCTCAGCGCCTTGACGACAGCCAGGTCATGGCTGATGAACAGATACGTCAGGTTGTACTTTTCTTGCAGCGAGCGTAGCAGCTCGACCACCTGGCGCTGCACGGTCCGGTCGAGCGCCGAAGTGGGCTCGTCCAGCAGAATCAGCGCCGGTTTCAGCACCAGCGCCCGGGCAATGGCGATACGTTGGCGCTGCCCGCCAGAAAACTCGTGAGGGTAACGGTGACGCGTTTGCGGGTCCAGCCCTACCTCCGTCAGTGCCTCGATGATTGCCTGTTCCTGCTCGGCCGGTGTGCCCATGGCATGAATGCGCAGGCCTTCGCCAACGATTTCACTCACCGACATGCGTGGGCTCAGGCTGCCGAACGGGTCCTGAAACACCACCTGCATCTGCCGGCGCAGCGGGCGCACCTGCTGCTGCGACAAACCCTGCAAGGGCTGCTCTTGAAAACGTATGGCGCCATCGCTGGACAGCAAGCGCAAAATCGCCAGGCCCAATGTGGATTTACCCGATCCGCTTTCCCCGACAATCCCCAGTGTCTGCCCTTGTGGCAGGCTGAAACTGACGCCGTCCACTGCCTTGATATGATCGACGGTGCGTTTGAACAGGCCCTTTTTGATCGGGAACCAGACCCGTAAATCGTCGACTTCAATCAACGGCTTGCCCGGCACATTGGCCACAGGCCCGCCGCTGGGCTCGGCATTGAGCAGCGTTTGCGTGTACGGATGTCGAGGCGCGCGGAACAGTTCTTCGCACGATGCCTGTTCGACGATGGAACCGCGCTGCATGACACATACGCGATGGGCTATTTGCCGCACAACGTTCAAATCGTGGCTGATCAGCAGCAGCGCCATGCCCAGACGGCCCTGCAGCTCCTTGAGCAATTCGAGGATTTTCAGCTGCACCGTGACGTCCAGCGCGGTGGTCGGCTCGTCGGCAATCAATAGCTCGGGCTCGTTGGCCAAGGCCATGGCGATCATCACCCGCTGACGCTGGCCACCGGACAATTCGTGGGGCAGGGCCTTCAGGCGCTTGCGCGGTTCGGGGATGCCGACCAGCTCCAGCAGCTCCAGCGTGCGTTCGGTGGCGGCCTTGCCGGTCAGGCCCTTGTGCAGCGCCAGCACTTCGTTGATCTGCTTCTCGACCGAATGCAGCGGGTTGAGCGAGGTCATCGGCTCCTGGAAGATCATCGCGATGCGGTTGCCACGCAGCCGGCGCAGGTGCTTCTCGTCAAGCTTGAGCAGGTCTTCGCCGGCATAGCGGATGCTGCCCGAAGGGTGGCTGGCGATGGGGTAGGGCAGCAGGCGCAGGATCGAGTGGGCGGTGACCGATTTGCCCGAGCCGCTTTCGCCGACCAGCGCCAGGGTTTCACCGCGACGGATATCGAAGCTGATGCCCTCGACCGCACGTTGGCGGGTATCGCCGCTGACGAACTCGACCGCCAGATCGCGGATTTCGATCAGAGTGTCCTGAGTCATGTCATTTCCTTGGGTCGAAGGCATCGCGGGCCGATTCACCGATAAATACCAGCAGGCTGAGCATCACGGCCAGTACGGCAAAGGCACTGATGCCCAGCCATGGCGCTTGCAGGTTGGCCTTGCCCTGTGCGACCAGTTCGCCCAGCGACGGCGAACCTGCCGGCAGGCCGAACCCGAGAAAGTCCAGCGCGGTCAGGGTACCGATGGCGCCGGTGAGGATAAACGGCATGAAGGTCATGGTCGAGATCATCGCGTTGGGCAGAATGTGCCGGAACATGATCTCGCCATTGCGCATGCCCAGCGCGCGGGCAGCGCGTACGTATTCGAGGTTGCGGCCACGCAGAAACTCGGCGCGCACCACATCGACCAGGCTCATCCACGAAAACAGCAGCATGATGCCCAGCAGCCACCAGAAGTTGGGTTGTACAAAGCTGGCCAGGATGATCAGCAGGTACAACACCGGCAGGCCCGACCAGATCTCCAGAAAGCGTTGGCCAACCAGATCGACCCAGCCGCCATAAAAGCCTTGCAGGGCGCCGGCAATCACACCAATGACCGAACTGATCAGGGTCAGGGTCAGGGCGAACAACACCGAAATCCGGAAGCCATAGATCACCCGTGCCAGCACATCGCGGCCCTGATCGTCGGTGCCCAGCAGATTGTCCCGCGACGGTGGCGCGGGGGCCGGGACTTTCAGGTCGTAGTTGATGCTCTGGTAGCTGAAAGGAATCGGGGCCCACAATGTCCAGCCGTCCTTGGCGGCCAGCAGATCCTGGATATAAGGGCTCTTGTAGTTGGCTTCCAGCGGGAATTCACCACCAAAGGTGGTTTCCGGGTAGCGCTCCAGTACCGGGAAGTACCAGTGCCCGTCGTAGCGCACTGCCAGCGGCTTGTCGTTGGCGATCAACTCGGCGCCCAGACTGAAGATGAACAGCGCCATGAACAGCCACAGCGACCACCAGCCGCGCTTGTTGGCCTTGAAACGCTCGAAACGGCGGCGATTGAGGGGGGACAACGGCATATCAGTGCTCCCTGCTTTCGAAGTCGATACGCGGGTCGACCAGGGTGTAGGTCAGGTCGCCGATCAGTTTCACCAGCAGCCCCAACAGCGTGAAGATGAACAGGGTGCCGAACACCACCGGGTAGTCGCGATTGATGGCAGACTCGAAACTCATCAGGCCCAGACCGTCGAGGGAGAAGATCACCTCTACCAGCAACGAGCCGGTAAAGAAGATGCCGATGAACGCCGATGGAAAGCCGGCGATCACCAGCAGCATGGCGTTGCGAAACACATGGCCATACAGCACGCGGTTGTTGCTCAGGCCCTTGGCCTTGGCGGTGACCACGTACTGCTTGCTGATTTCATCCAGGAAGCTGTTCTTGGTCAGCAGCGTCATGGTCGCGAAGTTACCGATCACCAGCGCGGTGATCGGCAGCACCAGGTGCCAGAAATAGTCCAGCACCTTGCCAGTAGCGCTCAGTTCGTCGAAGTTGTTCGAGGTCAGGCCGCGCAACGGGAACCAGTCCAGATAACTGCCACCGGCGAACACCACGATCAGCAGGATGGCGAACAGAAACGCCGGAATCGCATAGCCGACGATGATCGCCGAACTGGTCCAGACGTCGAACTGGCTGCCGTGCCGGGTGGCCTTGGCGATGCCCAGCGGAATCGACACCAGGTACATGATCAGCGTGCTCCACAGCCCCAGCGAGATCGACACCGGCATCTTCTCGATGATCAGGTCGGTGACCTTGGCATCGCGAAAGAAGCTGGTGCCGAAATCGAGTTTCGCGTAGTTCTTGATCATGATCCACAGGCGCTCCGGTGCCGGCTTGTCGAAGCCGTACAGGCGCTGGATCTCTTCGATCAGAGCGGGATCAAGCCCTTGCGCACCGCGGTAGTTGGAGCCGGCCACCGACACTTCCGAACCGCCGCCGGAAATACGGCTGGTGGCGCCGTCGAAGCCTTCGAGCTTGGCGATCATCTGCTCCACCGGGCCACCGGGCGCGGCCTGGATAATGACGAAGTTGATGATCAGGATGCCCAGCAGGGTGGGAATGATCAGCAACAGGCGCCGAAAAATATAAGCCAGCATTTCAGCGCTCCTCGTTCTTGGCGTCGCTCTCGGGCGGCGGTGAGGCCGGTGGCGCCGGCTGCACGTCCGGCTTGGCCCACCAACTGCTCAGGCCGATATCCGACAGCGCCTTGGCTTTGGGGTGCGCCAGGTGATCCCAGTAAACAATGCGCCAGCTCTTGATATGCCAGTTGGGCACCATGTAAAAGCCCCACAGCAGCACCCGGTCCAGTGCGCGGGTGTGGGCAATCAGGCTTTCGCGGGAGTCGGCATTGATCAGACCGTCGACCAGCGTGTCCACCGCCGGGTCTTTCAAGCCCATGAAGTTGCGGCTGCCGGTGCGATCGGCGCTGATCGAATGAAAGAACTCGCGTTGCTCGTTACCCGGCGAGGAGGATTGCGGAAAACTGCTGACGATCAGATCGAAGTCGCGTGAGCGCAGGCGGTTCATGTACTCGGCCACATCGACGCGGCGGATCACCAGTTCAATGCCCAGGTCCTGAAGGTTGCGCTTGTAGGGCAGCATGACCCGCTCGAAAGCCGTCTGAGCCATCAGGAACTCAAGCTTGACCGGGTTGCCCTGGGCATCGGTCATCTTGTCATCTTTGATGCGCCAGCCGGCTTCCTGCAACAACTGATAGGCCCGGCGCAATTGCGGGCGAATCATGCCGCTGCCATCGTTGGTGGGCAGCGCGAACGGTTCACTGAACACCCGGTCTGGAACCTTGCCGCGCAGCGGTTCGAGCAATTTGAGTTCTTCGGCCGAGGGCAGGCCGCTGGCGGCCATCTCGGAATTGTCGAAATAGCTCTTGGTGCGGGTGTAGGAGCCGTTGAACAGCTGTTTGTTGGTCCATTCGAAATCGAACAGCAGGGTCAGGGCTTCGCGTACCTTGGGGTCCTGGAACACCGGGCGGCGCAGGTTGAAAATGAAGCCCTGCATGCCTTGCGGGTTGCCGTTGGGTATTTCTTCCTTGATCAGCCGGCCGTCACGCACGGCCGGAATATCGTAAGCGGAGGCCCAGTTCTTGGCGGCGTTCTCCTCGCGGTAGTCGTATTGCCCGGCCTTCAAAGCCTCCAGGGCCACGTCGCTGTCGCGATAATAGTCGTAGTTCATCACGTCGAAGTTGTACTGGCCACGGTTGACCGGCAGGTCCTTGGCCCAATAGTCCTTGACCCGCTCGTAACGCACCGAGCGACCGGCCTTGACCTCGGCGACCTTGTAAGGGCCACTGCCCAGCGGAAATTCCAGATTGCCCTTGTTGAAATCGCGCGTCGCCCAGAAATGCTTGGGCAGCACGGGTAACTGGCCGATGATCAGCGGCAATTCGCGGCTGTGGCTGTCCTTGAACTTGAACAGCACGCGCAGCGGGTCTTCGACGACCACCTGGTCGATGCCGGCGTAATAGGCGCGATACATCGGCGCGCCGTCCTTGATCAGGGTGTTGAAGGTAAACGCCACGTCTTCGGCACGGATCGGGTGGCCATCATGAAAGCGTGCTTCAGGACGCAGGTAGAAACGCACCCAGGTATTGTCCGGGGCTTTTTCGATCTTGCTGGCGATCAGGCCGTATTCGGTCAGCGGCTCATCCAGGCTCGAACGCGCCAGCGTGTCATAGACCAGGCCGCCAAGGTCTTCGGCCGGTGTGCCCTTGTTGATGAAAGGATTGAGGCTGTCGAAGCTGCCGAAACCGGCCTGACGCAAGGTGCCACCCTTGGGCGCGTCCGGGTTCACATAGTCGAAGTGCGTGAAGTTGGCCGGGTACTTGGGCGCTTCGTCGTACAGCGTTACAGCATGCTGGGGCGCGGCGAGGGCCGTGCAGGCCAGGCTGGCCAGCAACAGGCCGCCTGCCTGCGCGAGCAGCAAACGGATCGGGTTCATCGGGTGTTCTCCAGAGGCTTGAGCCACCATGCCCGCAGGCCCAGGGTGTAGGGCGGGGTGGTGACCCTGGCAAAGCGATCACGCCAGGCCAGACGATGACTGTTGAGGTACCAATTGGGAATCATGTAGTGCTGGCTCAGCAACACCCGGTCCAGGGCACGGGCGGCGGCCACCTGGTCTTCGCGGCTTTGCGCTGCCAGCAATTGATTGAGCAGGCCGTCGACTACCGGGCTATTGATACCCGCGTAATTCTTGCTGCCATTGACCGTGGCCTGGCTGGAGTGAAAGTACTGCCATTGCTCCAGCCCCGGGCTCAGGGTCTGCGGCAGGGTCAAAAGGATCATGTCGAACTCGAAACGGTCCAGGCGCTGTTTGTACTGGGCGCGGTCTACGGTACGCAGGCCGGCGTCGATGCCGACGCGGCGCAGGTCTTGCACATACGGCTGCAGAATGCGCTCAAGGTTCGGGTTGACCAACAGAATCTCGAAGCGCAGCGGCTGTTGCTGATCATTGACCAGCCGTTGCCCGGAAAAGTGCCAGCCGGCCTCGCTCAGTAACCCTAGTGCCTTGCGCAGCGTTTCACGCGGGATGCCGCCGCCGTCGGTGCGCGGCAGCTCGAACGGCTGGGTGAACAGGCTGGCCGGCAAGCGGTCGCGGTATTGAGACAGCATCAGCCATTCTCGCCCGGTCGGCAGCCCGCTGGCAGCAAACTCGCTGTTGGGGTAATAGCTGGTCGAGCGCTGGTAGGCGTCGCTGAACAGCGCCCGGTTGGTCCATTCGAAATTGAACAGCATGCCCAGTGCTTCGCGCACCCGGCTGTCGCTGAAGGTCGCGCGGCGGGTATTGAGGAACAGGCCCTGGGTCTGCGTCGGGATCTTGTGCGGGATGGCCGCCTTGATCACCTGGCCGTTGTTGACGGCGGCAAACTGATAGCCATTGCTCCAGTTCTTGGCCTGGTGCTCGATATAAATGTCGAACTCACCGGCCTTGAACGCCTCGAACGCGACTTCGCTGTCGCGGTAGAACTCGACCTCGACGCGGTCGAAGTTGTATTTGCCGCGATTGACCGGCAGGTCCTTGCCCCAGTAATCCTTGACCCGTTCGAAGACCAACTGCCGGCCCGGCTGCACCCGCGTGATGCGGTACGGCCCGCTACCTAGCGGCGGTTCGAAGGTGGTGGCCTTGAAGTCGCGGTCTTTCCAGTAGTGCTGCGCCAAGACCGGCATCTCGCCAAGGCGCATGATCAGCAGCGGGTTGCCGACGCGCTTGAATACAAAGCGGATGCGGTGGCGATTGAGAATGTCGACCCGCTGCACCTCCTGCAACGCAGTGCGGTATTGCGGATGGCCATCCTTGAGCAGCGTGCGCCAGGAAAACGCCACGTCGTAGGCGGTGATCGGCTTGCCGTCGTGGAAGCGTGCTTCGGGGCGCAGGTTGTAGACCACCCAGCTGCGGTCCTCGCTGTACTCGACGCTGCGCGCAATCAGCCCGTAGCTGGACGTGGCTTCGTCGCCTGACGGATCATAAGGGCCGGTACCGACCATCAACGGTTCGTTCAGCTCGTTGACGCCGTACTGCAGGAAATTGCCGGTCGAAACCGGGCTGCTGCCCTTGAGGGTATAAGGATTAAGCGTGTCGAACGTGCCGAATGCCATCATCCTCAAGGTGCCGGCTTTCGGCGCCTCGGGATTGACCCAGTCGAAATGGGTGAAGCTGGCCGGGTACTTGAGGACGCCAAACTGCGCATAGCCATGACTTTCGCTGATGGCGGCGCTGGCGTTGAAGCTCAAACCCAGGCTGATGGCTAACAGGATGGGACGTATCACGATCCATACGGCTTGGGCTTTCGGGGCGCTAACAGTAACAGCTTGCAGGAGCCTGCAAAAGGCCACGCCAGTCCCCGCGGCCTTGGCGGGACTGGCGCGTCGGCAGATCAATGAGGCAGGTAAACGGTCAGGGTCTGGCCGGGTTTAAGCGCCTGGCCAGAGCGTGGGTTCCAGCGCTTGAGGTGTTTCATCTCGACATTGAAGCGCTTGGCCACCAGGTACATCGAGTCGCCCTTCTTGATCTTGTACTGCATCGGCTTGCCGTCGTTGTCAGCGCTGCTGGCGACGGCGGTGGCCTTGGTGCTGCTACGGGCCGGCGCGGCTTTGCTGTTGTCCTGGATCACCAGGCTCTGGCCGATTTTCAGACGGTGGCCAGTAAGGTTGTTCCAGCGTTGCAGGGCTTCGACATCGACCTTGTTGGCGCGCGCAATCGTCGTCAGGTTGTCGCCGTTCTTGACCCGATAGGTGCGCGAACGAGCCGGTTTGTCATTGCTCGCCAGGGCTTCGAACGCCGGTTGCGATACGCCGCCCGGTTGTGCCGGAATGCTCAACGACTGGCCGATTTTCAGCGCATTTCCAGCCAGGCGGTTATTGCTCTTGAGCGAGCTGGTCGATACCTGATAACGCTTGGCAAGGCTTTCCAGCGTATCGCCGCGGCGGACCCGGTATTGCTGCCATTCCATCAACTCGGCAGGTTTCAGATTCGGCAGGTTGGCAGTCACCAGTTGCGCCTTGGCCGTTGGCACCAGCAGGTGCTGCGGGCCGTCGACGGTCATACGCTTCTTGAAGGCGGGATTGAGCTGGATCAGCTCGTCTTCATCGATATTGGCAAGGCTGGCGACCCGCGACAGGTCGACACGCTTGTTTACCGCGACCGCCTCGAAGTACGGCTCGTTGGCGATCGGGTTGAGGTTGACGCCATAGGCCGCAGGCGTCAGGACCACTTGCGACAGGGCCAGCAGCTTGGGCACATAGTCGCGGGTTTCCTGAGGCAGCGGCAGGTTCCAGTAATCGGTGGGCAGGCCGAGCTTTTCGTTGCGCTCGATGGCCCGGCTTACCGTACCTTCGCCAGCGTTATAGGCGGCCAGGGCCAGCATCCAGTCGCCGTTGAACATTTCGTGCAGGCGGCCCAGATAATCCAGTGCTGCGTTGGTCGAGGCCTGGATATCGCGACGCCCGTCATAAAAGCCGGTCTGGCGCAGGTTGAAGTAGCGCCCGGTAGACGGAATGAACTGCCACAGGCCCACGGCCTGGCTGCGGGAAACCGCCATCGGGTTGTAGGCGCTTTCGATCACCGGCAGCAGGGCCAGCTCCAGCGGCATGTTGCGTTCTTCGAGGCGCTCGACGATGTAGTGCATGTACAGGCTGCCACGTTCGCCGGCGTTTTCGAGAAACGACGGGTTGTTGGCGAACCACAGGCGCTGCTGGTCGATGCGCGGGTTCATATCGTTGCCTTGCTGCAACTGATAGCCCAGACGAATGCGTTCCCACACATCCTGCGGTGGCGCCTGCACGGATGGGGCGGGGGCGAAGATCGGTTTCTGCTTGATGCCCGCCGCGAGGTTGGGCTGGGCACGCCAGGTCGAAGTCGAAGTCGTTTGATTGGCTTCGGAGTCGACGTGACTGGTGCTTTGGCAGCCTGCCAACAGCGCGCTTGCCGTCACCGCGATGGCTTGAGCCAGGCGCGTCAATGTGTCGGAACTTGCGGGTTTTCCAGTAGATGACGACATTGTCCGGGGTGTATCCAGGCAAAAATGTCGGGCGATTCTAGAAAGCGCGATGCCACTGGTCAACCTTTAGGGAACTTTGGGCAGCTGGGTGGTCACTTCAAAAGTCGTTTTTCCAGGCTCGCAAGCTGGCAAAAACCGCGCCAGGCGACGTGTTGTCTCGCCTGCTCCACTCGTCCGCTTTTTCTTTAACGGATGTTACGTGGACCCTGAGAAAAGGGTTGGTCAGGTGTTCCAGTGCCAGACTGGTTGGCAGGCTGATACGGTTTTGCTGGCGTAACCGGCTGACGTGTTCGAAGCGTTCGGCGATGTCGCGGTTGTCCGGCTCGACGGCTTTGGCAAAACGCAGGTTGCTCAGGGTGTACTCATGCGCGCAGTACACGGCCGTGTGCGCGGGCAGGGCGGCCAGCCGGGTCAGGGCTTCGTGCATTTGTTCGGGCGTGCCCTCGAACAGTCGCCCGCAGCCGGCAGCAAACAGAGTATCGCCGCTGAACAACAGAGGCTGGTCGGCATCTGCGTGATAGAAGGCGATATGCCCCGAGGTATGGCCGGGCACCAGCAGCACGTCAAAGGTCAGGCCCAGCACCACGATCTGGTCGTTGTCGTTGAGGGCGACATCACGGGCGGGAATGGTCTCGCTGGCCGGTCCCGACACCTTGGCGCCGGTGGCCTGCTTGATGGCCACCACGCCACCGACATGGTCATTGTGGTGATGGGTGATGAGAATGTCGGTCAGTTGCCAGCCAGGATTGTGCTGCAGCCAGTCCAGCACCGGCGCTGCATCACCCGGATCGACCACGGCGCAGCGGCGGGTCGAAAGGTCTTGTAACAACCAGATGTAATTGTCACTGAAAGCGTGCAAGGCGTGGATCTGTATCATGGCGCAGTTCGCTTGGCGAGGAACAATAGTGCATCTTAGGGTCTGTACACAGGCTCGTCGAGCCGCAAGCTCCCGGAGGAAATACACCGATGACCGATCAAGCGTTTGCCCAGGCCGATCCGCAATGGCTGGCATTGACCCTGGCGGCCCGTGAATGGTTGTCCGGTCCGTTGGGACACATGCTGGTCGAAGAAGAACGCCGGGTGCTCGAAGAGGAACTGGCGCGTTTCTTTGGTGGCTACCTGGTGCATTACGGCCCCACGGCGCAGAACCCGCCACAGGCACCGCAAGTGCAGCGTACCGTACGTCTGGGGGCACCCTTGCCGGGCACGGAGATTGTCTGTGAAGAACTGGCCTGGCCCCTGAGCGAGCACGCTGCCGATATCGTGGTGCTGCAGCACGGTCTGGATTTCTGTCTTTCGCCCCACGGCCTGCTGCGTGAGGCGGCCAGCAGTGTGCGCCCCGGCGGACACCTGGTGATTGTCGGCATCAACCCCTGGAGCACCTGGGGAGTGCGGCGGTTATTCAGTCGCGGTGCTTTGCGCAAGGCCCGCTGTATTTCGCCCTCACGGGTCGTCGACTGGCTGAACCTGCTGGGCTTTGCGCTGGAGAAGCGCCGCTTCGGGTGCTATCGTCCGCCGTTTGCATCGGCAAACTGGCAGGCACGCCTGCAAGGGCTGGAAGGCTGGGGCCACAGCCGGCAGGCGCTGGGCGGCGGATTTTATCTGCTGGTCGCACGCAAACTGGTGGTGGGCTTGCGTCCACTGCGTCAGGTGCGGCGCGAGCCCTTGGGCAAGCTGATCCCGATGCCGCTGGCCAAGGTCAGCCGTGACGGTTGTGAGCCCTGACCCCTGTCAACCGATGCCCAAGCCTTGGTATTACCGTTATTTGGGAAGAGATTGATGAGCGAATCCGTTGAACTGTTTACCGACGGTGCCTGCAAGGGCAATCCCGGACCTGGCGGTTGGGGCGCGTTGCTGGTCTGCAAGGGCCAGGAAAAGGAACTCTGGGGTGGCGAAGCCAACACCACCAACAACCGTATGGAACTGACCGGCGCCATTCGTGGCCTTGAAGCCCTCAAGCGCCCCTGCGAAGTGACCCTGGTTACCGACTCGCAGTACGTGATGAAAGGCATCACCGAGTGGATGACCAACTGGAAGAAGCGCGGCTGGAAAACCGCCGCCAAAGAACCGGTCAAAAATGCCGACCTGTGGCAATTGCTCGACGAGCAGGTCAATCGCCATCAGGTCAAATGGCAGTGGGTGCGCGGCCATATCGGCCACCCCGGCAACGAACGTGCCGACCAGTTGGCCAACCGTGGCGTGGATGAGGTGCGCGGCAAGGCTTGAGGTCCCGGTAAGCGGTAAGCCCATGTTAAGATCGCCGCCTGCACAAGAGGCAACGAACCATGGCATTGCAAAACATCGAAAACCGCTCGATCGTGCTCGACACCGAGACCACCGGCATGCCGGTGACCGAAGGCCACCGCATCATCGAGATCGGTTGTGTCGAGCTGATCGGCCGGCGCCTGACCGGCCGGCACTTTCACGTTTATCTGCAGCCTGATCGCGAAAGCGACGAGGGCGCAATCGGTGTGCACGGCATCACCAACGAATTTCTGGTCGGCAAGCCGCGCTTCTCCGAGGTGGCCGACGAGTTCTACGAGTTCATTCGTGGCGCACAGCTGATCATTCATAACGCGGCGTTCGACGTTGGTTTCATCAACAACGAATTTGCCCTGATCGGCCAGTCGGACAAAACCGACGTTACCCAATACTGCACGGTGCTCGACACCTTGCTCATGGCTCGTGAGCGCCACCCCGGCCAGCGCAACAGCCTCGATGCCCTGTGCAAACGCTATGGCGTAGACAACTCAGGGCGTGAGCTGCACGGCGCCTTGCTCGACTCCGAGATTCTCGCTGACGTTTACCTGGCGATGACCGGTGGCCAGACCACCTTGTCACTGTCTGGCCAGGGCGCTGAGGGCGGCGACGGCGACGCGAGCCGGCCGAGTGAAATCCGTCGTTTGCCGGCCAATCGCCCGGCCTCGCGGATCATCCGTGCCAGCGACAGCGAACTGGCCGAGCATCAGGCGCGTCTGGCAATCATCGCCAAGGCCGCCGGTGCACCGTCGCTATGGGCGCAATTGCTGGAAGCCGGGCAACCGGCGGCGTCCTGAGTTCATCGCGCCATGGTCCACATCCTGAGCATTCGTGCCGCTGACGAAACGTTCGAAGACTACCTTCTGAACGGTGACTTCACCTTTATGGTGCACGGCTACGCCCACGCACGCGTCGGCGAGCCGGTAGCGGCCTGGCGGGTGGATGAGGTCGAGCCTTTCGAGAAGAACTACTGCATCGACTCCCAGGAGTTCTGCGACCGCCGTCAGGCCAGTCAGTCCACGGTACTGGTCGCCTGGTGGGGCGAGCAGGCAGTCGGGCATATCGTGCTGCGCATGCACTGGAACGGCTTTGCCTATATCGATGAACTGGCCGTGGACAGGCCGGCACGGCGCACGGGGGTTGCGCGTTCACTGCTCGAAAAGGCAAGGGCATGGAGCGAAGAGCGCAATCTGGCGGGGGTTGTACTGGAGACCCAGAACAACAATCTGGCGGCGTGCATGCTGTATGAAAACTTCGGGTTTGTGGTCGGCAGCGTCGATCACCTGTGTTATCGCGGTATCGATGCGCACACCCGTGAAACCGGTATTTTCTGGTACTTGATCTTCAAGGCCGCCTGAGTCGCGCCGGGCGACTCAGAACCACCTGGATCATCAAGCGATGCGAATCATCTTGATGCCGCTTTGTACCAGCTCGAACTCATCGCCACCCAGGTGGTTGACCCGATCGCCGATTGCCAGGCGGTAAGTGGTCACCACACTCGCATCACCGGCTTCGTCGATCTTTGCCTCTTGGAATTCATGCATCGGGTAGACGCGCCCCTCGGCATCTCTTGCCTGAAACTGTCCAACCATAACTGAAGCCATTTGCCTTGAACCTCTGTGAAGAACCACGGATTTTGCTTGCCAATTGGCCCTGTAGACCACCAAAACGAAATTGAGTTCGCCGCCCGGTCGCTTCCTGTGCTGTCGTAAAAAGAAAAGCACAGGCTTTATACAACCCGGGTCGCGCTTGATCTATAACTCATGACTCCTCAAACCGCAGAGCAGGAGCTTACATGAGTCAGGTCCATTCCATTGCCGTACTGGTCGGCAGTCTCAGAAAAGACTCGATCAACCGCAAAATCGCCTTGGCTTTCGCCGAACTGGCGCCGCCGAGCCTGAGCCTGAACATAGTCGAAATCGGCGACCTGCCGCTGTACAACGAAGACATCGACGGCGAGAGCCCGCCGGCAGCCTACAGCATTTTTCGTGAACAACTCGCAGCAGCCGACGGTGTGCTGTTCGTGACCCCCGAATACAACCGTTCTGTCCCTGGCGCCCTGAAAAACGCCATCGACGTCGGCTCCCGCCCTTACGGCAAGAGCGCCTTCAGCGGCAAGCCGGGCGCTGTGGTCAGTGCATCACCCGGCGCTATCGGCGGCTTTGGTGCCAACCATCACCTGCGCCAGTCGCTGGTGTTTCTCGATGTCGCCTGCCTGCAACAACCTGAGGCCTATCTGGGCAACATCGGCGCCGGCTTCGACGAGAACGGCCAGTTGAACGAACGCACTCGTGGTTTCTTGCAAACCTTCATCGACACCTTTGCCGCCTGGGTCGAGAAGAACCGCGCCTGATCACTATCAATATGTAGCGCAGGGCCCTGTCAGGCCCTGCGTAAGCTCTTTTCCTTTTTATCCAAGGAAAAGAGCTATGGCCACGCCGTATTTTTACAGCGATTCGTTGCGCACGCGCTTCACCCAGGATGTCAAGGCGGCGTTGACGGCCTCGCGCATCGACGATGCTCAGAGCCAGTGGCTTGCCCGTCTGAGCGCTCCGCTGGACGCCGATAACGATACATCGCCCATGCCTCGGGTCGACAGGCTGCTGATCGGCGATGCCACGCCGGAGCATGACGAGCTCGCCAGTGCCTGGATGATCACCGATACGACGGTCACCGCCGGACCTGCGTTTCTCAGTACCTTATTGTCGGGTATCGAACGATTTACTGATCGGGCGGCGCTGATCGATGCGGTGAAACAGCGATTCGCTCTTGGTGCTTCTGCGGCGTCGCAGCTAGAGGCCGAGTGGGTCGACGACGACCTGTTCCAGCAGCGGATGCTGATGATACTCAAGCAGCAGAGTCATCATCTGGACACTCTGCTCGACGAACTGCATGAGCTGCCCACCTTGCGTCAGGCGCTTGGCAGGGCCTTGCAGGAGCAGATCACGTTGAAAATGCCCGGCACACAGCTCGATGTGTTCAGTCATCTGCTGCAAGTCGTCAAGGTTGACCCCGCTGCGCACAACCGGGCAGCAGAGCACGTCAGCGGCACCCAGAGCCTGGTCGAGGCAGCATTCGATCTGTTCAGTGGCCGACAGTTGAAGCCCACCCTGCAAAGACGTTTTTTGGGTGCGCAAGGGCAAACGCTTACAGACGACCAGTCTCGTTCGTATATCCAGGCGCTGGCCGATACCAACGGCTCTTTGCCTGCAGCCTATGAGCGGCTGTTGACCGACTACTGGGCAAGCACCCAGGCGGGTGCGCTTTCCAGGCGCGAAAAAATGGCGCGGGCGCTGGCCGGGTTCTTGCGCCAGACGTTATTGCACCAACGTGCTGCCGGCGTGTTGAGTGCCGAGGCGTTTTACCTGCTCGGCAGGCTGTCTGACGTGGGCCTGAGCGGGGATGTGGATCAATCGATCAAAGTCGAGCGCATGGCCCTGCGTATTGGCGAGCAGGAGCCGGTCAAGCTGGCCGGCATGCTGCTGATCGAGATTGAGGTAGCGAACCTGCCCTGTCTGTTCATGTATTCGACTTCGCATGGCCTGCGCCGCGTCGAGAGTAAAAAGAAGCTGATCGAGCACTTGGAAAGTGTTGCAGGCAAGGTCGAGCTGCTGTGCCATACCTCCTTGAATGACCACCCCCTCGTGCAAGGCCAGGGCGAGCGTTCGCTGCACCTTGAAACGCTGCAGTCACCCTGGGCACTCAAGGTCATCGACACGATCATTGCTTTGAACAAACGTAACCTGGCGTATGTACTGACCCTGCCTGCGATCGCGGACCTGCACTCGCCGGTCAGAGTCGATGATGCGCTGGATGTACGCGCTCTGATTGATCGTCGTCTACTGACATTGCACGATTCAGGCCGCTGGCGCGCAGGACTCTGGTCGTTTGCGCAAATCTGGCCGGCCAACGCTCTGCCAGTGCCGCAACCCGGCCTGGCAGCCACGGCACATCCAGGCCAGGCGGTCGATGGCATCGTGCTGGAGGACACCGGCACCTGGTTCGATCAGGTGCAGAAGCTGGACTGGCTGATCGAGTGCCAGAGCCAGTTGCACGAAGGGCCGGGGGGCTGTGTGCGGCATGCACTGAATCGCTACCTGGCCGTTTTCGATCTTTCCTCGACCGATGCACGTGACCTGCAGGTGCATTACGCCGATCAGAGCCATAAGGCGCTGATCGATGTGGCTCTGGAGCAGGTCAACGGATTCAATCCTCAGCCTTTTACCCAAGGCAGCAGTATCAGGACGCTTTCGGTCGATCCTGAGAGTGCCCAGGCGGTTGCGGGGTTGACACCCGATCTGATCGAGCAAGTGCTGGTGCTGGTGCAAAACGATTTCACCCGGCTTTATGAGCGTCAGTTACGCAGGTTTTGTACCCGGACGATGCGCTGGCAGGACATGCAACTGGACCCCGGTGCGCTGGCCGTCATCACCCGCGAGCGAGCCCTGCGCTTCGAACTGACTATGGAGCGGCGCCTGGAGCCGGGCGACAAGGACATCAAGGACATGCTCGGCCGTGTGCTCGACCGTCCGCTTGAGCTGTTGCGGCTGGCCGAGGGCGATCAGCGCCTTGAGGTGTGCACCTTGCGTTGTCAGCTGGCATCGAATCTGGCGGTCATGGAATGGAGCAATACCTTCGTGCTGCGCTCGCACTCAGGCACCGGGCGCATTGCCCTCTGGTCGGTGTACATGGGGCTGGAAGGCTACGATTCGTTGGCCGACCTGGAAACAGCCCTCAACTATCGATTGCGTTATCACAACTGGTTCGAACACTGGCAGGAAATGCTGCTACCGGCTGATCGGCCGGCGATGCGCAGTTACCTCAATCGACCTGACATGGCGATGCTGCGTATCCAGTTGCAGCCGATCGAAGGCCACTTCATTCAGGCGCTGCAACAGGCGGAGTTTGTACGCAACAGGCTGGAAGTCATGGACATGCTGCACAGCAGCCGGGCATGGCAACTGGATTCGCAGTTGATGCGCAATGCCCTGGGCGCTACCGAGAGCGATGACATGAATCGCCAGCAGCTCAACGATGTGGCGGCGCTGCTCGACACCTTGCTCAGCAACCTGAGTCTTCCTGACTGGGTCAGGGGCGCCTCGATAAGGGATCTGATTGTATTGAGCTGGCTTGTCCGGAGGTTTTTCATGATCTTCTCTGCCGAGCCCGATTACCGGTATGGCATACCCGAACTGACCGACTACGCGCGTACGCTCGTGCAGGCAAAGCTGGATGACGAATATCCCGGTCAGTCTCTGGATCCCGAGCAGATCATGGTCACCTCGACCCGTTACATCGGCATTCCGGTCGGCGCAGGACAAACTCCAGGCGGGTTGCCAGCGGCGACCCGCCGGGTCACTGAAACCCTGACAGAGTATGCAATCAACCGCTTTGCTCAACTGCAGGATGGGCTCATCAGTCTGTCTGACGAAAAAGGGCAGTCACTCAAGGACATCATTAGCCTGGAGGCCTTGAAGAGCCTGGTTGAATCTCTGGATGTGGCAGCGAAGTACCGCGCCCAACTGAAGCTCAAGCTGTCTGAAGACGCCCCGGATTACCTGACGCGCAGGGGTTACTTCTACCAACAGATGCCGCTGACGGAAATGCTCAAGGCCATCAAGATGCAGATATCCGCTGAACTGAGCGGCAAAGCCTTCATGTTCATCTGCGCGGTGATGAGCATGCCCGATGCGCTGGCTCGCCTGCCCATGCTTGAGCGTCATGTGATGATCAGCCCGCTGCAGTTATGGGTCGAGGATCAGGGGCTGGCACCCAATCCTGTCACGGGTGCTTATGTGATAGCCCCCATTGAACCGCAGGACGGACCATGGGTGCTTTACATGATTCTTTATGAGGGCTTTGTGTTTAAAGAGTATGCAGGGCGTGCGGAGTTGCTGGCCGATCTGCACACTGATCTGAAACTGCAAACGTGCATTCTCGGCAGGGTCGATACCTATGCGCGCAAGCTCTACGACAACGGCGGATTTATCGAGCCACATGTGCCATTCAGTGTCGAGTCCTCCCTGGATATTCCTTTAGGCGCACCTGCGCCGGTCACTATCAAGATCACGCCGTTTCAGGGCAATGCCATGCAGCTTTTGTTCGAGGGCACTGTGCAAACGCTGATGTTGAAAGCCGGGCAGGAAAGCGTCACCACGGCTGAAACAAATCGCTTGTCTTCCCACTATCTGATGACGCTGGGAGGCGAGCAGGTGCTGGCCCTGCTCCCTGGGCGGGTGGGCTTTCTGGTGGCTTTGTGGCAAGCCAAGGACCTGTTTCACGACTCTTTCAAGTCAGGCTCGAAAGAGCAGTGGGGCAAGGCCTTGATGCAGTTCATGACGGCACTGGGACTGCTGATCTCCAACCGCGAAACCGCGCAAATGCAGCCCGATGCCGCTGCCGAGGCTGTGCCGGAGCCGGAGAGCGCAATAGAGCCAATGGCCTTTCCGGTGTTCAACTGGGGCAACAATACCCTGAGTACCGAGTTGCAGGCCCGCCTGCAGCAATTCGAAGCCCATGATGTGGTGCTTGACACCCTGCAAAAAGACGAGGCTTACAACTTTTATCTGGATACCCGTACCAGCAAGCGCTACGCCGGGGTCGGTGGACAGGTCTATCAGATTCTGTTCAGCGCCGAGGCCTCTTACATTGTGGTAGATGACCGGGTAGGGCCACCCATCAAGCTTAACGAGCAGCTTCAGTGGCAACTGGATATTCAGGGCGGGCTCAAAGGCGGAGGTGGCGTGGTCAGCCGTGTGCGTGAGGTGGCGCTGGACAGCCTGGTCAATCAGGTCATGATCGTCCAGGCCCGCAGCATGCCGGAAATTCGCCAGAAATTTCGCGACAAGTCCCAGTACATTGCCGAGGCGCATACCCAGGCACGTCAGTACCTGGAAAACTGTCTGGATAATCTGGCGCCGCATACGCCGTCCAACCTTCGCAGCGAACGCAGCAAAAAAATCATTGGCGAGTTTTTCAGCGTTACTGAGCCTGATCAGGCGCTGTGCGACGCCATTGGCGACACGATCAAGGCTATTTACAGAGGCCTGCTGGACAACTCACTGTCTCCTTATCGCTCTGAGCGTTATGTCGTGGGCTTGAGCAGGCTAGGCCATGAAGACTCCATGGCGTTCACCTTCGATTCCGACCCGCAGAAGCGTATCTTTTTGACCGAGCGCTTCTTTCAGACACCGGTATTTCGTCTCAAAAGCAGGATCTGGCGGGCAAGCAGCTTCAATTACGGCACGCACCACCGGGCCGTGGTGCTGCTTCATGAATTATCCCATCTGTACTGCAAGACCGATGACATTGCCTATGTCGACGCCAATAGCCCGTACATCGACATGCTCGAAGACACGGCAGGCTATCGAAAGCGCGTGCGCGACCAGGTGATCGCCGCGCAGCAACGCACCTTGTCCTGGAACACTGATCGCAGTGAGTTGTTTCGCCAGTTAAAGGACGGCGTCTGGGAGGATCTGCGCCGGCGCGACAAGGATGGCAAGACCAGTATCCTGAGGATTACCGGCAAGAACACTCTCGAAGAAGCACGGGACGTGTTTTACGTGAACGCGCAAAAGCGCAGTGCAATCATGCTGAAAAACGCTGACTCCGTGGCCTTGCTCATCAGCCTGTTGGGCCGCGAGAGGTTCGCCACGCGGGCGTAAGGGTTTACGGCAAATAATGCCGCAACTCGCGGGCGATCAGCAGACGCTGGATCTCGCTGGTGCCTTCGTAGATCTGGGTGATCCGCGCGTCGCGGTAATAGCGTTCAACCGGGTAATCCTCCAGGTAGCCATAGCCGCCATGGATCTGCAGGGCACTTGAACACACCTGCTCGGCCATTTCCGAAGCAAACAGCTTGGCCTGCGAGGCCTCGGACAGGCAGGGCAGGCCGGCGCTGCGCAGTCGTGCTGCATGCAAAACCAGCAGCCGGCTGGCATTGATGCGCGTGTGCATGTCGGCCAGCAGATTGGCGACGCCGGGATGCTCGATGATCGGCTTGTCGAATTGCACCCGGTCACGGGCATACAGCAGCGCCGCCTCAAAGGCCGCACGGGCAATGCCCAGCGCCTGGGCGGCGATGCCGATGCGCCCGCCTTCCAGGTTGGACAGGGCAATTGCCAGGCCCTTGCCGCGTTCACCCAGCAGGTTGGCGGCCGGAATACGGCAGTCGGTCAGGCTGATGGCGCAGGTGTCCGAGGCGCGGATGCCCATCTTGTGCTCGCGACGCTCGACGTTGAAGCCCGGTGTGTCGGTGGGCACCAGAAACGCCGACAGACCCTTTTTACCCAGCGCGGGGTCAGTCACCGCAAACACGATGGCCAGTTGTGCCCGCTGGCCATTGCTGACGAATTGCTTGGTTCCATCGAGCACCCACTGTCCACCCTGCAACACGGCTTTGGTGCGCAGGTTATGCGCCTCGGAACCGGCTTGCGGTTCGGTCAGGCAAAAGCAGCCGATGGCTTGTCCGGTAGCCAGTTTCGCCAGCCAGGTGTTTTTCTGCTCGTCATTGCCGTAATTGAGAATCGGCCCACAACCCACCGAGCTGTGGACGCTCATCAACGTGCCGGTGGCTGCATCGGCGGCAGAGATTTCCTCCACCGCCAGGGCATAGGCTACATAGTCGACATAACTGCCGCCCCATTGTTCGGGAACGATCATGCCCAGCAGGCCCAACTCACCCATGCGTGCGACCAGCGCGTCGTCGATCCAGCCGGCTTGCTCCCATGCCTTGGCATGCGGGGCAATTTCATTGCGGGCAAAATCCCGGGCCATGTCGCGGATCATCACCTGCTCTTCACTCAGTTCGATGTCATGCATGTTCAGCTCTCCGCTGTCGTGAAGAAACGCTGCACATGTTCATCCTTGAGGGCCTGCACAGTGGCAGGCTGCCAGCGCGGTTGCTTGTCCTTGTCGATGATCAGGGCGCGCACGCCCTCGATCAGGTCACCGTGTTGAAACCATTGCCGGTCCAGGCTCAGCTCCAGTGCAAAGCACTCCTGCAGCGGCAGTTGCCGGCCACGGCGCAGCAATTCCAGAGTCACGGCCATGGCCAGCGGCGAGCGGCTTTGCAAGGCGGCGGCGGTGTCCAGCGCCCATTGGCGGCTGCCGGCGACAGTGACCTGCTGCAATTGCTCGATGATGCTGGCGATGTCGGGCAGGGCGAAAAAATGATCGATGGCCGTACGCAAGGCCTGCAGCGGCGGGTCAGGCAGGCGCTGGGTGCCGAGCTTTGCCATCACCCCCTGCAAATCCTTGAGCGGCGCGCTTTTCCATTTCAGGTGGTCGAGCATGTGGTCCAGGCGTGACAGCGACTGGCTGGGCATGTGCCAATCGGCCAGCCCGCAATACAAGGCATCGGCCGCGCCGATTCGCACGCCGCTGACGCCCAGGTAAAGGCCAAGCTCGCCGGGCAGGCGCGGCAGAAAGTAGCTGGCGCCGACATCCGGGAAGTAACCGATGGCCACCTCCGGCATGCCCAGCGAACTGCGCTCGGTGACCACCCGTAAATCAGCGCTCTGTACCAGCCCCAGACCGCCGCCCAGAACCAGGCCATCCATCAAGGCCAGCACCGGTTTGCGGTAGTCGTGAATGCTCAGGTCCAGCGCGTACTCTTCTTCGAAAAAACGCAGGTGCTGATCCTGGCCGCTGGTGTAGCTGTCGTACAGCGCACGAATATCGCCGCCGGCACAAAACGCCTTGCCCCCGGCACCGCGCAGCACCACGGCATAGACATCGTCATCCGCGGCCCAGGCATCGAGCTGCGCTTGCAGGGTACGGACCATGTGCAGGTCCAGGGCATTCAGGCCCGCCGGGCGGTTGAGCACCAGATGACCGATGTGATTGCGTACCTCGATCAGGATGGGCTTTTGGCTGACCTGAGAGGCCTGCGATGAACTCATGGTGAACTCCTTGTACTGGGTATTTCGCGGATAGCCACAGCATAGCTCCAACCCTCAAGTGTCTCTGGTGCTTTACAGCCGATTAGGCTTCACTGGCTGACAGTGGCGTGTATTTGCAGATGTTGCTGAGTATTCCGGCTGCCGCCAATGTCACACCCTTGAATTTTCTAGGTCTGCCTCTAAAAACGCCCGCTCATGAAAGACTCTGCTCATGAAAACCCCAGACGATGAAAGATAAGTACGCGCCTCGCCAGTGGCAGCCCCACGAGCGGCCGACCATGCCGGGTTCGCCTTCAACGCCCTTGCACCCTACGCACAAGCGCTGGGCCTTTGCGCTGGTCGGGGTGATCGTGGCGCTGACCGGCGGGCTGGGCAACGCCCTGGTAGTCGCCAACCTGCCGTACCTGCAAGGTGCATTGGGTGCAACCTCGCAAGACATTGCCTGGTTGCCGGCGGCTTACATCATGACCAATGTTTCGATGAACCTGCTGCTGGTGAAGTTCCGTCAGCAGTACGGTCTGCGTGCCTTCACCGAGCTGTTTCTGGTGCTCTATGCGCTGGTGACCCTGGCCCACCTGTTCGTCAACGACATCGACTCGGCTATCGCTGTGCGCGCCGCTCACGGCATGGTCGGTGCAGCGTTGAGTACGCTGGGGCTGTACTACATGATTCAGGCCTTTCCGCAAAAATGGCGGCTCAAGGCGTTGGTGCTGGGCCTGGGCACTGCGCAACTGGCCACGCCCATGGCCCGGCTGATTTCCGAAGACCTGCTGCAAATCGCCGAATGGCGTGGCCTGTACCTGTTCGAACTGGGCATGGCGATGCTCTCGCTGGGCTGCGTACTGATGCTCAAACTGCCGCCGGGCGACCGCTTCAAGGCCTTCGAAAAACTCGACTTCCTGACCTTCGGCCTGCTTGCTACCGGTGTGGCGCTGCTGTGTGCCGTGCTGTCGCTGGGGCGTATCGAATGGTGGCTGGAGGCGCCGTGGATCGGTCTTGCGTCGGCGGCGTCCATCGCGCTGATTTGCGCGGGGCTGGCCATTGAACACAATCGCCGCAACCCGCTGCTGATCACCCGCTGGCTGGGCAGCGGCGCAATCCTGCGGCTGGGGCTGGCGGTCATGTTGTTTCGCGTTGTGCTGTCGGAACAATCGATTGGCGCGGTGGGCTTTTTCCAGACCCTGAACCTGGGCAGCGAGCAGTTGCACAGCCTGTATCTGGTGATGCTGGTCGGCAGTATCGCCGGGCTGGTCGTCAGCGCCCTGACCATACATCCGTCGCACCTGGTCAAACCGCTGCTGGTATCGCTGGCGATGATGGCCACCGGTGCCTGGATGGACAGCGGTTCGACCTATCAGACCCGCCCGGAAAACATGTACCTCAGCCAGTTTCTGCTGGCGTTCGGCGGCACTTTCTTTCTGGGCCCGACGCTGGTAATGGGCATCAGCGGGGTACTGGCCAACCCACGCAACATGGTCAGTTTCTCGGTGCTGTTCGGGATCGCGCAAAACCTCGGCGGCCTGATCGGCTCGGCGGCGCTAGGCACCTTTCAGGTGGTGCGCGAGAAGTTTCACTCCAGCCAGCTCGTTGAACACCTGACCCTGTTCGACCCGTTGGTGCAAGCCCGCCTGCAAAGCGGCGCGGCCAGTTATGCCGGGGTGATCGCCGACCCGGCTGCGCGTACATCCCAAGCCATGCGCGCGTTGTCGACGACCGCAACCCGCGAGGCCAATGTGCTGGCCTATAACGATGTGTTCATGCTCATTGCCCTGATCGCTGTGTTGACCATGGTGTGGATCAGCTTTCGCGTGCTGTGGCTGAAAATGACCACCCGACCTGTCGCGCCGCTGTCGGCGGCTCCCGTATCTTCCAGTAGTGCGCAAAATTAATGAACGACACGACTCGCAACGACCCGCCAGCTTCCACTCCGGCCGCCGCCAGCAACCCGCCACCGGCGCCGCTGACTTCGCCAGCCACCGTCCAGCCGCGCTCGACCCGTGCCCGTGTGCTGTCCACGACCGTGTTTGCCCTGATTGCCATCGGCGGCATTTTGCTGGTGCTTTATGCCTGGGAGCTGCCGCCCTTCACCAGCAAAGTGCAAAGCACCGAAAACGCCCTGGTGCGCGGCCAGACCACGTTGATTGGCCCGCAGTTGAGCGGCTATGTGCATGAAGTCACCGTGCAGGACTTTCAGCACGTCAAAGCCGGCGACCTGCTGGTGCGCCTCGACGACCGCATCTATAAGCAGCGGCTGGAACAGGCCGAGGCCCAGGTCGGCGTACAAAAAGCCGCCTTGGCCAATAACCTGCAACAACGGCGCAGCGCCGAGGCGACCATTGCTCAGCGCGAAGCCAGCCTGCAAAGCAGCATCGCCCAGGGCCGCAAAAGCGCCGCTGACCTGAAACGCAATCAGGCGCTGGTCACCGATGGTTCGGTATCACGCAGCGAACTCGACGTTGCCCGCGCCGCCGATGCCCAGGCCCAGGCGGCTGTCGCCGAAGCTCGCGCTGCCATCCAGATCGCCAGGGAAGACCTGCAAACGGTTATCGTCAACCGCGACTCGCTCGAGGCTCAGGTGGTCAACGCCCAGGCCGCCGTGGAACTGGCGCGTATCGACCTGGACAACACCCGCATCACCGCCCCGCGCGATGGGCAACTGGGCCAGATTGGCGTACGCCTCGGTGCGTACGTCAACTCCGGTGCGCAATTGATGGCGCTGGTGCCCGACACCCTGTGGGTGATTGCCAACATGAAAGAAACCCAGATGGCCCATGTGCAACTGGGCCAGCCGGTGAGCTTTACCGTGGATGCGCTGAATCACCAGAAACTGACGGGCAGGGTAGAGCGCATCTCGCCCGCCACGGGCTCGGAATTCAGCCTGTTACCGGCCGACAATGCGACCGGCAATTTCGTGAAAATCTCTCAGCGCATTCCGGTGCGTATCAGCGTGGATGCCGGGCAGGAACTGGCCAGACGACTAAGGCCGGGGATGTCGGTGGTGGTCAGTATCGATACGGCGGGTGAAGACGCACAGATAAAACCATAGGGATCGATTATTCAGATTCCATGACAACGTAGATACCGGCCAATCTTGGGTTTTACCCGAGGCGATATATCAAAGCCGCATCTAACCTGGAGGAATACATCGATATTCACAGGAGGCCGAGCAATAGTGCCTCCTGCGGCAATATCGGCTTCCAGACGAGGAAGACGCAGTACCACGGCTTCGCCGTACACGACCCAACTGCCCTGGCGCACGAAGGGGTGACAACCGGTAGGAAGAATGCACGTCGAATCATGTTTTCCCCCGTCTTTGTCTTTAACAGAGGAAATATTGACTACCAACACGCTAAGTTCGCCTAACTCGCCACACAACACAGGGTCATTCATTACGATGTGAAGATGATGTGATGGCCCGGTTTGGATCAACAGCGTTCCTTGCTGAAAAACAGTCCTTGGCATTACGACATCTCTGAGAGTTTCTGACCTAGCTGACGGCGGGCATTAAGCATCTCAGCCTTCTCATGAGCCTGCGCCTTGCTGAAACCAAAAGACTGGAACGTCACCTCGGTATCAATCGCTTTACTCGAGTTACCGGGGTTTTCCCATTCGGGAAGTGTGTGGAGAAGATCCACAAGCGCCCATCGGGTCATGCGGCCATATTTTTCAAACACTTCATCGAGAATGGCGACATCTGCACGAGAAAGCTCATCCAGCTCATCCCAGGCGAAGTCTCTCTGCAAGCTGAGCTCGAAATTCTGGATGGGAGCAACAAACGCACTCCATGCCTTGCTTTGCCTGGATCCGTTCATCAGATTCAGTGTGGCTGAAAGGACCGGGCCGTTTTTCATGTTGCAGTGAACATCGTCGGTCATAGGAACGTCATACCGTTCCATGCTCAAGCGGTCAGCCAGATAAAGCAGCTTCATTAGCTTGATGTGAGCCATCGGGGCTTCACGGCGAGCCAAAAAGAAAGCCGCCATCTGGGCCACTTTTTGTTCGGAAAAAATCAAGAGTCACCTCTCTTGCACCATCCATGGGCATTTGGGTTCGCAGGGGCGCGATTGTCAGTCAGTTTATCCATTAGTCAACGGAGTCGTTCAGGCGTCACTTCAAAGTGGACAAGTGGTCCTGTAGAGCCCGCTCATCTCATGGATATCGGCTTTTGGCCGCGATTCTGGACTGTGGTAGCACGTCTCAGGTTAGTGAACAGGCAAGAGATGAACAAGCGCTTACTCGATTACGAGAGAGGATTCCAGAATTTTCGGAATACTCCTACTTCTGTAATGAGCAACGACCGACAATCACCCAAGGAAATCAACGATCCACCGATCCTTTCCCCGGTGCCGGCATCATCTGCACTTGCCCGTGTTCGACACCGCGCTCGGTCATCAATTGGCGCGACAGCTCGGCCACTTGCCCGCTTTGACCCTGTAGCACCGACACCTCAAGACAGTGACCGGCATCCAGGTGCACGTGCAGTGTCGAGCGGGTCAGGTCGTGGTGGGCATGAAAGGTCTGATTGAGGCGTTTGGGCAGCTCGCGGGTTTCATGGTCGTACAGGTAACTGACCACCGCCACGCATTCGGCCTCTGGTGCCAGCGGCTCTGACTCGCGCATGCCGGTGCGCAGCAGGTCGCGTATGGCTTCGGAGCGGCCCTGATAGCCATGCTCGGTCACCCGCCGGTCGATGACCTCAAGCAGTTCTTCGTCCAGCGTGATGGTGATCCGTTGCATTTTGTTACTTCCAGTAAGATGATTTTGCATAGACATCATACCCACCGCTCTTTAGGCTACCGCCTCCGTTGAAGTGGGGACCGCAGTTTGAAGCAGCCGACCGGCAAACAAAAGCCCGCCCTCTGGGGCCTTCTCTTGCTCGCCGCAAGCTTCTTTGCGCAGGCCGCCAGCACGGGCGATCACGGTCCCACGCTGGTCTATTCGTGGCCGGTCAATGCCGGGCCGCTCGACCCGCGTGGCTATTCGCCCAATCAGATGTACGCTCAGGCCATGGTCTACGAGCCACTGGTGCGCTACACCGCCGCAGGTACGGTTGAGCCCTGGCTGGCCACGGCCTGGCAAGTGTCCGCCGACGGCAAGACGTACACTTTCACCCTGCGCGACGGCGTGCGTTTCAGTGACGGCACCGCGTTCGATGCGGCGGCAGCCAAGGCCAATCTGGACGCGGTCCTGGCCAACAGCCAGCGTCATCGCTGGCTCGAACTGGTCACCACCCTTGATCACATCGAAGCCCCGGACCGGCTGACCCTGCGCCTGGTGCTCAAGCACCCGTATTACCCGACGTTGATGGAGCTGGCCCAGGTTCGCCCGCTGCGCTTCGGCTCACCCCAGGCCAGGCCGGGCCAGCCTGCCGGCACCGGGCCGTGGATGCGCGCCGAAGCGCGTCTGGGCGAATACGACCGCTTCGTGCGTAACCCTGAATACTGGGGGCCGAAGCCGGCCTATGGCGAGGTCATGGTCAAGGTCATTCCCGACCCCAACAGCCGTGCCTTGGCCCTGCAAGCCGGTGAGCTGGAGCTGATTCAGGGCGCTGCCGGCGAGATCACCGCCGGCACCTTCGTGCGTTTGCGCGACCAGGGGTTTGCTACTGCGCTGTCGGCGCCGCTGGCCACTCGCACCCTGGCGATGAACACTGGTCGTGGCGCCACCGGCGATCTTGCCGTGCGTCAGGCCATCAATCAGACGGTCGACAAGCAGGCCATCATCGACAAGATTCTTTATGGTCTGGAGCCACGCGCCGACGCACTGTTCGCGCCGAACATGCCTTACGCCGACCTCAATCTGAAGCCTTACCGCTTCGACCCCGCGCAAGCCACTGCCAGCCTCGATGCCGCCGGCTGGACACTTGCTGCCGGTGCCTCGGTGCGCAGCAAGGACGGCACGCCGCTGTCGATCGAACTGGTGTTTCTCGGCACCAGCGCCTTGCAGAAAAGCCTCGCCGAAGTGCTGCAGGGCGAACTGGCCAAGGTCGGCATCCAGATCGTCTTGCGCGCCGTGGAGGAGGGCGCCATGGTGCGGCGTCAGCGTGAGGGCGACTTCGGCATGATCTTCGCCGATACCTGGGGCGCGCCGTACGACCCGCATTCGTTTGTCAGCTCGATGCGCTACGCCGGGCACGCCGACTACATGGCCCAGCGTGGCCTGCCGATCAAGGACGAGCTGGACCGGCGCATCGGCGAGGTGCTGGCCAGCACCGATGAGCAACAGCGTGCCGAACAGTACCGCTTTATCCTCGGCACCCTGCACGAGCAGGCGGTGTACTTGCCGATTTCTTACCTGACCGCGATCAGCGTGCGCCGTGACACGGTCAGCAACGTGCAATTCGGCAGCACGCTGTTCGATGTGCCGTTCGAAGTCATGACCCCGAAGCAGGAGCGCTGACATGCTGCGCTATATCTGCCTGCGCCTGGTGCTGCTGGTGCCGGTGATCCTCGGCGTCTCGTTGCTGGTGTTCGTGCTGTTGCACCTGGGCAGCACTGACCCGGCGCTGGATTTTTTGCGCTTGTCGCACATTCCGCCGACCGATGCGGCGATTGCCGAGGTGCGTCATACCTTGGGGCTCGACCGACCGTTGTATGAGCAATACCTCACCTGGCTGTGGAAAGCCTTGCACCTGGATTTTGGTATTTCGTACATGACCGGCCGCCCGGTGCTCGACGACCTGCTTTATTACCTGCCCGCCACCCTGCAACTGGGCGGTCTGGCGCTGGTGTGTACGCTGTTGCTGTCGATTCCGCTGGGGCTGCTGGCGGCTCGCTGGCAAGGTCGCTGGCCCGATCACACGGTGCGGGCGATGACCTTCCTCGGCGTGTCGATGCCCAATTTCTGGCTGGCGTTTTTGCTGATCGCCCTGTTTTCGTTATGGCTGGGCTGGCTGCCACCGCTTGGGCGCGGCACAGCCAGTCACCTGGTGATGCCGGTGCTGGCGATTGCCTTGATGTCGATGTCGATCAACGCCCGCTTGCTGCGTGCCAGCCTGCTCGAAGCCGGCGGTCAGCGGCATGTGATCTATGCCCGCGCCCGTGGCCTGCCCGAGCGTCGGGTGTGGCGTGACCATATTCTGCGCAATGCCTGGCTGCCGCTGGTGACTGCGACCGGCATGCATGTCGGTGAACTGATCGGCGGCGCATTGGTGATCGAGACCATTTTCGCCTGGCCCGGCGTCGGCCGCTTTGCCGTGTCGGCGGTGCTGAACCGCGATTTTCCGGTCATGCAGTGCTTCACGCTACTGCTCACCGGGCTGTTGATGCTGTGCAATCTGGTAGTCGACGTCTGCTATGCCTGGCTTGATCCGCGCAGCCGTCTGCAAGGGGTGAGCGCATGAAGGCTGTTTCCATCCTGCGCCGACCTGTGTTGGCGGGTTACGGCAGCTTGCTGTTGGGGGCAGTACTGGTCGGTCTGCTGGTCGTGCTGGCACTGTTCGGTCAGTGGATCGCGCCGCACGACCCGGACCTGGTCGACCTCGGCCAGCGCCTGCAAGCGCCCGATGCCAGTCACTGGCTGGGCACCGATCATCTGGGCCGCGACCTGCTTTCGCGGCTGATCGTCGGCACCCGGTTGTCCTTGGGCAGCGTCATGCTGACTCTGGCGCTGGTGCTTGCCCTGGGACTGGCTATCGGCGGCGTGGCCGGGTTTATTGGCGGGCGCACCGACCTGCTGTTGATGCGCCTGTGCGACATGTTCATGACTTTTCCGACCCTGGTGCTGGCCTTTTTCTTCATCGCCCTGCTGGGCACCGGCCTGAGCAACGTGATCGTCGCCATCGCCTTGTCGCACTGGGCCTGGTATGCGCGCATGGTGCGCGGCCTGGTGATTGCCCAGCGTGGTCGCGAATACGTTCTGGCTTCGCGGCTGGCCGGTGCTTCGCGCTGGGCGCGGCTGCGCCAGCATGTGCTGCCGAATGTCGCCGGCCCCCTGCTGGTATTGGCGACCATGGACATCGGCCACATGATGATGCACGTCTCGGGGCTGTCTTTTCTCGGCCTGGGCGTCACACCGCCCACTGCCGAGTGGGGCGTGATGATCAACGACGCCAAGGAGTTCATCTGGACCCATCCGCAGTTGTTGCTGTTGCCCGGCCTGATGATTTTCTTCTCGGTGATGGCCTTCAATCTGTTGGGCGATGCGCTGCGCGATCGCCTCGATCCGACAGCGGAGAAACACTGAATGAACGCCTCGACCCTGGAAATACGCGGGCTACGCATCGAGGGCCCTGCCGGCGTGCTGGTGCATGACGTGGACCTGCAATTGCGCCGTGGCGAAGTCTGCTCGCTGGTCGGCAGCAGCGGCTCGGGCAAATCCTTGAGCTGCCTCGGGTTGCTCGACCTGTTGCCGCCCGGCCTGAGCCGCACGCGCGGCCAACTGTTGCTCGACGACCATCCGGTTGAGGCGCACCAGGTTCGCGGCCGGCTGGCCAGCCTGGTCTTGCAGAACCCGCGCAGTGCGTTCAACCCGGTGCGCAGCATGGCCGCGCATGCTCTGGAAACGCTCAAGCCGCTCGGTATCACTGGCCGCGACGCCCGCCAGCGCATGGACGAATGCCTGGACGCGGTGGGCCTGAGCGACCGCAGCCGGGTACTGGAATCCTTCGCCTTTCAGCTCAGTGGCGGCATGTTGCAACGCATGATGATCGCGCTGGCGCTGATGGCCGAAACGCCGTTTCTACTTGCCGATGAACCGACCAGCGACCTTGACCTGTTGAGCCAGGCGCGTTTTCTCGACCTGCTGATGGAGCTGGTCGACCTCCACGGGTTGGGCGTGCTGCTGGTGACTCATGATATGGGCGTGGTGGCGCGCTGCGCCGCCCAGGTCGTGGTCATGGACGGCGGGCATATCGTGGAGCGCCAGAGCGTGCACGACCTGTTCGACCGGCCGCAGAGCCACACCGCGCAGACTTTGCTCCAAGCCCACCAGATGCTCACCGGGAGCCCGTCATGAGCCTGCTGCATGTTAACCACGTCGACCACGGCTACCGCACCGGCGGGCTATTGCGTAAACGCGGCTGGTTGCAGGTGCTGGACGGTATCGACCTGCACCTGCAGGCCGGCGAGTCGGTTGGCCTGCTCGGCAGCAGCGGCAGCGGTAAGAGCACACTGGCCAGGCTATTGCTGGGCCTGGAAAAACCGACCCGGGGCCAGGTGAGCTTTGCCGGACAAGACGTCAGCAGTTTGCGCGGCGAGCCGGCGCGTGATTTTCAGCGCAAGGTGCAATTGGTCTTTCAGGACGCTCCCGGCGCTTTCAACCCGCAGCGCAGTATTGGCTGGAGCATCGCCGAGCCGCTGCGCCACCTCAGTGACCTGAACGAAACACAGCAGCACGCCCGCGTTGTGCAGTTGCTCGAACAGATGGGCCTGCGCCCCGAACACGCGCACAGCCTGCCGCAGCAACTGAGCGGCGGCCAGCTGCAGCGCGCCAATATTGCGCGTGCACTGGCCATCGCGCCGGAACTGATCGTGCTCGACGAAGCCTTGTCGAACCTCGACCGGGTGCTGCAACTGCAATTGCTCCAGCGCCTGGATGCCTTGCGCCGTGAAAGCTCGACGGCCTTTGTCCTGATCAGCCACGACCTGAGCCTGGTGCAGTATTTCTGCCAGCGCGTGTTGTTACTGGACGGCGGGCGCATCGTCGAAGACCGGCCGGTGGGGTCAAGGCTTGAGTTCGAGCACCCGGCTGGCAGACGGCAGCAAGCGGCGGTGCTGCCTGTGCGGCCGGTGATTCGCCGACAGCAGGCAGGCGATCTTTTGCGCAAACCGTCTAGGGTTCAATGAGTTCAAATCACCCAGTGCAGTAACCCACACGCTAAAAAGGGAGACGCGCCATGAACTCGATTACCACTCAGGACGGTACCGTAATTTTCTACAAGGACT
Organism: Pseudomonas sp. 3A(2025); assembly: GCF_054589175.1. Lineage (NCBI taxonomy): Bacteria > Pseudomonadati > Pseudomonadota > Gammaproteobacteria > Pseudomonadales > Pseudomonadaceae > Pseudomonas > Pseudomonas sp. 3A(2025). The sequence goes on along the minus strand of NZ_BAAILM010000113.1, from coordinate 47,118 downwards.
GGGGCCCCAAAGACGCTACACCCATTGTCTTTCACCACGGCTGGCCGTTGAGCGCTGACGACTGGGACAACCAGATGATGTTCTTCCTGCTCGAAGGCTATCGGGTGATCGCCCACGACCGCCGTGGGCACGGGCGTTCGACCCAGACCTGGCAAGGCAACGAAATGGACACCTACGCCGCTGATGTCATCGCCTTGACCGACGCGCTGGACCTGCAAAATGCCATCCATGTCGGCCATTCGACCGGCGGTGGCGAAGTGGCGCGCTACACCGCCCGCGCCAAACCCGGCCGGGTTGCCAAAGCCGTGTTGATCAGCGCCGTGCCGCCGATCATGGTCCGGTCGGACAACAACCCTGGCGGTCTGCCGCTGGAGGTGTTCGATGGCTTTCGTGCCGCACTGGTTGCCGGCCGCGCGCAGTTTTATCTGGATATCCCGACGGGTCCGTTCTACGGCTTCAATCGCCCCGATGCCCAGGTTGCGCAAGGCACGATCAATAACTGGTGGCGCCAAGGCATGATGGGCGGCGCCAAGGCGCATTACGACTGCATCGAAGCGTTTTCCGAAACCGACTTCACCGAAGACCTGCTGGCGATTGAAGTGCCTACGCTGGTCATGCACGGTGAAGACGACCAGATTGTGCCATTTGCAGATTCCGCACCGTTGTCGGTGAAGCTGTTGAAGCATGGCACGCTGAAATCGTATCCGGGTCTTCCTCATGGTATGCCGACGACCCATGCGGACCGAATCAATGCGGATTTGCTGGCGTTTATCTGCGGGTAGCGGGCGCAAGTCGAGAACCACAGGGGGCGCATGGAGTTTTCGGAGAATGTCGGCAAGATTATTTTGCAGGTCTGAATGGCGACGACGCTTCCAGTAATTCGGACCTGAGCCACTCTATCAGCGAGTTCGTGCCTGCTCGTTCAGCCGCCATCGGGCTTTTAAACACCGAGAGGGCTTGCGGCAACAGGACGCTTTCAGCACAGGGCCTTATCAAGTCGCCGCTTTCAATCAACCGTCCTGCGGTGCGAGCCCAACCCACGGCAATGCCATGCCCTTGCACCGCCGCCTGAAGCATCATGGGGTAACTGTCGAAGTAACGATGTTTATTGCGCCTGTCCATTAACACGCCGAACTCGGCCAGCCAGCTTTCCCACTCCATTAAATGAGGTGGAGTCGCGCGATGATGCAACAGTGTGTGCTGCATCAAGTCGGCGACTTTCAAGGCTGGCTGCGATGTTTGAAGGTAATCGGGGCTGCACACCGGGAACACTTTGTCTGAGGCGGTGAATAACAGTGGGCTGAGCCCGCTGGCTCGTCCGGTACTTTGCAACGCCACGTCGAAATGACCGCCGAATTCAGTCAGCGGTTGCGTGGTAGTCACCACTTGAATCTCGATATCGGGGTGGCGTTGATGAAAGCCGGCAAGGCGCGGCATCAACCAGTAAAACGCCTCGCATAACTGCGAAAGCAAGACCACCTGATGTTTGCGTGATGCATCGCGCAAACCATCAGCCACCGCGCCTATCTGGTTCAACGCGGCACTGACGACCTGGCTTAACTGTTGCCCTTGCGGCGTTAAAAACACAGCCCGGTTACGCCGCTCGAACAGGACGACGCCAAGATCGGATTCAAGCCCGCGAATCTGCCGGCTGACCGCTGCCTGAGTGATGTGCAGCTCGTCAGCGGCCCTTGAAAAGCTACCCAGCCGCGCGGCGGCTTCGAAGGGCAGCAAACTGGCAAGTGGAGGAAGTGACTGGCCGAGTAAATTCATAACCGTGGCTTATGCATGGCGGGCTGAGAACTCGTTTTAACATAACGGCGCAAACGTACAAGCTGGCGACTCCTCTGCCTGGAGTCGTTCATGATCATCTCTGCCCATCCCTTGGCCGCAGGCGTGCTGTTTGCGCTATTCGCCACCCTGTGCTGGGGCACGAACTTCATTGTTCCTTACGTCACGGGGCGCTACAGCCTGTTCGATTTTCTGGCCGTCAAGTTCATGGTCGTCGGGGTTATTGGTGCCGTCTGGATGATTGTCGAGCGCCACAGAGTCCGTGAGCTGAAACGTTCCATGCGACTCATGGCATTGGCGCTAGGCGTCATTGGTTACCTTGGCTACGGTATCTGCATTGCCTGTGGCGTGATGATCAGCGGTCCTGTTCTAACGCCGGCATTTATTGCCGTGGTGCCCGTGATCCTGGCGCTGCTGGGTAACGCGCAAGACCAGGTGCTGACGTGGCGACAATTGGCATTGCCTTTGTTGCTGCTGGTGTCCGGCTTGCTACTGGTCAATATCCTGGGTCACGACACCTCGCAGGCCTCAGCGGGCACCCCTGTAATGGGAGTGTTGTTTTCTCTGGGGGCCGTGGCGTTATGGCTGGCTTTCAGTTGGTTGAATCAAAAGGGTCTGGGCACTATTGCCGCGCACTCAACCGGTGCCTGGACAGGACTGATGATGGTGGGCAGTTCGCTGGGAATGCTTTTTATCGTGCCCATAGGTTATGTATTCAACCTGTTTGAAATGCCTGCTCAAGGTGCCGGCTTTGCTCAGGCAGGACGCCTGTATGTGTGGGCCTTTGTCATTGCCGTGTTGTCATCGGTATTGGGGGCATGGGCGTGGAACAAGGCGTCTCGTGTTCTGCCCATGGTGCTTTCGGGGCAGCTTGTGGCGCTTGAAGCCTTTTTCGCCACTGTCATGGGCCTGGCATTTGAGCAACGCCTGCCGACGGTGTATGAAACGCTGGGGATGACCGCTGTATTGACGGGCGCACTACTTGCGATTTACAGATTGAGGGACACCGCATGACCTGCCAGATTCGACGCGCCACGCACGACGATGCAGCCGCGATCAGCCGTGTAGTGATTGCGGCGTTGCGAGAGTCGAATGCTCAGGACTATTCGCCTGAGATCATCGCTCAGGTTGAAAAGAGCTTCGCGCCAGAGGCCATCAAGGAGCTTCTCGACAAACGCACCGTGTTCGTAGCCCTGTCAGCAGAGCGCCTGATCGCGACGGCGAGCCTTGATTACGATGTGGTCAGAAGTGTGTTCGTTGATCCCTTGTATCAGGGCAGGGGGATTGGCAGGCAACTGATGGAGGCTATTCATGCCACCGCTGTCAGTTCAGGGGTTGGCACGTTGCGCGTGCCGTCATCGATCACCGCACAGGGGTTCTACGCCGGCCTGGGTTATCAAAAAGTCCGGGATGAGTTTCATGGCCAGGAGCGCACCATTGTCATGGAGAAGCCATTGCTCCTGAGTTATGCGAGTATCCGGCGCATCCCCTGAATCGTTGCGAGGCCTGAATGACTGACTACCGTGGATTGATATTCGACGACACGCGCGAAGGCGCCACCGACGCTGCCATCGCACAACTGGAAGCCAGCCTTGGCGCACGTTTGCCAGACGATTACCGACAGTTTCTCAAGACCTGCAACGGCGGCTATCTGGACTACGATGTGCTCGCCACCATGGCCAATGGCGATAAGGAATTACTGAGTTTTGCGTTGTATGGGCTGGATGCTGCTGAAGAGTATGAATCCAACCCTTTCGAACTTGTGCAGTTGCTCAAGGACCCCGACTTCCCCATGACCGGGTTGTTGCCTATCGGCCGCGACGGGGGTGCGAGCATCCTGCTGCTGGACCTGCGCGACGGTCGCCAGGACGTCGCGGCGATGGTGGCGGGCTTGCCGGCATGGACCGGGCGCCGTCAGCAAGGCAACGAGTACGTCGTGCTGGCGGACTCTTTCAATGGCTATCTTGATGCACTGCACCTGTCGAATGAGCGTATTGCCGACCATATAGACAGTTTCATCATCAGTGCCGACAGCATTGAAGCGACATTGGTGTGGCTGGATCACGGCAGTCCGGGTTGGCGCGAACGCTACCGCGAGCAGTGGAACGCCAGGGTTGTGGACCGGCCGATTTGAAAGCTGATCGCCTTCCCATTCCAGAAGCCACTCACAGGTTTCGTTGTCAGCCGTGAACGCATGCTTGATAGTCCGGACTGATACACAAGGTAGACAAGGAGTGTTGTAGATGCTGCAAGTGGATTGGCTGGTCAAACACATGGACCAATGCGACGTAATGGCGGAGTGGCTGTATCAAGCGTTCAGCCATGAATATGCGCAGCAATCTCTTTCAAGTTGGCAGCAGGAGTTTGCTGAGGGGCAGTGCGATGGCAACTGGAGCTGCCTGATTGCAATGGAACATGGTCAATTGCTGGGCGGCGCTACGCTCGCCAGTAACGACCTGCCTGACCGCCCTGATCTGGGGCCATGGCTTGCGTGTGTGCTCATTGCTCCCCACGCGCGACGCAGAGGGCTCGCGGCGCAGTTGATCGAAGGCATTTGTAATCAGGCAAAACAGTCTGGGTTCAAGGTTTTGTATCTGCACACCCACGACCAGAGTGACTACTACAGGCGGCTTGGGTGGCAGGTGCTGGAGCGCTTTGCGGCATGGGAAAAGCCCCAATACCTGATGTCACGCAATTTATAACCCACGTCATCGAAGACTGAGGTGTTACGCATGAAATTATGACTCAGGCCTGAATTCGACCGTCGCGCCTGCCGCTTCAAGTTGTTTGTGCAAACGTTGCAGTCGCAGCCTTACGCCGCTTGCAGCTTTCAATGGCGGCGTTTCGGCGAGCGTCAGTGCGTCCTTCAACGACACGCCGCGCGATTTGCTGATGATCTGCACCACCTTGAGTTTATGCGGGCCCAGGTCGTTGACGATCAGGTCACCTTGTTCAAAGTCGGCGGGATCGAAATCGCCACTGTCAGACGGCGGCTCCTCTGAGTCCTCGCTATCGCGAAGTGCATCGAGAACCTCGCGCCAGTAGGTATTCGCAGGATCGGTCCAGGCGATGATCAAACGTTCAAACTCGGCGGTATCCTCCTGCACCTCTGCCAACGCTTCTAGCAGACGGGCAAAGGCTGCGAGGCTCGGCGCTATCTTTATCGCATCCCAGCGTCCGGCGCCATGGAGTGCGGTATAAACGGGATAGCCGCTTTGGGCCTCACCTGTGGCAACAAAAACCGGATCATCCAGCCCCGTCAGTGCGATGACATACCAGTCCGGCTGCCACTCGCCGTCAGCTTCGGACACCAGGTTTTCGCCGGTAAGACCGTGCGTGCGAAAGCCTGCCTGGTAATCATCGAGGCGTTCCGGGTCGGCATAGTGCATGGGCAAAAAAGCATCATCCACAACAACAGCGTTGATCAGGAAATCCCGAATGTCTTCAAGGAACGACTTCATACGCTGGCAGATCCTCATAAAGGGGTTTGCGGTTACCGCGTTGCCAGCAATCTTGCCAACAGCGCAGTGACGACGACAGCCAGTATCACGGCTGTGGTAATAGAGGCGAGCGCACCCCACTGCAGAATTGAATAGTTAAGCGTCAGGTAGAAACCCACCACGCCAACAGCGCCAATGGCGTTGCCGCGTATGATGGCCGCCAGCTCAAAGCGCCCGCCCTGAACATGGGCGAACACGGCAAGCGGCCAGGCGATCACCGGAATCGGCGCCAGCAATCCACTGACCACCGGCCCCAGCCATGTTGCACTGGCTGTAATCGCCAACAGCAGCAGCGTGGCGGTCAGCATGCGCATCGGAATGATCCAGCGTGGCACCGGAACATAAGGCGCTTCGCTCGGCGCTGCCTGTTTCGCGGTGAGGCTTATGATCGAGACGACCAACAGCAGCGTGGCAGCGATCGACATTGCCAATTCATCCAGACGGCTCAATGTGAAGGCAACTGCCGCGTAAAACGCCAGGGCCGCCGGGCAGCCAATAACGGCTGAAACTTTGCGGGTTATCAGAAAGTAAAACAGGTAAGTCGCCTGAATCGCCGCCAGTCCGGCCAATGCACCGGGTACGGCCATCGACGCAAATTCTGCGCCTTGCTCAAGGCTCAGAAACAGCATGACCAGCGCTGAAGTGATGGGCAATCCGGAGAGCAGCCCGCCTATGTGAGTGCCCCAGCGTTTGGCCGCCAGCGAGATGGCTAGCATGAGGGCAGGAGTAATGAGGAGCTTGAGATAAAAAGCGGTCATGTGGGAGGTTCACGTTTCAAGACATAAGGAGCTTAATGCTTTTTGCCTGACAGGCTGTCGATTGAGCAGCATTCGAATTTGAAAAAGTGAGGCTCATGATAAGGGTGCTACCGAAAAACGAACTCTTGGAGCTTTCGGTGAAAGCCCAGGCAGATGGTTTAACGCTGCATGATCTCGCCGCTTTTTGCGAGACATACGATGTTGCGCCGCAACAGGTGTTGAATGAGTTGTCCGTCCTGGTTGCGCAAGATTATCTGGATGGATCGTTGACCTATGAATTTTGCGATGACGTCATGAACGGGATCATAAATGCCGTGGTTGAGGTGGGCATGACTCATGATATGCCTCAGCCTGCGTTTGCCCTTTACCAAGCGTTCGATCAGGGTGAATGGCGCCGCGGTGACGACCCGCCGCAGACTGAACCTGGCGAAAAATACACGAAGCCATTGGTTCGGGACATTATGCGGGGCCTCAACGATTAGCCATCAACGCTCGATACAAGTACCTGCGCTGGAGACCGTGTACCAGGGCACTGCCGAGTCGGCATGAACATGTTTCTGCTTTTCAGGCACGAAGGGCGTATCCAGCGTGCCCAGCGCGATCGAAATCCAGTCGGCAAACTCACCTTGAGTGCGTGACCAGAACAGGGTCGAGCCGCAGTGCATGCAGAACTCGCGCGACACGGTCTCTGATGACGCATAGCTTTTGATGCTGCTGGCGCCACCCAGTATTCGCAGCGCACTGCGTGGAACGCTGCCATACGAAGCGAATGCGGCCCCATGGCCTTTGCGGCACTGGCTGCAATGGCAATGGCTCACCGCTTTGGGGGGAGTTAGCAACTCATAAGTGACGGCTGCGCATAAGCAGCTTCCCTGGTACACCGCTGACATAGGTTCTTCCATGCTGGAGAAAAAACGTCAGCGTACCAGAGGGAGCAATTGATCAGCAGGGCTGCGCCGCCAAACCATTACTGACATTACGCCCCAGCACCAGCACCGTGACAAAACCACAGCCCACCAATGCCGTGGCCAGACTCAACAGTGCCGAGCTGCCCAACTGGTCGACGATCTGCCCACCGAAGAACGAGCCCAACGCAATGATCACCTGAAACAAGGCGACGAACAGGGGCATGCCGCGTTCGACATCCTTGGGCGCCACGACAAACATCCAGATACTGGCGCAGGCCGGGAAGGCGCCGAAGGCGAAGCCCCACAGTGCGATCAGCATCGCAGCGCCTGTCATGCCGGTGGCGAACCAGGGAAACAGTGCGGTGCTGGTGCCGATCATCAGGGCGACCAGCAACAAGGTGTGGCGCACGCTACGGTTGGCGGCGAAGCCGGCGAAAATATTACCCATGACGCCGGCGATGCCATAGAGCAGCAACAGCGAGCCAATCGTGGGTCCATCGAAGCCGGCACTTTGTTTGAAGAAGGGCGCGACATAGGTGTAGGCGGCAAAGTGCGCCAGGCCAATCAGCAAGACCGCAATCAATCCAACCCGGGCTTGTGGGTTGATAAACAACGCCGGCAGGTCACTGATGCGAATGGCCTTGTCCGGCTTGAGTTGCGGTAACAGAAAGACCTGCGCCAACAGCACCGGAATGCCCACCAGCGCGGTGACCAGAAAGGTCATGCGCCAGCCCATCAGGCCACTCAGCCAGGTGCCTACGGGCACGCCCAGCACGGTGGCCAGCGTCACGCCTACCATGATGATCGAGGTCGCCTGGGCGACACCGACGCCCTTGGGCGCCAGGCGGCCGCTGAGGGCAATGGCCGTCGCCCAGAAACCGCCGATGCTGATGCCCAGCAAAACGCGGCCGAACAGCAGCAGGTTGAAGTCACTGGCGTAGGCCACGACGGCGTTGGCGATGATCATGATCAGTGTCAGGCCGATCAGCAGATACCGGCGGTCCATGGCGCCAATGCCCACAGACAGCAAGGGCGCGGCGAGGGCGGCCATGATGCCGGGTAAAGTGACCATCAGGCCGGCGTGGCCGGCGCTGATACCGAGGTCGCTGGCGACATCGTTGAGCACGCCTACCGGAAGAAACTCACTGGTCACCAGGGCGAAGGCACCCACGGCGACCGAAAGAATCGCCAGCCACTGCTGTGCGACGCTCTGTTTATTAGGTTCGGGGGGACGGTGAGAGGCCTGGCTGGCGCTTGGCATGGTGCTGGATTCCTGGGGGGAATGTCGCCTGAAACAGACGGAGGAGCGGGGGGGATTGGGCGGCAATTATAGGAGTCGGTTTCGGCAACCCGACAGGCGAGCCGTTCGATAGTAATCATCAGTGTGATCGATGAAACGTCCTGGTTTAATCGCGAAATACACTCACTGGCTCGCGCAACCGCCCCGCATCCTTGCCCGGTGGCAGCCCGAACATGCGCACATAATCGCGGCTGAACTGCGAGGGGCTTTCATACCCTACGCGATACCCCGCAGCGGCCGCATCCAGCGCTTGGGCGACCATTAATCGGCGGGCCTCCTGCAACCGCAGCTGGCTGCGAAATTCCAGCGGGCTCATGGCGGTAACCGCTTTGAAATGCGCATGAAAGGTTGAGCGGCTCATGCCGGCGATATCGGCAATATCATCGATGCGGCAGGTTTCCCGATAGTGGCTGCGCAACCACGCAATCGCCTTGGCGATCTGGCTCAGGCGGCTGTCGGCCCTGGCCATTTGCCGGACCATGCCGTTGCCGCTGCGGGTCAGGAGGCGATAAAGAATTTCACCCGTCACCAGCGGCGCAAGGGCATCGATATCGTCTGGGGTATCGAGCAGGCTGGCGAGCCGTGCGGCGGCGTCGAGCAGTTCAGCGGTGGTCGGGTTGAGCTCGATACCGGCGGCGGGCAGGGCATTCTTTTCGTCTGCGGCGGGGTAGCGCAAGGCAAGGTCGCTGAGAGCGGCCATGTCCAGGTCGAGGATCAGGCACAGGTAGGGCGCGGCTTCGCTGGCCTCGATGACCGAGCCCATCACCGGCATGTCGACCGAGGCGACCAGGTAGTTGGCGGCGTCGTAAATATAGGTGGTGGTGCCGGCCATGACCTGTTTGCGGCCTTGGGCGATCAGGCACAGGGTGGGCTCATACACGACGGGCATGGGCGCTGTCGGGCTGGCCGAGCGTGCCAGGCTGACGCCGGGGATCGGGGTTGGGTGGATACCGTCGCCGGGGGTGTGGCGGCTGATGAGGTCGACCAGCGTTTTCAGAGAGACCATGGGTGTCTGCTTCCGGATGATCGTGCAAGAACACAGGACGATCTTGCTACAGGTGGCTGCTCGCCTGGCGGCAGACTGAACGCCATAGAAGTCGTCTTTCACTTTTGCAAGGAGTTCAGTATGGCCACTCTCCCGTTACTCGACCACTACCGCTTGCTCGGACGATCAGGCATGCGCGTTTCACCGCTGGCGCTGGGCACCATGACCTTTGGCTCTGACTGGGGCTGGGGGGCGGATGAGGCGGGGGCGCAGCAGATCTTCGATCTGTACGTCGACCACGGCGGCAATTTCATCGATACCGCAGTCAATTACACCAATGGCGCCGCAGAGCGCATTCTCGGCCAGTTGCTCAAGGGCAAGCGGGATCGCCTTGTCGTCTCGACCAAGTACACGATGGCGCGTGATCCGGGCGACCCCAACTCAGGCGGCAATCACCGCATGAACCTGATGCGCTCGGTGGAGACCAGCCTGCGCCAGCTCGACACGGATCGCATCGAATTGCTGTACCTGCATGCCTGGGATTTCACCACGTCGGACGACGAGGTGATGCGTGCGCTGGACGATCTGGTGCGCAGCGGCAAGGTGCTTTACCTCGGCATTTGCAACACCCCGGCGTGGAAGGTGGCGCAATTGCAAACGCTCGCCGATTTGCGTGGCTGGTCGCCGCTGGTGGCCCTGCAGATCGAGTACAGCCTGGTCGAGCGCAGCGTCGAGCATGAGTTGATCCCGATGGCGCAGGCGCTGGGCCTTGGGGTGTTGCCATGGTCGCCGCTGGGTGGCGGGATTTTGAGCGGCAAGTACAGCCGCGACGACCTGAGCCAGGCCAGCGAAGCGAATGTGTCGCCCACGCGCAAGGGCGTGATCAGTTCGTCCGGGCATATGAACGAGCGCGCCTTGCAGATTGCCAGTGTGGTCGGCGAAGTCGCGCAAGAGATCGGCGTGACGCCTTCGCAAGTAGCCCTGGCCTGGACGCTGTGGAATCCGGCTGTGGTTGCGCCGGTGATGGGCGCCAGAACCCTGGCCCAGGTGCAGGACAATCTGGGCGCGCTGAGCCTGCAATTGAGCGAGGAACATATCGCCCGCCTTGATCGGGCCAGTGCGCCAGAGCCGATCTTTCCGGCGCGCTTTGTCGAGCGTCCTCTGGTGCAGCAACTGATCTTCGGCGGTACTCGTCTGCAACACCGGGCGTAAGCATGCGGCCGTTCGTTTGATACCCCAAAAGGAGTCTTTGGCATGTACGTTTCAATCGTGCAAAACATCCGCTCGGTCGTCGCGGCAGTCATCGGCATCGTGCTGTTGTCGGGCGTGGTTCAAGCCGCTTCAGCGTCCGATACGGCATCGCGTAACAAGCAGACGGTCAGTGAGGCATTTGATCGCTGGGCCGCAGGTGGGAATACATTTTTCAATGATGTGCTGGCGCCGGATGTGATCTGGACGATCAAGGGCTCAGGCCCCAGTGCCGGTGTGTTCAAAGGCCGTGAGCTGTTTGTCGAACAGGCCGTGCGCCCGTTTGTGTCGCGATTGTCCAGCCCGGTGCGGCCGGTCAGCAAGCAACTGTGGGCCGATGGCGACCATGTGCTGATCCAGTGGGACGGCGCCGGCGTTGCACGTGACGGGCAGGCCTATGACAACAGCTACGCGTGGATCTTGCACATGCGTGAAGGCAAGGCCGTGGAGGTCACGGCCTTTCTGGATCTGGTGCCTTATGACGATGTGTTGCGGCGCATTCCGGCACCGCTGGCCGAGTGATCCGAGCCTGAAAAATCAGTCTTGCGCTTGCTGCACCATGACTGAAGAGCGCACGGGCAGGGTGGCGTATTCGGGGTTCTTTTTCAGGAAGTTACGTACGCCCTGTTCCTGCCGGTCTTCGACACACAGGCCGACCGTAGGCGAAGGCACGCTGCAGGTAAACAGCGCCAGAAAGCCACAGCTTTTTACGCCGTACAACGCTTCGGGCTGCGCTCGCGCCGAGCAGCCGTAGGTCATTTCCCCGAGGTAGTTAATGGCGCCCGGTTTCACGCTGAAGCGCAGTGGTCTGGAGTAGGGGCCCATCACGCCACGGCGTGAACCCATGCTGTGCACTTCGTAGGATCCCGGCGGCAACCAGGCCGAATAATAATCCTGCACGCCCCAGCCAAAGCGTTTGCCGGTGTCGAGATTGAGAAACTCGATCCAGGAGCCGTACGGTCCACTGTCGGCCATTGCACCGACGACAAGACCTGCGTTTTGCGCCGAATAAACAGTGGAGTCGAGCTTGATTTCATCGGGCATCGTGGCGCAGCCCCCCAACATCCCTATAAGGCTTATCGCCAGAATTTTGCGCATCCCTTACCTCGTCGATTGGAACCAGATCGCACTCGGCAGGTCCAGTTAGCCTGGACATTTTCCGACAAGGACGACACATGGTCACCTTCGACTCTCGTTTTTTGCATTTATTCGCCACGCTGCTGGGCGGCGCGGTTTTGCTCGGCGGTTGTAGTTTCAACGGCACCTACCCCGATGCCACCGAGGCTGATGCTGCCAAGCTGCGTTTTATCAGCAGCATGGACAATGTCACGCTGGATGTTTTCGATGTTGCACATTGCGGCGGGCAGACCACCGGGTTAATGAACAATCTGTTTTCCGCCGACACCGCGCGCCGCGCCGACATGCGCATTGCGCCGTCCAGCACAGACGAGCCGTACCTGGAGATTCGCCTGAAGCCGGGCAACGAAGTGTTGCTGCGCCCCAATACGCTCAGCACCGGCAGCGTGTGCACCAACGCGTTCAACTTCGTCCCGCAGGCGAATTCCGAATACGAGCTGACCTTCAGCTTCAAGGGCCGCCAGTGCGTGTCGTCGTTGATGCGCCTGCATGAGTTGAACGGCCAGGTGACGCGCTCGCCGGTGCCACTGTTGAACAACGGTTTGCCGGCCTGCGCAGGCAGCAATCCGGTGTTTCCCGCTGCCCCCAAGACGCTGCCTGATACCCCGGAGCGCACGGCGATGATCGAGCGGATCATCGACGACAGCATCACGACGCAGATGAAAACCGAGCTGGCGGCTGGCAGCGAAGCCGAGCGCTTGCAGGCCATCGACAAGAGCCTCAAAGAGCGTCAGCAGAAAATCAGTTTCAACCTGCCGACGGTTTACTGGACCGAGTACCGGCAGAATCTGGAGACGTTCACGCAGGACATGGTGGCGAGCAAGGCGCGGACCTTGCAGCTGTACAAGGACGACTACCGCACCCGGCTGCGTCAGCTCGACAGCGCTGAACTCAAGCGGCTGCTGCCCGACAGCGACAGCGCCGATGAAAGCCGGATTCTTGAGGTCAACAGCTCAAGGACGCAGTACTACCGCATGCTGACCGAGGATGTGCTCAAGCAAAGCTACAGCCAGCATCTGACGCGTATGGCCGATCTCGATCGGCGCTATGGTGTGTGCGAGCGTCTGGTCGATTGCTGGAAGAACTGACCCGGCGCCGGTCTGGCGTTATCCTTCGTCCGAATGAAACGCCAGCACTGAACCGAGACTATTCGCCCCATGGATGAACTGCGCAAAATCGACCTCAACCTGCTACTGGCTCTGCACGCTTTGCTGATCGAACGGCATGTGACCCGTGCCGCCTTGCGCCTGCATCGCAGCCAGCCGGCGGTGAGCCATGCGCTGGCGCAGTTGCGCGCACACTTCAATGATCCATTATTGATTCGCCGTGACGGTCACATGGTGTTGAGTGTTCGGGCACAAGGGCTGGTCAAGCCGCTGGTTGAGGCGTTGGGCAGCCTCAATGGCTTGCTGGCCGCAGCGGATTTCGATCCGGCGCAGGCTCAACGGCGGTTTCGATTGTCGTTGTCCGATTATGCGTCGCGGCTTGTCTTGCCGCCGTTGATCCGCCATCTGCGCCGGGTAGCGCCGGGCATTCATCTGTCGATCAGTCAGGCCAGCCGTGACGTGATGCTGGCGCAGTTGCTGGACGGTGAGCTGGATCTGGCGCTGGGAATCTTTGCGCCCTCGTCCGGTGAAGTGCTGGTGCAGGACCTGTTTGAGGAGCACTTCGTCAGCATCGCCGATAAAAGCGTGTTGCCGGCGCGCGGCGGGCTGGCCCTGGACGACTGGCTGGCGCGCCCGCATGTGATGCTGACCATGCGCCCCGATGCGCAGGACGAGGTCGAGCGGGCGCTGATCGCCAAGGGTTTGCAACGCGATGTGGTGTTGGTCATGCCGCACTGGAGCGCTGCTGTCGAGATACTGCCCGGCACCGATTTGATCCTGACCATGGCCAGGCGCGCCATCGGCTCGCTCAAATCGCACAAGGTCCTGCGCGAATTCGAGCCGCCACTGGCGCTGGCACCGTTTGCCTACCAGCAGGCCTGGCATGTCCGTAAAGACAGTGATCCCGGCCATCGCTGGCTGCGTGAAGCGATCTTTGCATGTAGCCAGCCGATTACCTGACGTCGGCTGCGGGGCTTTCAGGTTTGGTTGTGCCGGGCGTGTATTGCACCAGCAGCACGCCACCGAGGATCAGCACGATGCCCGCCACTCGGGGCAGGCTGATGGGTCTTTCCGCCAGCCCCATCAAACCGAAATGGTCGAGCACGATCGACACCAGAATCTGGCCTGCCACCACCAGCACCAGAAAGCCTGCCGCGCCCAGTTGCGGGATCAGCGCCGCTGCCGAGCCGACATAGAACGCGCCCAGAATGCCGCCCGTCCAGAACCACCAGGAGCCTTGCAGGGCCTTGTTGATGTCCGGTGCGGAAATACGCAGCACCAGCAGAGCGATGATCACCACCACCGTGCTCAGCGACAACGAGGTCAGCGCGGCCCATAACGGATGCCCCAGCGCACGCCCGACGGCGGAATTGCTGGCCGCCTGAACCGGAATGACCGCCCCGGCCATGAACGCCATGGCCGTTGGCAGCACTGCAAGAAGTACGGTTTTGCTGAACATGTTCTATCCCTGTAGGCAGGTGGTGGCTTATCCGGCGTGCAGGGTGATGGATTGATGAGGATTATGGAAATCGAAAAAGTGCACTTGCGCTATTCGTGGTGTGGATGGTAGTTGGGCTGCTTCCAGGAGCCTGCAGGCCCCTGGAAATACTGTGCTCTTAGAAATCCCAACGCGTGGTCAGCATGAAGTTGCGTGGCTCTCCATACGCCGCCGAGTTATAGAAACCGATGTTGGTGTAATACGACTTGTCGAAGACATTGTTGGCATTCAACGTGGCCGACAGGTGTTCGCTGAACTGATAACGGGCCATGGCATCCACCAGCCAGTAGGCCTTTTGCGAGAACTCTTCATAGCCGCCTTTTGGCGAATTGTAGATGTCCTGCCAGCCCACGCTCTGCCAGCGGGCGCCGCCGCCAATCGTGAGTTTGTCCAGGCTGCCGCGCAGTTTGTACGAGGTGTAGAGGGTGACCTGGTCTTCAGGCTCGAAGGTCGAGATCTTCACGTCGTTATCGTCGCGTACGATCTTGTGCGTGTAGCCGGCCTGCACTTGCCAGCCTGGGGACACTTCGCCGGACACTTCGACTTCATAGCCTTTGGTCACAGCCTTAGTGCCCTTGAAGGCGTAGTTGGACGGTGTCGGCTGGCGGTTGTTGTAGTCGTCGTCGGAGACCGAGCGGTTGTCTTCGCGAATTTCGAATACGGCCGCGCTGGCGTTCAGGCGCTTGTCGAAGAACTCGGCCTTGATACCCAGTTCGTAGTTCTGGCCTTCGTCCGGCTCGAGAATCTTGTTGTCGCGGTCGCGGTTCCAGTTTTCCTGCGGCATGAAGATGTCGGTGTAGCTGGCGTACACCGAGTACGTGTCGTTCAGGTCATAAATCGCACCCACATACGGCACGAAGCGCCCGGTTTCCTTGTACGACGGCGTCAGCCCGGTGAGCTGGTAATTGACCACGCGTCCGCCAAGCAGCACTTTCAGGTCGTCGGCCAGGTTCAAGCGAGTGGTGATGTAAGCGCCGGTCTGGCGCACGGTGTCGTCGATGGTTTGTGCTTGTTCGCCCCAGTCCGGTTCGCGGAAGTTACCGTGCCAGTTATTGAAGTCGACGACGTTGGGACCGTATGGGGTGTAGTTCCAGAAGCCTTTGCCTTTCCAGGTCGAATTGGCGATGGAGCCGCCCACGACCAGTTCATGCTCGCGGCCCAACAGACTGAAGGGGCCGCTGACATACAGGTCGGCCGAGTCGCTGGTGGTTTCGCCGGTGTACTTGCCGGGCGTGATCGACGAAGTGCCGTCGGTGTTGGGCGTGTTGCCCTGAATCGAACCCATCAACGCGTGGTAACCGTTGATCTTGTGGTCCACTTGCAGCTTGGCCACCCAGCCATTGTCGAAGTTATGTTCCAGCATGGCGAACACGGTGCGGGTGTATTGCTCCCAGCTACTCCAGTCCGCGCCGTTGTTGAACGAGCGTGAAACGTTGTTGCGATTGCCATTGGCATCGATCAGCGGAAAGCTGCCCGACCAGGTCGAGGCTTTGGGCAGGCTGTCCTGATAGTCGCCACCAACGGTCAGCATGGTGTCCGGCGACAGGTCGAACTCCATGATGCCGTAGTACACCGGCGTCTTGCGCGAATAACGATCCATGAACGAATGCTTGTCCTGGTACGCCGCCACGGCGCGGCCGCGCACAGTGCCGGTGTCGGTCAGCGGGCCGCTGACGTCTAGTTCGCTGCGGTAGTTGTCCCAGGAGCCGGCGCCCAGGCTGGCATGGCCCTGAAACTCGGCGGTGGGTTTTTTACGCACCAGGTTGATGGTGGCGCCCAGAGAGCCTGCGCCGGTCAGCAGGCCGGTCGCGCCCTTGAGCACTTCGACACGGTCATAAATGGCCATGTCGCTCAGCGTGTTGCCCGCCGAATAAGCCACGTTGCGTGCGGTGGAGGGAATGCCGTCGTACTGGAAGTTGTTGATCGAGAAACCGCGCGCGTAATAGTTGCTGCGCTCGGTATCGAACGCCGACACAGTGATGCCCGGCGTGTGGCGCATGACGTCGTCAACATTGTTCAGGCCAAAATCGTTCATGTGCTGGCGGGTAACGACGGTGATCGACTGCGGCGTTTCACGCGGCGACAGCACCAGGCGCGTCGCCGTGGCAATCGTGCCGGGGGTGTAGGAGCCTGAGCCTTCGGTGATGGTCCCCAGTTCGTTGGAGACGATTTGCGTCTGTCCCAGCTCCAGCACCGAAGCCTCCTGGCTGCCAGCGCGCAGGGAGTAACGCCCGTCGCTCTCGCGAATAGCTTGCAGGCCCGAGCCCGACAGCAGCCGCTCCAGGCCTTCGTTCGCCGCAAAGCGGCCATCCAGTCCGGTGGTGCGCTGACCACGGGTGAGCGCCGGGTCGAACGACAACACCACGCCTGTTTCAGCGGCAAAGCGGGTCAGGGCCGCACCCAGATCGCCAGCACCGATGTGGTATTCGCGCACGGCGGTCTCGGCGGCGTTTACCTGCAGGGCGGCACCTGTTGTCAGCAAGGTCGAGCAGAGCAGGGCGCGGCGAAGACTGAGCGTCAGGCGGCTGGGCTGTGGAGGGCGTTTCATGTCGGGTTGATCTCGTTGTCGTGATGGGCAGGGTGGAGCAGTTGTCCCTTGGCACCCATGAGTCGAACGAGAATGAGAAAACCTATCACCTGCGCGAAAATATTTTTCAGCGCGCCACAACGGTGACCCAGTAGCGGGTTTTCTGTTCGACCCGCACCGGCAAACTGGTGGTCAGCGCCTGCAAGGCCTGATCCGTGTCGTTCAAGGCAAACGCTCCACTGATGCGCAGCCCGGCCACGGCTGGATCACAGCGCAGCCAGCCGGCGCGGTAGCGGCCCAGTTCGGCAATGAAGGCGTCCAGCCGCTGATCGTTGGCCACCAGCACACCTTTGACCCAGGCGTCCTGGCCGGCGCTCACAGGCGTCGTTGCGGCTGTCTGACGGCTGTCGAAGCTGCACTGATTACCCGCTGCCAGCAAGGACGGTTGCCCCGCGAACGGCGTGATACGCACCTGATGTTCGAAGACCGCGACATGGTCACGCGTACCGTCGCGGCGGACCGAAAAGCGCGTGCCCAGTGCCTGCACCGTGCCTTGCGGGGTTTGCACGAAAAATGGTCGGCCAGCGCTGTTGGTCGCTGTAGTAATCAATACTTCGCCCTCGCGGACGATCAGCCGCCGTTCGCTGACGCTGTAGGCCAGGTCTACGGCACTGGCGGTATTGAGCTGCAACTGTGAGCCATCCGGCAGCACGATCGTGCGCTGCTCACCCGTCGCCGTGCGGTAGTCGGCCAGCCAGCCCGAGGTCTGCACCTGGCGGTAGCCGCCATAGCTGACCAGGCCTGTGCCGGCCGCCAGCATCAGGCCTTTGAGCAGGGTGCGCCGATTTTTGTCCGGCTGATCGGCCAGGCTCAAGGCCCGCCCGGTCAGCCCTGCCGGCATGCCATGCAGGCGTTGCTGCAATCCCTGAACCTGTTCCCACGCCCAGCGATTCTCCCCGGACGCCTCCAGCCAGTGCTGCCATGCCTTTTGGTCGGCACTGCTGGCCGCCTCGCTTTGCAGCCGGGTAAACCAGTGCGCGGCCTGTTTGATGGCCACCATTTGCCGGCTGTCGAGCGTCGTCATGTTGAAGAGGTGACCACGCCCAGGCTGAACAGCACGCAATGCTGCGTGGCTTTGGCGATGTAGCGGTTGATCGTCACCACCGACACTTCCAGTTCGGCGGCAATCGCGGTGTAGGTCATGCCGTCCAGCTGCGACAACAGAAACGCCCGTCGCACATTGGCACCCAGCCCCGCGAGCATGGCGTCCAGTTCGCACAGGCTTTCGAGCAGAATCGCCCGGGTTTCTTCGCTGATGGTCGCCGCCTCAGGCTGCTCGGCCAAGGCCTGCAACCAGGCGCGTTCCAGCCGGGCACGGCGAAAATGATCGATCATCAAGCGCCGTGCGATAGTCGCCAGATAGCCCTTGGGCTCACGCACCGCCTCCAGTTGTGCTTCACCGTCCTTGGCGGTCAGCACCCGGATAAACACGTCCTGCACCAGGTCGGCCGCCAGATCCCGGCATTCGACACGCGGCCGCAACCAGCTGAATAGCCAGCGGTGATGGTCGCGGTAAAACGTGCCGACCTGCTGTTTGAAGGGGGAAGGGCTGGGCATGATGTCGGGAGGTGATGTAATTAGGATTCATTATCATTATGTGAGGCGGCGGGATTTTTCTGCAAGGTGGCAGGGGGAAGTATTTTGGTTTGCTTGCTGAAACAGCGGAGTAGCCTTCACGGACAGGTACAAGAAGATCTGATGCAGGCCGGAAAATTAGTCAGCCAGATAGAACGCTACCGTGTCTTCAAGCATGTCCACCAATTCAGGGTCCATGTAACGAAAATCATCGGGAATCTCCAGGCAATGAATCGGCTTGTGTTCAAGCAGGCGGGCGTAGTCGGCCTGCAGGCGATTCAGGTGCTTGCGCTCCATGACAAAAATGACATCAGCCCAGCGAATATCCACAACTCCGACAGGTTTGCGTGCGTTCGGGCTGGTGCCTGCCGAGCGGGCATTGAAGCCCGGACGGCGACGCCAGATGGTTTCTGCAGTGGGGCTGCGCCATTGGTTACGGCTGCAGATAAACAGGAGGTTAGTCATGTGTTATATAACCGTTGGTGCAGGGTGAAGAGGGCATGAAATACGCTCA
Source organism: Pseudomonas sp. 3A(2025) (assembly GCF_054589175.1). NCBI lineage: Bacteria > Pseudomonadati > Pseudomonadota > Gammaproteobacteria > Pseudomonadales > Pseudomonadaceae > Pseudomonas > Pseudomonas sp. 3A(2025). The sequence goes on along the minus strand of NZ_BAAILM010000113.1, from coordinate 28,211 downwards.
TGCCATGTCCATCGGCATCTGTTGATGCGTCTCTCGTGGCACGCACAAAAGGTACAGTTCCTGCTCTATCCAGAGAAGTGATTTTATGGAACGCGACTATGGACATCGTCTTTGTGATCGTTGTGGTGAGCGGATAACAGCGTATTGCCCTTTGATTGAAACGTTTGCGGCACCCAAGATTTTCCTGGATGTAGACCCTCAGGCAGTGATCAATGAGATCGCACGACGGGAGAAGGTTGATCCTGGCATCGTCAGTGAGTATTTCCATCATCGAATGACGCTCAGTTGCACGCAAAAGGTTGCGTACTGCTCATTCTGCGGTGGGCCGTTGAGGACCTGGCGGGCACGCCAGTGCATGCACTGTTTAGCGAGTTGGCATTAATGTGCTTAAGCTACAGATCCAGGTCGCTTTCAGACGTAAGGCAAAGCCTGACCCGGACAGGATACACTCCGCCGCAACTCCATCAACTTCGAGGCAATCTGCATGAGCGACGATGAATTAGGGCTATTGAGAGCTGAAATTGATCATCTGGATGAAGAGATCATCAGGAATCTTTCGCTGAGATTCATCGCGACGAGCAAAGTGGGCCATCTCAAGGCCGCGCACAGTCTGGAAGCAGTCGACCCGTCTCGCGAGGCTGCGCAAGCGCAACGGTATAGCGTGCTGGCTGAACGCTACGGAGTGAGTGCCGAACTCATTCAAAAAGTCTTCAGAACCGTCATCGATGAAGTCGTGATCAATCATCAGACCATCCGCGATAACACATCGAAACAGGCTTGAAACGCGCCTGCTTTTGCCTCCTGTGATGGCCTTACGACTTGCATGTGACAGCGCATACGTGCAAGGGTAAAAAGGAACATCAGTCACCGTACAGGAAAAAAAGCACCTTATGCCCGGAATCACACGTATCCATCGCTTTTTTCGCTCATTGTCTGCCAACCTCAAGGCAGCCAGTGAGCGTGAAGTCAACGTCAAACAAGGCGCCTTGAGTGCCTCGAAGCTTGTAACCCTGCTTTGCACCCCCCGCTCTGTCCCGCCTTACCTCGTCGTTGTGCCCAAGCGCGCGCCCATAGGTCGTATGCCCCCTACCTGACAGCCATCTGCAGTTTTTTCGCAGTATTCGCGTGTCCGCGTTTTGACAGCGGGCTGTTTCACGAGGCAACAAACAGGGGCATCACGTTATGATTTTTTTTCAAGGTAAACGAATTTTCAGCGCCATTTTCGACATGGACGGCACCATGTTCGATACCGAGCGCTTGCGCTTCAAGACATTGAAACAAGCCTCGATGGAGATTTTCGGCAAGGCGCTAAGCGAGCAAACATTGATCGGCTCGCTGGGCCTGAGCGCGAAGAAGGCCGAAGCCCTCGCCAAGGCTCATAACGGTGAAGACTTTCCGTATGCGCAGATTCGCAAGCGCGCCGATGAGCTTGAGCTGGAGTATGTGCGTCAGTACGGCGTGCCAATCAAGGCCGGCCTGCTCGAAGTGCTGGAGCGGTTACGCAAGTCGGGCCTGACGATGGCCGTCGCGACGTCCAGCCGCCGTGCCATTGCCGAGGAGTATTTGATCAACGCCAATGTGCTCAAATATTTCGACATCACCGTCTGTGGCGATGAAGTCAGCCAGGGCAAACCCCATCCGGAAATATTCCTGAAGGCCGCCAGCGCGCTCAATTGCGAGCCCGACCAATGCTTCATGGTCGAAGACTCCGAGAACGGCATGCTCTCGGCCATGCGCGCTGAAGGACAAGCCATTCTGATCGAAGACATCAAGTCGCCGGCACCCGAGGTCAAGGCCGGTGCGCTCAAAGCCTACAGCAGCATGAACGAATTTCTGGCCGACCTGAGTGAGTGCGTTCCCGATCTGGGCATGCCCGAGCTGACGGAGCCGTTTCCTTCGTCGCTGAACCAGTTTCGCGTCGGTATCCATGGCTTCGGTGCCATCGGCGGTGGTTACCTGACGCAAGTGTTCTCGCATTGGGATGGCTACACCCGGCCGTTTGAAATCATCGCCGCGACCCGGTCGCGCATGCTGCGCGAAACCGTCTCTGCGTTCGGCCGTTACAGCGTGCGCTACGGCGCGACCTCGTTCGACCAGACCATTGAAAATGTGCGCATGATCGACATGGACGATGACGACGCGGTGATCGACATGTACAACAGCGCCGAAATCATCGGGCTCAGCCTGCCCGAGCAGGCCATCCGCAACCAGGCCAAAGTGATTGCCAAGGGCTTGCTGCGCCGCTTCGAGCGCCGTGGTCGCGAGCTGACCATTCTGATCGTGCTGAACAAGATTGGCGGTGCCGCGTTCGTGCGCCTGCATGTGCAAGCCGAGCTGGAGTTGCTGTGCGCGCCGCCGATCAGCGAGCAGATCCTGCAAAAGACTCATTTTGCCGAAACGGTGGTCAGCCGCATCGTGTCCAAGATCAGCAATGACGCACTGGTTCGACAATTGCGTATCAAGTCGCAGATGTTCCAGAACAGCCTGGAGGAGGGAGAACCTGTCGTCGCTAGAAAGCCATCGGCGCCGGTTCCTGAATACGAACGGCTGATCGGCCGGTTCAGACCTTTCGCGCAATCGAGCAGTGCATTGAGCCAGATGCATTTGATCCTGTTCAACAGTGAGCCCGACATGCAACTGTATGTAGAGCGCGGCAGCGATCTGCTGGAGCGTCTGCGCCAGGTTAAAACGGTCACTGACATCGGTCAGATCCAGGTCATCAAGAACCGCCTGTGGAATGGCCCGCATGCCATCATCGCCTGGTACGCCAGCCTGCTGGGTTATACCTGGGTCGGTCAGGGCATGGGCGACGAGCGTGTCAGTGCGCTGGCCGAACGCTTGATTCGCGAAGAAGTCGCGCCCGCCCTGATGGCTGAAAACGCAGAGATGGCAGAGGCCGTCAGCGGTTTTGCCAAGACATTTCTGGAACGCTGCAAAACCTCGTTCAAGGACCCATGTGCCCGTGTCGGACGCGATCCATTGCGCAAACTGCAACGCAATGAGCGCATCCTGAGCAGCATCGACCTGGCGCGCAAGCATGGTATTGAAACGCCAGCGTTGGCCTTCGGCGCCGCCTTGGCGATTCACTACGCGCTGCGTTGCAACGACAGTAAGGACTTGGAAGCGCAGGTGATGAAGCGGCTGTACAAGGACAACGACGATAATGTCGAGGCCGTGCTGACCCATAACGGCGACTACAACGGCAAGCCTTATCCAGGCATGGATCCGGTCGATGACTCGGAATTGATCGATGCCATTTCAGGCAGCTTTCGGCAGTTGCAGCAAACCGGGTTCGAGTCGCTTGGCCATTCCATTGCCGCTGGCGCGTAGATCGGCCCGCATCCTTTAGACGATTACCCACCGCCATGGCGCCGCGCTGTCGCGCAGCAAACATGGGACCTGTAGGAGGCAGCTTTGCTGGCGATCGGCTGCGCCAGCAGTCGTAAGTATTCAGCGTTTCGCAGATTTCTGTGAGCGCTTCGCGCTCAATCGCCAGCAGAGCTGCCTCCTACATCAGTGTTTTTAAATTCAAATCCGGTGCTGCCCGTGCTGATCTACTCCGCCGCACTGAGCGCGACCGGCCACGTGGTCGAGGTCAAGGTCGGGAGTGTACTGTTGCTGCCTGCGGGGACAGGGCATTGCAACCTTGGCGCAAGCGACGATTTCAGGGTGGTCGGCGCCTACCCACCGGGGCAGGGCGGGGTGGTAGAGCATTGGCGGGCAGGCTTCAAGCCGTCCTGATGCGTGGGCGAACGACCATTGAGCGCTTTACCTGTCAATGCCATATGCCTGTGACTGGTCTTGTTCAGGCGCCTTAATCTCGACCACGTTGTCGACTGGCACCGGGCGGATAACCAGTGACGCGTTTGAAGGCGCGGCTGAAAGCGGCTTGAGAGTTGTAGCCAAGACGCTGGGCCACGGTTTCGATAGGCAGCCTCTCCAGCGTCAGCCATTGACTGGCCAGGCGCATTCGCAGTTCAGTGGCATAGCGTAACGGTGGAGTGCCAAGGGTCGCCTGGAAGCGCTCGGCAAAGACCGAGCGTGAGGCATTACACAACTGCGCCAGCTCGGCCACTGTCCAGTCGCGCCCTGGCTGTTGGTGCAAGGCCAGCAAAGCGCTGGACAGGCGAGGGTCGCGTAATGCGGCAACCAGGCCGCCAGCATTGCCGCAGGCACATTCGACCCAGCCGCGGACAATCATCGCCGCCACGACGTCTGCAAGGCGGGCCAAAATGCCGGCGAAGCCAATTCGTGCGCAACTGACCTCGCGCTCCATGGCCGCCAGTATCGGCATCAGCCCTGGGTAGCGCTGGCCTTGCGCATCGATCAGCAGCAGCTCCGGCATCAGCCGGCCAAGCCCTTGCAGGCGCCCGAGCTCAAACGCCATGCAGCCACTGAAAAGCAGGGCACCCTGGGTGCTGTCTGCCTCAAGGCGTGTGTCCATGGCACACACCGAATCCCCCAGCGGCGTGGCAGCGAAGAGGTCGATATCCTGCGCCGGCTTCTCCACGCCCGACAGCAGTTGATGAGCGCCGCCGTGAGCGATGAACACCGCGTTGCCTGCTGTCAGTTCGTAGCGGGTGTCGTCGGCAAGACGTAGCGTGGCGCCGCCGGCGGCGATGAAGTGAAACCAGGCGTGCCCGGGCCGTGCTGCGAAACCCAGGCCAAACGCTGGCCCGACCTGGATGCGGCGGTATTCGACACCGTGCAGACGCATGCCTCGTAGCAGTTCGGTGACGAGGTCAGAAGCAGCGTCGGTTGAGTCTGAAAGCATGTTTTCCGGGGTTTTGGTCAATCATTCAGGGTTTTGCATCATAGATCATCCGGTTTTTCATCCATAGACTTCTTTTCCCGATAACGACCAAGGGATGTCTGACGATGAGTGATTGTGCAAGTGACGAGACAGTGGATGCAGCCCCTGCAACACCGGCCTGGATGGCGGTGTTCTCGCTGGCGATGGGCGTGTTCGGGCTGTTGACCGCCGAGTATCTTCCGGCCAGCCTGTTGACGCCGATGGCGGTTGAGTTGGGGGTATCGCAAGGCTTGGCCGGGCAAGCGGTGACGGTCACGGCGGTGGTTGCCTTGTTCGCCGGGTTATTGGTGCCTGGCCTGACGCGGGCCATCGACCGCCGTGTGGTGCTGTTGTGCTTCAGCGTACTGATGATCGGCTCGAATCTGCTGGTGGCGTTTTCCTCGAGCCTCACTGTGCTGCTGTTGATGCGTGTGCTGCTGGGCATCGCCCTGGGCGGCTTCTGGAGCATGGCCGCTGCGGTGGCGATGCGTCTGGTGCCGGCGGCGTTGCTGCCGCGTGCGTTGTCGATCATTTTCAGTGGCATTGCTCTGGGCACAGTCGTGGCAGTTCCACTGGGCAGCTACCTGGGCGGTTTGTACGGCTGGCGCAGTGCGTTTCTGGCGGCAGCGGCTGTCGGCGGTGTGACGCTGGCTTTTCAGTTTTTCACCCTGCCATCGCTGGCGCCACGAAGAACGGCGCGCTTGAGAACGGTGCTTGAGGTCCTGTTGCGTCCGGGAATCGCAGTGGGCATGTCGGGATGTGTGCTGGTACACACCGGTCATTTTGCGCTGTTCACCTATATCCGGCCGTTCCTGGAAAGCACCCTCGGTGTCGGCTCCGAGGGAGTGTCGCTGATGCTGCTGGGCTTTGGTGTGGCGAACTTCGTCGGCACATTACTGGCCGGCTGGCTGCTTGAGCGCAGCCCTCGCGCAACGCTGGTGTTGATGCCTGTTCTGGTGGGGGTTGCCGCACTGGGACTTGCATTGTTACCTGCGACTGTCCCCGGCCACGCGGGGCTGTTGATGCTGTGGGGCATCGCCTTTGGCGGTGTGCCCGTGGCATGGTCGAACTGGGTTGCGCGCTCGGTACCTGATCAGGCTGAAAGCGCAGGCGGCATGGTGGTAGCGTCGGTACAGTCGGCCATTGCTGCAGGCGCTGCGGCGGGCGGCGTCATGTTCGGCTTCACTGGGGTTACCGGTGTGTTTGTCGCCGCTGCCAGTATGATGCTGTTGGCGGCGCTGCTGATCGCGGTAAAGGTCAAGGTTCAGACACCTGGGCAAGGTACTGAGGCGGTACCGGCACTTCATCTTTGAAAAACCGGAGCAGGGTGCGCGCATACGCCCACTTGCCGTTGAACCTCTGGCGCTTCAACCTGTTCTGAGTCTGCATGGCGCAGAGTGGCGGTTCAGACCGGTGCTCTGCCACGCGATGCATTTTCAACCTCAGGAGAATCCCATGATCCAGACCGCTTTGGTCGTCGGTGCCAGCGGCATCGTTGGCAGCGCAATCGTTGAGCTTTTGCTCGAAAACCAGTGGCAGGTCGCCGCGCTTTCTCGCAGCCCGTCTTCAGTGGCCGGTGTGATCCCGGTGGCCGCCGATCTGCAGGATCCCGCCTCGCTGGCCAGTGCACTGGGCGATCTGAAACCGACCCATGTGTTCATTACCACCTGGTCGCGGCAGGCCACGGAAGCTGAAAATATTCGTGTCAACGCCGCCATGGTGCGCAACGTGCTCGATGCAGTGCGACCCGCCAACAGCGTGCAACATGTGGCGCTGGTCACCGGACTCAAGCACTACCTGGGGCCGTTCGAGGCCTATGGCAAAGGCAGCTTGCCGCAAACGCCATTTCGCGAATCCCAAGGCCGTCTGGACGTCGAAAACTTCTACTACGCCCAGGAAGACGAAGTCTTTGCGGCGGCCGAGAAAGACGGCTTCACCTGGAGCGTGCACCGTCCGCACACCGTGACGGGGGTCGCCGTGGGCAATGCCATGAACATGGCGACGACCCTGGCCGTGTATGCCTCGATCTGCAAGGCGACAGGCCGGCCGTTTGTGTTCCCGGGCTCGCGTGTGCAGTGGGACAGCCTGACCGACATGACCGATGCCCGTCAGTTGGCCAAACAACAGCTGTGGGCCGCGACTACGCCAGCAGCGGCCAATCAGGCGTTCAACATCACCAACGGCGATGTGTTCCGCTGGAACTGGATGTGGGGGCAAATCGCCGATTACTTTGGCGTGCAAGCGGCCGACTTCCCGGCGCAACCGTCGCCGCTGGAAACCCAGATGGCCGACGACCAGCGTGCCTGGACCGAGATCGTGCGTGAGCATGGCTTGCAAGAGGCCGACATCACTCGACTGGTGTCGCCATGGCACACCGACGCCGATCTCGGTCGCCCGATTGAAGTGGTCACCGACATGTCGAAGAGTCGCGCCATGGGCTTCACCGCGTTTCAGGCCAGCGATCAGGCCTTTTTCGAGGTGTTTGAGCGGTTGCGCAAGGCACGCTTGATTCCCTGATCGGCTGACGAATGACCAGCGGTCTGCCAGTGCGTTTGGCAGGCCAATATAGGGTCAAAGGGTGGCGTACATAAGCCTATGCTGGAGGAAGCCGTTCCTGAACGCACCGGAGCACTGCACATGAGCTATGACGCCGCCATCATCAAACGCTTCAGCGACGAGACCGACAGTATCCAGGGCGAGTACTGGATCGAATCGCTCAAAAACGGCACGCCCTTGTTGATCCGCGCGCTGGTAGAGGCTGACCGCGCGCGCGACCGGCTTTTCTTTGAGCGCATCGAGCAAAACACGCCACACTTTCGTTTTCTGGCGACCTTCAGCGACTTGAAGCAAACCCACGATAAATTGATGGATGTGTGCCTGCCCAATCGCGTGGCCTTTATCGCTCTGGTCTATGAAGACGGCCACCTGACACAAATCGGCAAGGCCCGCTACGGTGCCTATCCAGGCGATGTGCATTGTGAGTTTGCCGTGGCGGTGGCCGATGACTGGCAGCGCCAGGGCGTTGCCACGGCCTTGATGCAGCACCTGATGGACACGGCGATCCGTCAGGGTTTTCGCAAGATTTCTTCGATGGACTCGGCGGGTAATCTGGCCATGGACGGCCTGGCGAAAAGTCTGGGGTTTACCTGCCGCGCCGATGAGCAGCACGGGCCGCAGCTCTTTCATGAGTATGTGCTGCAATGAATCAGGACAGCAGACGGTCCGTTTCCTTTTTCACCACCGCATAACATTCACACGACAACTGTTCGAGTCGCGGGCGATTGAGCACGGTGATGTGCCCGCGGCTGTATTCGATCACGCCCTGGCGCTGTAATTTACCGGCGGCCTCGGTGACGCCCTCACGGCGGACACCGAGCATGTTGGCGATCGACTCCTGGGTCATGGTCAGTTGATTGCCCGACAGGCGATCCAGAGACAGCAACAGCCAGCGGCACAGTTGCTGATCGATCGAGTGATGACGGTTACACACGGCGATTTGCGCCATTTGCGTGATCAGCGCCTGGGTGTAGCGCAGCATCAGCACCAGCAGTTCACCGTGGCGATTGAATTCATCCTTCAAGCGCTGACCCTGCAAGCGATAAGCGTGCCCGGCACTTTGCACCACGGCGCGGCTGGGGGTGCTTTCGCCGCCCATGAACAGCGAAATACCCACCATCCCCTCGTTGCCGACCACGCTGATCTCGGCCGAGGCACCGCTTTCCATGACATTGAGCAGCGAGATGATCGAGTCGGTCGGGAAATACACATGACGCATGGTTTCGCCGGACTCATAAAGCACTTGTCCAAGGGGCAGGGTGATGTGTTCCAGATGTGAGAAAAGCCTTTGCCGGACATCGCCGGGCAGGGCGGCCAGCAAGTCATTCTGCTGTGGTGTGCAGTCTTCAAGCATGGAGTCCCTTCGGTGGTTGAGCGATAGACCTTCTCACTATATGCACGGGAAAACAGTCTTCGCCTTGTTCGCACGCGTCGCCCGTCGGTTTGTCGGTCACGTGGTGCGGTGCCGCTCGAAGAAACTCAGGATCTGCTTTTGCGCTTCTTCGTGGGTCATGTCGTAGCGCTTCTGGATCAGCGCGGTCAGCTTGTCCAGGTCGCCCTTGGACCTGACCAGTTCATCGAGGGTGAGATCGTCCCAGACAATGCGGGCCAGACCCGCCAGGC